>NZ_JBMULM010000001.1:0-743922 GCF_049537595.1 Fictibacillus nanhaiensis
GTGAACTGTTCCCTTAAAATTAGACAGTTTATAAAAAGACCATTTAAGCAGCTATTAGATGACCTCGGAATTGTTCCGGGGTCATTCTGCTTAATGTCCATTGATATCTTTCTGTATTGTAATATTCTATGTATTCCTCTACTTTGTACCTTAATTCAGCGACCGTTTTACATTCGACATCTACTTCGTCTTTAAAGTGCCCAAAGAATGATTCCATAGGGGCGTTATCCAAACAATTCCCTCTCCTTGACATGGATTGTGTAAATCCTAATCCTTTTACTCGTTTTTGAAATTCAGGATGTGTGTAATGGAAACCTTGATCGGAATGAAGAATTGCACCAGGATAAACATTCCCGTCCAAAGAGTCCATTAATTTTTCTAGTGTTCGATAAACAATCCCCATGCTTAGTGATGTTGAAAGAGAGTACGCTAATATCTCTCTGGTTGTACTGTCTTTTACGCAAGATAAATAAACCTTTGAACTGTCCTCCAAATATAAATACGTAATATCTGTGAGTAAAGCCATTCCAGGTCTAGACTGGACAAAGTTTCGATTCAGGATGTTCGGGCACGTTCTATGTTCTTGTGTAGCCTTTGCTAATTTCCTATAAGGATTTTTCCTGCGTATTTTTGTTTCAAGATTAAATTTTGTTTTAATTCTATATATTTTTTTGAGATTCATTTTAACATCATAGATATTTTCTAGACGCATCTTTATTACGCGTCCGCCGAGCTTTTCTTTTTTACTGTCATGAATCTGCTTAATGAGTTGATAATCCTCTTGATCTTTTGTTTCTCGTTCAAGGCGCTTTGGCTCTGCTTTTAGCCAGGCATAATAGCTCTTTCGTTTTACACCAGCTATTTCACAGAGATGGGAGACATGGCGTTTAAGGTTGTGTTTTCGGATCGTTTCATTGATGAGCTGATACTTCTCAGATGTAGTTACTTCTTTTTCGCCTGCCTTTCTAGTTCCTTGAGCTTTTTTAAGAAGTCGATCTCCATTTCAAGGAAAGCATTTCGAGCTTCTGCTTTCTTTAATTTTTCTTCTAAGGTTGGTTCCTTCGAAGAAGGACGTCCTGTACTGCCTTTTCCACGACGCTCCGTGTAAAATCCATCCTCACCATGCGCTTCAAACGAGTACCTCCAGCGTTTTAAACAAGCTTGTGGTTTATCGACTCCAATCATCTCGATATCAAAACCATGATCTATAAAAATTTCCATTGGTAATTTTCCTTGTAAATATTCTTTTACAGCTTGAACCTTAAACTCGGGTTTATAGCTGATAGAACGATCTGAAACATGGCTTACATTTGGATTGTTTTCAAGTTGTTTTCTTTGAAGTTCGTTATAGATAATTTTACTCAATGTGGATTCCCCGTTCTCCCTGTTTGGTTTGATTATAACGGGTTTCTTGTTAAAGAACACAAAAAATCCCGAATAACGGACTTTTTATAAGTGTCCATTATTCGGGATACAGTTCATTGTAGGGCTTTTTCGCTTCCATTTTTTTATTCTTTTTTAAGATAGTCTCGTACACACTTGCGGCCAGAGGGTATCCGAACTTGGATCATTATCTCAAATCTTTTGTTAAGAAGCATCCTGTAATTGGAATCCGAGAAGAGGCTTATCAAAACACAGCCTCAACAGGATACACAACTCCGTATTACTACATAACCATTTCGAGTGATAGCCTTGAACCTTTTGTTAATCAAAATTCAGAAAATCCTGAAACGACAAAAAAAGAATACCAAGCAAATGCTTAGTCTTTATCAGTTAATTCCAAAGAGTATCGTATTGTGATTGAATCATTTATGAGATACATAAATAAAGAACCTGATAAAAAGATTTTTGAATAACTCGTAGCTGATATTGAAAAACTGCATTTTCCTCTTGGCACCGTTATACTTAACGATAATTTCATACCAAAAGAAAAAGGACACAGCTAAAAAGACAACACACTTATGCGTGGAGCTCCTGATTATATCATTAAGAATTAACGAAGAGATGAGTGTCCTAAAATATTACCAAATTCATTAAAATAAATAGTAAAAACCTCACAGCAACATCAGCCATTTGATGTTGTTTTTTTACTTTTTATGGGTATATATTAGGTGGCAGGTAATAATGTGTAACTTTACAATAATATAGGACGTATACTTGATATCACATTTCTCACCAACCAGGGAGGTTCATACATATGTTACACACAAAAAAGACGGGAATGATTACAGCTTCTCTTATTGGCATCATGCTACTTGGAGGTTGTATGAAAGGAGCAACAGAAACGGTGAAAAAGGAAGATAATCCACTTGTGAGTGTTCAGGGGTATACTGGCGAAGGATATGACTTGCCAAACGGAAAAGAAAACGACAAAATCGCTGAGGCTAGTCGTGAAAAGGTCGTTTCTTCAACAGAAAAATTCTTCTTAGATACATACAAAACAAATGTAAAAGTACATAACATTGTCGGCAACAAAGACGGAGCGAGTGTGTTTGTAGAATCGATCGAGGAGCCACGTTTTCACACGTTCGCTGTGATTCCGATCGATAACAAAGGCAAAGTACGGCCAGAAGGCATCTGGACGGAAGAAGGACAAGTCGAATTATCGATCAAGAGCGGCTTGTATGCCATGATCTATGAGGAGCAGCTAAAAACACTTGATACTTATCTTGAAGGCTTTGTAAAAGAACACCCAGTAGTCGGAAAACAAGAAGAAGCGATACAAAAAACGTCTACAACAGGGTTTACGACACCGTATTATTACATCTCCATAGCAGGAAAAAGTCTAGATGGTCTTTATGAAACGTATATAAACAATCCTCAAAAAACAAAGAAAGAGTGGCAGGCCGAAGCGAAAAATCTTCAATCCAGTCCAGAAGACTTCTTAATCACGATCCAGTTATATATGAAAGAAAAAGGTGCAAAGCCTGATCAGAAGATTTTTGATCAGATGGTAGGTGATCTTGAAAAGATGGAGAATCTATCACCTGGTTCTTATAGCGTGTTCCTAAACGACAACACCATTAATAAAGGCAGTGCCAACAATACAAAGGATAACAAACTAGAACTTAATTATCCGAATGAAATTAAAAAGCCTTAGCGATAGGAGGTTAATATGATTAAGACCCAAACGAAAACAGTTACCGATCAAGACTTAGTTGAAATTTCGGGATTTCATGCCTACCAAGAATACGAAGTGAACCAAGTTGTTGAAGTCAACGGAAATTCGTACCGCGTCTTAGATGTAAAAGAATCAGAAGTAAATGGTTTAAACGCGATCACTCTTGCATCAAACGATACCAAAGAAGTGATCGTCGCTTATACGGGTACCGACACAGGGGATAAGAGAGATTTACTCACCGACCTTCAGCTGTTAAGTGATATGGTCCCAGCACAAGTTGAGGCAGCCCGCGATTATTTTGATGATATGGAAAAAAAGTATGGAAACATCTCTTATGTGTGCGGAAACTCACTTGGCGGCGGAAACGCAAATGCGGTAGGGGTAGCAAATCCAGATGTCAAAACCGTAACGCTGAATCCTGCTATGCTGCCAGAAGGCGTTGTAGATTACGGAAAAGAATACGATAACATCACGAACTATTTTGGACGTTATGACGTCTTAACGAGTCTAGAAACCGGTTTAATGCTCGGTCATCGTATCCCGGGAAAACAGATCGAGATCAATCATGGCATTCCAAATATGATGCATTTTGCTAACAATCATACCGGATATATCGGTAAGGATGAAACGGGTAAGTTGGTTTATGTGATCGGTGAACCTGGAGAGCCAGGATTTGGGAAGATTCATTTTGATGAAGCCGACTCAAGCGTGGTATCGAGCATCTGGACAGGACACTCCCTTCATACCGGAAGTTCTGAGCGTATTGATATGAATACAGAGAACATGCACAAGCTTTCGAAGTCTTTAGAAGGTTATGTCGGCACACGAATGGGATACGTTCATTCGTATTTACAGAACTCAGCTGAGATCGTTGATCACGAAGGAAGCCGCTATTACGAACGACTTCATACGCTGCAACAAACTTTCCGTGATATGTTCGAGGAGGCTGCTGAAAATCCTCTATTCGCAGGAATCACCACAACGGGTAACGTTATCAAGACAGAGATCTACCATCTCATCACTTTATTAGATAGCGCGGAATCCAAAGTTCAATCTTTAAATTTTTTCTTGAACTCTCCGCCTGCCGAGCTCGTTGAATTCCTCATGAACAAAAATATAAACGTAGAATCACTATTTGGAGACGCTAGAAACTTTCTCTACAGTCTGCGCTCAAACGTTGAAGATCTAACCGATACACTTCCTAGAATGGTAACGCAAAAGATTCCTGAACTTTTTGAAGGTGGGACCGACCATTTTACGGATGCTGTAGTTGGTGAGTTTATGGCTCATTACAAGATTCTAAGCAAGAACAATATAACGGTTAAAAAGCACATGAATTCTTATAGCACAGATGTTACGGCAACGGCTGACAATTTTACAGAGAGAGACAAGCTGCTCGCAAGCGGTATCTCAACAGGTGTACCTCAGTCAATTATCATACCGAACTTTGGCTCAAGTGAAGATTTCAAAATGCTAGACTCTCCTTACTTAAAGATGGGGATGAAAATCCTTGATATTCAACTAGAGCTAGCTATTGCCGCTTTCGGAGATTTTGCGCATAAATTTTTATTGCCGCTGCTCGTTGGGCTAGAAGGAATCACCGCCATGTTGGAAAGTGTATTAGAAAGCATATCCAATACGATAAAAGGTGCGGTGTTTGTCATTTTAAACGGAAGCTTACCTGTTAAATTGGCTGGCATGTTCACAGACTTCGACGATAAGCTTCGTGCGATGGTAAATGACTCGCTTGAGCCACTTGATGAACTTGCTGACACGGTAGAAGGTCTTCGACGTGGACTCGACAATCTTATTGTTTTCTTTCCTGGACTTGTCCAAAAATTCAAGCCATATCTGAAATCCGCTTTGTTCAGTCAAACCAACTATTTCAATATCTACTTATACAACACGGCAGCAACCGGTATTCTTGAGGAAATGGACATGCTATTCAAAGACATCGTGTATCAGCTGACTCATAACAAAGGACTCGCGATCGATGCCTTGAGTGAAATCTCGCAACATGTAAAAAACAATATGCTCGTGATGCATGAGCAAACAGAACGCGGGACGTATGGTTGACCTCGAAAGCTTTATGCTTTTGGGGTTTATTTTTTTGGGCAAGCTATTAATCGTATAGGCTCCGGATAGGTGAAGAAAACTTACTTTGTTCAGTTCTACTTCCTTGCATCTTTAAAACATTTAATCTTAAAATAGGGAGGATTTAGGAATTTAGCTGAAACTATTTTTTGAATGGCACGTAATAATAAATAGAAAGCTTATTTATGATTTGAAAAGATAGAAGGTTATTTTTATGACATTTACACGAAAGAAAAAAATAGCAAAAATCATGTTATGGGGAGTTTTATTATCACTACCCCTATGGCTGCTTTCCATATTAATTGCCGTTACGATATGGATTATATATTAAAGAAGAAAGCACGAGGAAGATTTCTCGTGCTTTCTTTATGATTAGGAGAAAAACGAAGATGCAAGACGTATTAAAGCAGTTAGTGAAGGAAACGGTGGCTCCTCTATTAAAGTTGCATGGTTTTAAGAAAAAGGGAAACCATTTTGCGCATATGTTTTCAGAGTTTTCATGGACGCTCAATGTTCAGTCTTCTAGATGGAATACGAACGATGATGTAGAGTTTACGATTAATACAGGTTTATTTATAAATAAACTATATGGAACGTACTATCTTTATGATCCGCCTGCATTTCCAACTGAAGTGGAATCTGTCTTAAGGCTAAGAGTTTCAGAGCTGAAGAGTGAATCGGAGGAACATGAAGATATTTGGTATAAGCTGACACCTGCAACTGATATAGATGACTTAAAAGAACGTATAAAACAAGATATTGAAGACATAATCCTTCCTCATTTTGAACAATTCCGAACCATCCAGAACATTATACAAGGATTAGAGAAAAGAGAAGAACAAGGTTATTTTGAACCGGTACATTTTCAAACCATTCTTTATAAAGAATATGGTTATAGAGAGGCTGCGCAAAAACGAATGAATAAGGTATATTCAGAATGTGAAACAGATGACCAAAGAGAATATACGAAAGAACTAGCAGGGCGTCTTGGTTTAGAAATAACTTGAATTTCACTTTCAATTAGTGTGACGCCTACGAACAATTAGAAACCATAGAATATACAATTTAGTTAGATATATTCACTGTTACGGTGAAGTTGATTAGAAAATTAGGCTGATCTTATAGGTTCTCAATAGAGAAATCAATAAGGTCAGCTTTTTTTGTAATGATAGTCAAGTAAATTGTACCTAACACTTGTAACTCACTTAATGTCGTTCGCCTCTTTGTAATTTAAATACATGGTCTGTAATCTTATTCTTATATAAGGAAAATTAAGGTAAGTAGAAAAGGAGGACATGTCATGTTTAGGATTGTACTTAAGAGTTTGCTTGCACTTCTGTTAATCATTCCCCTTTATCCAAGTGGGCAGGTTCATGCACAAGTGGAGCTGATTTCGGACACGCCGTTAAGTGAGAGACTTCACGACATTACACTTCATAGTCCGGCATTAGGAAAACAGACATCACTGCGAGTCATTTTACCAAAAGGGTATGAGGAATCAAAGGCAACATATTCTGTTCTTTACTTGTTGCATGGTTGCTGCGGTGACTATAAAGCATGGACGGCTCGAACGGATATTGAAAAGATAACGGAGGATCTGCCGTTGATTGTGGTTATGCCGGATGCGGGAAGAGGTGCGAGTTATTCGGACTGGTATAACGGAGGTGCCTATGGACCGCCTCAGTGGGAGAAATATCATATTGAAGAACTCATCCCGTGGATCGAGCAGCATTATCGTGCAAAAGGAACACGGGAAGGACGAGCAGTAGCTGGCTTATCCATGGGTGGCTTTGGTGCGATGTCATACGTGGCAAGACATCCCGATCTTTTTGTATCAGCGGCTTCGTTTTCAGGTGTACTTGATACGAACTTAGACCCTGAGTTTTTAGAGAAAACAATTTTTCAGAACCAGGAAAAAGTGCCACCTGGAACGGTTTGGGGTGACAGAGAAACGAACGAGATCATTTGGAGAAGCCATAATCCTTGGGATTTAGCAGAAAACTTGGAAGGTGTAGATCTCGCCATACACACGGGAACAGGTGAAGCGGGCGGACCGTTGGATGGTGGTTTGGAATCTCCGGTTGAAGAAACATGTTTTGTAATGTCAACGAGTATGCATAATCGGTTAGAAGAACTGAACATTTCGCATGTGTGGGATAGTTATGGACCTGGTTCCCATACGTGGGGATATTGGCAGCGCGATATGCACCAAACGTTGCCACGATTCATGAATATCTTTAACAATCCGCCTGAAGCACCGATTCCTTTTCAATACAAGTCGGCTGAATCATCCTTTACGTTTATGGCTGGGATGTTGAATTTAATCGAGACGAAATGGAGTTTGCTAGATTATCTGACGTGACAAAGAAAGGATTTAAACTTCAGGGTTCAGGAAAAGCGGATGTACAGACAGCACCTTGGTTTAAGCCGAACGGAAAATATCAGGTGAAGATTAAGAGTGATCGGGGTGCTGAAGTAGTGAAGACTCGTGCGGATAAAGAGGGAAGATTGCGTGTTGAGTTGGATTTTGGTTCGAAACATGTGGGGGACGAGGTATCGGTTAGTTTTAAACAAATGAAACATAATAAACAGTAATAGTAAATGAGTATTCTTAAGTAATCGTAGCTAAGTACTTATTTACACGTTCTTAAGAGAAGGCTGTGTCCTTCTCCTTTTTTGTTTTTAAAATTAAATCTTCTAAGATTATTATTACTTCTAAAGACTCATATGTATAAAATTAAAGCACTTGAAGATTTGCGTAATAGAGAGCAGAAGGTGTATTAGGTGCACGTATGACGGGTGGCTGGATTTGGTGGTTGTGCAATAGCCATTATTGAATGTGATCAAGTGGATGAATTTATTATAAAAGTTGGACGCGAGTATCAAGAGAAAATCGGCTATGATGCTGACTTTTATGTAGCGAGTATTGGTGATGGTGCTAAGGAGATTACTAGGGAGGTCGTATAGATGAGTATTCTTGTTCTCGGTGGTGCAGGTTACATTGGTTCCCATGCCGTATATGCGTTAATTCAACAGAAGTATAAAGTGGTTGTTGTAGATAACCTCCAAACGGGTCATAAACAGGCGTTGCATCCGGATGCCGTTTTTTATGAAGGAGATATTCGTGATGGAGATTTTCTAAGATCTGTTTTCTCGAATGAAGAAATTACAGGAGTTCTTCATTTTGCTGCACATTCACTTGTTAGCGAGTCAATGGAAAACCCTCTAAATTATTTTGATAACAACGTATACGGAACTCAAAAGTTACTAGAAGTTATGGTTGAATTTGGTGTGAAACATATCGTTTTTTCTTCTTCGGCAGCAACATATGGAGATCAGGATGTTATGCAGATTACAGAAGATATGGAAACGAATCCTTCAAGTACGTATGGCGATACCAAGTTGATCATGGAGAAACTAATGAAATGGTGTGACACAGCTTACGGTATCAAATATGTTTCTCTTCGTTACTTTAATGTAGCAGGAGCACGTTCCACGGGTGAGATTGGAGAAGATCACAGTCCCGAAACACACCTCATTCCTCTCGTGCTTCAGGTCGCTCTTGGGAAAAGAGAATCCATCTCTATTTTCGGAGATGATTATCCCACAGAAGATGGGACTTGTATCCGAGATTATATTCATGTAGAAGATTTGATTGATGCTCACATCTTAGCTCTTCATTATCTTCAAAATGGTGGCGAAAGTAATATTTTCAACCTTGGAAGCAATAAGGGGTATTCCGTTCAACAAATTATTGAGTCTGCAAGAAAAGTAACGGGACATCCTATTCCGGAAAAAGTCACACCAAGACGAGCAGGTGACCCTGCAAGTTTAATTGCTTCTTCGGAAAAAGCAATGAATATTTTAGGCTGGGAGCCAAAGCACACAGACATTCATAAAATTATCGAAGATGCATGGAAATGGCACCAATCACATCCTGAAGGATATAACGAGTAAGAGGCATTCATTCAGTGAGAATTTACTGTGTTATACAAAGTCTTATCAAAAAGCGATTACCCGAAATCTTATTGACGAGCGTGATCAGATCTATGTTCGTAACCAATTAATTGCCCTTCTTAAATTAAATCGTTTGGATGAAAGCCATGAAGCGATAGACGTAGAAATCCCCGATCTATTAGAAGACATTGAAAGATATGCTGTAGAAACAGGATTAATAAGAGATCTGTTGGACGAAAAAGAAATCATTTCAAGTAAGATCAAGGATATTTTTATGCCGCGTCCGTCGGATTTGAACCGAACTTTTTTCGAGATATACAAAGAAAATCCGAAGAAAGCGACGACATTTTTTATGATTTAAGAAAAAACAGCAACTATATTCAAACAAAAAGGATTGCAAAAAATATTAGCTTTCAAGCAGAGACTACTTATGGTGAGCTTGACATTACTATTAATCTTTTAAAACCAGAAAAAGATCCTAAACAAATTGCTATGGAAAAAGAGATGAAGGTAACGGATTCGAATTATCCGAAATGTTTGCTTTGTATGGAGAATGAAGGGTATGAAGGAAGGATAGGCTATCCTCCACGTTATGGACCTGGTTCCCATACTTGGGGATATTGACAGTGCGATCTGCACCAAACGTTACCATGATTTATGAATATCTTTAATAACCCTCCTGAAGCACCAATTCCTTTTCAATATAAGTCGCTGAATCATCATTTTCTGTTTGCGGCTGGGATGCTGAATTTAATCGAGATAAAAGGAGTTTGCAAGAATACCTGACGTGACGAAGAAAGGATTTAAACTTCAGGGTTCAGGAAAAGTGGATGTTCAGACAGCACCTTGGTTTAAGCCGAACGGAAAATATCAAGTGAAGATTAAAGGTGATCGGGGTGCCAAAGTAGTGAAGACCCGTGCGGATGATGAGGGAAGATAGCGTGTTTAGTTAGAATTTACATCAAAACATGCTGGGGACGAGTTGTCAGTTAGTATTAAGTAAAAGAAGCATTTATTTCAAAAAAAGACTCATAAATTTATTGTGAGTTTTTTTGCGTGATAATAGGAATGAAAACTAGGCATGTCTTTCTAGTTCAAAACTCTCTAGATTCTGTAACATATAAGAAAAGTGAAAGCTTTGAAGAATTTCTAAGTATTTTAAAAGTATAGATGTTTCTGTAGAGTATAACTGTAAAAGAATTTAATAAGCTTTAATACCTAATGCGCCACTACCAAAAAAAACTTGAAATAGACTGAGATAGTAATATAAGATAACAAAACACCAGTTAGGCTGCCAAACTTCCAAATCGATCGGGGTATGGTAGCCTAATTTTTTTTGGAATTCACTCTTCATAATAATATCCTCCCTGACTTTACTATCGATATAAAATTAATCTTCACATATCGAATTTCTGATGTTTAAAGGTTCAGAGAAAACTATTCAACTTGTTCCTCAGAGACAAACAAAAAAATTAGGCATGTCGATGGCGTTGGAGAGATTAATGCAGGGGCGTTTAATACTAGAGCATTTGGTTTTTCAGCGCGTACTTCTTTAATCGCTGTAATTGTGCCACATTATCTAAATGTGCATGCATGCGTATCATTTGTATGCATGAGTGATAGCCACGTGTCGGTTGCGGCTTTGTGCCGTGAACATTCGAATTAGCTAGTGCGGGTATTGCCACTTGAGAGGAGATTAGTCTAACAGCAAGTGAAGAAGCTAGTAATCTTTTAAACTTTTTATTTAAACCATACTTCTCAATCCCTACGAATTTGTCATACTATTAAAATTTAGATTTAACAAGACATTGTAAAGTCAAATAATGTCGAAATTGAGAAAAATTTAATTCGTATGTTATATTTACACTTTTACAAATTCGGATATTTTGGTATTAGACCTAAAATAGAACATTTGGCACGCTATTTAAAGAGGCTTAATATATAGCAATAGTTATAAAGTGCCTTGAAACAGAAGGCGGATAGAATTAAAATCTATGAAGTCAGGATTATAAAATAATGAAGAAAATCGGAAAATGGTTTATTGAACCTTACATAATCATAACGCAGGAATGGCAACTCCTATCTCAACGGAATAAGGAGGAGTCTATAACAGGTTCTGAAAAAGGAAGAATTAAGGAGCTTCAATTCTTTAACATCATGCTCGCGGCTGTTTATACCTTATTCTGCTACATGTTTGTAGGCGACTTGGTCATGCTTATACGCGGAAACTGGGTATCGCTGATGGGTGTTGTATTTGGTTTCTTAATGATGTTACTTCTAAAGAGAATACAAGTCTCGCGCTATCTTAAACGAAGAGACGCTTATATCAAAAAAGTTGAAACGCTTATTAAACAGTAGAAAGGAAACATCAACTTATGCGTAAACCGACCTTCATTACATTCTCCTTACTTCTTATTCTCATCCTTGCAGCATGTAGCGAGAGTAAGACTTCTACTAAAAAAGAAATGTCTGACAAAGAAAAACAAGAAGAGATCGTTAAAGTTATTAATGAAGACATCGCTCAAATTTCTAAATATGAGGTAGAAGCTAATCAGATTCTAGCTTCCGTTTCTGGTGAAAATTTTAAAAATGATAAAGAATTATACGATGTGCTCGTCAATCAGGTCATCCCACTCTACGATAAAGTAGTAGAGGGAGCAAAAGAAATCGATCCGAAAACAAAAGAGCTTAAAGCACAAACAGATAAGATGGAAAAAGCGTCCTTAATCTATCAAGAAGCCTTGTTATTGGAGAAGGAAGCCTTAGAAAAACAAGACAAGAGTTTAATAGAAAAATCAAACGAAAAAGGACTTCAATATCAAGAAGCGATTCAAGAGTTTCATGAAGGTATGGAAAAATTAACGAAGAAGTACGATATTGATTATGAACCAACTCCGTTGAACTAATATAAAAAGACGGTCACTTTGTGAAGTGATCGTCTTCTTTGTGTCTATCTACTTTTTATTATAGGGACTCGTCATTCTCTTTCTTTTCCAACTTCACATCATGCTTCTTCGCTAACTTTTCCACATCGTTCTGATAATCTCGCATCATTTTACGCGCAGTATTGAGCTTTTCGTTCGCTTCGTTAATCGTGCTGCTGTCTTGGTTCTCAATCGCGGTCACGATGAGGAGAAACGCGCTCGCCTGTAGGTTTGTAGCTTCAATAAAGTCTTCATGTAACTTTCGAAGTTCGTCAGTCTTTGTTTCGACAGCTTCAAGCTTTTGTATAAACGCGTTGTATTCTGGAATAATCTCCAACTTCAAAGCATCGTAAAGGGTGTAGTTATCTGTGTAGTTCACTCCTGTTACCGCTTCATACTTTCCGACAACCTTTGTTTCCTCATCTGCCAGATCCGGCATCTCTTCGTTTACGTAGTGAAGCAGATCTTTCTGAACCGGATCATCACTGCACCCAGAAAGAATGAAAATGAACATGAGCATGCTCACTAATGCGAATTTTTTTATCAAATTCATCTGTCACCTCCCTCAATCACTGTATTCTCGGTGAAATCTGTCCTATGACTTGGTTTTTTAGTTGCGGGGAGGACTGTACAGGTAAAAGTTATGCAATTATCGGTGGTGAGAGTTGGAGTTCAGGTGGTGGTGAACATGTTACCGGTGGAAGCGAACATATCTCAGGTGAAAACAGCCATTTTACCGGTGAACACGTAACAAAAATAAAAACACGTACCGTAAAATCAGTAAGTAAAATGGTACACAAGTTTCATTGAAAATCACGGTTTACTTATTGGATAATAAAGGAAGTGTAAAATAGGAAAACATTACAGACGAAAGAGGGCAAAAGTAAATGGGAAGCAAAGTATACGAAGCCTCAACCTTAAAAGCTGCAACCAGTGAACGAGCCCACCATTATGAGCAATTAAGAGAACAATTTGAGACTTTAAAAAAAGAGTTTAGTAAAATAGTAAAGAACCATGACTTTAAGGGACATGGAGCAGATGCAATCAAAGGATTCTACCAGGGGCAGATGGATGTTATCGATGCATGGATTCGCTTGATCGATACGAATGTTGGCTTTTTTAAAGGCATTCCTGGAGATACGGAGGATGTGGATCTTTCTGGAGACACGTTCGTGCAGGTGCCTTTTTTAGAAGAGAACGTGGAGCGAGCGGGAAAACAGGCGAAGGATATGGTCGCTAATCAACAAGAAGCTCTGCAGCATATTTTTAATAGAGTCAATGACCTTGTCTCTTTATCGGTATTTTCTAAAGATACCTTCGAAGATCAGATGGATAAAGCAGAGAAAAAACGATCTGATACGGTCGAGAAAGTAAACGAGTTCGACCAACGCTTATCAGAAGAGTACAGCATTTCACAAAACCAAGAACAGCATATTTACGGGCTGTTCGCACAGCTAATGGAAGCAACAAGGCAAGGGGAGACCATATCTCCGCTCAACTTTAACGCGGAAGCTTACCAAAATAGCGAAGTCTACAAAGCGATCGGACAAGCGAAAAAGGATACCTCTGATTATCTGACGTTTAAAAAGCAGCAAAAAGAGGATCGAAAGATTGCAAAAGAAATCGAAGAAATGGAAAACAGACCTTTTTACGAAAAGGCGTGGGACACTGTCTGTACGTTTACAGGTGAAGTAACCGGATATTACGATACACAGCGAGCCGCAACGGGCGTTGATCCTGTCACAGGACGCAAGCTGAGTGATGCGGAACGCGTGACATCTGGCGCTATGGCAGCAGCAGGCTTCGTTCCGTTCGTCGGTTGGGCTGGGCGAATCGGTAAAGGTGGATCGGCCATCTACAAAACGGTAAAAGGAGCAAACGCCGCGAATCATATGCTTGATGCCCACCGAACGGCGCAAGGACTCAAGAATCTCCAAAAGGCCGAATATGGCATATATGGACTTGTGTCAGCGAACGGTTTTGGGGAGTACTTCACAGGGAAAGACATGTTTGGCAATGAATTAACGGAACAACAGCGTAACCAGAGTCTGTTTAATGCGTTTGCAATCGTAGGAGTAAGCGGTGCAGGATATGGTTTGAGTAAAGTAGATATGGGGAAATTTGTTCAAACGAAATTCCCTTACAGCACTCAATATGCGAGACAGAAGGTTTTGCAGGCTGAAGAAATGGCTAAGACCATAAAGCATAACGTAGGCAACACACACATTCCAGTAGGATTTAAAGTTCACGCGTTTGCGTCACCGACCGGTCATGTGATTAGAACGATTAGCACGGAGACGAAGACTGTTAAGGATTTGATGCAGCAGGCTTCGGTTACTAGAGGGACGGGTGAGCTAAGTGGTACTGTAGAGGTAAAAGCACCACCAGGAGCGACGGATGAACAGATAGAGCAAGTTAAGGCCTATGTTGAAGGCTCTAATAAAGCTTTGGAAGCTGGAGTATTATCTCCTACAGGAAGAGTGTCAACAAAAGGTAAACTAAGACAAGAAGCTTCACGTGCAGCAAGGCTCGAAGGAAAAAGAGCGGCTGACAATGGAGAAGCATATAAAGGGCATGTTGGTCATGTTCCTGATACAACTTGGATGGGCAAACCGGATCCACATAGTTGGTTAGATCTTGATCCAAAAGTTAATATGAGTATTGGAGGACAGGCTAATAAATATCCTGTTGGTTATAAACCTACAGAATTTAAATTCGTAGAGGAGGAACTAAAAGATGATTAATTGGAAAGACATGATAGCAACTTTAATTTTAGTAAAACAAGAATTAATGAAACAAGATGTAGAGAAAATTTGGCCACATCATTTTCCAGAGGTAGGAGCAACTGAAGAAAGTCTTCTAGATCTTGAAGAAGAGTTAGGTTATAAACTGGACTTAACGTATCGAGACTTCTTACAACATGCAAATGGTTGGAAAGGTTTTTATCAAACGGTAGACTTATTTGGTACTGAACAACTGAAAGACTCCACTAAAAAAGAATATGCTGAAATGCTATTAACAGCTATTGATGATCAGGTATTAAAAGAAAGTGGTGTTAGTAGAAGTGAACTATTGCCAATAGCTGCTACGGAATATGATAAGGATCTATTTGTATTAAGCCTACCAAATTCAGCTAAACCAGGAGAAATACTTTGGTTTGCTGGAGAAGAAATAGATAGGTTTGAGAATTTTGCTGAATTTTTTTTAGCAATGATTGACTACAATCGAGAAGAAGTTTTGGCTTTAAAGAGCTAGCAAATAGGTAAAGTGAATATAATCAACCATAGTTCACCGAAGCATGTGACCTATTGAGTAAATGAAAAAGTCAAAGTTATAAAAGAATTAATTACAAACACTTGATTACCCTCATAAGGTAACAAGTGTTTTTTAATACTAATGCATGGAAATTGGAAGCGTGCAGTATATGATTTAAGTAAAGCGGAGGAGGATATTACAATGATAATGCTAGGAAGTAATAACGAAAAAATTTCAATAGAAACCATTAAACAATTTGAAAATGAAAACGAAGTAAAGTTAACCGAAAAATATAAACAATTCTTACTTCAGTGGAATGGTGGTTACCCTTCCGCTAGTACATTTAAAATATCAGATGAAAAAGGGCATAGTGTACTAAATGTATTTAATGGGATCGGAAATATGTACGATAATTTAGAGAAGGTAATCGATATATATGAGTATAGGCTTCCGAGCGGGTTCATTCCTATTGCAGATGATTCTGCAGGTAACGTGATTTGTTTGGGAACGAATGAATCTTATTATGAAAATATTTATTTTTGGGATCATGAACAAGAATCAGAGAATCCGGATGACATGAGTAATATGTACTTTCTTGCCAATGATATTAACCAATTTTTAAGCATGTTACATGAAACACATGATGAATAAATTTTTTTAAGAAAGATTGATTTTAATCTTGAATGACAACATGTCATTCAAGATTTTTTTCTCAAGATGACATATTTTATCTTTGAACGATGGAATATGTGAAGGATACGTATAGAGTTTGTAACAGAGAAAGTAATAGTATAGGATGGCAGATATTCAGTGTTTTAATTACTCAAATGATAGAATTGTATAGTATAGAAGTGTGATACTTTTAACGATTATCTTGAGGATACTTTTAGAGAGCTTAGCAATTGGTAGTGTTCTTATTAATGTTTACGTATTCATATGGAGGTAAGGCCGTGGTTAATATGAATCTATATAAAGAAATCAGGCATGCCATTAAAAACTTCGAGAACAATAAAGTTAAGCTATTAATTGGTCAGGACAAAGAAGTCTTAAACACGATGACAACGTTTGGCACATGGCTACATGTAGCTGCCAAACATGGAAATCTTGAAATATGTAAACATCTAGTTGAAGAAGGAATCGATATTAACACAAAAGGTGGAACTTTTGATGCTTCAGCATTAAATTTAGCAGCAGGTGCAGGGGATCTGGAGTTCGTAAAATATTTGATACATTCAGGGGCAGAATTAGATGAGAGCTTAGCAAAAAGGAATCCATTGTTCGGAGCAATTTATGGCGGGCATAAAGACATAGTTGAGCTCTTAGTAGAATCAGGAATTGACATTTCGAAACGATATGCGGGAGAGAGCTTGAAAAATATGAATGCATATCAATATGCGAGAGAGTTTGGGCAGACAGATATTGCAGAGTATTTAAGACAGAAGATGGACGGGAAAAAATAATTTTGCTTTGTATTAGAAACATAATAATATAACAAATATATTAAAAAAGGGGATTAAATTTGATTGGTTTTGAGACGGAATTAAATGTTTTATATAAATCAATTGCTCAACAAGTTAATGATATGATACCAACTGAGTGGGATAACTTTTGTTTTAACGGTGAAGTTAAAGATGGAGAAGGAGGAGTATATTTCTTTTTTACTCCTAAAGGTGAGCAACAACACATTTTTTCACATTATATTCCGAAATTATATAGTGTAGATAAAAGAATCTATAATAAAGAGCTTCACAAATTATTTCAATTAACGGCTGAACTACAAAACGTTTTTATAAAAAATGAACAAGATCCTTGGTTTTCAGTAACAATATTATTAAGTGATACAGGAAAACTAAATGTTCATTTTGATTATACAAAATGGCATGAAAGTAAATTTGGTCCAACAGCTAGAATTAAGTATTTTGAATATAAATATGCGAATAATAACAACGAAGAACTAGATTTAAATCTAATAGAGGAAATGAGAGAGTTTGAAGAAAAGTGGCCAAAAAAAAAGAAAACACTTAATTGTCTATAACAAAAGGCGGTCAAGTGTTTTTTTTAATTACAATTGGTTCAGTTCAGTATATTTAACTAAAGTAGGAGAGATTTACTGAATTCGTTCTAACTAAATTGTGAATTTTGACAGGAATGAAAAAATGTTTAACTGGTTTATAGAATCTTACAAAACTGTTGCTAGTGAATGGCTAATATTTGGGAGTTTGATTTCAATAGGTGAGTTATATTCGGTCTGCTGATGATGAAACTCATTAAGAACATACAAGTGACAAGATATTAAAAACCAAAGCTTGCATAAATAACTAGTCTAAGCTCATTAAACAGTAAAACAAAAAATATTGTGGGAGAATCATTCTATTGGCGATACAAAGAAACGTTTCAAGGACTAGTAGTAAGGCCATAATTGTTTTAAGATAGCTGTAGAAGATAAGAGGCTATTTTTAGGAGGAACCATGCTACAAAAATTCGGTTTTTCACAATACGAAAGTCAGGTGTTCGAGGTTCTTGCATCAAGCGAGGAACCAATGGACGCGACAAATATCGTTAAATACTCCGGTGTTCCGAAATCCAAGATATATGAAGTGCTATCGCGCATGATCGAAAAAGGCATGGTGCTGGATTCGGTGTCAGAAAAAAAGAAGCTGTATACTGCGCTTCCGTTATCAATCGTGATTGAGAAGCTGACTACAGAATTTCAAGAAAACGTAGAGCAGCTCAAAAATAATACGTCGAAGCGGAAATTTTACGATGAACACGTTTGGAGTCTGAAGGTTGATTCGTCGATTCGCGCACAAACGAAGCAGCTTCTCCAAACGGCGGAGAAATCCATTCGCGTTTCTGGCTGGCAAGACGATATTCAAGAGATTCTATCGATTCTGCAAGAAAAGGAAAAGCAGGGTGTGGATGTGGAAGTGCTTGTTGTAGGTGAATTGGAGTCGCCCCTGTCTCATGTGCATACTTTGATCCCTGCACAAGAACATCACTCCCTGGAGCGTTTTCGTCTTGTTGTCGTTGATGAGACGGAAGTCATCTTTGCAGGGATGGAAAGTCAGAGCTGGCAAGCATTGAAAACAAAATCTCGACCATTTATCAAGGTTTTTATTGAGTTCTTTTATCATGATGTGGCACTGGCTAAGATTACAGAGAAACATTCGGAACTGATGATGAATGATGAAGAGATTAAGAGTGTATTGATGAAGTTAAGATACTAAATAAAAAGTAAGTAGGCTCGAAAGGATATTTAAAATTCTCTTTTGAGCCTTATTTTTTTATGTGAAGCCAATCATTTCTACCGATATAAGAAGAGCACTAAATTCTACAAGCAAAAAGGAAGTGTTACTTAAATGCGCTTTGACAACGAACAACTCAAGTTAATCATTTCAGGCGAACCAGTTGGTGTTGCTCATCCTTATGACACAAAAAACGAAGAAACAATAGAAAATCATATACTAGACTTGTTTGAATCTCTAAAAAAATCGAATTCTGTTGATTGTTTTGGAGAATTTGATCACTATGGCAGTGGGTATGCATCTTACGTAGAAATTTTCTGTGTTAAAAAAGGTGGACGCAGCATCATCCAAAAAGAAACCAAGAAATATTACGAAAAAGACGATGTTTGGGTTACTTCCACAGGTTATACAGGTGTTGTCTTATATGTTAACAGGTTAGCTCCAGTTGTTATATTCTCAAAAGATGAACGCTATAAAGAAAAGAATGAATCAGTAAAAGCTCGATATAGTTACGAAACGTTTAGCAAAAACCATTCATTTGCAGAACTAAGTGAAGACTTTGGGAAACTACCTTTTGGAGATTGGGATAACGAATTTAACGAAATTCAAGCCATCCTCAAAAAATATGGGTATTCTTTTTTAGAGAAAGAATATTTAGAACAAGAACTTCCGTTTAAAGCGGATATCCCCACGCTACTTTGCATTCCTGATCTTGGAGGCAAGTATAAGATATTTGATAGCCTTTTTTACTGGTCAGATTGATGAGAATGATTGATTAAAATAGAAATTGAAAGGAAAGATTCGTATGTATCTTTTATTATCGATTGTGTTAAGTGGTTTGTTAGGTGCGTTCTTACTTATGCTTGGTCCAGAGATTGGGGGAGTTATTGCTTTTGCGATTATCGCCGGTTGTTTATTTAGGGGAATCTACCTTCTAAATGACCTTCACCAAAGAATCTCTAAAATTGCTCCCAAAAAAGATAAAGTTAAAGACGCTTATGAGGATTACATGAAAGAAAAAGCAAAAAGGGAAGAAAACGAGTCCTTATAGAGGGAAAGAAAAACTGCACCCTATCCATACAGAGTGCAGTTTTCTTATTATTATTCTTGTGTACTCACAACTTCCAAAGCCATTTCAATCATATCGTTGAACGTTGTTTGGCGCTCTTCAGATGTTGTTTCTTCACCTGTGAAGATGTGGTCACTTACAGTTAAGATAGACAAGGCGTTCACACCGTATTTCGCTGCGATCGTGTAAAGGGCTGTTGTTTCCATTTCAACCGCTAACACACCGTTATCCGCAAGCTTTTTCACGATATCCATGCTGTCGCGGTAGAACAAGTCTGCTGTTAACACGTTACCTGCTTTGATCTTTAAGCCTTTTGCCGTTCCAGCTTCATACGCTTTTCTTAAAAGATCGAAGTTTGCGCAAGGTGCGAAGTCGATGTTAGGGAACGTCAAGTGGTTCATGCGAGAATCTGTTGATGCTGTCATCGCAAGGATTACGTCACGCACTTTTACGTCTTGTTGGATCGCACCACACGTACCAACGCGGATTAAGTTTTTTACGCCATATTCACGAATCAATTCGTTTGTGTAGATCCCGATTGAAGGAATCCCCATGCCTGTCCCTTGAACAGATACGCGTTTTCCTTTGTATGTTCCTGTGAACCCAAGCATGCCGCGCACTTCGTTGTAGCATGTTACGTCTTCTAAAAATGTTTCTGCAATATATTTTGCACGAAGCGGGTCCCCTGGTAATAGGATGCTTTCTGCGATTTCACCTTGTTTTGCGCCGATATGAATACTCATTTGTTCACCATTACATCGTTACGATTGTAATGGTTTCACCTCCTCAAAAGAATGTAACTTACCAAAAATTTCTCTACCTTCATCATGCCATAGTTTTCGCAACCTAGCTAATAGTATGTGCAGATTCTGCAGACCGGCGTGCTTTTTTTGTCATAGAAAGCACAGCGGTACCAAGTGCTAAGATGATCAGCAGTCCACCGACCGTTGCGTTGTTCTCGACAGATGCGTTCTCAATCACGATTCCACCGATCATGGACCCGAACGCGATCCCGAAATGAAGCGCTGAGTTGTTCAGACTCTGCTGAATATCGGATGTTTCAGGTGATGACTCGATCAAATAGCTCTGCATCGCCGGCGTGATCGCCCAACTGAGCATGCTCCAGATCACCATGACTACTAAAAATAGCGGAAAAGCAAACGTTGTATAAGGAATCATAAAGATTGAGACCGCGAAAACAATAATAACGCCAATAATCGTAGGTTTTGTACCGAACTTATCAGCGAGCATACCACCGATTCCACCGCCAAAGACCGCGGCAACACCGAATATTAAGTATACGATGCTCACCCATGTTCCGTTAAGTCCAAGCGCCATTTTTAAAAACGGAGTCAGGTACCCGTATAACGTTAGATGACCAGCTAAGAACAGGAACGACGTAATCTGCGCAAACAAGATACGACGATTTTTTAATGTGCGCAGCTGTTCTTTGATTGGAATCGCTGGTTTTGGAGCCAACGTGTTCATAAAGAAGTGCACACCGAGTATGGATAAAACGGTAAGTGCTGTGATCAGGATGAATGGCGCGCGCCAACCGAACGTATTTCCGAGCATTAAACCGACCGGTATGCCGAGTACGAGCGAAGCACTGATCCCCATGAACACAACGCCAATTGCGCGAGCTCGGTATTTTTCTTCGACAATGTTAGAAGCCATCGTCACACAGAGTACAACGAGCAACGAACCACTAACCGCTGATAGAATTCGTGCAATGAGCAGCATCGAATACGTCTGACTCACGATTACAAGTGTGTTTCCTATTAGGAACACAAATAAAGAAATAATGGTTAGACGTTTTCTCTCGATGTGAGCGGTCATCGTAAGCAGGATAGGTGCCGCGATGGCAAACACGAGCGAGAAGATCGTGATCAGAAAGCCCGCTTTACCGAGGCTAACACCAAGATCGTCAGCAATCAGGTCAAGGATACCGCCGATGATCAGCTCGACCATCCCAACCACAAACGATACGATCGTTAACAAATAAACACGTTTGTTCATATTTTATCTACCTTCTTTTATATAAAAGTTACCCCTGTAATGGTAACTTATTTTGAGTGTGGTGGCAATAACGAAATTGATGTTATAAATAGGGTTTGAGGGAGAGGTGAATTTGGAGTGGACAGTAAAGATCGTGAAGTGGACAGTAAATGTGTAAAAGTGGACAGTATTTTATCGAAAGTGGACAGTAAAATTCGAAAAGTGGACAGTATTTTCATGAAAGTCGACAGTAAGTGCTCGCAGTGTTGAGGGTGCACCAGGATAATGCGTCTTCACCCGAGCTGATTGTATTGTTGGCGACGGCAATCTGTCGGATTCAAAGGTTAATCTGTCAGATTCAAAATATCTTGCTAAAAACCTTTCACAGCTTATCCCGCACCACCTAAATCCTCACAAAACCACCCACCAAGACGAACAACTAAAACATCCAAACCTCGTTTTGATTGCACAATAAAAGGAAAAACTTCATGTAAAGGAGGTCACGCGTGAAAAGTATACATAGTCGTTTGTTGCTCATGCTGTTAGGTTTTATTATCGTGCCGTATTTTTTTACGATTTTTCTTATATATGCTTATACGAAGAACAGTGTTGAAGAGTATGAACTCAACAACAGCAAGATGCAGCTGGAGAAGAATGCGGAAGACCTCCAACAATATTTTGATGACATGGTGAACCTTCCCTATATCTTGTATCGAAATCCTGATCTGTTCCGCATTTTTACAGAGGGATTTGAAGACTCGATCTATTTTGATCAGGATTCAGTCGAGAAGAGTATTGAGACGTTTTACTTAACAAGAAATGAGATTCGCCAGCTGCGGTTTTATTTAAATGAAGGAAAAGAGTCTTTTACCGTTTATAATGCGACAGTTAGTACGCGAAAACCGCAGCCGGAGCTACTGAATCAAGAACACATTAAACAATTGTTTAAATCCAATAAAAATTACCTGGTCGAGCCGCCTCATGTGATTAAAAACTACAACAATGCGGCTATTATTCCAGAGTCAGACCGTACGAAGGTGTTAAGCATTCATCATAAAATAAAGGAAGTGCCGTCTGACAAGTTTCTTGGAATTATGACGATGGACATCAGTTTAGGTGAGTATTCAAAAATCGTAAGTAACTTAGCGGGAGAAAACGGGTCATCAGCTTATCTGATCAATGATCAAAATGAAATTATGTATGCGACGGATTCTTCATTAATTGGTAAGCGTGTTCCGGCCGACCTACAAAGTCGGATTCAAAAAGGCACAACAGATAAAGAAATTTCATTAACAAAGACGTTAGATGGACCGGTTGAAGGCTGGAAGTTAGTGAAAAAAACGCCGAGTGACGTACTGTTTCGTGATGTTCGGAAGACGGCAACCATCAATATCATCGTCGGACTAGGTGTCGGCCTTTTAGGTCTACTCATGATCAGTTTCATCTCATACAAAATCTCTCGGCCGATTCGCGAACTGAGCGAGAAGGTGCGCGGGATTGAAGGGGGACATATCACAATACCATTTGAGAACGATCGCCAAGATGAGATTGGTCACTTGGAACGACATATTAAAGACATGACGGATCGAATCAATCTTCATATCAATCGTGAATATAAGTTGGAGATCGAGAATCGGAGAAATCAGTTTCGTGCGTTGAAGTCACAAGTGAACCCACACTTTTTGTTCAATGCTCTGCAATCGATCGGAGCGGTAGCGCTGCGTTCGAAGTCACCGCAAGTGTACGGCCTGATAACTTCGCTGTCTAAGATGATGCGTTATTCCATGCAAGCGAACCAGTGGGTGAGCGTGCAGAACGAAGTGGATTATATTAAGGCCTACCTCACGCTGCAACAGGCACGATTCGGAAAAGAGCTTCATTATTCGCTTGATTTTAGTGACGAGGTACTAGAGAGTAAGATTCCAAGCATGACCTTACAACCGCTCGTTGAAAATTTTTTCAAGCATGTGTATGAAGAGGGCTTTTACGAAGCGCAACTGACGGTTTCAGGTGAGGTGAAAGGAGATTCTCTCTACCTGGTTGTTGAAAATAATAAAGGACCTGAAATCACATCAAGCGATTTAGAACGTTTACGAGAAAACATTTATCGATCGCCAGCGGAAGGTACCCCTGTAAACGAACATATCGGGCTGAAGAATATATATCAGCGACTGATTCTAAACTATGGCACGGAAGCTGATTTCCTAGTGGATCAGCCGAATGGACAAGGTTTTTCGGTGACGATTGTCATTCCAAAAGTTTCTAGCGATGAGCCAAAGGTTTAGTGACAGAAAGTAGGGAAACGAAGATGAAGGTGTTGATAGCTGACGATGAGTTCAATGTCCGCGATGTGATCCGGTATATCGGAAAGTGGAATGAACACGGGATAACGGAGCTCTTGGAAGCAGCAAACGGAAATGAAGCGAAGAAAATTATTGAAAAAGAGCAGCCGGAAATTATTTTTACCGATATTAAGATGCCTGGCATGAGTGGCTTGGATCTAATCGAGTGGCTGGATTCTATCTCGTATGAAGGCAAAGTGGTCTTGATTACAGGTTACGATGATTATCAGTTTATGAGAAAAGCCATTCAGCACAACAGCTTCGACTATTTACTAAAACCGGTCGAGGATGAGGCGTTTAACAACGTGCTGAAAAAAGCGGTTGCGGCTTATGATGAGGAAAGAAAGTCTCGTCTGTACCAAGAGGACGCGGTCAAGATTCGATGGAGTCAGACGATGTTAGCCGCTTGTCTCGGTGAGCCGGCAGACCTCGATTTTATCGGATCGAACCTGCCACCATCGGAAAAATATGATTTTACATTGTTAACGTTCTATCAGATGCATCAACCAGCACCTTTTATCGAAAAACTAGCTGATGAGTTGGTAGATCAGGAAATTGGAAATGCTGTGATGCTGCCGGATGACTGTAATCAAAGTGTGCTCATTACCTTGCCGGAGGAATGGTTTTTCGTTGAAGAGCATTTAAGTCGTGAGCTCGATATTCCGGTGCGCCTCGTAAAGGGCGAGCTTCAGTCACTTCAAGAGATTCACGAGAAATATAATCATCTTCAAAGGGAACTGGAAAACCAGAACTACCGATCCATTCAGCGGTTGGACGAACTTGAAGCGAAACAGCGCATGAACGATATTATTTCGTATGTTGAAACATACTACATGGAAGATATGAGTTTAGAAAGACTAGCGAACCGGTTCTTTTTCAGCAGGGAGCATATCTCTCGCAAATTTAAACAAGAAACGGGCATGACTTTGTCCAAATATATAATAAAACTGAGGATTGATCAGGCGAAACGTTGGTTGAAGGAAAGTGATGAGAGCATCTTTTCGATCTCGACGATGCTCGGGTATCAAGATGAAAAATACTTTTCTAAGCTTTTTAAAAAAGAAGTAGGGATAACACCGTTTGAGTTTCGAAATGGTGAAAAATCATAAGCAGAGATTTTATAGAGAAAGGGGTGATTTCACGAAACATGAAAAAGCATTATGTAACCATTGGTATGATAGCGATTCTTCTTGCGGGCTGTCAGACAGAGAATAATTCAAAGCCCCAAAAAGAAGAAAAGATAGAGAAAAAGGTTGTACTTGATATCCGAAACCCGAAAGTAGAGATTGCTTCTGAATTTGAAGAGCTCGCGAAAGTATATGAAAAAGAAAATCCAGAGATTGATATACGGATTCGTACGGTCGGGGGCGCAGCTGATGATTATTCCGACTTAAAAGCGGAGCTCGCTTCTGGTAAGGGGCCGGATATTTTTACAAACACAGGGTATGAGAATGCTGAGACGTGGCGGCCTTATTTAGAGGACCTGTCAAAAGAGCGGTGGGTGAAACAAGTCTATCCAGGTACGCTTGACGCGATGGAGATGAACGGCAACGTGTACGGAATGCCTATGAATTTAGAAGGCTATGGCTTCATCTATAATAAGGAGCTGTTTCAACGTGCGGGTGTTGGGCAAGTACCAGAGACACTTTCAGAACTGAAAAAGACAGCCGCGCAGCTAGAGCAAAAAGGAATCACCCCTTTCGCAACGGGCTATTACGAGGACTGGAAGCTCGGTGTCCACCTTTTAAACGTGGCTTTTGCGAGACAGAATGATCCTGATACTTTTATAAAAAAGTTGAATATAGGTGAAGTGCAAATCCCGGATAATCCCTTGTTTCAGGATGTGATCGACCTTTTGGATGTTACGCTGAAATACGGAAACGCCGACCCGTTAACGACGGATTACAATATGGAAGTTGACCTCTTTGCAAAAGGGAAAGCTGCGATGATTCTTCAAGGAAACTGGATTCAGCCGATGATCGATGAACGTGCTTCAGACCTAGAGGTTAGCTTTATGCCAATACCGATAAACGAAGAAAAGTCAGATGAGCTGGTTGTGAGCGTGCCGAACTATTGGGTCGTGAACAAGCAGGCGGATTCATCAGATAAAAAAGAAGCGAAGCGATTTTTAAACTGGATGGTGAGTTCTGAAAAAGGGCAAACGTTCATCACCGAGCGCTTTAAGTTCATTCCGGTTTTTAAAAACATAAAAACGGATGACTTAGGTCCACTTGCAAAAGAAACGATAGCCGCATACAAAAAAGGCAACACACTGGATGCCAACTGGAACGGTTTTCCGGCTGGAGTGAAAGAAGAGTTCGGATCTGCCATGCAGATGTATGTAGGTAAACAATTGACACGTGATCAGCTGTTGCGCGAATTTCAGCTCTCTTGGGACAGAGCACGGAAAGCACAAGAATGATGAGACTCCTTCATAAGGGGTCTTTTTTGTTGTGAAAGTTGTTGAATTACTCCGCAATCAATTTATAAGGCTGTTTTCGTAAGCTTTGTTGCTTTTGGAAGTGTTGATTTCCGTTCCAGGCTGCTCGCTTTCCACGGGGCAGGCGGTGAGCCACATTCGTACGTTTCACTCTTAAGTGTCTCAGTTGTCTAGTTGCAGTGGCTAGCCCCTCGAGGTCAAAAGTTAAACGGTCAAGAAGGCAAAGTGCGCCTTCCTAGCCCATTCAACTTTTGCTTGTCGGGGCTGAAAGAGCCACTTCCACTTTTCAATCTGCCCGCCTGTCCCGTAGGAGTCTCGCACCTTCCACTCCAATCAATTATCAAAGGTGACAAGGAGTTAAAAACAACAATCTTTTAGTATACTTTCCACCAACAACTTTACGAGATATCAATTTAAGACGAAATCCTTATCAATCTATGCCATATCTACATGGAGCATCCTTCCCTATACTTAATCATGCAAAGACAAACGATTGGAACTGTTGAATCAGTCCCAACGAAAATCACATAGGAGGAATACGTATGAACTATCGTAATATGGCGAAAAAAGTAGCTGTCGTATCACTCAGTACTGCGATTTTGTTAGGAGGGGGCGCAACAACATTCGCGTCAGGTCAAACCCCTTCAGATTTTAAAGAAACGTACGGGACTTCACAGATCACGCGCTACGACATGAAGCAGATGATCAATCAACATAACGATCCAAAATATACGGTGCCAAAATTTGATGCATCAACGATCAAGAACGTAGAGTCAGCTAAGAAGGTTGACGAAAACGGCAAACAGATCGACATGGATGTTTGGGATACGTGGCCACTTCAAAACGCGGACGGAACGGTTGCTGAATATAAAGGCTATCACATCGTATTCGGTCTAGCGGGTGACCCGAAGAACCCGAACGACACGTTCATCTACATGTTTTATAAAAAAGCAGATGACCAATCAATCGATGCTTGGAAAAATGCTGGACGTGTTTTCGAGGACGATGACAAATTCAAAGCAAACGATAAATACTTAGAGCGTCAATCTGAAGAGTGGTCTGGTTCTGCAACGTTCACCTCTGATGGCGAAGTTCGTTTGTTCTATACAAACCGTGAAGCATTCAAACCAGATCAAGACCGTTTCGGTAAACAAACGTTAACAACCGCACAAGTAAACCTGTCTCAACCAGATAACAAAACGCTTGAGATCGACGGTGTAGAAGATTACAAGTCTATCTTTGAAGGCGGAGACAGCAAGATGTACCAAACGGTTGAAAAAGCATTTGGTGGTGGAGACTACAACGATAACCATACGTTCAGAGATCCTCACTACATCGAAGAAGACGGACGCAAATATTTAGTATTTGAAGCGAACACAGGTACAGAAACAGGTTACCAAGGAGAAGAATCTCTTTATAACCAAGCGTACTACGGAAAGAGCAACGCTTTCTTCCAAGATGAAAAGAAGAAGCTGTTAGCAAGCGATAAGAAAGAAACAGCTGAAAAAGCAAACGGTGCGATCGGAATCATCGAGATCAACGACGATTATTCTGTGAAAAAAGTGATGAAGCCGCTAATCGTATCCAACACAGTAACAGATGAGATCGAGCGACCAAACATCTTCAAAAAAGATGGAAAATGGTACCTCTTCACAAGCAGTCGTGGTTCTAAAATGACAATTGATGGCATCGATGACAAAGACATCTACATGCTTGGATATTCTGCGAACTCTCTAGACGGCCCGTTCAAGCCGTTGAATAAAACGGGTATCGTGCTGCACCAAGACCAAGATCCGAAAGACATCACTTGGACGTATGCACACTACGCGATCCCACAAGAAAATAGCGACAATGTAGTTGTAACAAGCTATATGACAAACAGAGGCTTTTTCGAAGATCGCAAATCAACGTTTGCACCAAGCTTCGAGATGAACATCAAAGGCCCGAACACATCTGTTGTGAAAAACAGCATCCTTGAACAAGGACAATTAACGAAGTAATAAAGATTTTTCTATCATTCAATTTTCGACCTACCCTACAAATCAACCAAAAGGAAATGCCAGAGATGGCATTTCTTTTTATTTAGGGATTACTAGGAGGTTAACCAATGTATAAGAATGACAAATGGCCATTATTATTTATTCTAAGTTTACTGTTTGCAGGCATATTACTAGTGAATCATTTGGTGGAGGAATCTAGTAAGCCTGTTCCAAAAAAGGAAAACGATCCTTCGTACCGAGCCGATTACCATTTTACAACGCCTGATAAGTGGAAGAACGATCCTCAGAAGCCGGTCTATTATAAAGGGAAATATCACTACTACTATCTGTATAACAAAGATTATCCAGACGGAAATGGAACAGAATGGCGCCATGCAACGTCAGAAGACCTCGTGAACTGGAAGGATGAAGGCGTGGCGATTCCAAAATTTACGAATGACAACGGAGATATCTGGTCAGGTTCTGTAGTAATCGATAAAGAAAATACCGCTGGGTTCGGGAAGAATGCGTTTATCGCGATCTTCACACAGCCTTCTAAAGACGGCGGAAAACAGAAGCAATTTCTCTGGTACAGTACGGATGAAGGAAAGACGTTTAAGCCTTATGGCGAGGAACCCGTTTTAGATAACCCGGGAACGAAAGATTTTAGAGACCCTAAAGTCGTCTGGGATGATGAGCGTAAAAAGTGGATCATGCTGATGGCAGAAGGCACGAAGATTGGATTTTATGAGTCTGATGATTTGAAAAACTGGAGATTTACGAGCGGTTTTCAAACGAAAGATATTGGACTGATCGAATGTCCTGATCTCTTTGTGATGCGAGCTGATGACGGAACTTTAAAATGGGTGCTCGGTGTGAGCGCGAACGGTCTTGCGTCTGGAAAGCCGAACACATACGCGTATTGGACAGGAGATTTTAACGGAGAATCGTTTGCCGTTGATCATGAAGATCCCGAATGGCTGGATCATGGCTTTGATTGGTATGGCGGCGTGACGTTTGATGAAGGAGAAGAGAGTGATCCTGATGCTAAAAGATATGCGCTCGCTTGGATGAACAATTGGAGCTATCCGCATGAAACGCCGACGATGAAAGAAGATTTTAACGGTATGGATTCAGTAGTGCGTGAACTTCAGTTGAAACACGATGCTAACGCGGATCGATATTATTTAGCGTCACAGCCGGTTGCGGCATTAGATCACTTCATGAGTTATAGGGATTCGTTTCAGCAGATAAAAGTGGAAGGAAAAAAAACGCTTGATGTATCTGGGGATTCATACGTGTTGGAAACAGATATTAGTTGGGAAGACAGTCAAAATATAGGTTTGAGACTTCGTGAGTCGGAAGATAAGAATCGTCATATGGATGTGGGAATTCATACAAAAGGGCAGTTTTCTTATGTGAACCGATCTGCGTCTAATCAACCAGATAAAAGCGGTCAATATGTAGAGAGCAAAGCTTCATTTTCTTCTGATAAACGGAACGTGCACCTGAAAATTCTTGTGGATAAGACAAGCGTGGAAGTGTTTGTAGATGATGGAAGAGTCGCACACTCAAGTCTCGTGTATCCAGAGCATCATGATCAGGGAATAACGCTGTTTTCTGATGGTGGAGAAGCGATATTTGAGAATTTACAGGTTAAACACATAGATTGAGTGTGATTTTCGTGTGTATGAGAGTTCTGTAGATCATGTTTGTGCGGGTTGTCGGTGGTTATACGAGGTTTTCAGGTGGTCGTGTGGTGTTTACCGGTGGTGCGAGCATCGTTTCAGGGGATCAGCAGCCATTTAAAGGTGGTCATACACCATTTACCGGTGAACGTGTAACAAATATAAAAACACGTACCGTAAAAGTACCCACAACACAAAAGTGAAGCAACTTCCTCAGCGAAGTTGCTTTTTTTATATAACAAAAAGTCTAGCAACACACCTTTTCGGAAGTAAATGTAAGAATTATAATAAAATCACAGACAGAAAAGGGGACATGAGGATTATGACAGACATTTTATGGACGATCTATCTAGGGATAATAGGTGCTTTTGCCATCGGTTATTTCATCAAAGGCGGATACAAGACACACTCTGCGAAACTAGATTTTGTTATCTCCATCATCACGTGGATCGGCTTGTTCGGTTATGTTACGAGCAATGAGCTATTCACGCCACTTCTATGGAAATTTGTTTTCATCGGTGGATTAGTTTGGGATCTAGCGTATGGACTTAAAAAGTTTAATGAAGACGCAAACGAGATTCCTAGAGCCGCTCGCCCAGCGATATTCGTTGTTACAGCATTAATTATGATCGGTCCACTCTATTATGGGCTGTTTCAATATGCATTTTAAAAATGAGAGGAGCGATCATTGAGATCACTCCTCCTTTTTAATTATTTACCTTTACCAGGGCCGACCTTGTGAACAACGGTTGACGTTTTATTGTTATCTGTTTCAGATGTTGTTGTAAAAGTTAACTCTGTTGGCTTTGGACCGTTCTTCGCATCCGGAATCTTCACATAAACAGGAATCTGTACCGTTTCTCCTGCTTTTACTTCAATCACGTTATGTTCCAAATGAAGCTCCCATCCTGCTTCCGTTTTTGCGTTAAGCCTGAAAAGATCTGTTGCTTCACCTGTGTTGGTAACGTTGAAGTTGTAAACGGCAACTCGGCCAGGTACAGCAAATTCCTCTGAGCCTCTAACGGCTTGAACGCCACGCTTGTAAGATCCAGCGCCATCCATATGTCTTACTCCCACTCGGTAGCTAAGCGCACCTTGTTTATCCACTTTTTTCTCTAACACATAAAAGTGAAGGCGGTTGTGTTCGTCTTTATATTCACTCACCACACCATCCGCCGTTCCTGCTTTAAAGAGGGAGTCGGCAAGCTGCTGGAAATCTCCTTTTGACATCTTGGCTTCCGTTCCATCTGGTCGTTTGAAATCCACTTGATTGATGTCTTCTTGATGAGAGTCGATCACCCAAATGTTTGGTGCCGATTCGGTGTTCTTCGTTTTTGCGAGCAGTACGCCAGCATCGGGGGCAAAAGAATCGTAGCCTACACGATCGACCACTTCGATCGTATAGTTGTTGTACCATTTGGCTCCGCGCTGCATGTCTGCACGCCAGTCATCTTTTAGTGAATTTGCCGGTGTCAGATCTTCCATGGCAATTTGGATACCGTGCAGTCCTGTTCGGCCAAACTCCTCACCAGTTGGAACTTCACGCGCTAGAATATCTGCAAAAACAGGTCCAGTTTGCGCAAGCTCGTCACGGTTCAGGCTTAGATATTGATCTTGATCCAGAAAACCTTGTTTGATCTTGTTACGCAGCATGTGGTGGGATGGAGCAGATGCGCCAAGAGGAGATGGAACCATCCATCTTGTGTGTGGTCCGCCTGGGCCGTTGAAGCTTCCGCGGCTCATTAATTCCCACGGACCTGAATACGTACGAGAAACAGGGTTTGCATAAGGATTGTTGTAGTTGTCACCGAGTTTCATAATGTGTCCAAACTCATGAGCGAACGTCCCCATGCCATCGTTTTCCCCTTGGATGGATGTTCCCCCGCCTGCGCTAGACCAAATACTTTTAGCAGCGTACCACGAAGTCCAAGGTACATAACGGGTTACGGCAGAGTTTGGCATTCCCGCATATGGAGGTCCAAACGGTTTCGTTACAGACTCGGGTGTTTGGAACATCATTTCGCCTAACTCCTGCCACACTCCTGATTCATCATAGCCAGCATGAACGATAAAACGGAAATCGTATTGTTCGCCGGATGCATCGATATCCGCTTGTGCTTTTTGAATGGCTTCCGATCGAAGGTTTTTACCTGTAAAACCTGCGGGCATGTTCTGCATCTGGTTGAATTCGTTCAGCCCATATTGAAATTCGTTGTGGTCCATGCGGTACGTTCCGAAAGCATCGAGATCAACTGCCCATTTTCCATAGGAGTTTTCACGCCAGTATTCATCGATCGTTCTGTAGTTGTTGAGTGCTTGAGGTTTGTTTAAGAAGTCTAGCCAAAACTGACCCATCTGATCTCGAGGGATGTTACCGGTGTTGATAGGATTTCCGGCAATTTCTGAGCCTTCAGGCTGACTGAGGATAAATTCACGGTCTGGAAAATCTACGATGATGAGTGCACCTTTAATGACTCGCTCTGGCTGAACATCTGTATTGCGCCAATCGATTCCTGGAACAGGGCGGTAATCATTCCACGTCATGTCACGCGGCAACGTCCACGATTCTTTGTCCACCGGCTCAGGGAACGCAGGCAATCCAGGCTTGTCCGCATAAGCGGTGGTCGAGACGGTCAATAGAAGAAAACTGAGGGAAAAGGAGGCAAAGGACTTTTTACTCAACATGAACGCAACAACTCCCTATTTAAATTGTCTGACAATTTTATAAATAACATGAATTCTTTCCCAATTGCATGTTTGAGAGCTTGTTTGTCGAGAGAATGGGAGGGAACACCTATATGTAACTATTGGAGAGGAGAAATATAAGGAATTGTACATAGGAAAAATAGGTGAAGTATAGAGAAAAGACTTAGCCGGAAATGAAGTGAAATCGCACAATGGTACGGACTGTGTTTGCAGATAATTCGGTGTTCAAAATGCATGAAACCGAATCCCTTTTACCAACTTCCATTGTTTTCTTATTTTGGTTTTTTACCTGTTATCGTGGGAATACTACCCTTTGAAATGAGGTGTGGTTTCCATTGAGTAAAAACATAGAGAAATTGTTGGAAAAATTGATTGAACAAAATGAACAGCAAAATTCAAAATTACCCGAACGTGCTTTAGAGGAAGCAACGAGCGAACGGACTGTATATGGTCAAGAGATTGGCATGACCGAGTCATTGGAAACCAACACCAAAATTCTTAAACATATGGTAAACGGCGCGCCTTTGGAAATTGTAAATTATATAATTGGCAGAGATGCAAAGACCAATGTAAAAGTGTTTTATATTGAGGGAAGAGTAGATACAATCACGTTGAAGCGTGTCATGAATAAAGTATCAAATCTAGATGTGGACTATATGTTTAATGCGGAAGTGATTGCGGATGAATTGAAAATGAAAGGTTCGGGATTATTTCCTATGACAAAGTTTACAGAGCGGTTTGAAACGATCGCTTCTGATCTATTACAAGGTAAAGTAGTCATTATATCAGACCACACCCCTTACGCATTAGTTGCACCATTACTATTTTGGGAATTGTTTCAGACGGAAAACGAGTACACGACGAGTTACGGTTCCTTTGCAAATCGTTTGATGAGAATGTTTGGTTTTTTGGTGACCGTGTTTTTACCTAGTATCTATGTAGCCGTGGAAAGATTTCATTCTGGCGGTATTGAATCCGAGGTCATTAATGGGTGGTTTCACGGGAAAGAGGTGCTGGGTGCGTTTTGGGAAATGGCATTTATCTTATTTATTCTAAGGATAACATTCGATGTTTCTTTGCACATTTATAAAAGCTTAACGATTATGATCACCGTATTAGCTACACTAGTAGTCGGTGAACATGCGTTAACCATCCATTTGATCAGTCCTGCTGGATTAGTAGTTGCAGGATTAAATCAGTTGTGTGTATTCTTAGTCCTTGTAAAAGGCATCGTTCCGTTATCAACGACTCTTCGGTGGTTCATGTTAATCGTTGCTTACTTCTTTGGTTTTAGTGGATTAATCGTAGCTTTCACATTATTTTTTTTATGGGCAACCTATTTAAAACCTTATGGAATTCCATATTTAACACCTCTCCTACCTTTCCGTCCATGGGAATTGAAAGACGTATTATGGCGTGGGAATCTGAAAACAATTATTAATAGCAAGCACTCATTTAGAGAATAAATTTTAACGGGAGCATTTCTTCAGAAGGAGAAGTGCTCTTTTTAATTATGTATAGAAATCCGTCATGTATTGGATAAGCCCTCCATATAGTAGTAGTAATCATCATACTAGTGGCTTCTTATGTGAGAAATGCCTGTGATTAGAGGAGGGGTCGAATGCTTCATATTGTGGCTTGCATCAAGCAGGTGCCGGATACGAAGATCATCAAGATGAACCCGAAGACGAATACGATGGACCGTGCGAGTGCGCCTGCGATACTAAATCCATATGACGCGCATGCGGTGGAAGAAGCGGTGCGTCTGAAAAAGAGATACGGAGGAACGGTTTCGGTGCTGACGATGGGTCCTCCGCCAGCAGTAAAAGCGATCAAAAAATGCATCGAGATCGGTGCAGATGAAGGTTATATGATCTCAGACCGAGCGTTTGCAGGAGCGGATACGCTTGCGACGAGCTATGCACTTACAAAAGCAATAGAGAAAATCTCGCAAATCCAGCCTGTAGATTTGATCATCTGCGGGAAGATGACGATCGACGGTGATACGGGACAAGTTGGGCCAGGAATCGCACGCCGGTTAGACATGCCTCCCCTCACTTCCGTTAATAAGGTAAAAGAGATCAACATGGAAGAAGGATATGCGATTGTTCACCGAAAGCTGGAGGATGGTTATGAAGTGATTCAATCGACGATGCCGTGCTTGATGTCGGTGGAAAAAGAGATCAACGACGTTCCGTATTCGTCGATGACGAACATGCTGAAAGCGGCTCGCTATCAGCCGGTGATCTGGGCGGTAGCTGATCTAGAGGATGTGGAGAGAACACAGCTCGGACTCAAAGGCTCACCGACGATCGTTTCGAAGGTTTGGGCACCAACCAAACCGAGTGGCGGTGAGATGCTAGAGGGGGATGCAGCTCAGCAGGCCGAACAGCTGCTAAACCTTTTATTAGATAAAAAAGAGCTTTTTGCGGTGAAGGGAGGTGCCGGCGTTGAGCTTTGAGGATTATTCAGGCATTTGGGTGTTTATTGAGGTAAAAGACGGTGAAGTCGTTCCGGTTTCGCTTGAGTTGTTAGGCGCTGGAAAAGAGCTCGCCGACAAACGTGGCACAGAGCTTGCTGGTGTGTTGATCGGAGAAAACGTCACACATCTCGCCGACACGCTTTTTGAATACGGAGCAGACACGGTCTATGTGTACGATGACACCATTTTTAAAAACTACCGAACTGAGTCTTATATGAAAGCACTGTTAGAATGCTGTCAAAAGTATAAGCCAGAAGTCATTTTATACGGTGCAACATCGACTGGTAAAGACTTGGCAAGCGCCGTTGCGACGGACCTTCCAACAGGACTCACTGCCGATTCTACGATTTTAGATATAGAAGAAGACACAGGATTGCTGCTTGCGAGCCGACCAGCGTTTGGCGGTAACATTATGGCAACGATTCTTTGTAAAAAATATAGACCACAGATGGCAACGGTCCGGCCAAAAGTCATGAAAGCACTTACGCCTGAACCTGGCAGAAAAGGACAGGTAATAGAAGAAACAGCTTCTATTAAAGAAGAAGACATTCGAACGAAGGTTCTTGAGATCGTACAGTTCACGACACAGAAGGTTCGTATCGATGAAGCGGATATTATCGTAGCTGGCGGAAAAGGTTTGGGCAGCGAGAAGGGATTCCAGGTGGTTCATGATCTTGCTGAAACGCTGGGAGCGGCGGTTGGGGCGAGCCGTGATGTTGTGGAAGCTGGATGGGTCGAACACCATCACCAAGTGGGGCAGACAGGGTTAACCGTTACGCCAAAAATCTATTTTGCAATCGGTATTTCTGGAGCGATTCAGCATATTGTTGGGATGCAGAATTCGGGACTGATCATCGCAATCAACAACGATCCGGAAGCTCCTATTTTCCAATCGAGTCACTACGGAATTGTTGGCGATGCGTTTGAGATCGTGCCGCTTCTGATCCAACAGTTTAAACAAGCGTTTAACCAGGAGGTGGTGGACCATGTCTGAAAAGTTTGATGTAATCGTTGTTGGTGCAGGTCCTGCCGGCATTTCCTGTGCATACGAACTTGCAAAAGCAGGCGTAAACGTATTGCTCATCGAACGTGGAGAGTATCCGGGCTCAAAGAACGTAATGGGCGGGGTGCTTTATCGCAAAATGATGGAGGACGTGATTCCGGAGTTTTGGAAAGAAGCACCGCTCGAACGACCGATCGTTGAGCAGCGGTTCATGATGATGGACAAAGAATCGGCGGTAACCGTCGGATACAAGGGGATGGAATGGGGACAGGAGCCGTACAATAATTTTACGGTACTGCGGGCAAAGTTTGATCAATGGTTTGCGGGGAAAGCTGTTGAGCAGGGAGCCCTTTTGGTGAACGAAACCGTTGTTCTAGAGTGTATCGTGGAAAACGGAAAAGTAGTGGGAGTAAGAACAGATCGGCCGGACGGTGACCTGTACGCGGACGTTGTCGTGCTGGCCGATGGAGTAAATTCACTGTTAGCGAAGTCGCTCGGCTTTCATAAAGAGTTTCGTCCTGATGAAGTAGCGCTCGCCACAATGGAGATCATCAAGCTCGACAAAAAGACGATTGAGGACCGATTTAATTTAGAAGAGAATCAAGGTACGACAATCGAGCTTTTTGGTGACGCAACTAAGGGAATTCTCGGGACCGGATTCCTCTATACGAACAAAGACACGCTGAGCTTAGGCGTCGGTTCACTTCTATCTGGCTTAATCAAGCATAAGATTAAACCATATGAGCTGCTGGAGTATGTGAAGAACCATCCGATGATCCGTCCTTACATTGCGGGCGGTGAGCCGGTCGAATATTTAGCGCACATGATTCCAGAAGGTGGCTACAAATCGATGCCAAAAGTAGCGGGCAACGGTGTGCTCGTTGTTGGAGACGCCGCCCAGCTCGTGAACGCCATCCACCGAGAAGGCTCGAACCTTGCGATGAAGTCCGGTCAGTTCGCAGCTGAAGCGGTGCTGCTCGCGAAGGAACGTGAAGACTATTCGGAAGCGACACTCAATCATTATAAAACACGCTTGATGAGCAGTTTTGTCGGTCAGGATATGAAAAAATACAAAGATTCAACGCATCACTTTGATAAGTTTCCTCAGTATTTTGATAAGTATATTCCGATGGTGAACAAAGCGGCGAGCCAGATGTTTACGGTCGATGGCTCATCGAAATGGGAGAAACAAAGGAAAATTTGGCGTGATGTAGGAACGGCTGGAGAGAAATTCAAACTAGCTCGTGACGCTTACCGGGCGTGGAAGGTGATGAAGTAAATGAGCGAAAGAAAGTGTCAGAGCATCGAAGAAAAACAGTATCTCGTTCGTTTTAACGCAGACACAAAGTCACATCTCACCGTTATGGATGCGGATGTTTGTCTGAACCACTGTCCTGATAAAATCTGCACGATCTTCTGTCCGGCAGAAGTGTATAAGTGGGAAGAAATCAGGATGCACGTCGGGTACGAGGGCTGTCACGAGTGCGGAAGCTGCCGAATCGGTTGTCCGCATCAAAATATTAAGTGGGAATATCCAAAAGGCGGACATGGGATTGTGTTTCGCTTGGGGTAAAACGGCTGGAAAAGATGAGGATGACCTGGGGTTTGTGCCAGGTTATCCTTTTTTTGTGTTTGAAATGACGGTGAATTTTTTTGTAGCAAGGAAATAGGAAGCAACTCCAAAACAAAGTAAGAAAAAGGCAAGAATCCTAATAAGAAAAGGCATTCCAAAAAACATGATAAATTTCTCCTGCTAATTAGCTACTAAATTAAGGCTTTGACCAAAAGAGATACATGCCTAGGTAAAAGAGTACAACCAAGAGTCCGCAATGAATTGGCTATATGCAGCCAGAATGATTGGAGATCCCGCAATTAATAAAGATAGAATTGAAAGTATACCGGCATTTTTTTTTAACACCATAAAACCACTCCTCATATTCAATTTTAACTTTTATTTCCAACTAATTATTATTATACATAATTACCTTTTAGTTGTATGGATTAAATTGGAACTCTGCAATAATTTACTCGTTTCCTCAATTCTAAAGTCCTTTCACATCAACTGTGTGCTGTTTCACTCAGAAGTACCACCATTCAAATTAAACAACTGTTTAAAAATATTAGTATTACCTCTCTTAATACGGCAAATATTTTACCGATATAGAATATGTAAAGCGTTTTTCATTCAATAACAAGGAGAGTTTCTATAAATGGACGCCGTTTCTAGTACATATCACATTCCGCTTGTTTCTCTATCAATCATTATTGCAGTCATAGCTTCTTATGCTGCGCTCGATTTAGGGATACAGGTACAAAAAACAAAATCATTCGCACGGTACATTTGGATGACCTCAGGAGCTTTTGCGATGGGAATGGGCATTTGGGCGATGCATTTCGTGGCCATGCTCGCTTTTCACTTATCTATCAACGTTACTTATGATGTAATACTCGTCATCGTTTCCATTCTTCCAGCGATCCTTTCATCAGGAATAGCTCTCTATATCATCAGCCGACCTGTAATGGGGAAAAAGCAAGTTTTACTAGGAGCTCTTTTCATGGCGACGGGTATCGTTTCTATGCATTACACAGGCATGGAAGCGATGAAGATGAACGCTGAAATCCAGTACGATCCATTATTATGGACGCTTTCGGCGGTGATTGCTTTTGTCGCATCCGTCGTAGCTCTGTATCTACTTTCGTTTGTTAGCCAAAACTATAAAACAAGTAAAATATGGCTCGTGAAGCTAGGAAGTGCAGTGCTCATGGGGATTGCCATTTCTGGCATGCATTATACGGGTATGTCTGCTGCTACTTACAAGGCCCATCAACATCACACTGATCTAACAGCAACACCGTTTAACAGCACCCTTTTAGCTTATGCGATCGGGATTGTTATTCTCATTCTGTTAGGGATGGTGTTCATCAGCACGTTCATCGATCGAAGATTTGAATACCAGTCACTTCTATCAGAAAGAAAGTTCCGCTCTGTTATCGAATCTGCTAATGATTCTATTATTCTGTCAGATCGAACAGGAACCATCATTTCGTGGAATAAAGCAGCAGAGCGGATCTTTGGTTTTAACGAAAAAGAAGCACTAGGAAAAAATCTGCAGATCATTATACCGGACAAGTTTAAAGTTGCTCATCAGCAAGGGATGGAACGTTATCTGTTGGCTGGAGAACCAAAAGTGATCGGCAACACGGTTGAATTAGAAGGGCTTCGAAAGGATGGAAGTGAGTTTCCGATTGAATTGTCGCTCGCCGCATGGCAGGAAGAGGGAACTGTTTATTTTAGCAGCATCATTCGTGACATTACGGAGCGAAAAAGAAACGAGAAGAAGATTAATCAAATGGTCTACCGTGATCCTTTGACAGGTTTGCCGAATCGACTTCTGTTGAACGACCGTCTTTCTCAAGCACTCGAATTGGCCGATGAAACCAAACAGACGATTGGTATCATGTTTATTGACCTCGATCGATTCAAGTACATCAACGATACGTTAGGTCATGCGGTAGGAGATCAACTGTTGATTGAAATCTCAAAGCGTATTCAAGCATGTGTAGGAAAGAACGATACCGTCTGCCGTCAGGGTGGGGACGAATTTATCGTACTCATACCAAATACAACGGCAGATGAAGTCTCAAAAATCGCACAGCAAATAATAGATCTGTTTAGCAGCTCCGTTATGGTTAACGAGCAAGAGCTCTTTGTCACTCCGTCGATCGGGATTGCGATGTACCCAGGAGATGGCCGAGATATTGAAACGTTGATTAAAAATGCAGACACTGCGATGTACCGTGTGAAGGAACAAGGGAAAAACAACTTTCAATTTTATACACCAGAGATGAATGAGGCTGTTACTAAAAAAATGATGCTGGAGATCGGCCTCAGAAAAGCACTGGAACGTGATGAGTTTAAGATTGTATACCAACCGCAAATTGATGTGGAAACAGGCGGCATCATCGGAGTTGAAGCACTTTTACGGTGGCATCATCCAGAGTGGGGTACGATCTCACCGGCTGAATTTATTCCGATCGCCGAAGAAACAGGACTGATTCTACAGATTGGAGAATGGGTGCTTCATGGAGCTTGTCGTCAAAATAAAGCGTGGCAAGACGCAGGATACGCACCGTTACGAATGGCGGTCAACATTTCATCGCGTCAATTTCAGCAGAGTGATCTCGTTGAGCGGGTGAGTAGAATTTTGAGAGAAACAGCGCTTGCTCCACAATATTTAGAGCTTGAGCTGACGGAAAGTATTATTCAAGATTCGAAGTATGCTGTCGCGAAAATGCAGGTGTTGAAAGAGATGGGGATTCATCTATCGATTGATGACTTTGGAACTGGCTATTCGTCGCTAAGCTATCTGAAGACGTTCCCGATTCATACGTTAAAAATTGATCAAAGCTTTACGCGTAACATCTATGCGGATCCGAAAGACGCGTCACTCGTAGAAACGATTATCGCGATGGCTCATAACTTGGATTTGAAGGTAATAGCGGAAGGGGTGGAGACAGAAGAACAGCTTCAGTTTCTACAGCAAAAGCAATGTAACGAGGCGCAAGGGTATTACTTCAGCCGCCCGATTTCGGCGGAAGAGCTGGCAGTGATTCTTGAGGAGCATTCGGTTAGTGAAGTGTGCTAGATTATAAATTTATTCAAGTGAAAGAAAAGCACTTTCGAAAGTGCTTTTCTTTTCTTATGGTTTAATGAGGTTAAACGTAGGTTACACCTAAATCATGTAATCTTCTAAGTGCATTATAAGCCATTGAATAATATTTGCTCGCTTGTTTATATTTTTGAATATTCTCAAAGTAACTGCCTACTATTGGGTAATATATTGATAGATGAACCCATTCGTTTCTTTGTTCAAAGTAAGGAAGTAGCTCTTTAATCATAAAATTAATTGATGAATCGTTATGTTTACCGTGTGTAAATATGTGTTTGTGATATAAAAAATGAAGTTCGTATTCGCGATAAAGCGGATTTTCTGTAACCTGTTCTAGCCAGGTTTCTATGAGTACTAATCCTTTTTCGTTATCTTCAATCTTTTCATATTCTTTTATAAGAGCATAGATTGTCATTATTTTAGAAAAAAGAGGTTCTTTCTCCTTAGCTTCTAAACTTTTTATATAAAGTTCAATAGCTATATGAGTTTCACCTTTATGATTAGCTATACCACCAAGATTATGATAAATGACGCCTTTTAACTCTTTATCATTGAAAGAGTCCGCAATCGTTTCTGCAAGTCGTAGTTGCTTAACTGATTCATCAAAATTTCTAGTTCGAAGATGAATAATAGCAATCATGACTCTGCAATCCGCACATCTTCTGAAATAGTAGCTTTTCTCAAATATGTCCAGTGCTCTTTTGGTATATTCTAAACCAACTATACTGTAGTAAAGTTGATTGGCAGTTAGGCCAATCATGTAATATAGATACCCTTTTTCCCATTCTTGATGATGATATTCTTCTAAGAATTTTTCTGCTTTATATAAATATTGGATCGCTTCGTCAAAATCTTTTTTTAGATAACTGAGTAGCCCCTTGGCAAGAAAATAATAAAAGGCTTTTTGACCTTTTATCACGTCTTCTATGTAAGACACTTCATTTAATAAAGATTCTACACCTGGAATTTCTTCTGTAGTCATCATAATATAGATGCTTTTGAAAATCTTTTGTAGAATGTCTTCATCCACCGAACGTGGAGGTAGGTTAATTAACGCATAATACTTATCCTTAGCAGATGGGTAGTCTCGTTGATAAATCGAATGAAACAAACTTACAAAATTATGAATGATTTCATTTTCGTTTAGATAATTAAGACTAATATCTAATCTTGCCGCTAAATGCTGCTGTATTTCCTCCGAAGGTTCAGTGACTCCGTTCTCTATCTTACTTAAATAAGGAACAGAACAAATCCCTACTGCGAGTTCTTGCTGGGATAAGTTTTTGACTCTTCGGAAATAACGTATCTTTTCTCCTAGGTTCATTTTTGTTACCCCGCCTTTGTTTACATGATAAGTTTACAATTATTAGGTATAAGCTCACGTTAAAAATTTTCCCTTCTATAAATATACCTGAACTTTAACTGTAAGAGGAAACTAGTCTTAAATTATCGTGATTTAACCCCGAAATCCCTTCATGTTTCCCAATTTTTTTACCGGATTAGTTAGGTATAATTAACTATAGAAACTAACGACTAGGGTGAAAGCTATGACTATCGAAAGAGGCGACCTCGTAACCTATCACGATGAATTGCACAAAGTACTCCACGTGTATTCTTCAGACTTTCTTGAGATCCGAAAAGTGAATGAACCTTATGTACCTCGTGTGATCTTGGTTCATAAATCAGAAGTTACTGTTCAACTATAGTGTACATATATATATAGATTATAAAAAAGACTCATGAGTAGGCTGACGAACTCAAGAGTCTTTTATGTTGGTTAAATTAAAGTATCAGAATTTTTAAAAAACGATTATAATAAAAGGACTAATAATTAAGGAGGAATTTAACATGAAAAACATGACAACTCAAACCGTACAAACATATAAGGGTGGAACACGTTCTTAACTTATAGACGGTGTGTCCCCTTATGTGTGCCTCGTAAAAAAACACAAAAGGGGTAAATCATGAATTTTCCAATCAAACGTTTTTTCTCCTATTACAAACCGTATTTAGGATTATTTCTAACTGTATTAGTTACTGCGTTTATTGTTTCTGGGATTACACTCATCCTTCCGCTATGCGTTCGGTATATAACAAAAGATGTTTTAGAAGGGGACTTGTCTGTTGCCCTTTCTAAGGTGTACTGGATTGGTGGGATCATGATCGTATTAGTTGTCATACAGAATCTTGGAACGTACTTTGTCGACTATAAAGGCCATGAGGTTGGAGCTCGGATGGAAAGTGATATTCGCAGCGAATTGTTTCAACATCTGCAAAAACTTTCTTTTAGTTTTTACGATAAAGAAAAGACGGGCCAACTCATGTCTCGCGTAACAAATGACTTATTTTTACTTGCTGAACTGTATCATCACGGTCCAGAAGACTACGTCAAATATTCCGTGAGGTTTGTAGGAGCCTTTGTGATTCTGTTTTTTATTAATGTGCCTTTAACGCTTGCGGTGTTTTTATTTCTGCCGATCATCGGTATTCTCTCACTCTATTTTAACAAGAAAGAAAACGAAGCTTTGCGGCGAAATAAGGAGCGGATCGCAGATATCAATGCTCAGCTTGAAGATACACTTTCAGGGATTCGGGTCGTGAAATCTTTTGCGAACGAACAAGTTGAAATCCGTAAGTTTAATAAAGAAAATCTTCGTTTTTTAGAAAGTCGAAGAAACACGTACAAAGTAGAAGCCACCTTTTATAACAGCATACAAATCTTAATCCAGCTCATCACGATTACCGTTGTTGTGTTCGGAAGCGCCAGTATCGTTAATCAAACGTTGGATTTAGCTGATCTGATCACGTTTTTGTTATATGTCGGCTATATGGTAGAGCCTATACAGCGTCTGACTCATATGAGCACACAGTTTCAAGAAGGCATTACAGGCTTTCAGCGTTTTATGGAGATTATGAACCTGAAACCAGACATCGAAAGTCAAAAAGATGCGAGAAAACTTTCCGAAGTGGAAGGGGAAATTGTGATTGACAAAGTTAGCTTTCGATACGAACCGCATTTGGATCCTGTGTTTTCGAATCTTTCTCTTCGTATTCAACCTGGTGAATATGTTGCGTTAGTCGGTCCATCTGGAGCGGGGAAGACAACACTATGCTCGCTTATTCCTCGCTTTTATGATGTGACAGAAGGGGAAGTGCAGCTTGATGGTGTGGACATACGGAAGCTTGATTTAGAAGATTTGAGGAATCAAATCGGTGTTGTGCAACAGGACGTTTATTTGTTCGCGGGAACGGTGATGGAGAATATCCGCTATGGAAATAACGAAGCGACAGATGAAGAAGTGGTGAAAGCGGCAAAACAGGCAAATGCACATGACTTTATTATGGGCTTGCCAAACGGATATCACGCTGATATTGGTCAACGTGGAGTTAAGCTTTCTGGTGGTCAGAAGCAACGGCTAAGTATTGCGCGCGTTTTTTTGAAAAATCCGTCTGTCCTGATTCTGGACGAAGCGACGAGTGCGCTGGATAATGAATCTGAAAGTGCTCGAGTCACTAGCGAAAGGGCGCACAACGATTGTGATTGCTCACCGCCTTTCAACGATCCGTAATGCTGAACGAATTATTGTTCTAACGAACGAAGGGATTGTGGAGGAGGGTACACACGTTGTATTGCTGAGGTGCAATGGAGCGTATGCTCAGCTTTACAATAAGCAGTTTGAAGTACAATACTAGGTTACCAAAAAGGTCTTTCCAATAAACGGGGAGGCTTTTTTTATATGAGATATTGTAAGTATCTGCATATAACATTGATGAATCATCTGCACTTGCCTATCCTTTTATTTAAAAGAATTGTATAAACAAAAATAAGAAAAGTGTAACAACAATGACGGTGAGTATCACCCATAGATATATTTTTTGAATCTCTTCAGATGTGCCTTTTCCTTTTTTGACTCTGAAAAGTAACCATATATCAATGGTTGCGAATATTAAAGCACATAATCCCCCTACATATGTGTATAATCCCCAGAAACCAAAGATTAGTCGCCCTATTAAGAGCCCCATTGCTCCATGGAAAACTATGTACATAGGCATACTGATGCTGTAGTTCATGCTGACCTTACAGATCATATATTCAATAACTGCTGATGTTATGAGGCCAAAACATACAATGATACCTGACGCTATAAATGCGGTAAAAATCGGAATCATGATGATCTCTAACCCACTCTCACCAGCTTCACGATCAAACACAGACAGAGCTGTCAAAACGAGTGAAAAAAGTAAACTCGTCATTATGGTAGCGAAGATCTTGCGTTTTCCAAAAGCTTCTTCCATTCTTATATACTCCTTTTTATAAAATGAGTCCTAACGATAATACTAGGACGTACAATGGGGATGTAGATAGAAGTAGAGCTATGTTTTTGCTTTTAATCATTCTACTAGAAAAATAATAGACGAAGCTGCCAACTGTTAATAACGGTGCGATCAAGATCATAAAATATATATCCCCGTAAATTAGTAAACTAAAAAACATACTAATTGTGATAGATAAAAGCAATAATAGAGATAGATTGAACGAGTGTTTCTTGTTAGAAAAAAGATAAAGTGCAGTTTCTCCTAGAAAACATATGAAATAAACGAATAAGATGAAATAAGGGATAAGGTAAGGAAGACCCTCATTTTCTCCACTAATTCCTGTGCTCAGGAAGAAATAAAACATAGTGAATAAAAATGTTGTACCTGCACCTATGTATAAAGGACTTTTTTTAAGCATAGTAAGCATGTGTACTCAACTACCTTGTATAGATTCTTTATCTTAATAGTACCATTATTGAGTAGGTCGAAGCTTCTTTGTTTAGGGAATTAAAAAAGAACGTAACGTTTTAAGGAGTGGTAAGATGTTTGGTTCGCCACAAATGGTTTCGGTTATTTTTTATGGCGCTGCCCCTATGCACTCGCAGTATCATAACCGGGCTGCGCTTCAAGCGGCAATCGCGGATGTAGACAGCAGGGGAAGAGGGGTTGTCGTGGTACCGCCAGAGATTGATTACGGATATAAACGTGGAATCCCAATTACATACCCTGATTTTTCTTCTGTACGCCATGATATTCTGATTCATGATTATTCCATCAACACTCGTTATGATTCGTGTAACGGGGATGGGATGCAATATAGAATCATTACGAAGACTCATAATGAAACTGCTGGCAAGAATGATGGAAATACACAATGGTTAAACGGAAATTGGCACCCAGCCTTCATGCTGATGCATGAAGGGGAAAACACGAATAATCGAAGAGCCACGTATTTTACAGGGATAAAAGGAGAAGTGGCTTGGGGAGTAGGGCAAGGAATCAATACAGCAGGTGTATCAAGTGGTGTTTCAAAAGGGGCATCAGATGATGAATTAGCACATTTTAAGATTATCGGTAATAAAGTAGCCGGTGGTAGAGGACTTGAAACGATGCTGGCGATCAACAAAACGAATGGGTATTGGGGTTTCGGTGGAATGGCGAACCCGGACAAAGAATTTCATTTTAAAACAAAGCGTGGCTGTAAAGGTGAAGTGAAATTTGAATCACATACGGATAACTTGGAAATTAGCTTAAGCACACCAAATAAAATGCGGAAGTGGACAATTCGTGATGATAACGGCAGTTTAAACATTACAGATCTGAACGGAACTTCCAATGTAGTAACCTTTACGGAAACTGGAGAAGTTATCGCAAAAGACGGTATAAATATAAATGTATCAAGCTTACCGAAAAATCCTACTGCTGGGCGCATGGTCTTTTATAAAGGGGAGCTGAAACTTTATACAGGTTGTGTATGGAGAACGATATAAGAAAAAAGGAGCTGCGTATAGCTCCTTTTGTGGTTGAATTATCAATAATTTTCTTCAATATATAGCTCATAATCGATTGAATCATCCTCGTTCAGTTTGTTACCGTTAATATAGACTTGATTCCACTCATACATGTACTTGTCAAAGTAAACATAAAAGACGATTCTGACGTCATCTCTCTCTGTGTAATCATAAACGTTACTTCACTACAGGTCTTTCAATCCCGTTCAGAAAATCTTGTATCATCTCAAGGTGATCCGTAAATAGGTTTTGTGGAAGCTTGTCTATAGGGAAAAATTTATTATCCATTGATTCCGAATTAGAAGTAAGAAGATCCCCCGTAAAATCATGACAAGTAAACACATGCATTACCATGGATACTTGATCGCCATTTGAAAAGGTTTTATCAAGACGTTGTCCAGAATAAACGCCAAACAGCTCTAGTTTACCAAGTGTAAGTCCTGTTTCTTCAAAAACTTCTCGTCTGGCTGTATCTTGAACCGTTTCTCTCAACTCCATAAAGCCCCCTGGTAGACCCCATTGGCCGTTGTCACTCCGTTTATTAAGTAGTAATTCATTTTCTGTATTAAAAACAAAAGCTCCGGCAACCACCGTAATAATTTTTGAGTGACCAACCATGGCTCTAACGTATTTAATGTAATCCATCAGAATCCCCATTTCTCTATTTCCTTATTTTTCAACTATACCTTCATTATGTAAGTTCGTCTGCATTTTTTTGTAAAAAGACATAATAAAAATGAACTGGTTAATGATCCACTTCATTGGTTCAGTTCTTATATAGTTTGCTTTCTATGTACACTGTTTCACAATCTATTGCAAAAAGAAAAGCGAGGGTGAATCACGTTAAGCTTCTCTTTGTAGGGCAGGCTTTTCAATCGTACTTAGCAGATCTTCACGGGCTTTTTGACTTAATTCATTGGAGTACTCGATGGCCTCATAAATGGATGTAAAGTGCTGAGACGCATAGTAAGGAGACTTATAGCAATGTATCACTTTTGTTTGTGAAGGATAGATGAGCACCTTCCAGTGGTAAACATTTCGTTGCTTTTCACTGCCTTCCATGGCGATGAGCCAATGTGTGGAGCTATCTAGTGCAGCGTCTTCTTCCTGAGCTTTATTCTTTAGAGCAGCACGATCGTTCTCACCGATTAAAATTGGCACCTTCTCATAAAACTCCCTAAGGTTTGGGTAGTTGTTCATACCATCTCTCTCCTCTCAAACATGATTTGTCCATTTCACAAAGTACATGTTTCGCTTATTGTGACATTATATGAAGGAAGAGTGGAAAAGATGATTCAAAAAAACCAGATGCTATGTTTTTTAGCATCTGGCGGGTAAATCTTTAGAACCGTCTTCTTTTATTCCTCCGAGGTCGTCGTGGCCGTCTGATCTTAATTTCTTTTACCTTAATAAAACGAACCCCAATAAATAGGAAGTAAGTAGCTAGTGCGACATAAAAGAAGATTGGTACGCTTTCGAATCTGTTCTTCGCAAGCAAGTAAAACATGTAAAATAAAAATAACGAGATGATTGTACCGTATCGCGGCATCGGAATATCCTTGAAGCTTGGAATCTTGATCGTGCTTACCATCAATAGGCCGAGTCCGTAAAAGAGAAGTACAAAAATCCAAAGTGGAATCCATTTTACAAAAAAGACTAAGAATACAACAATTCCGCCTGCTAACGGGATCGGAATTCCCTTAAAATATTTCATCGATTCTTCTGCAGCTGTAATGTTAAAACGCGCTAGACGGTATGCGCCGAATAATGGAAACAGACCAGCAAACAGAAAGCCCCACATCCCTAAATGAGCAAAGTAGGTATTCGCAACAAAATAGGCAGGCGCTACGCCAAAAGAGACAACATCCGCAAGTGAATCCAGTTCCTTTCCTAGGTTTCCTGAGACCCCTAAGATTCGAGCTGCTCTTCCGTCGACCGCATCCAGCATCATCGCGATAAAAATGAGGATAGCGGCGTTTCGAATATCACCGTTTGAAACGTAACCGATGGAAAGAAACCCACAGAATAAATTTCCTAAAGTTAATAAGTTTGGAATATGTTTTTTCATTGTTCACGTCCTTAAAAAATACTCTTCTCTATATAATAGATGATTTTATTGGAAAAAGTTATGTTTTTTTGGTTAAGTGAGTAGTTTAACATATTTTTTGTGGTGGTGTGGGGTTCAGTGGGAAGTTTAAGTGGGTGGTAGATTATGAAATCATGTACAAAAAGTGACCTTGTAAGGTTCATGTAATTGGTCTGAGCAAAACAAGTATACGATTGAGCGAAAAAGAAGAGGATTGGGGTGAAACGTGAGCGATCCGGAGTGAAACGCTCAACTGTTGGTGTGAAACGATAGCCATATTGAGCGAACGTGTAATAAATATAAGATCACGTACCGTAAAAACAATTTTGTTCACATAAAATAAGATAATTTGAGTCCACGAGTCCACCCCATGAAAATCACTTCACACTTCTCTTCAAATAGCTCTCAAACAAGAGGTCGATCAGCAGCATCAATGTCGATCTTGCTGTAATATCATAGCCTGCGAACTTCACCCGGCCGACCGTCATGCTTAAACTCGTCTTCACCATCTTACTTAACGAAGAGTCGGATGCGTTCGTGATGCCAGCTGTATCTACGACTTTATAGGAAAGCTTCTCGGCTGCTTGCAGAAGTGTTTTCGTTTCGCCGCTTGACGAGATGAAGAACACGAGGTCGTTCGGTTCTACCATGTTCGGTAAAAGGTCGATCATGTGTGACTCGTATGTGTAGTGAGTCTGCTTGTTCGTCTGCATGAGTAATTTGCTGAAGTATTCTGCCATCATTTTCGATAGACCTACACCAACCACGATTACGCGCTTTGCGTTCACGATCTTCTCACTCAATTTTTCGAGCTCCGTTTTTTGAATCGTTTCAAATGCAGAAACAAACTCTTCTTTATAGCGCTCAACCGGATTGTCTCTCAACATCACATGCTGATTTTCGATCGTTTTCAAAATGTATTTTAGTTCGGAGAAGCCTTCAAGTCCGAGCTTATGCGACATGCGCACGATTGTTGTTGTACTTACGTTGTTCACTTTTGCGATCTCGGTCAATGAATGCGTCTTTGCTTCATCTATATGATTGTCTATGTAATACACGACTTGCTTTTCAGTTGGTGTGAGTTCAGCTAACTTGCTGCTGAACTGATCTAGAAACTTCCCCATCGTTAACTTCCTCATTTCCGTACGAACTCTTTCTTTTAGTATAGCCCATTTTTCATTCTGTACAAATGTACGGACTCTGTACAAAGATAACGCTTACTTTCGTGTTACAAATAGAGTATAGAAAGTTGGAAGTGCTTTCATACTAGGGAAGATTGGAGTGAATGTCATGGAACTTAGAAACATGACCCATCCGAATTTAGTGTTGTTCGATGTAGATGCTCAAAATAAAGAGCAAGTGATCAGACAGCTAATTTCAAAGATTAAAAAACAAGATTATATAGAATCAGAAGAAGCATTATTGGAAGCGGTATTAAAACGCGAGGAACAATCTCCGACAGGCATGGAAAAAGGGTTAGCGATTCCTCACGGTAAATCGGCAACGGTAAAACAAGCCGTTTTTGCGGTAGCTCGTCTCAAAAACCCACTCGCAGATTGGGAAAGTATCGATCCGAACAACAAAGTTCAGCTCGTATTCTTAATCGCCATTCCTGAGAGTGAAGCGGGAACGACGCATTTAAAAGTATTGTCTACACTAAGCACGAATTTGATGCGCGACGGCTACCTAGAAGGTTTGATGGCAGCGGGTACAACAGATGAGTTTTTAAACAGACTGGATGTTGAAGAGAAGAAAGAAGCTGCCCCTGAAAAAGAATTCACTAAAACCGTCGTTGCGGTTACAGCATGTGCAACAGGTATCGCCCATACGTATATGGCGGCTGAAGCTCTGGAAAAAGCAGGACGTGAGTTAGGTGTTTCTGTACTCGTTGAAAAACAGGGTGCAAGTGGAATTGAAGATGAGTTATCAGCTGAAGTTATAAAGAACGCGGATGCGGTCATCTTTGCAACGGATATTGCACCAAAACAAAAAGACCGTTTTGCAGGTAAATCGTATGTGCAGACGCGTGTAGCTGAACCATTACGAAAAGGGAAAGAAATGATTCAAAAAGCTCTGAATAACCCTGAGGGTGTTGTTGAGGCAGATGAAGAAAATTCTTCTGCTGCACAATCAAGCGGCGGAGGCGGATTCTTTAAAGATATGGTTCAAGCGGTAATGACAGGGATCTCTTACATGATTCCGGTTATCGTAGCAGGTGGTTTAATGATGGGTATCGCAAAACTTGGTGCGATGCCGTTCGGACTTGTGAATGAACTCGGAGATCCGAAATATGCTACACATTCAAATGAGCTATTCGTTATTTTACATCATCTCGATAAATTTGGAGCGCTCATATTTAAATTCATGTATCCAATCTTTGCAGCGTTTGTCGCCTATTCACTGGCTGACCGTGTAGGGCTTGTAGCCGGATTTATTGGAGGAGCTTTTGCTGGCGGACTTCATTATACGTTCTGGAACAACCCGGATGGCATTCCGTCTGGATTTTTAGGAGCATTGATTCTTGGACTTGCAGCAGGGTATATCGCTCGTTTCTTGAACCGAAAAATTCAATTGAACAAAAACTTAGCTGCGATGAAACCGATGTTTATCATCCCAGCGATCTCAGTACTATCAATCTTTTTCTTAAACTTTTATATTGTAGATCCTGTGTTTGGCGGTCTGAACGTTGTATTACGCAACTGGATCGAATCTGCACAAGGAACAGGTGATGTTGTTCTTGCATCGATCATCGCTTCTGCAACTGCTTTTGACTTAGGTGGACCGATCAACAAAGCAGCGGGTGCGATCGCGATCGGACTTGCAGCAGATGAAGTGTATCCTTTAACGGCTCGTGTTCTAGCGATCGTTATTCCACCGATTGGTCTTGGCGTTGCTGTTGTTATCGATAAATATATCGTCGGCCGCCGTGTATTCCCAGCAGATCTTCGTGTAGCGGGTAATACTTCGTTGTTATTAGGATTTCTGGCGATCTCAGAAGGCGCGATTCCGTTCATGCTTCGTAACCCGTTGATCACGATTCCAATCAACATTATCGGTGCCATCCTTGGCGCAAGTACGGCTGTCTTGCTTGGAGCTGTTCAATGGCTTCCGCTTCCGGCCGTTTGGGGCTGGCCGCTCGTTGAAAACCTTTGGGCTTACTTGCTTGGACTACTTGTCGGTGCAGCGTTCATCGCATTTGCCAACATCTTTATCCGCTTTGCGATTATAAAGAAAAAAGAGAGACAAGCGTAACGATATTCATCAGGTTTTGGAGCTCTAGGAGCAATAATCTTAGTAGATATTTAATCTCTTGAGCGAAACTAAGGGTGTTTTGAGCGAACAGAGATACATTTTGAGCGAAAGATATGATCCAATGAGCGAAAAAGAGGATGTTATGAGTGAAACAAAGACCAGTTTGAGCGAACGTGTAACAAATAAAAATACACGTACCGTAAAATCCGAACTGTTCAGACAATACGTCGATATGAGCTGAAAATATAAGTATCCAAAATAAAAAAGAAGGGGCGCATCTTGTTAAAAAGGTGACCCCTCTTTCTATTAAACGTGGGCAACATGGGAGGGAATTAGTATGAAACAAAAACAAAAAAAGGTATACGTTGTACCGCATTCGCATTGGGATCGCGAGTGGTACTTTACTATAGAAGATTCAAACCTACTACTCGTAGAAAACATGGACCGATTGATGGATGTTATGGAGAAAGATCCTGAGTATACGGGTTATGTATTTGATGCGCAGAGCTCGATCATTGATGAATATCTAAAGATTCGTCCAGAAGAAAAAGAACGATTGAGCCGTTTGATCGCGGATAAACGTATCTTTGTAGGACCTTGGTACACACAAGCAGATTCACTACTGGTGAACCGAGAGTCATTGATCCGAAACTTGATGTACGGAACGCGGATTGCTGAAAAGATGGGGCACTCCCTGAACGTTGGTTACTTGCCTGATATTTTTGGTCAGAACACATATCTTCCGTCTATGTTCAAAGAATTTGATATTGATTATAGCGTGTTGCAGCGGGGAATTTATACCGATCAGTTGAACGGTGATCTAAACTTCACGTGGCAATCACCAGACGGCGAGAGTGTGAAGGCGAACAATATCTACTTCGGTTACGGTCCAGGAAAATTTTTATCAGATGATCCCCAGTACATGGAAGAACGATTGCTGCCTATTTTAGAGAAAATAGCTGATCTGAACGCGAACACGGATAACTTGTTGTTGCCTGCCGGTGGTGACCAAGTGCTCGTTCGAGAGCATTTTCCTGAAACGGTAAAAAAACTGAACGAAAAAGATGAGAAACATGAATATGTGCTCTCTGACTATGAAACGTTCATGAAGGAAACGTGGGAGAAGGGAGATTTTAAGAACGTAATACAGGGTGAGCTGATCGCGACTCAAAAATCTCGCATTCACAATACGATTGGTTCTCAGCGTTATGACATAAAAAAGCTAAACGATATAGCTGAAGAAAAAGTTATCTATGAATTGGAACCTTTGGCAAGTCTTGCGAGTACGCTTGGCTTTAAATATCCGCAACGATGGCTGGATGAGATGTGGAAGATGCTATTCGACGTTCACGCGCATGATAGCATCGGTGGGTGTAACTCTGATGACACGAATCAAGATATCGTGAATCGTCTTACAAAGGTTATTCGAATCGCTGATGGCTGTTTGAATCTATTAAAAAAACAAATAACAGAAGCTGTGAGCCGTAAGCTTGGTAAAGATTCAATTTTTGTGATGTTCCATCTGCTTCCTAAAGCGTTCGAAGGTTCACAAAAAGTGGTTCTTTTTACAAAAGAAAAAGGGTACGGTGTTCGTGATCTAGATGGTAAACCTGTTCTGTTCGACGTATTGAATCAAGAATATATTTCAGGTGGAAAGACGATCGTCGTTACGGCGGATGGCGAGAAAGAAGTAGAAGCGCCAGGTTATTACAGAAACGAAGTACTTTTACGCGATGTGAAACTTCCGTCCATGGGCTATGAAACATTTGAAGTGGTGGAAGATGAAGAGACCGAACATGTAGCTCCGAAAGTGGAAGAAAACCGTGCAATCGAAAATGAGAGCTTCCGCATTTTTGAGGAAGATGGCAGACTTCATTTAACGGTGAAGACACTGAACAAGACGATCTCTGATTTTGTAAAGTTCGAAAATGTTGCGGATGCGGGCGATTCTTATGACTTTTCTCCGCTTGCAGGAGACTCGCCGATCTATTCAAGAGAGATCGAATCTGTTTATGTAGAAGGAAGTAATGCGGTCGAGTTCATGGAAGTTGTGCATCTGTTGCAGGTGTCGAAAGACTTGGAAGAACGAAAAGTTGGAGACGCAACAGGGAATCTAGCTATTGTGACCCGATTCGAACTTCGTAGGGGTGAAGACTTTATACGCGTTATCCATGACATTGAAAATGAAGTGAAAGATCACCGCGTGCGCGTGTTGCTGCAAACTTCTGTTGAAGCACCAGATTACTCGTTCGGCGATCAAGGATTCAGCTTGATTCAGCGCCCGACGGTTAATCCGTACATGGAAAACTGGAAAAAAGAAAAGTTCGCTGAAGCACCGGTGCCGATCTATCCGCTAGAAAATCTAGCAGGTGTAACGAATGGAGAGTTAACTTCTGCTGTTATCACGAAAGGCATAAAAGAGTACGAGTTGATCAAAGAAACGGGGCAACTCGCTTTAACGCTGTTCCGAAGTGTTGCGCTGCTGGGACGTGACAACTTAGCTTGGAGACCTGGCCGCGCATCCGGTATCAACAATAAAGTCGTCTATACGCCAGATGCTCAAATGCAAACGAAAATGTCGTTTGAGTACGCGATTACGGTTACAGAAGGTCATGATGTTAAACAGTTGTTTAACACGGTAGATAATTATCGCGGACACAGTGTGAGTTATCAAAAGCAAGCACTCAACACATTTGAAGAAAGACTGAATCGTTTTGAAATTCCTTATCCAGTAGATATCTTGCCTGCGAGATTCAGCTTATTTGAGACAGAAGGTGACCTGTTCCTAAGCACGATGAAAAAAGCGCATGACGATGATTCGGTCGTCTTACGTTTGTTTAACCCGAGTGAGGTAGAACAGACAGTCTTATTAAGAAGCGAAAATATCCAATCTGTTGCACAAACGAAACTGAACGAAAAAAGTGTGATCGACGTGAAAGAGGAAGTGACGGTTCGAGCAAAAGGATATGTCACATTAAAGCTTCGTATGAAGGAGAATGTGTAATGAGTTTTCCAGAAAAAGTTGAGAATTTGTTAAAAACGATCTATGGCGAAGAGTGTTCACCTGATTATAAGGAGGAAATCGTAAAGCTTGTAGAGGGTTGGAGAGAGAAAGAGTGGAGCGATACAGCTCCACTTTCTGAAAAAAATGTCTATTTGATTACGTACGGCGACATCATCAAAGAAGAAGGAGAGCCGACGTTAAAAACGCTGAACAAGTTCATTAACAAATACGCGGCAGATGAGATTACGGATGTACATTTGTTACCGATGTTTCCGTATACGTCTGATGATGGTTTTTCGGTCGTTGATTATCGTGAGATCCACCCTGAACTAGGGGATTGGTCCGATATTGAACGTTTCTCAAGCGATTATCGTTTAATGTTTGATTTTGTGGCGAACCATATGTCGAAGTCGAGCAAGTGGTTTCAAGGCTACCTGAAGGGTGAAGCAAAATATGTGAACTATTTTACCCCGAAAGAAGATGGTTTTGATGCTTCAAACGTTGTGCGTCCTCGCACCTCTCCGCTGTTTCACGAATACGAAGGTGGAAAGACAGCGTGGACAACATTCTCTGAAGACCAGGTGGATGTGAACTTTAAGCACTTTCCTGCGTTGCTTGAGATGACGGATATTTTACTGAATTACGCAAACCGAGGTGGGACAAGCATTCGTCTAGACGCGATTGGTTTCATGTGGAAAGAATCTGGTACGACTTGTATTCATCTTCCTCAAACACATGCCATCATTCAGTTGTGGCGTGAGATTTTAGAAGAATTGCAATTAAATACGCTCTTAATCACAGAGACGAATGTTCCGCATAAAGAAAATATCAGCTATTTTGGTGACGGCAACAATGAAGCGCATATGGTGTACCAATTTTCACTGCCGCCGCTCGTATTGCACACGTTAACGACTCATGATGCGAGTAAGCTGACTGGTTGGGCGAAGTCGATTGAAAAGGTGTCTGATTCGGCTACGTACTTTAACTTTTTAGCGAGTCATGACGGTATTGGCATGCGTCCGACGGAAGGCATCTTAACAGAAGAAGAACGTTCATCATTGGCTAAGAAAGTGTTGAATAACGGGGGTCGTGTTTCGTATAAAAGTAACCCAGACGGAACGGAATCTCCTTACGAGCTGAACATCAATTACATGGACGCGCTCATCAACAAAGACGAAGATACCAGTGAAGATATGCAAGTGCAGAAAATGCTTGCGGCACATTCCGTATTGTTCTCCGTAATGGGTGTTCCGGCCGTCTATTATCATTCATTGTTAGGGTCTCGGAACGATTATAAAGGGTTGGAGTCGTCAGGAATCAACCGTCGAATCAATCGTCAGAAGTTTCAATACGATGAACTCGTTTCGGAGTTGGAAACCTCTACTCGTCGTCAAAAAGTGTTTACAGGATTGAAGCGTTTAATTCGTAAGCGTCATCAGGAAACGGCGTTCTCGCCATTCGCTTCACAGTCTATTCTAGATCTTGGGAAGCAGGTATTCTCACTGGTTCGCAGAAATGAAGAAACAGGTGAAACGGTGTTGTTCGTGATGAATGCATCGAATAAACTGATCGATGTGGAACTTCCTTTTGGAGGTCAAGACTTGTGGAGCGGAACTTCAGTTGAAGGAACCGTTGAACTTGTTCCGTATCAGTTTATGTGGATTAAAAAATAAAGTAGGTGGACACGGATGAAGATTGTCATCGCTCCTGATTCATTTAAAGAAAGTATGACAGCGGCTGAGGTCTGTAGAGCAGTGGAAGCTGGTTTCAAAAAGACGTTTCCTCACGCACAATATGTGCACGTTCCTGTTGGCGACGGTGGAGAAGGAACGGTTACATCGGTTGTTGATGCGACAGGCGGCGAGATGGTCGAAGTGGAGGTCACAGGTCCGCTCGGCGAAAAAGTGGATGCATTTTACGGCGTAACAGGTGATGGGAAGACGGCAGTGATCGAGATGGCTGCCGCTTCTGGTCTGCATCTTGTTCCGAGAGAGAAGCGGAATCCTTGTGTGACGACAACACGCGGGACAGGAGAACTGATTCTAGATGCTCTGGATCGAGGAGTGGAGCGAATCGTACTCGGTCTTGGTGGGTCTGCAACAAACGACGGTGGTGCCGGCATGGCGTCTGCAATTGGTGTGAAGTTTTTAAATGTGAACGGTGAGGAATTGCCTGCTGGTGGTGAAGCGCTTCGTGAACTTTTGACCATTGATGTGTCTGGGCTCGATGCTAGACTGCAGTCGGTAAAAGTAGATGTGGCGTGTGATGTAACAAATCCGTTAACGGGACCGCACGGGGCATCGGCAGTTTTTGGACCGCAAAAAGGTGGGACGCCTGAGATGGTTGGCATGTTAGATGATAGTTTAAAACGATACGCTGAAGTAGTGGAACGAAATCTTGGTGTTGCAATAGATGAGTTGCCAGGTGCTGGTGCAGCTGGAGGCCTTGGTGCTGGAGTTGTGGCGTTTTTAGATGGAAAGTTGCAGAGCGGAATTGATCTTGTGCTTGATGTAATTGGCTTTGAAGATGCTGTTCGTGGTGCGGATCTTGTTATTGTTGGAGAAGGTCGGGTCGATTCTCAAACCATTCATGGTAAAGCGCCAGTTGGTGTAGCGAAACGAGCGAAGGCGTTTGTGGACGGTGTACCCGTTGTTGCGATTGCTGGCAGCATCGGTCCTGATTATGAAGCGGTGTACGATCACGGAATTGATGCTGTTTTTAGTGTAATGAACGGTGTGGTGACGTTAGAGGAAGCATTGTTGCATGGAGCTCGAAATGTGGAAAAAACAGCGGGAGACATAGCACGCTTGATACATTTAAAAATAAATTAGCCTCTTGCTCTCAAGGGGCTTTCCTCTTCTTTTAGGATTTGAGCAGTTTTGAAGTAGTCTTAAAGTGCATAATCGAGGACTTTTATGAAGTGATTTGTCATACAAGAGGCTAGTGTTTTTGTTTTTGCATCACTTTTAATAACCCGATCACATCATCATTCTGACTAACTTCGATCCGACTGACAGTGGCTTTAACATCTTTAACATCTGTTTCTAATGTATCAAGTCTAGTTAGAATCTGTTGTTGACCAGTTTCTAGGGTTGATACCTTATTATCTAGTTTGGTCACCTTATTATCCAGATCAGAAACTTTATTATCGATGCTGAGTAATTTTACTAGAATTTCATTCAATACTTTTTCCAAATTTCCCACCTCCTTTATTAGTCTTCCTAAACATTTTACATTATATAAAACTTGTCGTACAGTTGGGATAAATTAAACACATGTTTAAAAATCGGGAGGTCTATTCATGAGTATTATTGATATAAACTGCGATATGGGAGAGAGTTTTGGCGCTTACAAACTTGGAACAGAAGAAGAGATTTTAAAATACATAACGTCAGCAAACATTGCATGCGGTTTTCATGCAGGGGATCCAGCAACGATGAGAAGAACGGTAAAATTAGCTCTAGAGCATGAAGTTGGAATCGGTGTTCATCCAGGGTTACCTGATCTAGTAGGTTTTGGCCGTCGGAACATCGACATCTCTCCTCAAGAAGCATATGAGATGGTTGTTTATCAAATCGGCTCGTTGTGGGGATTCGTGAAGGCTGAAGGTGGCACGATTCAGCACGTGAAGCCGCACGGTGCACTTTATAACATGGCCGCTGTGAATCGTGAGCTGTCTGAAGCGATCGCCGAAGCGGTTTACAAAGTGAATCCTGAGCTTATCTTGTTTGGACTTGCGGGTAGCGAACTCGTTAAAGCGGGTGAAAAGGCTGGCCTGCGCACAGCATCGGAAGTTTTCGCTGATCGAACGTATCAGCAAGATCGCACGCTTACTTCCCGCAAACTGCCACATGCGGTGATTACGGATGATGATGCGGCAGTTGCACAAGTGATTCGTATGGCCAAAGAGGGAAAAGTGATGACGCAGCAAGACGTGGATGTTGATATTAAAGCAGATACGGTTTGCATCCACGGAGATGGTGCGCATGCACTGAGTTTTGCGAAGAAAATCAGACAAACGTTAGAGGATTCAGGGATTTCTGTTCGTAAAATCGGAGAAAGTATTTAAATCAGACTGAAGTAGGCTCGAAGGGTTACACCTTTGGGCTTTTTTTATGTGTCACGAGTTTGGTTCAGGTGTTGAAGAGTGGATATCAGGTGGTGGAGGGACGGTTAGCGGTTAAAAGGGGATCATCATCTGTGAAAACTACCACTTTACAGGTGGAACGACCAACTTTACCGGTGAACGTGTAATAGATATAAAAACACGTACCGTAAACTCTGCGCACATGTCATAATAAATTTGGAAATCTCTATATAGAAAGGAAACAAACCTATGGTCTGGATTCTCTAAAGACCCTCATTAGGTGACTTGGTTAACGGTGAAAGAACTTCGACGAAACGGCAACAAAAACGAAGCGCTCACTATCCTTGAAAAACAAATCAATACATTAGGTGGACTGAAATTGTTATCCGCCCTTCATTACAAAGAAAAACTACTACACACAAACTAAACGCCTTAAACTAGATCTCAGTAAAAAAGATATAGTTTTTTCTTTTCCCAGCACATTCCACGCGTCTTACAACTACCACTATCCGACAAATAACAGTATAATTAGGCATAAAAACATTTTTTGTAAAAGGCAGGAATATAGAGGATGAATAATTTTAGATTCGGGATTCGCCAGAAAATTATTACTGGCTACATTGTCATCATTGTCTGTTTAATTGCTGCTATTCTTGCGGTGACCAATCAGCTGGATAAGATGAAGAGCGAGAGAAACTTTATCATTCAGCATGATATTGCGGTCAGGGACCTTACGAGTCAGATTGAAAAAGATTTGCTAACAATGGAGACGAACAAAAGGGGTTATCTGATTTCAGGAGATGAGAGTTATCTTCAGAATTATGATGAAGCTCGTTCTAAATGGACGAAGGACTTCAACACACTGAACGAACTTCTCACTGATAATCCGAATCAGCAAAAAAACGCTGCAACGATTAACGAAAACATTAAAGAATGGATCGCAGTTGCGGGAGATCCGCCAATTAAAATGAAGCAGCAGAACGATACGGCGGGTATTACTGAATTTTTTAAACTAGATCCAGGGAAAGAAAAGACAGAACAAGTGCTTCAGCAATTCGAGTCTTTCCGTACGAAAGAAAAAGCACTTACAGAACAACGCGCAGATAATCTGAACGATCAGAATCGATACTTAGAGATCGGTCTTTTTAGTTTGCTTGCATTTGTTATTATCGCATCCATCACGCTTGCTTGGATTATTTCCGGTTCGATTATTAAGACGATCAAAGCGGTTGTCGGAACGATTCGTGCCATGACAACAGGTGGGAATTTAAGCAGCCGTATCCATGTAAAATCGAACGATGAGATTCGTGATTTAGGAGAAGCGACGAACGAACTGTTGAACTCTTTTGAAGAACGTGACTGGCTGCAGCGAAGTGTAACAGATGTTGTGAGTAAGAACCAAGGCGTATCATCGCTTGAAACGCTGGCGGAGATCTTCCTTTCTGCAACCGCACAGATCACGGAATCGTCGTATGGTGCCTTTTATATTAAGGAAGGCAGGGACGAAAACGTTCGATTTGTTAAAAAAGGAGCGTTCGCCGACACGGATGCAGATGTTGGGCGAGCTAGCTTTAAGCTAGGGCAAGGTCTTATCGGTCAATGTGCACTCGAAAAACGAGTTCAAGTGATCGATAGAATTGAAGGAGAGTACACGCTCATCTCTTCTGGACTTGGAGAAACAAAACCGAACAGCATCTTGATCGCACCGATCGTGCACGAAGACGAGATTGTAGCGGTGATTGAGCTAGCAAGCCTGAATTCATACAGCAACCAGCACATCGTCTTTATTGAAAAAGTACTTGAAACATTCGGACTCACGATCAACCGAGTGATCGATCGAATGGAGATCGCAAGACTTTTATCTGAATCACAAGCAATGACAGAAGAGTTGCAGGCGCAATCGGAAGAGCTGCAAACACAATCGGAAGAATTACAGATGCAGTCGGAAGAGCTACAGATGATCAACGAACAGCTTGAATCACGTTCACAAGACGCCGAGGAGAAATCAAAAGCACTTGAGATCGCGAAAAAGGACCTTGAAGATAAAGCGAAGCAGCTTGAAACAGGCTCGAAATACAAATCAGAGTTTTTGGCGAACATGTCTCACGAATTGCGAACTCCCCTTAATAGTATCTTGATTCTATCTGAGATGCTTGCTGAAAACGGCAACCAGTCCCTTTCGGATGAAGAGTTAGAGTTCGCGCGAGTGATTCATTCTTCAGGACAAGATCTGCTGAACCTAATTAACGATATTTTAGACTTATCCAAAGTAGAAGCCGGAAAACTGGAGATCATGCTTAGTGAAGTGAACCTCAGTGAGTTCCCAAGTAACTTGGAGAGAAACTTTACTCATATCGCTGATCAAAAGAACCTGAATTTTACGATTAATGTGGCACCAGATGTTCCAACACTTCTACAAACAGACGAAAAACGATTCCAGCAGATCATTAAAAACCTGCTGTCTAACGCGTTTAAGTTTACAGAGAAAGGCTCCGTGTCTGTTAGTGTGAAAAAAGTACAAACCGATGTCATCTACAACGGTGTTGATTATTGGTTAGAAGTGGCGATAAAGGATACTGGAATCGGTATACCGAAAGAGAAGCACGAACTCATTTTCCAAGCTTTCCAGCAAGGGGATGGAGCAACGATTCGTAAGTTTGGCGGAACAGGTCTTGGGTTATCTATCAGCAGTGAGTTTGCGAAGCTTTTAGGTGGTAGATTGCAGCTGCAAAGTGAAGAAGGAAAAGGAAGTACGTTTAAACTTCTGATTCCAAGTATCTCGGATGAAAGTGTTTCTGTTCAAACGTTTCTTGGCGCGTCAGCTGAAGTAGCGACTGCCCTTGAGGAGTCCAGCAGCTCGATAGCTGTTGCAGAAGCACCGATCACCGCTAAAATCATACCGGCAGAACCAGAAGTTGAACAACCATCGATCACAGTTGACGAAGAGAACGTGTTCTACAGTAAAACGGTATTGATCACAGATGATGATAATCGAAATATCTTTGCGTTAAAAACAGCTCTTGAACAAAAAGGAATGAACATTCTGATCGCCAATAACGGTATGGAGTGTCTAGATATTTTGGATGCGAACAAAAAGATTGATTTGATCTTGATGGATATTATGATGCCGGAGATGGATGGCTATGAAACGATGCAGCGCATTCGCGCGACCGGTGAGCACATGGATCTGCCAATCATTGCGCTGACGGCAAAAGCGATGAAGAACGATCGTGAAAAGTGCTTAGAGGCAGGGGCGTCTGATTATATCAGCAAACCGCTGAAGCTCGAACAGCTCTTTTCTGTGATGCACGTTTGGATGACAAAGTGAGGATCGACCACTGATGAAGGATTTCTTATGGAACAACGACGACAACCAGGAAAATAGCATAACAGAAACGCTTGAGATGGAGCTGTTATTAGAAGGGTTGTACCGCATATCTGGATTTGATTTTCGCCAGTATATGCGGTCCTCCATCCATAGACGTGTGCACAATCGCATGCAACTAGAGCAGATCTCAACGATCACAGGTGTGCTAGAAAAAGTTCTGCACGAACCTGCGTTTATGACGACGCTGCTCAACGACTTTTCGATCAATGTAACGGAGATGTTTCGAAACCCTGAGTTCTTTCGTGCTTTTCGCCAAAAGGTGATTCCTGAGCTGAGAGAACTACCGGAAATTCGCATCTGGCATGCTGGGTGTGCGACGGGTGAAGAAGTGTATTCGATGGCGATTTTAATGGAAGAAGAAGGGTTAAGTCATAAGACGAAATTTTATGCGACTGATATGAATGAACCCGTTCTGAACAAGGCGCGATCTGGCATTCTGCCGCTGAGCAAGATGAGGACGTACACGAAGAACTATATGGCGGCTGGAGGGACTCAAGCCTTTTCTGAGTACTATACGACAGACGGCCACTTTGCTTATTTGAAGCCTTCGTTATTAAAACAGATCAGCTTTTTGCAGCATAACCTTGTGACAGATCATTCGTTCAATGAATTTCACGTGATTCTGTGCCGAAATGTACTGATCTATTTTACGGCTGCTCTGCAAAATCAAGTGCATGAGCTGTTTTACGATAGCCTCAGCCCGAATGGTTTTCTCGGTCTAGGTGATAAAGAATCTATTCAATTTGCTGACTGTGCCGAAAAGTATGCAGACTTTGCAGAACAAGTAAAAATCTATCAAAAAAAATAAAGCAGGAAGAAGGGGTGTGATAACCTCTTCTATCCTGCTTTTTTATTTTGCTTGAATCATCATGATACACATGTCATCGCTCTGACCTTTTTGTTGTTCTTCTGGAATGACAAGATGAATCGGCGAGCGGATGTTGCTCCATTTTTCAGAAGCCACGTACTTCAGCTTCTCTAACATTCGTTCTTCATCATTCCCAGCTTCTAACACACCATCCGTAAAGAGCAGCATTTGAATGTTGTCTTCGTAATGGATAACAGACTTCTTCACTTCGATCTGTTCAAAGAAACCGACTGCAAAACAGCTCCGTTCAATGGATTGAAAAGAGTTATCAACGAGCGCATAGCCTTCCGGATGACCGGCATTCACGTATTCAACCGTCTTTTTCTCAGTATCGATCAAAAGGTAGATGCCTGTGAAATAGTAGTTGTAGTCGTTTTTAGGGTTATGTAGAAGCGCCATATAACGGTTCAACTCTTTGATCACGAGTTCAGGATCTTTCAGTTCTTTAATGCTGTCTCGCATAACAGACGAGATGAACATGCAAACAAGAGAAGAGGAGATGCCATGCCCCATCATATCGAGCAAGATGATACCATAACGATGATCATCGAACTTGTGCCAATAATACATATCGCCCGCGAGCTTAAAGGAAGGCAGGTGAGACACGTTTATCGTGATGTTGTCTTCCTTAATCGGCGGATTCAACAAGCCTTTTTGAACTTGCATCGCAAGATCGAGCTCGTTCTGAATCTTTTGTTCTTGTTCGGCATGCCAATCTTTTTCGTATTTTAATCGCAGTGCTACTCGAATTCTAGCAAGCAGTTCTACTTTATTGATCGGCTTCGTCACATAGTCCATACCGCCGCAGTCGAGCGCTTCTGCTAACTTCGTAGAGTCTTCGAGCGCTGTGATGAAGATGATCGGAATGTCTTTGAAACGCTCGTCTTTTTGAACGCGCTGGCAAGCCTCAATCCCATCGATCTCCGGCATCATGATATCAAGGAGAATCAGGTCGATCGACTTTTTGTTCAGCTCTTTTTCGTTTTCTTCGAGGTGATCGAAAAGCTGTTGAGCAGACGAAAGAGAGGTGCAGTCATCGTATCCTGCATTCTTCAATATTTTTTCTATTACAAATAAATTTACTGTATTATCATCAACGATCAGAATGGACATTCAAACTTCTTCCCCTTATATGTACCATTTATTGTGTGTTTTTCTAAGATCATTCATTTCTATAACTCTAGTATACAAGTAAATGGGGGATGGGACTATTTTTTAGATTATTTAGAGTGGGATAGAAGTGGTGGAACAGTTTATTAGGAGTGATTATGCTAGTGATTGCAGAAGAGGTGGTGTGTTGCGTAAAAGACTGTGTTCAGGATAAGGACATTGTTGCGGTTTGTACACACCAGATAGACTGCTTGAAATATATCCACGGTAATCCAAATTATATTCACGGATAAGTGTATTAATTTCACGCATAACCACAATAATTTCACGTATAAAATAATTTAAACGATTTTCGACACATATCGCCATAGTACATACTCAAGTTTCTTATGTGAGACCCACCGCTAAACTTCCACTTTGCACATGTAACCAAGCTGTGACGACGCTAAGCAGCTCACGACCATCGCTAACCTCTCCAACACCAACTAATTCTACAAAAAAAGAACCTACAACAAGTAGATTCTTCACTGTCGCGCGTTATTTATGTACAGGATAAACCGATGCAACCGCATGTACGGGCAATGTGATCTGAAAGGAGGTGCCTTCGTTCAGTTTGCTGTCAACTTGAATCGATCCTCCGTGGTTTTGAATGATTTTAAAGCAAATCATGAGCCCAAGGCCCGTCCCGTTAAACTTTGTCGTATAGAACGGCTCGCCGATTCTTTTTTGTTGCTCGTCCGTCATACCGACCCCGTTATCTTTTACAGAAAGAACGACGTGTCCATCAATAGAAGTGGAGGCGAGCGTGATCTCACCACCGTCAGGCAGAGCTTCCATCGCGTTCTTGATCATGTTGATGATCACTTGGGTCAGCTGATTCTTCTCACCATACAGAAGCGGCATGTCTTCCTCCTTCTGAAAGGAGATGATCACGTTCCGCAAATTTGCTTCAGGTTGCATCAAATCGATGATGTTCTGGATACTTTCTACGATATTGAACCAGCTGAAATAGACAGCGTGTGGCTTCGCAAGGACCATCAGTTCACTTACGATAAAATTAATGCGATTGATCTCAGTCAGAATGATGTCTTTGAAAAATGTATTCTTCTCCTGATCAGATTCGTTAATGAGCTGAACGAGCCCTGCAATGGATGTGAGTGGATTGCGAATCTCATGAGCGATTCCCGCGGCCAAATCACCAATCAAGGAAACCTTCTCAGACTTCAATAAAATTTCCTCAGTTTTCTTTTTCTCCGTCACATCGTATTGGATTGAGATGTGCTGATAGGCAACGCCTTCCGGATCTAGAAAAGGAACGATCGTCGTATCCACCCAATAGAGTGAGCCGTCTTTCGCTTTGTTGCAGATTTCGCCGTTCCATACGCGCCCTGCTTTAATCTCTTGTTGAATATGCTGAACGAAACTCTCTGTATGAACCCCAGAATAGAAGATCTTGCCGTGATCTTGTCCGATGAGCTCTTCCCGGGTATATTGCGTTAACTCGCAAAAATGGTCGTTTACTTGAATGATGCGATCGTCCTTGTCTGTGACGGAGAAAATCGTTCCTTCAAATAGAGCGGTTCGAATGTTATTTAACTCGAGAATGGAGATATCCAGATTTCGATTCGTATGTTGAAGTGCTTTTTTCGTGTTATGCATGAAGGTCGTATAATGTGTAACGATTGAACGAGCGGCTGAATCAATCAGCAAGTTCAAACGATTTGCCGCATAGATAGCGCGATCAGCTTTCGAGCCATGTGTTTCAAATTCTTTTTCTAAAAATGCTGAGACGATAACGCGGGATTCGAAGATAAAATGAAGCGCATAATCGAGCGGAATCTCCATGTCAGAAGAGCGCTGGCCAAATGCGTCAGCCCATTTCTTAATCTTCTCTTCAGCGGTTTGAACATTTTCTGATAAACCTTCACCTAAGTATTGAAAAAGAATGTCCATCCAGTGAGAGACTTTGGTTTTGTAGATCGAAAAGTCAGTCTCCAAGTTCTTGATCGGCTTTAGTTTGTCTACAAGTTGTTTGCTGTTTTCTTTTATCTTCGTTCCTATATCCCTACAACTTTCCATGAGGTTTGCCTCCTGTAACAGTTTCCGATTTATCTGATGAAACCTTCGACATTACGACAAACATCCCTTCTATGGAAGATAAGGAATGATGAAACTTTTATAAGTAGTTCTGTTGGTGTCCGTGAAAGTTGTTGCTCTCCGTTTCAGGTGCTCGCTTTCCACGGGCGTGCGGTGAGCCTCTTGTCTAGTTACAGTGACTAGCCCCTCGAGGTCAAAAGTTAAACAGTCAAGAAGGCAAAGTGCGCCTTCATAGCCCATTCAACTTTTGCTTGTCGGGGCTGAACGAGTCACTTCCACTTTTCGGACTGCCGCTATGCGCCATTAGGAGTCTCCACCTGACCGCTCGTCCCGTAGGAGTCTCGCACCCTACACCAATCAATGATGTCTAAAAGCGACAATAATTATAGAAGAAATTAAAATTAGGAAAAGTAAACAAAAAAAGACACTCGATCTAATGATCAAGTGTTGCTGCAGCTTATTACATCGCTTCTAAAATACTCTCCATATAGGTTTCGGTAAACACCTGAAAGCATAGATCGAGCATCTGATTTATCTCTTGAATGATAAATACCACTTCTTTTACGCTTGTTTCTTCTTGTTCTGCTAGACGTTCAATCACTTGAAGAATCTCACTGCGAATAAATAGTGTTGATTGCATCGCAACATCCAATGATTGACCGTATTCGAGCGCATAGCGAGCGGTTTGTACAGACCATACTTTCAGTCCATCTTCTCTTGCGGACGGTGACAGCACGAGTGAGCTGCCTAAGAGTTGGACTAATTTCATAATATAATCGGTTGACGACTGACGATCAAACAGCTGTTTATCTTTTATTGGGTATTTCTTAAACCGTAGTGTGAGTATCTGCTCAGCCAACGCAGGTGCATCATCTATGAGTGCTTTGGCTAACGTATGTTGAATCTGATTCAAGATGTTAACCTCCTAATTTAAAAGATATATGTATTGAAATGTTAAAACGACAAATCTTTACCTTTAGTATTACTTAATCTAATAGGCTTGTCACGAACAATCGAGCTATTTTAGACCAAAATTTACAAAGAGGCAGCTATAATCAGCTGCCCTCTGTTTCTGGTTGTTTTTCTTTTATAAAGAATGAGATCACAAGTCCGATCAAGGATAATACGGATACGACGATAAACGCCATATTTGCACCATACATATCAGGGTGTGTGATTTCAGGACGCGCTTCCGCCGTTTCAGCGGTAGTTGTCATGACTGTGACTAAAATGGCAGTACCAACTGATGCTGCGATCATTTTCATCGTATTGTCCATCGCTGCTCCGTGTGGAATCAAACGCTTCGGAAGTCGGTTGAGTCCAGCCGTTGCAACAGGCATCATGACCATCGCAAGGCCTAACATCCTAACACCGTACATCACGGTTAAAAATGTGAACGATGTGGCTGGACTTAGAGTGGCAAACGCAAAGGATGATCCAGTGATGATCGTTAACCCGATGATTGCAAGCCAGCGCGCACCGAACTTATCGAAAAGTCTCCCTGTGATCGGTGATAATAGCCCCGTGATGAGCGCTCCTGGTAAGAGTGCAAGACCCGCTTCAAACGCTGTAAAGTCTCTCATGTTCTGCATGAATAGCGGTATGATTGTCTCCGCGCCGATCAGACCTAAGAATGTAATCATTCCGATGATGATCGTAAGTGGGAAGATAGAGTTTGCGAACACCCTGAACTCGAGCATCGGATGTGCTAAACGCAGTTGTCGTGTGATGAATAAAACAAGAGCCACAACACCGATTGCGAGCCAAATCAGCGTGCTTGGTGCAGTCCAGCCTAGATTTCCTGCACACGTGAATCCATATAGCAATCCTCCAAAACCGAACGATGACAGAATGATGGATGTAACATCTACTTTTGTTTTCGATGTTTCCGTAACATTTTTTAAAGCGAAAAAGGCTACGATTATATCAATGATAGCAATAGGCAAGATAATGAAAAAAAGTATCCGCCAAGAGTAATGTGATGTTACCCAGCCTGAAAGAGCAGGGCCGATTGCTGGTGCGAATGAGATAACGAGCCCGACTAACCCCATCGCTGATCCGCGTTTGTTCACGGGGAAGATCATCAAAAACACCGTCTGCATGAGTGGCAGCATAACCCCAGCTCCACTTGATTGGATGACTCTGCCGAGTAAGAGTGTCTCAAAGTTTGGCGCCAGTCCTGCAACGAGCGTTCCTGCAGCGAACACACTCATCGCCGAAATAAATAGCTGCCGCGTGGTGAACCGTTCGAGCAAAAACGCACTGACCGGAATCATGATCCCGTTTACGAGCATGAACACGGTCGTCAGCCATTGAGCGCTGTTCGCCGTGATGTTCATCTCTTTCATGATCGGCGGTATCGCAGTGATCATGAGTGTTTGGTTTAATATCGCAATAAATGTCCCCGCCAGTAGCAAGGCCACGATCGTCGATTGTTTAACATTTTGTACAGTTTCCATAGCCGTTCCATCCCATCTAACATTTTATGATGTGTACAGCTTACAGGATTTTCAACGGAAATGACATAATGATGCTTTTAAAAATCACTCACAACATGCATTAATGAGAAACGTGCGGATGATCAGAATCGCATTTATTTTATTGATCATCGTATTGAATGTGTACCTAAAATAAAAAACACTCATTTATACCTGGGTAGTAGGATGGCTGTTTTGGACGGGATGATACAGGATTAAACAATTCATACTATTCAAATGATTTCGTCGTTATTCTACAATAAGGAACAAAAGGAGTGGTTTCGTGAAGATATCATTTGGAAGAAGCATTGGAATGACGTGCGCTTTGTTGCTCGGAGTCGTTATTTTTGAAAATGGTGAAACAGCAGAAGCAAAGAATCAGACAAGCTGTTTTGATCCGAATGTAGTTTTAACAGCAGAAGAGCAAAGAATTGAGGATGGCAGACCGATTCCGCAACAGCTATTGAAGGAAAGTGAATTTAACTCATACGTGGTTCATTTTAAAAAAGATCTATGTTCAGCAAGAACTCCAGAGAAAGCTGAAAAAGTGATACAGAAGCACGGAACAGCTCTATGGAAAACAGCCGTTGACCGCGCTCAGGGAAAGAGACACGATCTAGGTGAGCTTGATTCCTACGATGACCGACCGCTATACTGGGCAAGATTACATATGACGAGTGCTCTCAGACAATGGGATCCTGCGTTTAACGTGACGAAAGAACAACGCGAAAAGTTAATGAAATCATTAGAATACACATCAAGAGGCATTACGACCATTAATTATCCGAAAAGCAAAAAAGTGAAGCGGATCCTTGTGAGTGGATTCGATCCGTATCGCCTTGAACAAGAATTTAGAAGAACCAACCCTTCAGGTGCAAGCGGTCTACAGCTCGATGGACGATGGGTGTGGACAGGTGATGGACTAGCCGTCATTCAAGCGGCGAATTTTCCTGTTCGATGGGATGATTTTGAAGAAGGAATCGTTGAGAATACGTTTGGTCCATTTTTGAACCAAGGCTCGAAACAAGTGGATCTAATCATGACCATCAGTCAAGGCGGGCCGCGTAAGATGGCGATCGAAGGATATGCCGGACGCTATCATACGGGAGCTGACAACAAGCTCGAAGAACGAGCGGAAGTTACACCACCTGTAGCTCATTGGCCGATGCCAAAGCCACTTCCGGAGTTTATTGAAACAACTCTTCCGTATGAAGAGATGATTGCGGCAAAAACGGGACCGTGGCCGGTTTTCCGAAATGATAAAGTATGTGAATGGCTGCCGCCAAACTTTGAAGACCAGGCAGTTTGTAATGAAGATGGACCAACTCCAGGCTCTAAAGCGAAAGAGGGTGGAGGCGGAAGCTATCTGTCTAACGAAAGCATGTACCGCTCGAATCGCGTTCGCTTAGGTCTTGGTGCGACCGACATTCCAGGTGGACATCTGCATATAGCAGCACAAGAATTTTACCCAGAAGACAAATCCGTATACATCACAGAGGAGTTCAAGGAGTTTCGACGAAATACAGTGGACCAAACAGTCGATCTCGTTGAAGCTGCAGCTCGAGCGGTAGAATAGATCGAGGAAAAATGTCTCTCATGCTTATGAGGGGCATTTTTTTGTTGCATACACTTGATTGATGCTGGCAAGAGGGTAAGAAGAGGACCCATAGAAAGGTGAGGAAGACTCATAGAATTATAAAGAAGACCCATATAAAGTATGCTGAGACTCATAGACAGGTTGTGTTGACCCATAAATTGATGTTTATAGAGTTTAGAAAGCTTTAGGCCAGCTTACACCTTAAAAAATTTCACCCTATGATTTTTTACAAAAAAGTGATCTAATTTGACTGCTTTTAGCGTATATATTATATTGCTGTATTTATGGACTGGCTTTAACAAAAGAGGTGTTGCAACATGAATATCGTTAAAGTTTTACACCAACTAGGTGACCGATTTCTCAAATTAAGGGTGTACGATTTATCGGCACAGATGGCCTATTATTTTTTAATGTCGGTCTTTCCATTTTTGCTCGTCATCTATTCATTGCTGACATATTTACCACTAAGAGAAGAAAATATTTTAGAGCTAGTCCAGCCGTATGCGCCAGAGAGCACATACAATCTGATTGATAAGACGTTATCCTATACCGTTATGAGACAGGAAGGAAACCTCTTGTCGTTTAGTTTGATCATTACATTGTGGCTATCATCAATGGGCTTTCAAAGCATGAAGCGTATCATGAATGATGCGTATCAAGTTCGAAATGAAGAAAACATGTTAAAACAGATTTTAGAAAGTCTGTTGCTAACTGTTGGGTTCATGATCGCTGTCCTGTTCTCCGTATTTGTTCCGTTGTTTGAGAAAATACTGCGCGTGTATTTGGAAGGCATCTTTTCAAACCTAGCTTTTCAAAAGCTATGGATCATTATCCAGTGGGGAATAGGAACTGTGTTTCTGCTATTGTTTTTTATCATGCTCTATTCCTTTGCCCCGAGCATCAAGCTTGGATTCCGTAAAGTACTTCCGGGGGCATTTCTTGCGACGATCGTCTGGCAGCTCGTTTCGATGGGATTCGCAACGTACGTGAGTGGAAGCAACTATTCCGCGCTGTACGGTCAAGTTGCAGGTCTCGTCGTTCTGATGCTTTGGTTCTACCTGTCTGCGATGATCATCATCCTAGGGGGATTGCTGAATACCGTGGTGTATCCGGCGGGCGGAAAGTGAATAGAGGCTGATCCTAGAACAGGATCAGTCTTTTTTGTTGGTGATGTTTGGAAAGAGTGGGATCAGAGGTGGATTTTTTTTCATGTTTTACGCACATTTTTCTTATTTGAACACACATTTCGACATATAGTTCACTCCTTTCGACATGACTTACGCACACAGTTCTTCATTCAACACTCAAGGGCGGGTATCCTACTACGTAAAACATGCCCTTTTCCGAAGAAGACGCGCCTTACAAACATTGGTTTTAGAAAAAACTTTCAGAATGATTATGTTTTTGAAATTTTATTAGGTGTGTAAACAAACAAATAAGTTTTATACTATAATGGTAACCATCGAGATGTTTAAAAAAGCAGGTGAATGACATGAATAAAACGATCAAGGATATAGCGAAGCTCGCAGGCGTTGCCAAAAGTACTGTTTCTCGTTATCTGAACGGGGGCAATGTTAGTGAAACAACGAAAGCGAAAATTCGAAAAGTAATCGAAGAAAACAATTATGAACCGAACTCATTTGCTCAAAGCTTAAAAGCGAAGAAAACAAATTTTATTGGTGTGATCGCTCCTACGTTGGATTCGTATGTAACATCTACGGTATTGATGGCGATTGATGAAGAGCTACGCAAGCGTGAATATACGACGCTCATCATCAGTACGAGCAAGCATGTAGATCGAGAAATCGAAAGCCTAATCAATCTGTCACGCCAAAAAGTGGACGGCATCATCCTTATTTCTACGGGTATAACTGATAAGCATTACCAGACCATTCAGTCCATTCGTATTCCGGTACTCGTTGTTGCGCAGGAAGTGGATGAGTTTAACTGCATCATAAATGACGATTATGAAGCAGGTTTTGCAATGGGACAATATATGGCAACACAAGGCCATCGATCTATTGTCTATCTTGGCGTAACCGAAAGTGATGTAGCCGTTGGGAAGAAGCGTAAGCAGGGCGTTTTGGATGGACTTCTACAAGCAGGGATTACAGACGTGCAAACATACATTTCACAGTTCGATCTACATAACGCTTCTGAAGTTACAAAAAAAGCACTTGAAACTTCAACACCTACAGCCATTATTTGTGCAACAGATACGATCGCATTTGGAGCGATGAAGACGATATCGAAACTCGGAAAAAAAATCCCGGATGATTATTCACTGGCTGGTTTTGGAGGATATAACATTTCGGAAGTCATTCATCCAACACTAACGACGATTCGTTTTAAAAATGAACAGACGGGTATCCAAGCTGCAAAAACAATAATCAACATGACAGAAGGTGTAGAAGTTCAGAAACTGCAGGTTTCCGGATTTCATTTTATTGAAGGGGAAAGTGTAAAGAAAATATAAGCTGATAACGTTTTCAGAAAAGGGTTGCAAAATGTTATCAGCTATTTTATTATAGGTTTGTGGAACCGGTTCCCATAAGGGTTATACTCTTAATGGAAACAACGGAATTTTTTTATCATGAATTGGAACCGGTTCCATAAATGTTTCTAGGGGAGGAACAAACGATGGCTGATTCAAATATAAAATCAAAATACCTGCCTACCGTTAAGGAAATGATCACGTTGATAGGCGGAAAAGAAAATATTCAAGGCGCAGCTCATTGTGCGACAAGACTGCGACTTGTACTTAAAGATAACTCGCTGGCTGACACGAAGGCTATCGGTGAACTTGACCATGTGAAGGGATCGTTTGTAGCTGGCGATCAGCTCCAGATTATCATTGGAGCAGGAACGGTCAATGACGTGTATGCCGTATTTACAGAGGAAGCTGGCATTTCTGGAATGTCACTTGCCGATGTAAAAGAACAGTCTGCTCAAAAACAAAATGCGTTCCAAAGAGGAATTAAAGCATTGTCTGATGTATTCGTAGAAATTATTCCTGGTTTGCTTGCGGCTGCACTCTTAATGGGTGTTACAGGACTACTAAGCCAAAAAGGAATCTTTGGTCCGAAATCAGTTGTAGAGATGTACCCGGCAATCGAAGGGTTTAACCGTTTCATTTCAATCATGTCTACTGGTATTTTCACGATCTTACCGCTACTCGTTGTTTATTCAGCAACAAAACGGTTCGGTGGGAATCCTGTACTCGGTCTTGTCCTTGGAGCGATCATGCTTCACCCGGATCTTGCCAATGCCTATGCAGTTGGAAATGGGACAGTCAAACCGGAAGTAATCAGCTTACTTGGTTTAAAAGTGTCTCTTGTTGCTTTTCAAGGCGGTATTATCATCGCCTTGATGATGGGATTTGTTATTGCGAAGCTGGATAAATTCTTCAGCCGAAAAGTACCTGATATGATCAAACTTTTCTTGGCACCGTTCTTAACGATTGTTGTATCAGGATTTCTACTGTTTTCAGCGGTGGGTCCATTAGGCCGCTTGCTGTCAGACGGGATTACAAACGGGCTGATGTGGTCTGTTGATAATCTTGGTATTGTAGGATTCATGTTGTTTGCAGGCGTTCAGCAGATCATCGTGATCACAGGTCTTCATCACGTCATTGGAGCTGTTGAGGCTCAATTGATCGCGGATACAGGCTCGAATTTCATTATGCCATTAATGTCTGTTGCGTTGATGGGTCAGGGTGGAGCTGTTCTTGGTTACACGTTAGCCATGTGGAAAAGTGAAAAAGCGAGACAAATCGGTGTTTCTGCATTTGGATCAACGTTGTTTGGAATCTCAGAGCCAGCTCTGTTCGGAGTAAACGTTAAATACAAGTTTCCTCTGATCATGGGAAGTATCGGTGGTGCAATCGGCGGTGCGTACGTCTACTTATCAGGAATCAAAGCTCTTGGTTTTGGCGCAACGGCTATACCTGGATTTGCGATCATCGCTGCAAAAGATAGTGGACACCTTCACTATGTAGCGGCAAATCTGTTGGCACTCGCAGTCGGAGCGGTTTTAACGATCATTTATTTAAAAGTAAGAAAACCAAACATGGACTAATCTCAAGGATGAGAGGGAGAAATTCCTCTCATCGCTATTTTTAAGCAGGAGAGGACTCATTATGGCAAAATATATGGAACCAAAATATAGAACGATCTTGGAAGCAAAAGAAAATGAATTGGACAACTTGAAAAGGATGTCGGCTGACTCCCGATGGAAGCCAGCTTATCATATACACCCGCAGTTCGGATTGATTAACGACCCGAACGGTCTCGCGTATTTTAATGGCGAGTTTCATGTGTTTTACCAGTGGTATCCGTTCGATGCCATGCACGGCATGAAGCACTGGGCGTATGTGAAATCGAGTGATCTCGTGAACTGGGAAAGGGAGCCGGTAGCACTTGTTCCGGTAGAGGATTATGAATCACATGGTGCCTATTCAGGTGCTTCTCTTGAAGTAGATGGAAAGCTGTACATGTACTACACAGGCAACATCAAATATAGTGCCGAAGAGAGATCTGCTAACCAGTGCTTAGCGATCATGGAGCAAGACGGGACGATTACGAAATATGCTCACAACCCTGTGATCGAAGGTGTTCCAGAAGGATATACGGGACATGTTCGGGATCCGAAGGTCTTTGAAAAAGACGGACTTTATTACATGTTGTTAGGTGCACAGCGCACGGACCAGACAGGTGCCCTCATTGTCTATGAATCTGAAAATGCAGTGGATTGGCGTTTTAAAGGTGAATTGAAGCTAGCATTAGATCTGCCGAATTCTGTGTATATGCTAGAGTGTCCTGATTACTTCGAAGTTAGCGGGAAAGATGTACTCATTGTCTCTCCGCAAGGCTTAGATGTTGATGGGCACAACTATCATAATCTATATAATGTGATTTCTGTTATCGGAAAGTTAGATCTTGAGAGACTTACGTTCGAGGTAGAAACATATCACGAACTGGATAAAGGTTTCGACTTTTACGCACCACAATCGTTCGCAGGAAAAAATAATGAACGTCTTCTATTCGCATGGGCTGGAATGGGTGAGGTCGAGTACCCAACAGATAAGGAAAAATGGGCGCATTGCCTTTCAATCCCACGTGAGCTTGAGGTGGTAGGTGGAAAGCTTCTCCAAAAACCAGCTGATGAGTTAAAACAGTTAAGGGTACAATCGGAATCCTCTGAGTTGGTGATTGCGGAGGGAGCTGTTGAGCTACAGAATACGTCAAGTCAATACGAGTTGGAGCTTGAACTTAACAATATTGAAACAAACCATTTTGGCGTAGAATTGTTTTCATCTGAAACGGAAGGCCTAGTCGTGGCGTTTGATCGAAAAAAACAAATCGTCTCGTTGAACCGTGAAAAATTTGATGCAGCATTTGGCGGCGATTTCGGTTATGTGCGAAGTTCAGAGGTTGGGATTGGTGATTCAGTTAAGGTCCACGTGTTTGTGGATCACAGCATAGCAGAAATTTTTATCAATGATGGCGAAGTTGTGTTTACGACAAGAGTGTTTCCTAAAAAGGAATCCAAAGGAATCAAAGTGTTTAGTGATGATAAGTTGAGGGGTAGCTATACGAAGCACGAGCTATCTCAAGGAATCACGGTTTAAGGTAAGGGTGGGAGTATGTCAAAACTTTTTTCAATCGGTGAAGTACTAATCGATTTTATTCCAGAACAAAAAGGTGTGGCCTTAAAAGATGTCGTTTCGTTCGAACGTGCTCCTGGTGGGGCTCCGGCCAATGTTGCAGCTGCAGTTGCGAAATTTGGACACGAAGCATCGATGATAACGAAACTTGGTCACGATGCGTTTGGTGATTTTCTTATCGAACAGCTGACGAATGCAGGGGTAGAGACGGATAAGATCTCTCGCACGAAAGAAGCGAATACAGGACTTGCTTTTGTTTCATTAAAAGAAAACGGTGAGCGCGATTTCTCCTTTTACCGAAAACCTTCTGCTGATCTGCTTCTGAGTAGAGAAGAGATCGACGAGAAGTGGTTTATTGAAGGAGACATCCTTCATTTCTGCTCCGTGGACCTAGTTGAAAGTCCAATGAAAGAGGCGCATCGGACAGCGGTTCAGTTTGTGAAGATAAAAGGCGGGCTTGTGAGCTTTGACCCGAACGTGAGACTTCCTCTATGGGAGAGTCCAGCAGATTGCCGGAATGCGATTCATGAGTTTTTACCGCACGCACATATTGTGAAAGTGTCCGATGAAGAGCTGGAATTCATCACAGGCATCCATGATGTTGATGAAGCCATTCAATCCTTGTTTGTAGGTGATGTGCAAGCAGTTGTGTATACGAAGGGTGCAGCAGGAGCTGACCTCTTCGTACCAGACACAAAGTGGCAATCATCAGGGTACAAGGTAGAAGTACAGGATACAACGGGTGCAGGTGACGCGTTTATCGGTGGATTTTTGTTCAAACTGCTAGAGGCAAAAGCTACAAGTGAGAATTTAGTAAACTTAGTCCAAGAGCACCATGAAGAAATCTTGCAGTTTGCGAATGCAAGCGGTGCATTAACGGCAAGTGGAAAAGGTGCGATCTCGGCACTGCCAAATAAGAAACAAGTGATGGAACTAATGGGTAAGAGTTGATCAGGGTGAAAGGCGGTCTTGAAAGTAGATTATACTTTTGACCGCCTTTTTCCATGAGATAGAAAGTGTGCGTTTTCATGGTACGCGTTTTTATTTTTGTTACACATTCGCATATTTTTTCATTTTTTTCCGCACAAATATTATCCTGTTGCGCACACTTCGACACCCACTTCGCACTTTTCGACATCATTTACGCACACGAAGTTTTACATTTCGCACAAAAGCTTTGCTTCCTAGCTATTCACTACTAATTAAACACAAAAAAAGAATCTACCGAAGTAGATTCTCTCCTCATTCAACGATTTTCTTACAAAACACCATACTTTTCATCACGAACATCGGTAATGAACATATGACCGGGGGCATGCGTGATCATGATCTCAGGTTTTACATGCATCGCGACGGCTTGAGGGGTTACCCCGCATGCCCAAAACACAGGAACCTCACCGTCATGGATTTGAACAGGGTCACCGAAATCTGGCTGATATAAATCTTGCACACCGATCGCTTCTGGATTACCGATATGAACTGGAGCTCCGTGAACAGAAGGGAAGCGGCTTGTTACTTGAACCGCTCGAACGACATCTTTTTCAGGAATTGGGCGCATGCTCACGACCATCGGACCTTCAAATCGTCCGGCTTTCACGCACTCGATGTTTGTTTTAAACATCGGAACGTTACAGCCGCGCTCGATGTGACGAACAGGAATGCCGTTATTCATCAGTGCATGTTCGAACGTAAAGCTACAACCGAGCAGAAAGCCGACCATGTCTTCATTCCATAGCGAAGTAATATCAGTACATTCTTCAACGAGCTCGCCATGACGATAAACGTTATACTTCGGTATGTCGACGCGTAGATCGGCATCAGGTGCAACAAGTGCAGGAACAGCAGAACCTGGCTCAGTTACATCAAGCACCGGACAAGGCTTCGGATTTCGCTGACAGAACAGGAGGAACTCAAACGCCAGATCTTTCGGCAACACTACAAGATTTCCTTGTGTAAAGCCGTTTGCGAGTCCGCTTGTCGGCTTCCTCCACTCACCGCGGCTTATCAGTTCACGAGCTTCGACAGGATTTAAACGGTCTAGTGCGTTCATAATAAGCTCCCCTTTTTATGGTAGTATTTATGCGAAAAGTTTTGGAACTTCTGTGTACATCGTGTAAACACTCATCGCGGCCATCATCAGAACGATCACGACGCCAAAGACCGTCATCCATATCGGATGTTTGTAGTCTCCGACAATCTTAGGTTTGTACGCAGCAATCAGCATCACACCGAGTGATATCGGTAAAATAAGACCGTTTAAAGCACCTACTAGAATTAGAATCGCAACTGGCTTTCCAACGAGTGCGAAGACAATGGTTGAAATGGCGATAAAGCCGATGATGATCCATTTATGATATTTTTCGAGTGTAGCATTCAACGTACGGATAAAGGAAACGGATGTGTACGCTGCACCAACAACAGACGTGATGGCAGCTGCCCACATAACGACACCGAACATTTTATAACCAATGTTTCCGGCAGCTAATTGGAATACAGAAGCAGGAGGGTTTTTAGGATCAAGTGCAAGTCCTTGAGACACGACTCCAAGTGCCGCTAAAAATAAGAAAATACGCATGATAGATGCGATTCCTATTGCCGAGATCGAACCTTTTGTTACTTCACCTAAGTTTTCTTTTCCTTTAATACCTGCATCAAGCAACCTATGTGCTCCGGCAAACGTGATATATCCACCAACTGTTCCACCGACTAATGTGACGATGGCTAAAATATCAATCGTGTCAGGTGCGAACGTTTTTACAACCGCTTCTCCAACAGGAGGCTGAGCTGTGAACATCACATATACAGTCAATGCGATCATGACGAAACCAGCAACTTGTGTGAAACGGTCCATCGCTTTTCCGGCTTCGCGTACAACGAATACTAAGATAGCAACGACACCACTAAGTATTGCTCCCATTGTAGGAGAGACGCCGAACAATACGTTTAAACCAAGACCAGCACCAGCTATATTTCCGATGTTAAATGCAAGTCCTCCAATAACAATCAATACTGCTAGGAATATACCTAAGCCCGGAAGTACAGCGTTCGCAATATCTTGTGCTCTTTTTTCAGAGACAGCGATAATTCGCCATACGTTCATCTGTGCGCCTATATCAATAATGATGGATGTTAAAATAACAAAACCAAAACTTGCAGCGAGAATGGACGTGAAGTGTGTGGTTTGTGTTAAAAACCCTGGTCCTATCGCTGATGTCGCCATCAAGAACGCAGCTCCTAAAAGGATACTAGCTTTTGACTCTTTCTTCATAACGTACCTCCTAAATTACTTCGATTCTTGTCGTATTTTAAGTGCGATTCCTTGTTTTAATTGATGCAATTTCTTTTCGCGATCTAAGTAGAGTTGTTGGGCCACTTCTTGTGAAACTTCGACGAACTGTACTTTATCTCCAGGCTTCAGCTGCGCCATGATAGATAGATCGACGGTTGCGATCTGCCCGATCTTTGGGTATCCACCAGTAGTCTGGCGGTCAGCGAGCAGTACAATCGGATTGCCTTCTGACGGAACTTGAATCGTACCGAAGCTCACCGCTTCAGAAAGCATCTCTTGTTTCTCTTCGAGAGCAAGCTCAGGTCCTTTTAAACGATACCCCATCCGATCTGACTGTGATGTCACTTCAAAGTGGTCGGTAAAAAGCTTCATCTGGCTTTCTGTTGTAAACCAGTCATACTGTCTGCCCTTCATGACGCGAACTTGCGGTTTGGAAGCAGAAGAGCCAATAAAATCAGACGAGATCGTCCATTGCATCTCCACTAATTTATTCTCTCCAAGCTGTGCCGCTAAAACTTTTGCTATTTTTCCGGAAAGTTCACTCGGCTTCCCAATAGAAAGCTCATCTTCATTCTGCAGAGCTTTTCCATTATGTCCGCCGATTCCCGCTCGTAAATATGTAGATTTACTGTTCATTACTTCAGGCACATCAAAACCGCCTGCAACAGCTAAATAAGCACGACAGCCTGTTTTACAGCCGCCGAATTTTAACTTGCTGCCAGCAGACACCAGCACTGAGCGCCATAACTTCACGGGCTTCCCGTCAATGGAAGGGGACAAATTTCCGCCGCAGATTGCAATCAGCGTGTCATCATGAAACTCCATATCAGGTCCCAGCAGTGTAAGCTCTAATGTCGCTTCATTCTCATCATTTCCAACTAAAGAATTTGCTATCCGATGTGCAGTCGTGTCCATAACACCACTCGTGATCACACCATATTTTTGAAATCCGTAACGGCCTAGATCTTGAACACTCGTTAGGAGGCCAGGCTTTGAAATCTTAATCATCTCGCATCCTCCTCATATTTTTGAAACTCTTCTTCTGAGATCGGTACAAATTTGATCTGGTCACCGGCTTGAAGAAGGGAAGGCGTTTCACCTTCAGGGGTAAAGAGTTTTTCCGGTGTTTTGCCGATGAGCTGCCATCCGCCTGGCGTTTCAATCGGATACACCCCTGTCTGTTTACCAGCGATTCCAACAGAACCGGCTGGAATCTTCAGTCTCGGATTACTTCGTCTCGGTGCTGCGATTTTTTCACTCATGCCGCCGATATACGGAAAGCCAGGAGCGAATCCGATCATATAAACGGTGTATTCACCATTCGAATGGATATTAATCACTTCGTCAACACTGAGTCCGTTGTGATTTGCGACTTCCTCTAAATCTGGACCAAACTCACCGCCATAACAGACGGGAATCTCCAAGACACGAGGTTCAGCGTCACCATCAATCTCTAACTTTTCTAAAAGCGGTTCCAAAAATGCGCATACTTCATCATAAGGAAGTGTCGTTGTCTTGATCTTCAAAGGATCATAAAAAACAGCCACAGTCGTAAAACCAGGAACGGTTTCAATCACCCAATCAAATTTATTCTCTTCAAAGAAAGAGGAGACTTTTTTGACTTTTTGCTGGATTTCATGGCTCATGTCTTGTCCGAGTTCAATGATCATGCTGTTATCGCCAAGTGGCTCAATGGTATATTTCATCATCAGATCTCCTGTCTTTTTATGTAAAATTAATCAGAATATTTGTATATTTATAAAGGTCTAGTATATCTGAATATGGAGCAAAATCAAACCTACATTCTTAGATTCCCGATAGTAATAATTTCTAGTCCGATTTTTTTATCGTATCAGGTGGTTTATCTTTAAACAAACGTTTAGAATGGGAGGGACTATACCCATGTGGGGAGATGTGAAAAGCGTGTATAATGAACCTATTTTTCTAAAACCTGTATTCAAGGACCGAATCTGGGGAGGTACAAAGCTTCGTGATGAGTTCGGTTATGAAATACCAACAGAAACAACAGGAGAGTGCTGGGGAATTTCCGCCCATGCGCACGGACCGAGTGAAGTAGTGAACGGACCATTAAAAGGAGAGACTTTGAATTCAGTGTGGGATAAGCATCGAGAACTTTTTGCTGACCAACAGGGTGAAGACTTTCCGTTGCTTGTAAAAATCTTAGACGCAAAGACCGACCTGTCCGTTCAAGTGCACCCTGATGATTCGTATGCACGCGAAGTGGAAGGCGAGGCGTTCGGTAAAACAGAATGCTGGTACGTGATCGATTGTGAGCCAGGAGCAGAGCTGGTTTATGGACATCATGCGGGTTCCAAGCTTCAGTTTGAAGAGATGGTAAATGAGAACCGCTGGGACGAGCTGCTTCGCAAAGTGGTGATCAAGCCAGGTGACTTCGTCTATGTACCGAACGGAACGATCCACGCGATCGGTGCAGGCACGATGATTCTTGAAACGCAGCAAAGCTCAGATGTTACGTATCGAGTGTATGATTACGACCGCCGTGATGATGAGGGGAACTTACGTGAACTTCACATCGAAAAATCCATTGATGTTGCAATGATTCCACATGAAGACGCTGACTTTGAACCGGTGTTGTCTGGAAACGATGATCTGAGAATCAAAAAACTGGTGAAGGAGAGCTATTTTACCGTTTATCATTGGAATCTGGCTGGAGAAGTTGCAGAGGTGGAAAATCCATCTTATTTGCTCGTAAGTGTTCTAGATGGTGAAGGTGAACTGCAGGTAGAAGGTGGAACGACATCTACGTTTAGCAAAGGTGATCATTTTATCGTCCCTTCAACAATAAAAAGCTTCGGAATGAACGGTGATGCACGGTTTATCGTGTCACATCCAAGTATATAGAGAAGATGAAGCAACCGGAATGTTGGAATTCCGGTTGTTTTTTGTTTCGTATCAGGATTGACTGAGGGCTTGTGAGTGAAACGGAGGCTAATTGGAGTGAAACGCTGTGCCGTTGGAGCGAAACCAGAGGTCGACTGAGCGAAAAGCATAATGTTTGGAGTGAAACCCTGCAATGTTTGAGCGAACGTGTAACAAATAAAATAACACGTACCGTAAAACAGTAAGAATACAGAACATCACATTTGTAATAGATCATCTAAAAGATAAATTTTATGTTTTCCTGATTGGGAGGTTGGAAGTTCCATTGAATTTAGCAGGTGTTTGACGATATGACGTGAGGGGGTTTGAAAAAAATCACAGCATTCACTATTGGTAATAGAGGGTCTCAACAAAAAAGCAAATTCTCTTAAAGCTTCAATGTGGGCAAGTTTGTCATAATGCCCGCATTTTAGACAAAACCACTTTCTCCTCGATCTAATCATAGGCAGTTTAAGGCATTCTGTACATGCAACCCCTTTTAACAAGTCGACTTCAGTAATTGAAAACTGTTTAAAATAGTTTTGATTCGGTTCGCTATGGTGTTTAAGTAAAAGACGTGATAGTTTCTTAACGTCTTTTTTAGAAATCGCTTCTTTCTTTCGAGTGTTCTGATAGCTATGAAACTTTGCAAGTACATTCGCACTATGAGTAACCACATTTGAAATATCTTTATGTTGGGTAATGCTTTTAACACGTGTGTTGGGGTTACTTACGACGACAAGTGATTCGATGGGAATATAGGGGAATTTTTGCTGTTGGAGCCATTCTCTCAATAAATGAGTTTGTCGATAAACTTGTGAGATCGGGTCAGGAAAAACTTCCTCTTTGTCTTTGTATATTCGTATGAGTTGGTGAAATTCTTGGTCAAAGATCAATGTGCCAGACATGTTTTTTACTTCGACTATGAGAAAAAAGGTACGCGTTAAGATGAGGATATCGATTTGAAAGTAGTTTGTCCCAAAAGGCAGGCGAAGATCATGGAAAATGTAAGTTTCGTCTTTTGGAAGTAACTCCATGTGATAGTCGAGGGATTTTTCACCATTATAACCGGTCACACTTTTAATTAAATCAACTTCGATTTCATTCCGAACAGGATGGTGGAGTGGGAATCTCTTCAAAATCAACTTTAGTTTTCTAATTTTTATAGACTCTGAAGCTTCTTTTATTATCATTGCATCTCTCCTTTTTAGTTTTGAGCATTATTTCTACATTACTAGACAAAATCCTTCACCTTCAAAAAATATTCTGTGGTTTTTATATTAGAAAAATACGAGTCTGGGTGAAACAGTGAGCTTTCTGAGCGAAATTAGTTACCGTTTGAGCGAAAACGATGTTTCAATGAGCGAAAAGAAACGCAGTTGGAGTGAAACGAAGTCGGATTTGAGCGAACGTGTAACAAATAAAATAACACGTACCGTAAATGCACTTGTGAGCTATCAAATTGCATGCACAATAAAAATTTCTTTGTTTTCAATCTGGAAATATGCTATTTTAGTAGCGTTAAGAAAATTATTACCATTATTATAATGTATTTGACTATTATTTTCATAAATTACGAAATGGCAGGTAAATCATATGTTAAAACAAATCAAAAAAGGTCTAGTCGTATCATGCCAAGCACTAGAAAATGAACCGCTACATAGCTCTTTTATCATGTCCAAACTCGCTCTTGCAGCAAAAGAGGGTGGAGCATCTGGTATTCGCGCGAACTCCAAAGAAGACATACTCGCGATCAAACAAGAAGTGGATCTGCCGGTTATCGGAATCGTGAAAAGAGATTATGATGACAGCGAAATCTATATCACCGCAACAAAAATAGAAATAGATGAATTAATCGAGAGCGGCTGTGAAATGATTGCAATAGATGCGACACTCAGAGAAAGACCGAAAGCGCTCACTCTAGAGGAACTCGTTTCATACGCTCGAGAGAAGAATTCGAACGTGCAGCTCATGGCTGACATCTCTTCCGTAAAAGAAGCCAAGAATGCTGAGGAACTAGGTTTTGACTGTGTTTCTACGACTCTTTATGGCTACACGGAGGAATCTAAGAAACACAAACTGTATGAAAATGATTTTCAATTTTTAAAAGAGGTACTAAAAGAAGTATCTATCCCAGTGATTGCAGAAGGGAACATCATGACGCCTAAGATGGTGAGGGAAGTACTTGAAATCGGTGCTTATTCTGTTGTTGTAGGTGGTGCGATTACGCGTCCGCAGCAGATCACAGCTCGTTTTGTTGCTCAAATTCCTAAATAAAAAGGATGTTTATCAATGGCTTCATTACTCAAAGAAATACAAAGCGTTTTTTCCACGCTATCTGATAAGGAAAAGAAAATAGCGAATTACATTTTGACCAATCCTGAAAAAGCTTCGCGAAGCCATATTCAGGAGCTTGCCGATATAACTGGCGTTTCGATCAGCTCGATCACCCGATTTGCGAAAAAGGTGTCATGCCGGAATTTTGTAGAGATGAAAGTGCGGCTTGCTGGGGGTTCTGAATCCAAGGAAGAAGAGGGGATCGAACAGCAGCTTTCCTCCTCTTATCGAGATATGCTGACAGATGTCCAGGACCTGGGAGACAGAGATCAACTTCAGAAAGTCTTAGCTCACATGACAAAAGCAAAGCGGATCTTTATATATGGACTTGGGAGTTCTGGTTTAGCGGCACAAGAATTAAACTACCGTTTAAGCAGAATGGGTTTTGTATGTGAATCGATTACTGATCCACACTTAATGGTTATTCGTAGCACACTCATGCAAAAAGGCGATGTAATCCTTGCCTTCTCTCGTTCTGGACAAACTGTAGATCTACTTCAGTCCATTTCCAAAGGGAAAGAAAAAGGTGCTGTTGTGATCGCTTTTACGGCTTTCGGGGAAACGCCACTCACCAAGCTTTCTGATGTAATTTTGTGGACGGTTCACCCGCTTCGAAATCATCACCTATTAACAGGATTAGATTTAAGTACATTGTATTTAATAGACAGGATCAGTCTTTATTTTTTATCAGATAGCAAACGAGAAGAAAAATATTTGGAAACGGTAGAAGCAATCAAATCACGGGAAAGATAGAGTACTCCCCACACTTTAATGGAGGCAGTGTAATGGTTAGAAAAAAAATCATCTTAAAGAATGCAACGATCTACGGCGAGACCCAAACCATGCATAGAGGCTCAATCACCATACAAAATGGAAAAATAATAGATTTGAGTAACTCATTTCCAGGTGACGATCAAACAGAGGTTATCGAACTTCCTGAAACTTATCACATCGTTCCTGGAATGATTGATGTTCATATTCATGGAGCTGCAGGCGCAGATACAATGGACGCTACCTTTGATGCGCTGCAAACCATTGCAAGCGCACTGCCTCAAGAAGGCACGACTAGCTTTCTCGCAACAACGATGACGCAAGAGCAGAACAAAATTGAAAAAGCGCTTGAAAACGCAGGATTATTTATTGAAGCTGGGCAAGTGGAAGGAACAGCTGAAACGCTCGGCATTCATCTTGAAGGACCATTTATTTCTGAAAAAAGAGCGGGCGCACAGCCAGTTGGTGCGATCATCAAGCCAGATTTAGACCTTTTTAAACAGTGGCAAGAATTAGCTTCGGGGCACATTAAGCTCGTTACGATCGCGCCTGAAATAGAAGGAAGTCTTGAAGTCATCTCCTATCTGCAAGAACAAAATATCGTTGCGTCGATCGGACATTCTGATGCGACATATGAAGAGGTGGTTATCGGAATGAAGGCAGGCGCCTCTCATGTGACCCACCTTTATAACGGGATGCGCGGACTTCACCATCGCGAGCCCGGTGTTGTCGGAGCGGCACTTTTACACGATGAACTGACGACTGAACTGATTGCGGACGGGATCCATGTTCGACCGGAACTCATCTCTTTAACATACAAACAAAAAGGAAATGAGAGAGTCGTGCTAGTGACAGATGCGATGCGGGCAAAGTGTCTCGGAGATGGACAGTACGATCTTGGCGGCCAGGAGGTAACTGTTCAAAATGAGACAGCAACTCTAAAAGATGGAACACTCGCTGGCAGTATTATCAAGATGAACAAAGCGGTGAAGAACATGATGGAATTTACCGGCTGTTCAATTTCTGACATCATTCATATGACTTCTGTTAACCCTGCAAAGGAACTGAACGTTTTTGACCGTAAAGGGAGTCTAACGCCAGGAAAAGATGCCGACATTGTTGTACTAGACGAAGACTATGAAGTGGTGATGACTTTTTGTAAAGGAAATCTCGCTTACCGGAGGGGTGATGAAGCATGAAAGTCTTAGAAGTAAAAGATTATTATGAGATGAGCTCTATTGCAGCGAAAATCATTATTGAAAAAGTTCAATCTAAGCCAGATGCAAAACTAGGGCTTGCCACAGGCGGAACACCGATCGGACTTTATAAGGACTTGATCCAAGATTACAGGAGTAACGGTACCTCTTATGAGAGAGTGTGCACCTACAATTTGGATGAGTATGTTGGAATAGATCCAGAAGACTCCAATAGTTATCGTTATTTCATGGAGGAACATTTATTTGCTCATATTAATGTACCTGAATCTCAAATCCATATCCCTGATGGAACAGCAGAGGAATTGGAAGCTGAATGCGAACGGTATGATGTCGAGCTGAACAGAGGAGAGGGTGTAGACATCCAGATCCTTGGTATCGGAAGCAACGGTCATATCGGATTTAATGAACCTGGCACATCTTTTACTTCACACACCCATATCGTTCAGCTTGCTGAAACAACACGTAAAGCAAATGCACGGTTTTTTCAACGTTTAGAAGATGTGCCAACACATGCTATTACAATGGGGATCGCATCCATCTTAAAGGCTAAGCAGATTATTCTTCTGGTATCAGGCGTTGATAAAGCTGAAGTGATGAAGCAATTGTTAACTACAGATGAAGTCGATGAGGAGTTGCCAGCATCTGCGTTAAAAAATCATCATAACGTAACGATTCTTGCAGATGAAGAGGCACTTTCGCTAATAAAAAAAGAAGATTTAAAACATAAGTAAAAAGACCCTTTTTTAACAGGGTCTTTTTTCGTGTTTCCAACCTGAAACCCCTTGTCCGTCCTAATTAAACAAGAAAATGAAAATAAATTTCAAAAATTTAATAATAGTGAAAATAATTTAGAAAGACATTATAATAATTTGAAAGCGTTACCAAAACGATAAAAGGAGACTGATTATGAAGAAAAAGTTTAAAGTCTTAACGGGTTCCCTCCTTGCTACTAGTCTTGTTTTCTCGGCAGTTGACCTGTCAGGTCCGGTTAAAGCACAAGAAAATGTACCTTACAATGTCCTTTCCGTGAAAGATGAGTCTGGTGATCAAATGGCAATCAACGGCAAAAATCAAATCGCCAACGATAACAAGCTGATCTTATTTAACGATGAATTTAGTTATTACACCGAAACACAAAAGGGAAGTATGGAAGTCGTATTAGAAAAAACGGGCGTAAATACATACCGTGTCGTAAAAGATACAGATGGTGACAGCGCTATCCCTGAGAACGGGCTCGTTTTATCAACTGGAGATATTTCGACAACAGAAATCAGAAACTTTTTAACACAGTTGGAAGCAGGAGAGTCCGTCACATTAACTGAGCCAACTGAAAAACGTGAACAAAAACAGTCACATGCGGTAGACCCTACAAGAGAATCGAACCCAGGTGGAGCTGTGTTTGATGGATTCCGCGGACCTGATCAGTTGATCGTCTATACTCCCGCGTTCGGTGAGTCCACAAAAACGAATCAGTATGGATATGAGATTACAGTAGAGAACGGTTATGTTACAAAGCTTGGAGGCGGAAATTCTAAGATTCCTAAGAACGGTTTTGTTGTGAGCGGTCATGGCGTGAATTCCAGCTGGATCTCTTCCAACTCCATTATTGGTGCAAAGGTTAATGTGAGCGCAAACGGTGTTGTGGAAATCGTACAAGACGTTGAAAGTTTCCAATACCAAAGTCAGCAAGCGATCGATCAAGCGAAGTCGTCGATTGAAAAAGCAAAGACAGACTATTTAGATGTCGCATTTGAAGAAGCAAATGCTGCGATTCAAAAAGCTGAGTCCCTTTTAGCTGAAGCGGAAGCGATCAAAACAAGCGATCCTGTAAAATCTTTGGATAGAACAAGACAAGCGACGCAATCGGCTTATGACGCGTACTATTATTCACTTGCTTCTCATAAAGCAGAGCAACGTGCGATCTGGTATCGCCCAGAGGAAACTACATTAGCAGGAGTTAATCAAGTCCTTGATCGTATGCAGAAAGCGGGTTTTAACTCTGTTTATCTAGAAACAACTTTTTGGGGTTATACGATATATCCAAGTGAGGTCATGGAGAAATATGGTCTGCCAGCACAGCACCCACGTTTTGCGAATGGTGATTATGGTAAGTACGGAAAAGATCTTCTTGCTGCTTATGTAAAAGAAGGGAAAAAGCGCGGCATGACAATCCAGGCGTGGACCGATGGATTCATGATCGGAGAAAGTAGCATAGGTGTTCCATCTCAATTCGCGAAGTACCCAGAGTGGGCAGCGATCCAGCGCAGCAACACAACAGGAACGTTCCAGCCAGATACAGCAAGCCGTTACTATTGGCTTGATATCGCACAGCCTGACGTTCAGGATTTTATGTTAGATATTTATAAAGAGATGCAGGCCGATTATGACATTAAAGGTTTGAACATTGATTATATGCGTTACCCGCATCATAAGTTTGAGCAAAGCTACGGTTTTAGTGAGAAAACAAAACAACTTTATCAAGAGAAGACAGGCATTGATCCTTACACTCTATCACCAACAACGACACCTGCTGAGTGGGAAAAGTGGCTGGATTGGCTGCGAGAGCGTGAGAACGATTTTGTTGATAAACTTCACGTGCAAACAAAAGAGATGAACAAAAAGTTCATGCTGACGGCAACACCTGAACCTGGACCTGAAGCGGTACAGATCAGCGATTGGAAAGAAGACATCGATGGTGTTATCCCGCAAGCATATGGACACGACTTCAATAGCATTCAAAAAACAGTAACAGAGAGCAAAAAACTTATGCCAGAAGGAACGATGTACTACACAGGGATCTACTCGTTCTATCATCACTTAAGTGAGATGGCGAGCGTGAGTGATGTTATGTCTGCGAAATATGGAACATCCGGTGTAAACATGTTTGCGTTCGGTCAAGCGAGTGCGCCGTCTGTAGATGCTTTAGGTAAAGGGCCTTGGCGTGAGAAGGCAGTGAATCCTGGTGAAGAACCAATTCTGGCGACTCATACTGTACTGAAAGATATTGAAAAACAAATAATGAAAATTTATATTCCTCATGGTGCAGTGAGTGAAAAGGACGGCGTATCTCTTAAACTAGCGATTAAGAAACTAGATAAAGCTGTGGATAAGGATATCGAGAACAGTTCTGTCGTGTTTGATTCTACAGTGGCGAAGGTCGAACAGGCGGTGGCAGAAGAGAAAATTGCTGGCGTTGTTGGAGAGAGAATTAAAGCTGATCTTTTACAGGCAAAAACGTGGGTGAATTACTCGTTAAATCATCAGAAATAAAGAAAGCGGGTTAGTTTTTACAAACCCCTGCTAAATAAATGCATTTTAATAAGTAAAGCTTGTAGAAGCTGACTCAAAAGGTACATATAGTGGCCAGTTGATGTCAGCTTTTTATTTTTACTGTGTTATCTCGAGATTAACTTATCTTTTAAAGTAGCTATAGTATTTATTAGGAGTGAAAAGTTGACTCTACTGCGCGAAACTCATGCTAGTTGGAGTGAAACGTATACTTTTCTGAGTGAAACTCAAGTCAGTTGGGGTGAAACGACACCAGGTTTGAGCGAACGTGTAATAAATATAAGAACGTGCACCGTGAAATTTTACGCTAACCACCAGTTTCAATATCGTAGAGAGAAGAGTAGTCGTTTGAAATCACTTGAAAAGAAATTTATTTTCAGAAAAATAAATTGAACGAAAATTATTTTTAAAATGGATTGAAATCTCGCAATCTTACTTTTATAATTGAGTTATTAAGAAAACGCTTACCAAAATGTTTCTGAGGGGGAAATGAAAAGTGAAGAAACGTACAAAAACATTGGTTTCTGGTTCACTAGCAGCAGCATTGTCATTAAGTTTGATCGCGTGCAGCAACGGAGAGGATGATAAGGCAAAAGGGTCAGCTAAAGATGGAGAGCTTTCCGGAGAAGTTACACTCTGGACGGCGTCATTAGCAGGTGAGCCATTTGACACCTACTTCAAAAACATCGAAAAAGACTTCGAAAAGCTTCATCCGAAACTTGATGTTGTGATCGAAGACGTTCCTCAAAATGAGATGGAGCAAAAAGTTTTGACATCGCTTACAGGTGACGATGTTCCTGATGTTGTAAACTTAAATCCACACTATATGTCTAACATTGCTGCTCAAGGCGGACTTTTAGACCTTACAGATGCGGTGAGCGACGAGACGAAGGACTCTTTTGTAGAAGGACCATACGAGTCTGGTATGTATGACGATAAGCTATACGCTTTGCCATGGTACTTAACAACAACTGTTTCTTGGTATAACAACGACGCTTTCTCAAAAGCAGGCGTTTCAGAGCTTCCTACCGATACGAAGGGACTTTATGAAGCTGCGAAAAAAGTAAAAGACGCAACGGGTAAACCATCATACTTCCCGGTTATCAATGACGGAAACACGATCATGGAAAAAATGGTTTCAATCGCGAACGGAACTCCTATCGTTGAAGATGGTAAAGCAAAGTTTGCAGATAACAAAGATCTATTAGAATTCTTTGAGGCAACTCAGAAGATGTATAAAGAAGGAATCATTCCTCAAGAAGCAGCGGAAGGTTCGATTAAAACAGGTCAAGAGCTTTACATGGCAGGAAACGTTTCAATGCTTGAAGGCGGCGTAACTTTCCTAGGACCGATTGAGTCAGGAGCTCCTGACGTGTACAAAGCTTCAAAAGCAGGACAGCCGTTGAACGCAGATGATGCACCAGTGAACGTAGCGGTTATGAACTTTGCGGTTCCAGCAAAAACAAAGAACGAAGATGCTGCAGTAGCACTTGCTGAGTTTGTATCAAATGCTGAAAACCAATTAGAATTTGCTAAAACAGCAGGCACCGTTCTTCCAGCTACAAAGAAATCTTTAGAAGATGACTATTTCAAGAATCCAGGAGATTCTCCAAAAGCATTTGGTATGTTAGAAGCTTCCAAGTCTTTAAGCCGTGCAGAAGTACTTATTCCTCCAACAGAAAACAGTGCTGATCTGCGTACAGCAACAAAGAACATCTTCATCCAAAACTTACAAGGTAAATTATCTCCGAAAGAAGCGTTAAAGGAACTAGCTTCTGAGTGGAACAAAGCGTTTGAAAAATCAGGTGAAAAAGTAACATTCTAATGTAGTAGATGAAGAGACTAGCTTTTTTTACAAAAAGCCTAGTCTCTACTTTTTAAAAGGGGGGTTCTAACATGAACAGAGAACCTGTTGTACTGCCAAATGTAAAAACAAAAATTACAGCAACAAAAAAGAAGAAAAAGTTTAGCATGAAGTTCCTTACGCCTTGGCTGTTTTTACTGCCAGCTATCGTGATTCTAGCTACGTTTTTAGTGTATCCGATCCTAGAAGCGTTCAAGTGGAGTTTTCTGGATTATAAAATCATTGCGGGTACTGGAGAATATGTTGGTCTAGCTAACTTTAAAGAGATGTTTGCAGATAAGTATTTCTGGGTTGCGTTAATCAATACGCTGACTTTCCTTGTGATTGTCCTGCCATTAAACGTCTTTTTACCAATGATTTTAGCAGTCCTTGTAAACCAAAGAATAAGAGGAGCCGGCACGTTCCGCGTACTCTACTATCTACCGGTTATCACACCAATGGTAGTAGCTGCGCTCATGTGGAAGATGCTTTATTCACAAAGCGGTATTATCTCTGAGTTTTTAGTAAAACTAGGCGTGTTCGATGGCCCTACCAATCTATTGGTTCAATCATCAACAGCACTAACAGCCGTAGCAGCCATCACCGTTTGGAAAGGACTTGGCTATTATATGATCATTTATTTAGCTGGTCTGCAATCGATTCCAAAGGATGTTTATGAGTCTGCAAGTATTGATGGAGCATCTGTTTGGAAACAGTTTACGAAGATTACAATTCCTATGCTGACGCCATCTATTACACTCGTATCGGTTATGACAATCATTGCCGGAATGAAAGTCTTTGAAGAAATCGCATTAACAACAGGCGGTGGTCCATCAGGTGCGACAACGACGCTTGTTATGTACATCTATAACAAATTTATGAGTCTTGACGTAAGTATCGCGTCTGCTGCAGGTATCGTGTTGCTCGTACTTGCGATCGCAGCATCGCTTTTACAGATGAAGTTAACAAGTAAACGCGAAGACGATCTGCGTGTTTAATAGATTGGGGGGGAACTCATGAAAGCAAAGCAAAACAGTAAAATATGGCTTTACGCCGTTATGGTACTCATTACGGTACTGACGGTCGGACCGTTTTTGATCACATTGTTTATGGCAATGAAATCTGGAAGTGAAGGCATATACACAAGTCTACTTCCAAAAGACCCAACACTCGCAAACTTTGTAACGGCTTTTGAAAAAGCGAACTTTGGACTTTATTTTATGAACACAGCGATTATTACAGCGATCGCCATTCCTCTAAACTTATTGTTCTGCAGCTTAGCGGCATATCCGCTCGCACGAATGGACTTTAGAGGACGTAGTGTTGTTCTGGCACTCATCATCTCAACGATGATGGTTCCGTTCCAGTTATACATGGCACCACTTTTTCAGCTGGCAGGAGAACTCGGACTAAGAAACACACATATCGGTCTTGTTGTGATGCAGGTTTCAACAGCGTTCGGAATCTTTTTAATGCGCCAAGCTTATCTGCGTATCCCAAAAGAACTTGAAGAGTCGGCTTATTTAGACGGTGCAAACCGATTTAAAGTCTGGTATCTTGTCGTATTGCCGCTTGTGAAGCCAACACTTGTAACTCTGGCGATCTTCACATTCATGGGCACATGGGGCGATTACTTATGGCCGCTGCTTAACTCAACAGAAAGCAGCATGTACACGTTATCCATCGGTCTCGCACAGCTTTCACAGAACTTTGACGGATCTAATTTAAAATTAATCTCAGCCGCATCCATCTTAACGACAATTCCTACACTTTTAATTTTTATTTGGCTGCAAAAGTACTTTATTTCAGGTGCAACAGACGGAGCGGTAAAAGGATAAACCGTCACATCACAATAATTTTAAGAGGTGAATTCATTTGAGTACCTTGTCTTTTTTCGGCAGAGAAGTTCCTGTCATCTATGATGTGGATTGTGTTGTGGTCGGCGGTGGTACGGGAGGAGCTGCTACAGCGATCTCTGCATTAGAAGAAAATCTCTCCACGGTAGTCATAGAAAAAACCATTTCACTTGGAGGAACTCAAACGAATTCCCTTGTTTCTCCTATGATGCCGACTCATGTGAAAACACAGCGCATCAACGGTTTGATCACGGAACGCTTAAACAAAGAAAATGTTAAAACGAACGACGGAACGACAGCATGCAGCTGGTTTAACGTTGAGTCTCTAAGTTATGTGCTCGAACAGCTGATCACAGAACGTGGAGGCAGCATCCTTTACGATGCAAATTTTATAGATTGCGTAAAGGAAGACGGGAAAATCACACATATCATCGTAAACACATGCAACGGATTGGCCGCGATCTCTGGAAAAACGTTTGTTGATGCTACAGCAGATGCCGTTCTTTCTCGTTCAGCAGGTGTTGAAGTTGTGAGCGGAAATAAAGATGGTGAAAATCAGCAGATCTCTTTTCGATTTGAAATGGGAGGGATTGATATTCCAGAGTTGCGAACGTTTATCCTCTCTCAGAATGAGACGTTTTGTAAGATCGAGAATCCTGACTTTTTTGAGATCGCGATGGTTCCAGGTAAAGGGCATGTGCTAGAGCCTTATTTCCGGAAAGCACTGGCAAACGGTGATTTACAAGAAGATGATCTGCGGTACTTTCAAGCGTTTACACAACCTGGAAAACCCACAGTCATGTCATTCAACTGCCCGCACATTCCAGGCATCACGAAAACAACAGATCCGAAGCTTCGTTCAGAGGGTGTTGTAAAAGGAAGACAAATGATTCGCAGGCTCGCACTTTTTTTACCAAAATACATTCCAGGATTTCAGAACGCATTTTTATTGAAAGAAGCAAATCAGCTTGGAATTCGTGAATCATACCGAATCGTTGGGCAATATGTGCTCACTGAACAGGACTATGTAGACCGGGCTCGGTTCGAAGATGGAATTGCCCGTGGCGACTGGTACATTGATGTTCACAGCGTCACAAAGGAATCGGTAAACGAAGCGAAGTTCTCTCGCGGAGAATATTACGAAATTCCTTATCGTTCACTTATCACGTTTGAAGTGGAGAACTTAGTTGTCGTTGGCCGACACATCTCAAGCACGTTTTTGATGCAAGCTTCTCTTCGCATTCAGCCGACTGTTCGTGATATGGGGCAAGCGGCAGGAATGGCATGTGCGTACTCAATTAAAAACAACACGGCACTAAACACATTGAACGTTGCACATCTGAAACAGCAGCTTCAAATGGTGGAGGAGTTTTAAATGAAGAACATACAGACAGTAAACATATTGAACCATACGCACTGGGACCGTGAATGGTATGAGACGTTTGAAGAGTTTCGATTCAGACTTCGCAACGGTCTCCGCTATACACAGGAACTGTTGAACGAGGGGAAGATCGATAACTTCTTTTTAGACGGACAGACGATCGTTCTGGATGATTACCAAGAAATCGTAAGTGATGAAGAGTATGCACGCCTTCTTACTTTTATAAAAGAAGGAAAAATAGAAGTGGGTCCATGGTATCTGTTAGCGGATGAGTTCCTCGTTTCAGGTGAATCCATGGTCAAGAACTTGGAGATCGGAACAAACACTGCGAAGAAACTTGGTTCACCGTATAACATCGGATATTTGCCAGATACGTTCGGCCACATCAGTCAGATGCCGCAAATCTTACGCCATTATGGAATCGATTCAGCTCTCATTTTCCGTGGTGCTATATCAGACCGTTTTGAAAACACATGGGAAGGTGCAGACGGAACGAAGGTATTTACGATTGTCTTGCCACTATTTGAAGGATATTATCAAACGTTCCTTAAATCTAAAGATTTTGTAGAGAAGACGAAAACCTATCTTGAAGGAAATGCTCCTTATTTAACTTCTGGCCATGCTTTAATTATGAACGGAGCGGACCATACATTTACGAGCTCAGATGTGAATGAAAGAGTGAAGAAGTTGAGTGAGGAGATGCCAGATATCACGTTTAAACAAACGCTGATGTCGGAGTACGTAAACTCTTTCAACGGATTGAAAACAGAGGCAACGATTTCAGGTGAACAACGCGACCCATCCAAGATCTTTATTCTCCCAGGTGTGTATTCCACGAGATCGTATTTAAAAAATCAGAACCAAATGTGCGAAGACCAAGCAATTGGAATCATGGAAGCATTAAACGTTTGGACAAATGGTCATTCCGATTCTGCAAAGTTCATGGAGTATGTGTGGAAGCTGATTTTACAAAACCAGCCTCATGATAGTATCTGTGGATGCAGTGTGGATGCTGTTCATGATGAGATGGAAACACGCACCCAAAAAGTGTTAAGTGCGATCAGCCGTTTCTCAAAAGATATTCTTCACGATGAATATCCATTTGAGTATCTGGACGATTCAGTAGAGAACCGTTATTTATATGTAGTCAACAATACACCGATTGCTTCACGTTATCCTGTAACAGCAACGATCCGAATACCAGCTCCACTAGACAAAGGTTCGATCAAACTGTTTCATAACGAAGAGGAGATTTCGTTTGACATGTTGAAAAGAGAACGTCGGGAAGAGTTTATTCATCATATTTTAGCTGAGCCGCATTATGGGGATTATGTGATTTATGACATTATCTTTTCGCTGCCGTTCGATGGTGCTGAAATAAAGGCCCTACGAATCGACACTGTGAAAAATGAATCCGTAGTTGTGGAAAGTCGTGCGTTGCCATTCATTCAAAACGACTTTTATAAAATAGAATGGCATGAGGACAGTTTATCCATCACTGACCTAGAAACAGGCGTAACATATGAAGATCAGCACCACTTCACTTCTTCTTTAGATGCGGGAGATACGTACAACTATTCACCGCCACTGAAAGATAAAACGAGTAAAGCGGTTATTACTGGAGTATCGGATATTCTTAAGGGCGAGACGTTTCAATCCGTCACAGTAAATTATGAGATTAGATTGCCTGCTTCACTGAACGAAGACCGATCAGGTCCGAGTGAGGCGGAAACCACAAATAAGATGAAAACAACGATTACCCTTCATAAAGGGAAACGGTTCATCTATTTTAAAACGAAGGTATACAATACAGCGAAAGACCAAAAGCTGAAGGTTGGATTTTCAACCTCAACAGCCGATATTAGCTATGCAGATACAGCGTTTGACCTATTAAAACGGGAAACGCTTCGAGATAAGAAATACGATATGCCGAAAAACAAAGAAGCCGTCATGAATCAATATCCGACTCAATCCACAGTGATTGCAAATGAACATCAGCTTCTTCACCGCGGTCTGCAAGAGTACGAGGTTGACGCGTTTGAAGGAAAAGACCACATTTTCTTAAGCGTGATCCGCAGTGTTGGCTGGTTGTCGAGACGTGATCTGCGTACGCGTGGAAATGGGGCTGGACCAGGTTTTGAAACACCTGGCGCACAATGTCTCGGTGAGTATGAATTTGAATACGGGTTGGTTCTTGGCAAGAACAACATGAGTTTAAACAACGGAAAGTTTTTGCGTCAGAACGTGTTGACTCAGCAATCACATGTGAAAAAAGAGGATCAAAAGCTATTTAGACTTTCATCAGCAGAGGTTGCTTTTTCCTCATTCATGTTGAAGGAAGAAAATACGTTTGATATTCGTCTGTTCAATCCTTCGCTTGAGGATGTGAACACAGATTTAATCCTTGGTTTTGATCCTGAAGAGCTATATGAAGTTGATTTTACTGGGAAAACCATTACAAGTATTTCCGCAGCAAAACAAACAGCCATTACGTTTGGCCCTAAACAAATCAAAACCATTCGTGTAAAAAGGAAAGGCCGGTAATGAAGGGATCAAATACTCCGTCCTTAGAAAATGAAGGTGATCATGATGAGAAAGTTTGTAGCATTTGACATAGGAGGGACATTAATTAAATACGGTGTTATTTCAGAAGATGGTACGTTTATCGAAAAATACGAAGTGCCAACAGAGGCGCAGCTTGGCGGGCCCGTTATCGTCGAAAAAGTGAAGCAATGTGGGAAGCAGCTGATCGATAAGCATGAGATAAGCGGTATCTGTGTCAGCACGGCTGGCCAGGTAGATTCCAAAGAAGGCGTCATTCTGTTTGCTTCTTCTTTAATTCCAAACTATACAGGAACCAAACTGAAGCAGGAACTAGAGGAACACTTTAACTTGCCTGTAGAAGTTGAAAACGATGTGAACTGTGCCGGGCTTGCGGAGTCTTGGATCGGTACAGGAAAAGATTCGAAGAGCTTGTTCTGTCTGACGATTGGTACAGGGATCGGCGGAAGTTACATTTTAGATAACAAGCTGCACACGGGCCATAGTTTTAGTGGCGGTGAGATCGGTTATATTCCGATCGAAGGCGGTCAGTTTGAAGAACTAGCTTCCACTCGCGTTTTAATAAAAAATGTCGCTAAACGAAAAGAAGTAGCTGAAATTGAGCTTGATGGTAAGAAGATTTTTGAGTTGGCTCAAGCAGGTGATGAAATATGCATTGAGGAAATCGAACGCCTTGTGTACTATCTATCAAAAGGGATTGCAACCATTGCATACATGATGAATCCGGAAACGATTATTATCGGCGGAGGCATTACAGCTCAAAAAGATTACCTTCTGCCTTTAATCATGAAGCAGCTCGAGATCGATGTGATTCCAGCCATTTTAGCAAAAACAAAGATAGAGATCGCTCGCAACTTAAACAATGCTGGTATGGTTGGAGCTCTACGACATTTCTTGCTTCAAGAATCTCTGCAGCCGCTTAAGAGCATCACGACAATGATTGAATCGAACAGACACAAGCTGACGAAACGCGAGCAGATGATCGCAAAATACATTATCACGAATCTAGAGTCATTCCCGAACAGAACCATCTCAGAATTGTCGCGGCAGATCGACGTTTCAGAAGCAACGATTACTCGTTTCTGCCAAAAGCTTGAGTTTGGTTCATACAACAAGCTTCGATTGATGGCAAAGGAAGCTTCTGTCAGCACAAGACTTTTTGAACACTCTGAAAGTCATTATTTAACAGGTGTTAAAGAGACATATGTAAAAATGCTGAAGAAATTTGATACGCTTTACGAGCTGAAGGATGTAGAGAAAGTAAAGGATCAAGTTGCGAACGCTGAACAGATATATTTGTATGGCGGAAACAAGCTGTCTTTTATCGCGGATCAAATGAAATACAAGTTGATGAGACTTGGTAAGAGAGCCGATACGTTCTCGTCTGCCTATGAGATGGAATTGTCGGCATACACATTAGATCAACATACACTTGTGATCGGACTTAGTGCTTCTGGTTATGACTCAGAAGTGGTTGGTATGCTGAGGCAAGCAAAGAAGTTAGGGTGCGAAACAATCGGAGTGACCAGCCAGCAGGATTCTCCGTTATCAGAGGTTTCGAATACGCGTCTACTCATACCAGCAACAGACGATATCGCGGGTGATGACAACTCTATTTGTGAGGTTTCCGCATTCTACCTGATGGATGTTATTTTAAAAGAACTGCAAAGTGACTATAATACGGAGAAACAAAAAGAGATTATTTAATAGTCTAGTTGATTTCCGTTTCAATTACGCTAAAAATGAACCATTCTGATATAAATGAGCCGATCTTTCATTTTTACTGAGGATGGGACAGGGTTTTTCAGCAGGAAGAGAGGCATGAAGTTTGTATTATGGACTGTTGGAGCGAAAAGAGGGCTCCACTGAGCGAAACGGTGGTCAGTTGGAGCGAAACAGGGGTTCCACGGGGCGAAACGGAAGGTGTTTGGAGCGAAAAGCGGCCATCTTTGAGCGAACTTGTAATAAATATAAGAACACGTACCGTAAAAACAGACATAATACAGAACTATGGTGCAGAACGAAGCCCAACTGCCGACTGGCAGGCTTGCAACCGCACTTTTACGCATAATAACTTCCTAAAAAAACAAATTGAAAAGAAAAGGAGAAAATATGACACTATCAAATATTTTCTCCTTTTTACGTATGAAGGGTGAACGGTCATGAACGCATACGATGAAGCGATGGAACATCTGCAAAACTACAAACCGAAACAGACGAAAAAAGCTGATTTTGATGCATTTTGGGAAGGGTTAAAAGTTGAAAATCAGGAGTATCCGCTGAATGTAGAAGTGAAGGAGCGGGCATACAGCGTTCAGGGCGTGAAAGTCTACGACGTGGCTTTTAGCGGATTTCGCAATTCTCGCATTCACGGTGTTTACGTTACTCCAGAAATCATGAAAAATGACGCTCCAGCTGCTGTCATCTTTCATGGCTACAATTGGAACACGCTGCAGCCACATTATACGTTTAAGCATGTGATTCAGGGAATACCCGTTTTATTAGTAGATGTAAGAGGACAGAGTGTGAGATCGGCGGATAAGAATTCTTATCAAAATGGCGGGGCAGCTGGTTGGCTAACACAGGGGATTTTCGATCGTGACCAGTATTATTACACATACGTTTATATGGATTGTTACCGAAGTGTTGACGTTGTTCGGAAGCTTTCTGGAAAAAGGGACGTTTATCTGGAAGGTGGCAGTCAGGGTGGAGGATTAGCCATTGCCACTGCTGCTCTACAAGAGGACATCACCTTAACGTTATGCGACATTCCGTTTCTGACGGACTTTGAACGTTCTGTTGGCCTTGCTGCTGAAGGACCTTATACAGAGATTGCACATTATTTTAAAGTGCACGATCCACAGCATCAAACATCATCTAAAATCTTTGATACGCTTAGTTATGTGGACGCGATGAATCTAGCAAGCACTGTAACATGTCCTGTCCTTTTATCGGTGGGAATGATCGATCCCGTATGTCCGCCGTTAAGCGCTTTTGCTATGTATCATCATTTAGGCGGGCCAAAGGAAATCAGAACGTACCGTGAATACGGCCACGAAGTTCCTATGATTCATGAAGAAGAAAAGCTGAAATTTATTCAATATCATATAAAAAGTATGTAGCGAAAGAAGGCCAAACGCATGAAAATAGCTTATTTACCAATAGATGAACGCCCTTGCAACATCACATATGTTCAGATGATTGCGGAGTCTTCACATGATGTAGAGTTGTTTGTTCCTGGTCCAGAACTTCTAGGTTATAAAAAGAAGGCAGCGAATACAGAAGGACTGTGGGACTGGCTAAAAAATCTGGCAGGAGAAGTAGACGCTCTTATTTTAAGCATTGATATGTTGGTTTACGGCGGACTCCTTCCATCCAGACTTCACTACTTGACCGAAAAAGAGAGTACGGTATGGATGGAACGCTTACGCTCGTTACGTCACGATTATCCTAATCTAGGAATCTATGCATCGAACTTGATCATGCGCACGCCAAAATACAGTTCGAGTGACGAGGAACCCGATTATTATGAACACTGGGGTCGGGAATTGTTTTTACGCTCTTATTTGTTGGATAAAGAGAAGCGCGAGCAGTTAACAGAAGTTGAGACGCATCAACTTAACGAGATCAAGGCTAAGTTGCCAAAAGAGCATATTGAAGACTATGAGACGAGACGTGCGTTCAATTCAAACATAAATGTACAAATGCTAGATTTGGTTAAGGAAGGCGTGTTAACGTTTTTATCCATTCCTCAGGATGACAGTTCTGAATACGGATATACAGCTATTGATCAAAGCGCTGTGGTGACAAAACGAGATCAGCTGCGTTTATATAAAAATGTTCACATGTACCCTGGTGCAGATGAAGTAGGGGCTACATTGCTATCTCGAGTTTACAATGATCTACGAGGACAGAAACCTAAAATCTTCCCGATTTGGAGCAGTACGCTCGGCCCTCAGCTTGTGCCGATGTATGAAGATCGTCCTTTTGCAGAAAGTTTAAAAGCACATGTGTTAGCAGCGGGGTGTCAGTTAGTGGATAGTGCTACGGATGCCGATCTCGTGCTCGCATATAATACGCCTGGCCGTGTGATGCAAGAGTCATGGGAACAGAATGTAAAGGACATCACGTACACAAGTTTCCGAAATATGCTCACGTTTGTGGAGCAGATTAAGCATTTTATCGACTCAGGGAAAAACGTCATTGTGGCGGATTCCGCATATGCCAATGGTGGAGACCGCGAGTTGATAACCCTTTTAGATGAAGAGGGTATTCTTGATAAATTCGTCTCGTACAAAGGATGGAACACGAATTGTAATACACTAGGTACAACCATCTGCCAAGGAGTGTTAGGTGCTGATGGGAAACAGAAGGAGATTCAAGAAAACCTTATCTACCACCTTTTTGATGATTATTTTTATCAAGCAGAAATTCGTATGGAAATGAACGCAGATTTTCTGCCGAAATATGAGTTGAATTATTTTGATCTGAAAGATGAAACAGTTCGTGTTAATGAAGAACGTAATGATCGTTTGTTAAGCAGATTTAATGAGCAGATTCTTCATAGTTTTAAAAAGTTTAAAATCAATAATTTGAAAACATTTGCTCCATGGAACCGAATGTTTGAATGCGGTCTCTCATTTGATATTAAGGATGCTACAGGTAGGGAGTGATTTGTTGTGATATTAGGCGCAATTGAAGCAGGCGGCACTAAGTTTGTGTGTGGAATCGGAAATAAGGACGGAGAAGTTCTAGAGAGAATCTCTATTCCGACAACAACCCCTGAAGAAACGATGAGACTGGTTGTTGATTACTTTAAGGAAAAAAATGTGGATGCTCTAGGAGTTGGTTCATTCGGGCCGGTTGATTTAGATGTTTCAAGTCCCACATATGGATACATAACGAGTACGCCAAAAAAACATTGGAATCAGTATGATCTAGTGGGTGAACTGAAGAAACATTTTCATGTTCCGATCGGATTTGATACAGATGTGAATGCTGCCGCTTTAGGAGAATCTCTTTGGGGTGCCGCCAAAGGACTAGATAGCTGTCTGTATATGACAGTCGGAACTGGAATTGGTGTAGGTGCCGTTTCGGAAGGAAAGCTCGTTCATGGGATGCTTCACCCAGAGATGGGCCACATTCTCGTTAGGCGACATGTTGAAGACCATTTTGTAGGAAGCTGTCCCTTTCATGGTGATTGTCTAGAAGGTATGGCGTCAGGTCCCGCGATCGAAGCACGCTGGGGAAAGAAGGGTGTGGAGCTTGCGTCAGATTCTCGTGTTTGGGAGCTAGAAGCTTATTATCTCGCACAAGCTCTTGTAAACTACATTTTGGTGCTCTCTCCAAAACGTATTGTGATCGGCGGTGGTGTAATGAAACAAGAACACCTATTTCCACTTGTTCGAAACGGGGTGGTTCAGCTGTTAAACGGCTACATTCAACACAAAAATGTAGAAGATTACATTGATACGTATATTGTTCCGCCAGCTTTGGGTGACAACGCAGGTTTGTGTGGGGCATTAGCGTTGGCAAGACAAGCATATGCGAATATATAATTTAAGCTGACTCTCTAAAAAGAGTCAGCTTTTTTTGTGAATCTTGTGATTCAAATGCTTCATTTGTTTTTCTGAGGTAAACAGCTAGCAAACGATAATAAAAGAATCATGGCTTCCGAAACCGTAATGAACAGGATGACATATTTTTGAGCATCCTCAGCCCATGATCCTTGGTTTAGTAAAAGGAACCCCATCATCCCTAACAACACTAAATTCGCTTTCCAGAAGAATGAAAATCCTCGCTTGAAGGAAAAGACTTCAACCTTCTTAGGGGGGTTACCATTTTGTTTTTTGCGTGTACTTTTGGGAACAGGCACTGTCACAACTTCTGAAGAGAAAAACTCTTCAAGGGTGTCTTCAATCTTTTTAAAGTAATCATTGATCGGTACAGGCACGAAGTAAACAATATGATCGTGGATCTGTTCATAATCTACATGCCAAACCATTTGATTACCTGGCAGAGAAAAAGCGACTTGGTCCTTTTGGTTCTCTCCCGTTTTGTGATTGCAGGTATTAAAGCTCATTTGGTTAAAAGCTTTATTATTTTTGTTGAACGAACTAATAAATTCTCGTAGGGAGTCATTTGCCGTTTCGTTATTTAGTATGTTTTCTACTTCTTCATTCTTCAGTTTATGTAACGCATCGTAAACTTTGTCTGAAACTTGAATGGGTTGAAGGTGCTCATCGTTAAAATGTGCGGATGAGTCCAGGTCATAGAAACTCATCATTTCTTTTGAAAGACTCTTTGTATGATCCAAGTATGTAAAAGTATGGGTTTCATTGAATATATGCTGCTTCAGATATTGATTACGGTTTATTTGATGGATATATAGCTCTTGTTCATTTTGGGTGAAATGTACATTTTTTGTAGATGTTCCTAGAGCTTGAATGAGATCCTCAAGATTTTGAGAAAGCTTAGTTTTTCTCCGAGAATTCCATAATCCCTTTTCTCGTAAAGACTGCTCAGCTTCTTCTGCAAAAACAGTAATATCCTCTTTGTTTTTACTCACTAATTCGTCCTTTAGAATGATACGACGAGCAACATTTTCATATTGGCATGATACTAGTGCAACTGCTAGTTCTTTAGAGGTTAGTATCATTTTTTCTAAATCGTTCATGGGCAATTCTCCTTGTAATAACCTGCTTTAGGGAGCTTTATTTTTGATCTGCAGTTATTTTCAGTTGAAAAAATGACTGAATCGTTTCATTGATTTTAGCAGTATACACAGCTTGTGGTACAGGAACGATAAAAATCTTTCCGTCGCTAACATTTTCGTAATCAATGTGCCAGACCAATTGATCGGAAGGGAGCATAAAGACTACTTGATCCGTTGTTGTTTGATCTTTTACATAATTGGTAGTCAGAAAAGAAATGTTGTCTAATCGTTGTTCATTATTTTGAAAGTCTTTTAAAAACTTCCTGAATGAATCGTTCAAATCAGAATCACTGATCATGGCATGTAGGACAGATTGATCTATTGTATGCAATTGATCAAAAACGTTAGAGGTTAGTTCAACAGTTTGATAGTCATCAAGATTATTAGAGTTTTCTTCTTGACTAATTAGCTCATTTATCATATCTGTGTAGTCACCCGTGTGCTTAAAGTAGGTGAAATGATGCATATGATCATTTACGTCCTGAAAAAGAGCATATTTATCGTTAAGAAGATGAATATTTAAAACACGCTCTCCATACACGATACGTACTTTCTTGGTACAGTTTACAAGAAGGCGAATCGTGTTCTCTAAACCAAGTACAAGTTTTGTGTCCTTAGTATCATCCCAGTAACCGCGCTGTTTAAGTAATTGTTCAGATTGCTCAATGAAACGCTCGAATTGAGCATCATCTTGTATGAGGTTCTGGTCATTGATAATTTGACTCGCTGGCCGGTCATATCCACATAAAGCGAGCGAAGCTACTAATTCGTTAATTGAGAGTGAAATGGGGTTTGAAGTATTCAATAGAGTGACCTCCAAATATTATTGTAAACCATTAAATATAATGAGTATGATCAACCAGTTAACTAGCAACAGTAAAAAGAAAAGAAGCGACAATAACTTGTTAATGAGTAATGGTAAACGAATTAAAGCTGATTGTGCTCCATAATTCAGACCGAAAAGAGCAAATGTCGTGTATTTGTTGACTAATGATATAACTCCATTTTTTTCTGTGTGAAAATTATATTTGTAAAGTTCGATAATGCCCCGTTGAAAAAAAATAGAAAAGAAAGCAAAGATGGCATTACTTAATAATAAAACCATGATGGTCGTAGTGGGAAAGGGGATATCAATTCCTACAAAAATAAGAGACAAAACTGAAATGAAAAGGATAGATAAAGAGATGCTGATGGATTTAGTAGTCATAAAGATTCCTTTCCTTGATGTGAAATTTATAAGATATTACTAGAATAGCATGCTTCAGGATTAGGCTCTAACGAAAATCAGATTATCTAAACCATCCTGAGACAAAATCACCGGCGTCAGATAGAGCATCTGTAACGGTATCTGTAACGGCATCTGCTGCTTCTGTAACGGTATCTGCGGCATCAGATAACATTTTTGCTCCATCTTCTTCAATCCATTTTCCAGCATCTTCGCCCCAACCTTTAATCTTATCTTCTAGTGCCCACGAACCGACGATACCGATTCCTGCTCCAACGGCTCCACCAATCACGGTTCCTATTCCCGGACAGATCATCGTGCCAATGGCAGCTCCACCAGCAGTTAACCCAGCAATTCCAACATCCATACCGATTCCAGCTGCAAAACGACCTGATTTCTCAAAGTTTGATTTGTATTGGTTTTCGTCGCTGAAAAATTCTGCTGAATTCGTTCCTAGAGAAAATGCAATACCGATTACGGGTAATTTTTTACCGATGGTAGTAACCCCATCGATGCTCTTAAACTGATTCGCCGTTTTTGCTACGTCTATTTTTTGAGCATAGTTCTTTAAGTCAGCATCAGAAAAAACAAATATGCCTTTATGATCACTAACCATCGTACCAAAGTTAATTCTCGTTGTTCCTTTATCTAAGCCTACTAATTCTCTTAATAAACCACTAGGCTTGTTATTGTAGGATCCAAGATATCTTAAAATAGGATTACCAGATGTTTTATCTCCTTTTTGCAGAAGTTTATATATGTTTTCAGCAAGCTTAGATTCATATTTTTTGGATTTTCCTTTTACCCATGAAGGAGAAGCTTTAACGATAAAATTACCTTTACCATCTCTTGTAAGCTCAAGCATATTCGTTGTAAGAATGGTGAAAGCAATAGCACCTTTTGTCACATCTAAAGCCCCAGTTGCTTTTCCTAGTTGATCCAGCCATGAGGCAATATCCCCCATAAACGTAGAATCTCCTTGCTCAACGGATAATTCGATCGCATCATCTATCATGTTCTGTATGGTGTCAGACGACATGAAAAATTCTTCAATTTCAGTGATTGTCTTTTGACTTAGAATGATCCCTTCGCTAGACCAGCTATTCACTTTTTTAACAAATTGAGAGATGTCTCCCAAACCATCAGACAGTTCACTTAATGAGGTTGTCGTGGTTTCATCGATTTGGTTCAGTTCATCGGACGTCTTCTGATTATTGCTTACAGATTGATCGACGATAGTAGTAAAAGAACTAGCATGAAGCGGGGTAGTGCTCACAAGGTGGTTTACTTGAGATGTAATTTTGTTAATAGCATCTGCGGAATCTTCCGTAAATTGCTTTAGCTTATCAAGTCCTTGTTTTACATCATGAAGGATGAACTCTTCTGTTATTAATGCATCTTCTGATTCAAATTTCGAGATACGAGACTTAATTTTCTTTAATCGATTTATGTATTCATCTAAGAATTGATTAAGCAGGAGTGTAATGGGGATATGCAGAACTGTGAAATGTTCTTTAATCGCTACGCCACCTTCTCCTTTTAAACCTTCATCGAGTTCAATGATATGATTCAATGCATTCCTGATGGCAAGGATTTGTTCTTTTTCACTTTCTTTTTTTTTGATGGTCTGATCGATTTCTTGGTAAACTTCAGAAACTTTGAGTACCTTCATCTTTTAAGTCTCCTTCATTATTTAGTAATTCTGGAAAGGTTCTGATCGGTTTGGAAAATGGCTTCTATACTTTCCCGTGCATCACTTTCAACAGATGTCAATGTCGTTTTATAGTTACTTAATATTTCATAATAAAGCTTTTCAATTTCTAGCATTTTAGTTGTTACATTCATTTGAGTTTTGGAGAACGTACAATTTGGATTAGTTGTGTCTAAAGCTTGTATCTTGTTCTTCAAGTCCGCAAAAGCAGGTTCAACCTCACTTTTGACTACTTTGATCTCAGGCATAATACCACCCCTTATTTTAAGTTGGAAAGTTGTGTTCTTTTTGATGAAATCGAGTTAGCTAATGATGCATTGGAACTCTCCAATTCATTTATTTTGTTCGTTATATCCTCTAACTGGTTCTCGATCAAACCACTCATTGAAACGTAGGATTGCTCCATAGCTGACCGTTCCTCGTTGAATCGAATGGCACTTTTACCGTTCCAGACCGAGGAGTCGAGTGAAGGTTTATTAATGAGACTCTTGTTTTCATCAAATGTTTGGTGTTCGTTTGTAAGCTCTGCATGTGATTTTCGTAATAAGTTTATTTTTTCTTGGTTATCATTCATCTGTACAGTAAGGTTAGAGATTGAACTATTTAATGTCATAATTAATTGAGAATTATCTTTCATTGCATTCACCTCAGAAATAAATGGTTACTGAACTATTTTACACGTAATAGACAATAGGAAAAATTGCCCTTTAGTACTAAATTCCAATAATAAGCAAAAATGATATTTTAAAGACCTTTTACCCTATATTTATGGAAATATAACCCTGTTTTTAATAACTATTAACCATTATTAGGACCTAATGATTAGATCTTTGGATTGGAGTGAACCGATTTATGCGTAATACGAATAATAACGTGGAAAGGTTTCCCATTGATAGGCATGTTTACCCCGGAATAAGGGTCAGCTTTTGCTTGGAAAGTAGTTCGTTTAGTGTTGTATCGGTGAAAGTAGTGTCATTTCAGGTGGTTAGAGACTCTGTTAAGGTGGAAATGCGTTCATCGTAGGTGAAAGTGAGTCCGTTACAGGTGGTTACAAGCGATTTACCGGCGAACGCGTAACAAATAAAATTACACGTACCGTAAAAACACAGCCACTCCAAGAAAATAGTTTGAATTTAACAGTTTTGACAATCACCGGGTCATAATTTTTAGAAAAATTATATTGTAACCGTTTACAAGTTGGATTATAATATTGAAAAGTGAAACGTTTCTATTGGTAAAATGAGGATTTCAGGTATCGAACAACAATCAAAACGTTTATATCTACCGAAAATCCTATTTTTTTGCACGATATCGAAACGTTTCGAAAGGCTATACCCAAACGCATCACCCACAGAATTTAAACTATTTTTTACTCCAGTACCCCGGTTTACCGGATGAAGAGGTGATTTATGAAGAACATCGCTATAAAAGATGAGAAAGTGATCGTGGACGGTCAGGAAGTCTTCTTGTTCGGAGGAGAACTTCACTACTTCCGAATCCCGAAGCAAGACTGGCGCGAACGCATTCAGCAAGTTAAAGAAGCTGGCGCGAACATGATCAGCACATACGTGCCGTGGATATTTCACGAGTACGAGGAAAGTGTTACGGATCTTACCGGAACTTCTCGACCAGAACGTGATCTACATACGTTTCTGCAGCTCGTAAAAGAAGAGGGGATGTACTGTCTAGTCCGTCCGGGTCCATATGTGATGGCAGAGATCGTGGATCATGGGGTTCCAACGTGGTTCATCGATAACTACCCCGAAGCGGTAGCGAAAACGAACGTTGGCGAGATTCACCCGACTCGAGTCGTGAGTTACAGTCACCCGACGTTTTTAGAAAAAACAGAGCTCTGGTATGAAAAAGTGTGTGCTGTTATTAAGCCATTTCTCGTAACGAATGGCGGTCCGGTTATCTTATTCCAGCTCGATAACGAAGTAGGGATGTTCCACTGGGTAACGAACCAACCCGATTTCAATACTTCGACACTTCAAGAGTTTCAACAACATCTGAGAACGAACTATACAGAGCAAACATTCCAAGAAACATTCCGCATCCCGTTCAGTGAGATCCAAACGTTCGCGGAAAACATGACGAAAAAGCCTGAAGCAATCTACGCTCACGCTCTAAGAAATGAATTTGGACTCTTTTTAAGACAGCATTACAAGCGTTTCATCGAGCATCTGAAACAATCAGCAGAAGATAAAGGCATCGACGTTCCATTCGTCGTAAACATTCATGGCTTTCATGGAATCGATATCTTAAAGCGCGGAACGATGTATCCGATTGGCATCTCCCAATTGCTCGAGACCGCTAAGATCGAGAACACGCTCATGGCTGGTGATTATTATATCGGCAACATCGAGTACGACAGCTATGTGGATATCGTTTTAGCGAACGCCTTTACAAAAGCGATCCAATGGAAAGAGCAGCCGCTTTTCTCAGCAGAGTTCCAAGGTGGAAGCATTCACGACAAGCCGAAGCTCCAACCGACAACGTTTGATCTAACGACGCGCTTATGTATCGCGGACGGGATGAACGGTGTGAACTATTACATGTTTGGTGCGGGTGAGAACTATGAAAACATCGGCTTGTTCGGAAGACGCCACGATTGGCAGGCGCCGCTCACTAAGTCGGGCCAGAAAAATCCGCACTATCCTGTGATTCAGCATATCGGAAAGATGCTTCAGACCTTTGAGAGCTCACTTCTACAAACGAAGCCAGTCGTTGATACGCATCTCGGTTTTTATCCGGATTATTACATGACTGAGTTTCATGACGAGCATACGAAACACATGGTCGACCAGATCCAGCGTGATTGTGAAACCTTTATGGCGAACGGCATTGCAAAGGCACTTCGCGTGAACAACATCATCTATGATGCGATTAACGTGCAGGATGATGACGAGATCGATCCTAGCAAGATTCCTTCTCTTTGGATGTTTACCACAGAGTGGATGGATGAAAACATTCAGCAAAAGCTCGTTACGTATCTAGAAAACGGCGGAAAGCTGATCCTGTTCCCGAGAATTCCAACGAAAACGCTGAAAAACGTACCGTGCATGATTTTAAAAGACTACATCAACGTTTCGGTAAAAGAAACAAAGCATCGCGTGTTTGGTCAGATCGATCAGGCGGACAACGTGTTGATCGACCGGGCTGAGATCTATGAGACGACTGATGGCGCGTTCGCGCATATCGAGGACAAGCCTAACGAAGTGATTGCTTTTGAAAAGCAGCTTGGCAAAGGTCATCTCTATATGTTTGGAATCGGCATGGATCACGGCTTTCATTATCAAAACGACATCATCGTTGAGCTCGCTAAACGAGCTGGAATACAGAGTCGGTTCACACTAGAAGAAGAGCTTGATATTACCGTTCGATCTTCACCAGAAAAAGGAGATTTCTTCTTCCTTCAAAACTTCGACGAATTTAAGAAGTCAACGACGATCACGTACGACGGAACAACCCTTTTCGGTGGAAAAGAAATCTCGATTCCAATGCGAAGCGGCCTCATGCTACCCGTTAACGTACCGTTACACGAAGAGGTGTTCATCGAATACGGAACGGGTGAAATCTATGAAACCTTACAACAACAAGACCAGATCTCACTCACAATAAAAATAATTCAAAAAGAAGAAGAATTCGTCTTCCGTTCCCCCTCTTGGAAACCTATAGACACCAAAGAGGTTTCAATAGAGGAAGTCCAAGAGCACACCTATAAAGTGCTAATTTCAACAACAGAAGACACGGCATCCATCCGGTTTCAACCAGCGTTCGCAAACGCTATTCAACCATAAGTAAGGCTGTTTTTTAATTACTGCTGATGTGATTTCATAATTCTCATCATCGAGTAAGTTGATTGGAGTGTAGGGTGTGAGACTCCTGCGGGACAAGCGGTCAGGTGAGACCCTTAAAGGCGCAAAGCGGCAAGGGGCTCACCGCCTGCCCCGCGGAAAGCGAAGCACCCGAAACGGAAATCAACCACTTACAGGAACAACATAGCAATACAGTACAAAAAACAAAAATTAGGAGTTGATAGGTAATGAAGAAAGTATTATCACTATTCATGATCATCGCACTGCTATTTTCAGTAGCAGCTTGTAGCTCAGATGACAAAGCAAGCTCTGACGACAAGAAAGAAAGCGTAACCATCTCGTATGCAAGCTGGTCACTTGGTACTGAAAAAGAACAAAACCTCGAGCGCCTGATGATCAAAGCGTTCGAGAAAAAGTATCCGAACATCAAGGTTAAGATCGACGAGTCAATTAACCCAACAGATTGGAACGGAACACTCGCTGCTGCAGCAAGTGCAGGCAAGATGCCAGACGTTTTCGCTCTTCCACAGATTCCATCATCACTATCAAACGACTGGTTGATGGACATCACGAAAATGACAGAAAAAGATAAAGATTTTGCTAATATTCCAGAAGCGGTTCGTGAATCAGCGACTTACAACGATAAAGTGTATGCGGTTCCATTCGCACAGCATTTCTTAGGTTACTTAGTAAACAAAGATCTGTTTAACGAAGCGAACCTGGATTATCCTGAGTTTGGTTTTTCACTAGAAGAGTACACAAAATCTATTAAAGAAGTAACGAACATTAACAAAGGTGTAGCTGGAACGAACCACGCGTTCTCTGTAACAGACTGGTACCCGGCTGCGGCAAATCCTGACATGGGCTGGTATACGGTAAAAGACGGACAATATTCTCTTGATTCTAAAGAGTTCATCGCAGGAGCGAATCTTGCAAAAGAGATCACAACGAACAACTACGCGTACGAGTCACTTCCAGATGACTTGAAAGCCAACTTTAAAGGCGAGAACCCGGAAGAAGTATGGATGAACGGACAAGTTGCTGTGAAATGGGACGGCACTTGGGGAGTTCCTGCACTTGTTGAAAAAGGAACGTTCGACTTTGACTTCATCGGTCTTCCTGGTGGAAGAACGGGTGTAACGAACGACTTTGTTGGAATCTCTAAAACGAGTAAGCACGCTGAAGAAGCATTCCTTTTCTCTAAGTGGATGTCATTCGGTAAAGAAGGTTTCATGAAGCGTATGGAAATCGCTGAAAAAGAAGGAAAAGCACTAAACACACTACCTGTTAACGCAGATCCTGAAATCTTAGACGAGTACTTTGCGATCAATGAAGTACCTGGAATCAAGACAGCTTATGACAACCTAGACAACGCAATCGTTGAGCCGGTTAAAACGGTACCTGGCTATGTTGATGCACGTTGGGAAGCACCAACTGGCGTGAAGGTTGGAGAAGAAGCAAATGCGAAAGTGGCTGTGATTTTAGATAACGTGATCAAAGGAAACCTGAAGATCGAAGACTACGCAAAACAGCTTGATCAATTAGCAGACCAAAAGAGTAAAGAAGCAAGTGAGGCTTTAAAAGATAATTAGAAAGCCTGAAGTTTAAGGGGAGGTTGATAGTATGAAGTTTAAAAGATTTCTTTGGTTAGGTTTAGCGCTGTGTCTCATTATTCCACAACCCTATGTATCTGCTGAAGGCAACAGTCAGGATAACAAGCCTGCCGAACAAGTCGTGGAGGAAAACTATCATACCGTCCTTAACAGTTGGGAGAAGAAAGGGACAGGTGACGCTTCAGATTTTGAAGCGTCTGTCTCTCCTTCTGATTTTAAGATCAAAGATAAGAAGAACTTATTGTCAGAATCAGAGAGTAAGGGCTATAACGATCGTGTTTTCTATTGGCATAACCGTGAGTCCGTTTCTTATGAAGTGAATGTAGAGGAAGCGGGACTTTATGAGCTAGCGTTTGATTATTATCCACTGAGCAACGAGGTTGTTCCAATAGAGGGCGCCATTCAGGTAAACGGTAACTATCCTTTTTATGAAAGCCGCAGAATCGTGTTTCCGGCCGACTGGAAAAACGAGAAAAACACATTTGAGAAAGATCGGTTCGACAACGATATGATTCCGAAGCAGAAGCGGATCGAGCGTTGGAACACGTTAACAGCAGAAGATGCGAGTCAGCTTCAGTCTGAACCGCTGCGTTACGAACTGAAAAAAGGAAGTAATACGATCCAGCTCACGAACCTATCAGGCGAGATGCTGCTAGGAAAAGCATACGTTAAATCACCTACCAAACTACCAAGTTATAAAGAATACGTAAAGAAACATGAAAACGCAAAATTGGCTGAAACAATAATCACGCATGAAGCCGAGAAGGACTATGAAAAGAACAGCTCGTACATACGTCCTTTTGCAGCGAATGATTCATCAGCGATACCGAGCTCACCAAAGAATCTTCTTCTAAACACGCTAGGTTCTGAATCGTGGAAAGACTCCGGACAGACGGTTAATTGGAACGTTAACGTGAAGAAAGAAGGCTTTTACAAGCTAACATTTAAAGTACTGCAAAACAAAGAGACGGGTGGTCCGGTTTTCCGAAAACTGTTGATCGACGGAAAAGTTCCGTTTCAAGAGACTTCACCCGTTACGTTCCCATTCAATAAAAACTGGGATAACGTCACTTTAGAAAATAAAGAAGGAAAAGCGTATCTGTTCTATCTATCAAAAGGAAAGCATCAGATCGGTCTAGAAGCTGATGCGGCACCTGTTGAGCCCGTTCTTCATACGACGAACAAAGTGATGCGCAAGATGGAAGAACTGACGCTTGAAATTCGAAAGCTTACAGGGAATCAGACAGACACATCTCGTGGCTGGAAGATCAGCGAGTACATTCCAGGCATCGATAAAAAACTGGCTGGCTGGGCGGATGAGCTAGAGCAAGAACTGAAGTACCTCAGGAAACTTGATAACTCAAAAGAAGATTCAAAAGATATGGTCTCGCTTGAGATGGCCGTTCAGAAGCTAAGAGCTCTTAGCAAAAAGCCGAATGAGATTCCAAGCCGACTTACAGAGTTGTCAGAAGGATCGTCTTCAGCGGCACAGCTATTAGGAAACATGCTCGTGACGTTGCCAGAACAGCCGTTAACGGTTGACCGCTTCTACGTGCATGGTGACGAAAAAGAAGTGCCGGATGCAGAAGCCGGTTTTTGGGAAAAGCTGATGAACTCAATTCAACGCTTCTTCTTATCGTTCTTCTCAGAGAACTACTCAGCGAGTGAAGCAGAAGAAGATACGTTAGAGGTTTGGGTGAACCGGCCGCGTCAATACGTAGAACTTCTCCAAAACCTATCTGATCAAAACTTTACGCCAGAAACAGGAATCAAAGTGAAATTCTCGATCATGCCAGAAGAGCAGAAGCTGATCCTCGCGAGTGCGTCGAACAAGCAACCTGACATTGCACTGGGCATCAGTTCTTGGCTGCCATACGAGTTATCGATTCGTGGTGCGGCCGTTGATCTGCATCAGTTCGAAGACTTTGAAAAGTTCAGCAAGCAGTTCTCGCCAGGAGCTTTTCTGCCGCTTATGATCGGTGATTCGGTCTATGCGATGCCAGAGACACAAGATTTCTTTGTGCAGTTTTACCGAAAAGATATCCTGCAAGCACTCGGTCTTCCGGTTCCAGATACGTGGGATGACGTGAAGAGCATCTTGCCAGAGCTTCAGCGTTTTGGAATGAACTATTATACGCACATCGCTGGTGCGACAGGGTTTAAGCCGTTCCAAGCAACCGCTCCGTTCGTGTATCAGTTTGACGGAGATCTATACGGAAAAGATGGGATGAAGACGGCGATCGGAACAGAAGAATCACTAAAAGGCATTCAGTTCATGGCAGAGCTGAACACGATCTACAGCATGCCGTTACAAGTACCAAACTTTTATAACCATTTCCGATATTCAACACTACCGATCGGGACGGCTAACTTTACGACGTATACACAGCTTACGGCAGCCGCTCCAGAGATCGCAGGATGGTGGGATATTGCACCGCATCCGGGTGTGAAAAAGGAAGACGGAACAGTGGAGCGTTGGGCTACTGGTTCAGGTCAGTCTGCGATGATTTTTAAAGGTACGAAGAGTAAGGAAGATTCGTGGGAGCTTTTAAAATGGTGGCTGTCAGAAGATACGCAGACCGAGTTCGCGACCAATCTTCAGATGCTGTACGGACCAGAATACATGTGGAACACGTCAAATCTAGAGGCGTTTAAGAACCTTCCGTGGCCAGAACAGCATAAGAAAACGATTCTAAAGCAATGGGAGTACCTATACGAAGTACCGAAGAATCCAGGTTCGTACATGATCGAGCGTGAGCTTTCGAACATCTGGAACCGCATCGTGTTCGACGGTGTGAACCCGAGATCGGCAGTTGACGATTCTGTTGTTGCGATCGACCGGGAGATCAAACGAAAGATGGAAGAGTTCGGATATGTGAAGGACGGCAAGATGGTCAAGCCGTATCCGATTCCTACGATAGAACAAGTGAAAAGTTGGGCAGGCGATGAGAATGAAAAAGAAACCAAATAAACGAGATTATTCACCTTGGATGTTCCTTGCTCCGTATATCATCTTCTTTACAACGTTTATCATCATACCTGTTGCAGCGGCAATTCTGTTGTCATTCACGTATTTTAACGCGATCGAAACACCATCGTTCATCGGGTTAAGCAACTATGTCGGTCTGATCACACAGGATGAAGTGTTCATGCAGAAGATCCTGCCGAACACGTTAACGTTCGCACTGATCGTGGGACCTGGCGGGTATATCTTATCGTTCATACTCGCTTGGGCGCTCGCTCAAGTACCAAAGCGCATGCGAACCGTGCTTGCGCTGGTTATCTACTCTCCATCCATGACAGCAGGTGTTGCGATGGCCGTTGTTTGGACAATCATCTTCTCTGGAGATGAAACTGGTTATCTTAACAGCTTGCTTCTAACGATGGGTGTGCTGTTAGAGCCGATCCAATGGTTGCAATCACCTGAGTATTTGATGAAAATCATGATCTTTGTAACGCTTTGGGGCTCAATGGGTGTTGGATTCCTCGCGATGTTATCAGGTGTTCTGAACATTAATACCGAGATCTATGAAGCAGGATACATCGACGGCATCAACAACCGTTTTCAAGAGATCATCTATATTACAATTCCGTCCATGAAGCCGCAGATGCTGTTCGGCGCGGTCATGGCAGTTGTTGGAACGTTTCAAGCTGGTGCGATCGGGGTGGCGCTATCAGGTGCCAATCCGACACCGCAATATGCGGGTCAGCTAATGGTCAACCACTTAGAAGATTATGGTTTTATCCGTTATGAGATGGGTTATGCGGCAGCGATATCGGTCGTGCTGCTCATCGTTGTATATCTGTTCTCGAAAGTAGCCTGGAGGCTGTTTGGAGAGAAAGACTAGCGAAAAAGGAGTGATCCACATGTCAGCCTTTCAAGGGACAAGAATGAACCCGTCAAAGTTTCATAGAAGTCAGCTGAAGTTTCTTGCATTTCTCATTCCACTAGCTGTCTTTATGGCTTTGCCGATCGTCTATATATTCTTTCATGCGTTCAAACCGATCGACGAACTGTTTGCGTATCCACCGCGTTTCTTTGTAGATAATCCGACATTTCAGAACTTTGTAGACCTTTTTACAAAGACGAACGATACTGGCGTTCCGATGTCGCGCTTTCTGTTCAACTCTGTTGTCGTTACGCTGATCGTGGTTGTTCTAACCGTTATCATCAGTACGATGGCAGGCTACGCGTTATCGAAGAAAAATTTTAGAATGAAAAAAGCGATCTTTGAGATCAACACGCTTGCACTCATGTTCGTACCAGCAGCGGTTATGATTCCGCGTTATCTGTTGATCGACGAACTCGGCCTGATCAATACGTTTTTGGTTCATATCCTGCCGTTACTCGCGATGCCGATCGGTCTGTTTCTCGTCAAACAGTTCATCGATCAGATACCGGATGAACTGCTCGAAGCGGCAAGGCTTGACGGAGCATCTGATTTTCAGATCTTCGTACGGATCATCATACCGCTCGTCAAACCTGCAATTGCTACCATCGCGATTCTATCGTTTCAGCTCGTATGGAACAGCGTTGAGAGTTCGTCACTCTATGTGAACGATGAAGGACTGAAGACGTTCTCGTTCTATATGTCGACGTTAACTTCAACGGTTGAAGGAAACAACGTAGCAGGACAAGGACTCGCAGCAGCAGCTTCCTTGATCATGTTCGTACCAAATCTAATCATCTTTATAATTCTGCAGAGCCAGGTGATGAACACGATGGCCCACTCAGGAATCAAGTAAGAAAGTAGGAGGGGGGAGAAATGAAGCGCATTGCCCAATTTGTAGCATTATTGGTATTCCTGCTCGTTCCGATCTCATCTATCGCTTCTGCTTCTGTCCCTTATCAGACAGAAACGTTATCAGCAGACGGTCAGACGATCGAAACACAGACTGCCTACACACCGGTCGGCACCTTGTTACCAGACGTTGAGATCACAAACCCAGAAGATATTTTCTCTGATACAAAAGGAAACCTTTATATCGCGGATTCTGGTGCTAAGAAGATTCTCGTCGCCGATAAGAACGGAAAATTTTTACGCGAGATCGGAAAAGGTGTTCTAAAATCACCAACTGGCGTTTATGTGGATGAAAACGAAAAGATCTTTGTAGCGGATTATGAAGAAGAGAAGGTATTCCGCTTTTCGCAAGACGGCAAGGTTGAGGAGCAATATGGAAAGCCTGATTCACCGCTTTTCGGTAAAAGCTCTTCTTTTAAACCGCAAAAAGTAGCGGTTGACCGTCGCGGCAGTATCTATGTGATCAGTGAAGGGTCAACGAACGGAATCATTCAGCTTAGTAAAGATGGCGGTTTTCTCGGCTATTACGGCGTAAACAGCACAGAAGGATCGTTCGGCACGTTTTTGCAGAAGCTTCTCACTTCAGAGAGCAAAAAAGCAAATATGTTCATGAAGACACCTCCTGCGCCAGATAACATCGCGCTTGATGATCAAGGTCTCGTCTATTCCGTGACAGAAGGAACGACGAACGAAGTGATCAAAAAGCTGAACGTTGCCGGCAAGAACATGCTGTTTCCGGACATCTCTGATGAGAAGTCACTGCAAGATATCGCGGTCGATCACGACGGAAACATGTTCGTCGTATCAAGCACCGGCGAGATCTATGAATATGACAGCTTCGGAAATCTATTATTCATCTTTGGTGGAAAAGACGATGGAACGAACCGTCTTGGTTTGTTCAAACAGCCGACTGGCATCACGATCGATCCTGACGGCAGACTATACGTAACAGACAAAGAACGAGGCATGATTCAAGTCTTTGAATCTACTGCTTTTTCGAAACAAGTGCATGAAGGAATCGCGCTTTTTAAAGAAGGCCGTTATGTAGAGAGTCAGAAGTATTGGGAAGAAGTGCTGGAGATGAACTCTTCGTTCGGTCTCGCGCATTCTGCCATGGGTTCTGCTTATTACAAACAACAAGACTATGATAAGGCGTTAGAAGAATATCAGTTTGCTAACGACGTGTACGGTTATTCCGACTCGTTCTGGGAAGTCCGTCACGCTTGGATGCAAGAGAATCTGGAAACGGTGTTGTTCGCGTTCATATTCTTCGGGATTTTGTATTATATCGTAAAAGTGATCGACAAAAAGAAAGGCATTCTGAATCAGCCTCGCAAAAGTATTGGCGCGATTAAGAAACAGAGATTGATAGGAGAACTGCTCTTCCTGTTCAAGTTCTTCCGTCATCCGATCGACAGTTTTTATTATTTGAAAAGAAAACAGTACGCATCGATCCTATCAGCGACGATTCTGTATGTGATCTTAATCGTGGAGTATGTTTACAGCCGTTTCTATACAGGATTTATCTTTAAAACGGTGAGCAGCGATGCGAACTTAGTCGGCGAGCTTCTCTTACTGCTCGTACCGCTCGCACTGTTCATTGTGGTCAACTATCTCGTTAGTACGATCAACGACGGTGAAGGAAGGTTCAAGGACATCTATATCGGAACGATCTATTCACTCGCTCCGTTCCTCGTGTTCAGTCCGATCCTGACCCTTCTGTCGAACGTGCTGACTTATAATGAATCATTTGTTTATGTGTTTTCGATCCGCATCATTTATGCATGGTGTCTCATCATCCTTTTCATCATGCTAAAAGAGATTCATAACTACACGTTCTCAGACACGATCCGAAACATCTTCGTTACGCTGTTCGGAATGGTAATTATGCTTCTTGTTGTGTTCATTGTGTTCGTGTTGATCGATCAAGTGTACGATTTTGTTTATTCCATCATAAAGGAGGCTGTTCTACGTGTATAAAAAGATAAGTATCGCGCTTCTTACCTTGCTCGTACCGATCTCTGTATTCGCCGCGCAAGATGATAAGAAAAGTACGGAGCAGCTTCCCGTGCCAACCGAGAAGAGTCAAAACGTGATGAAGTATACATCTTCATCGTTTACGAAGCCTGAGAAAGAAGATGCGGCTCCGATCAAGCAAAATAATTCATTCCAAGGCTTTGAAAAAGCAGCCGAGAATAAAAATCTTGCTCTTTATGTGAATGAAGAAACGCTCGCGATCAAGATTGAGAACAAGAAAACGAAATACGTTTGGAACTCTGGGCTCGATAATCCTGATCAGTACCGACTGAACAAAACGTGGGAACAGATGGCTCAATCTGCGATCACTGTTGATTATATGGATCGTCGCGGAAAGGTGAAAACCGAGAGCATCACGACGAACGATTCTAGACCACGTGTGAAGGTGAACGATAAAGGGTTTACAGCCTCTCTTTACATGAATCAGTCCAAATTAGAGTTTGAAGTGAACGTCGAGCTTCAAGAAAACGATCTTGTTGTTTCAATTCCAGAAAATGAGATTAAAGAAAATAAGTATACAAAGCTCATCTCAATGCGCGTTTATCCGTTTTTAGGTGCGGTGAACAAGAGTGACATTAACGGGTACATGTTCATCCCAGACGGATCTGGTGCATTGATTCGTTATGAAAAGAACGGGACAAAAGCCGATGCGCCGTTTACCGGATCCATTTACGGTGATGATGAAGCCTTTTTAAAAACAAAAGTGAAGAAGGAAGAAGATGAAAAAGTAACACCGGTCGAAGAGATCAAGATGCCGGTATTCGGAACGGTTCACGGTGTGAAGCAGAACGGATTTCTTGCCGTGATCGAAGAAGGCTATACACATGGTGACATTTTAGCGTATCCGTCTGGCGTTTCGACCGACTTTAACTGGATCTCTTCAGAATTCCATTTTAGAAAAGAATATTATCAGCCGACGAGTAAGAACATGAAGGGTCTTAACGTGTATCAAAAAACAAAGAACCCTTTCGGCGTTAAGCTGAGATACATGTTCTTACAAGAAGATGACGCTGACTATGTAGGGATGGCCAAAGCGTATCAAGACCATCTCTCTGAAACAAAACAGCTAGAAAAGAATGACGACAAAACCGGTGTCAGACTTGAATTTCTAGGTGGCGAAGTGAAGGAAGGTCTGTTGTGGGACTCTGTTCTTCCGATGACGAAGGTGACAGACATTCCGAGCATGACGTCAGAGCTCAAAAAAGACATCGATGATCTGTTCGTCGTCTATAAAGGCTGGTCAGATGGCGGGCTAACCGGTACATTGCCTCAGAAGTTTCCGTTTGAAAGTGAGCTCGGAAGCAGTGACGATGTGAAGGACACGATCGACGGTCTTAAAAAGGATAACATTCCGCTTTATTTTTATAGCGACTACACAAAAGCTTATGATGGTGCATCCGGCTATTCCGGCAGCAAAGACGTAGCGAAGAAAATCAGTGCAGAGACGATTTCACACAGTGAAGATAAGAAGACATTGTATTATCTATCACCAGAAAAATCTCTTGCGATCGCAAAAGAAGATGCCAAGGAATTTAGGAAACAAGGCATTTCAAACGTAGCGATCGATTCGAGCGGGTACACGCTGTTCTCTGACTTTAGCGGGAAAAAATCGAGCGAGCGAAATCAGACGATTAAAACGTATCAAAAACTGTTTAGCACCCTGAACAAAGAAGTGGGGAACGTTGCTCTTTATGAACCGAACACGTATCTATGGAATCAAACGAATCGCTATCTCGACATTCCGATGAACGCGTCTAACTATGTGTTTGAAACAGATACGGTGCCGTTTTTGCAGATCGTGCTAAAAGGCTATATGCCATATTACGCACCGTTTTCGAACTTTCAGTCAGATTCGGAAGATCAGATGCTGCGCATGATCGAGTACGGAGCGTACCCGTCGTTTCTTTTAACGAAGGAAGCGTCACACCTGCTTGCTAAAACAGCATCGAGTGACGTTTATACATCAGAATACTCGATCTGGAAAGACAAGATTTTGTATCAGTATGAAAACATCAAGAAAAGTCTTGGTGAGGTAGAAGGCGAAGAAATCGTCAGCCGCAATGTGCCTCAGACTGGTGTTGTTGAGGTAGAATACTCCAACGGAAAAGTGATCGTCGTCAACTATACGAATGCTATTTTTAAAAGTAACCGTATTGAAGTGAAACCAAAGGATTTTGCGGTAACAGAAGGAGGAGAAAGCGATGAAACGACTAGGCAATAACAGAAATCTTACAGGATTGCTGTTTGTTTCACCATGGATCATCGGCTTTCTCGTCTTTACGGCGTTTCCGCTTTTATACTCACTCTTTTTAAGCTTTCAGGAAGTAAAGATCACGACAGATGGCATCAAAACGAATTTTGTAAGCTTTGGAAACTATGAGTATGCGTTTTCGGTCGACGGAACGTTCGTTGACCGCGTCCTAAAATATCTAGAAGAGATGGTTATCTCGGTTCCGATCATCATCGTCTTTTCATTGATCATCGCTCTACTGTTGAACCAAAAGATCAAGTTCCGCGGACTGTTCCGCACGATTTTCTTTCTGCCCGTAATCATCGCGAGCGGACCGGTTATCAAAGAGCTGATCGATCAAGGTATCACGACGATTCCTTCTATTGAACAATACGCGATCTATCAAGCGTTAAATGATAACCCGGATGGTTTCTTTAACGGAATTCTACTGTATTTAATTAAAAACTTAATTGTGATCCTGTGGTATTCAGGCGTACAGATTTTAATCTTCTTAGCTGCACTTCAAAAAATGGATAAGCAGATTTTTGAAGCGGCGAAGATCGACGGTGCGAGCAACTGGGAGTTCTTTTGGAAGATCACTCTGCCAAGTCTAAAGCCGATGATCATCGTTAACTTGATCTACACGATCGTAACGTATTCGGTCTTCTCGCTGAATCCGATCATCGAACATATTCAGAAAAACATGTTTAAAGTAGACACAGGTTATGGCTATGCATCAGCCCTATCTTGGATCTACTTCCTGATCATCGCTGCAGCACTTGCGATCGCGGTTGGTGTGATGACGGTAAAAAGAAAGAAAAAATACACCTAAGAGGATGTGATCAATGTGCAAACCAAAACACAGCAAGTGAACAAGTATTACTTAAAAACGAAACGCATGTTTTTGGGCATGCAGGGGACAGATGGTCTTCTTTACAAGCTCTTGATCTACGGACTCTTGGTCGGGATCGGATTCGTGTATCTCTATCCGCTTCTCTACATGGGTGTGTACAGCTTTAAAAGTTTGGATGATCTATTGAATCCGCTTGTAAACTGGATTCCAACACAGTTTTATACCGGAAACTATGAGCAGGCGAACAAGGTTCTAAACTTTTTCTCAACATTGATGGAAACATTGTATGTGACCGTTCTGCCTGCATTGGCGCAAACAGCTGTTGCAGCAGTAGTCGGGTACGGACTCGCTCGATTTGAGTTTCGCGGAAAAAAGATCATGTTCGTTCTTGTACTCGCAACGTTTATCATTCCGCCACAAGTGACACTCATTCCAAGATACATCTTCTTTAATGAGCTGAACATTCTTGGCAGTTTGAGTGCGTTCTTGCTTCCGGCAACGTTCGGACAAGGATTGAACAGCGCGATCTTTATCCTGATTTTTTATCAGTTTTTTAGAGCCGTGCCAAAAGCTTTGGAAGAAGCAGCTCAGCTTGATGGAGCAGGGCATTTTCGAATCTTTTTCACAATCGCATTACCGATGGCTTTGCCTGCGATCATTATCTCGTTTCTGTTCTCGTTCGTTTGGTATTGGAACGAAACGTATCTAGCGGCAATCTATTTTGGAGATGCGTTAACAACATTACCACTGCAGCTGCAAAAGTTCGTTGCGACATATCAGCAGATGTTCCCAGCTGAGATGGGAGTGTCGGGCGGCAACCAATTGAACGAAGGAATCAAGATGGCAGGAACCGTCCTGTCGATTCTTCCATTATTGATCGTGTACTTTATCACGCAGCGCTGGTTCGTTGAAGGTGTGGATCGTTCGGGGATAACTGGGGAGTAAAGATTGGTTGGGGTAGTTGATTTCCGTTTCAGGTACTCGCTTTCCGCGGGGCAGGCGGTGAGCCCCTTGCCGCTTTGCGCCGTTAAGGGTCTCACCTGACCGCTTGTCCCGCAGGAGTCTCGCACCTTACACTCCAATCAACTTTTCAATGATGCACAATCAAAATCTTTTGAAAATCCACGATTCCTTGAAGGAAATGAAAGTGAAAGTGGTAGATTGAAAGGAGAATTTTAAGATGGATACACAGAAACTATTGGACCTTGAAGCAAAAGGATGCTTTGATTTCTTTTGGAACGAAGCGAATACGGATAAAAACAGCCCGGGATACGGGTTGATCCTGGATCAGTCAGCGAATAAAAAAGTAGCAAGTATCGCATCAAACGGGTTCGGATTAACGGCAATCATAATCGGAATCGAGCGCGGCTGGATCACGAAAGAAGAAGGGTACGAACGGACGAAAGGAACGCTCGAAACATTCCTGAACAACGTCGAACACGCGAGCGGCTTCTTTTACCACTTCTTAAATATGCAGACGGCGAAGAAAAACGAAGAGTGGTACGACTGTGCGTCGATCATCGATACGGGAATTTTCCTATGTGGTGCCGTAACATCTGCTGAATACTTTGGCGGAGAGATCGCAGAGCTATTCGAGAAAATTTACGCGCGCATCGACTGGAACGTGTATTATGACGAGCCGGTTAACCAGTTCTACATGGGCTACAACCCAGAAACAGGCGGCTTCCACCATTGGGATATGTATGCGGAGCAGATGATGACGTACGTGCTTGGTGTCGCTTCTCCAACACATCCAGTTCCCGCAAAAATTTACGAAGGTTTTGAGCGCAGAAAAGGGACGTACAAAGATTACGAGTACATCCATGCGCCAGGAAACGCGATGTTCGTTCACCAATATTCGCATGCGTTCATCGATTTTAGAAACATCGTCGACGGAGACGGAATCAACTGGTACGAGAACTCGGTAAAAGCATCCCTTGCGAACCGTGCGTTTTGTAAAGAAAAATCGAGTGAGTTTAAGACCTATCACGAGAACGCGTGGGGCTTAACGGCTTGTGCAAGTCCGACCGGCTACCGTGTTCCAGGGGCTCCTCCTTATTATGAAGGATGTGAGCCTGACCTAGAAGGTACGGTCGCACCGACGGGAGCAGCGGGATCGATCGTGTTCACACCAGAAGAGTCGATTGCGGCAATGAAGTATTTTTATGAAGAGCATCCACAGCTTTGGGGTGAGTATGGCTTCCAAGATTCTTATAACCTGGATGTAACGCCAGCTTGGTATTCAGACCATGTAATCGGAATTGATAAGGGAATAACGCTTCTTATGATCGAAAACTATCAATCTGGTCTCGTATGGGATCTTTTCATGAAAAACAAGTATGTGAAACAAGGTGCTGACCTATTAGGTTGGAAAAAGATAGAAGGAAGTCCTGTAAAATGATTGAGATCAAGAACAAACAGATCATCATCGACGGCAAGCCCGTGCTGATTACGTGCGGTGAGATTCATTACTACCGTCTTGATAAAAGCGATTGGCAAGACCGATTGGACAAGCTAAAAGAAACGGGTTGTAACGCCGTGGCCACTTATGTGCCATGGCTTTGGCATGAGCCGGTGGAAGGGCAGTTTGATTTCACAGGCAAAACGCGTCCTGAAACAGACCTTGCCGGGTTTATCGACCTTTGTACAGAAAACGGCTTTTATTTTTTCGTTCGTCCGGGACCATTCATTATGGCCGAGATGAAAAACGAAGGACTGCCTTATTGGGTGTATGAGAAGCATCCTGAGATTATTCCGGTTGGTTGGGACGAGAGCGAACCAACGACACCAACCGTCGATTATCTCGCACCAAAATTTTTACAAGAAGTTCGTAAGTATTATGAAAAAGTAATGGAAGTGGTTACGCCGCGCATCTATCCGAACGGCGGTAAAATTATTGCGTTTCAGCTTGATAACGAAGTGGGAATGCTGTCATGGGTGAGCAACACACCAGATTTGACGGACAATGTGCTGAACGATTTATCAAATTGGTTGAGTGAACGATACGGAGATAACGTTTCTGACCGCTATCCGTTCTCGTTGGAAGAAAGTGCTGAACGAAACACTGCATTCCGCTCTCCGAAAGAAGAGTATGCGGCACAACTGTTAAAAGATCTAGGCTATTACATGCGCTACCGATTCGCTAAATATATCGCGATTTTAAGAGAGTACGCGGAAGAGTTCGGTGTGAAAGACATTCCGTTCGTCGTAAACATCCACGGAACAGGCGGAGGACGAGGCTTCACGTACCCGATTGGAATCAGTCAGCTGTATGAAACGTATAACCAAGGACATGGATACATTTCTGGTTCTGATATTTATTTTGGAGATCTTGACATGAAAACCTTTCAAGACCTCTACATCATCAACGGTCTGATGGAAGCCGTTCATAACGAGGATCAGCCGTTAACGTCTGTGGAGTTTAACTGTGGTGACGGAAATTTTGGTGAGACACTAGGCGAGCGCTATGATCCTTCAGCAGCGGATTTTAAGTTTAGAATGTGTCTTGCTCAAGGAAACCGACTGATTAACTATTATCTATTTGCTGGCGGGAAAAATGCTAGGCTCGATACGCTTGTTGACGATGGAAACGACCGAATCGCCTCAACTGGTGAACGCCATGGTTTCGCAGCACCGATCGGTCCAGAAGGGGACTACAACTATACGTTTCCGCGCATGTCACGCGTGAACCAAAGTGTGATGGCGGTGAGCGATAAGCTCGCGCGAATGAACGAAGAACGAGATGAAGTATCGTTCGCGTTCATCCCTGATTATTATATGACCGAATATCGTTATCCGGAGAGTGAAGTGATGCGTGAGATCCTCTCAAACATCGAGGCGAACCGCGGTGCCGGCGCTTGGGAGATCATGGGCCGTGCGATGTTGCTGAACGGTTATCGTTTTACAGCGATCGATGTTCAGAACAAACCGCTGGATGTGACGAATACGCCTGTCCTTGCGTTACCGTCCGCACGCTATATGGACAGTGCGATTCAAGAGAAACTCGTAAACTATTTAAACACGGGTGGGAGCATTCTACTATACGGTGAGGTTCCTCTTTTTGATATGGAAGGGAAGGACTGTACGCTGTTAGCGGAAGCGCTTGGTGTGACGTACAAAGGGATAAGCCGTGATGGTCACGGAAACTACCTCTCTATTTATGGAGCCAATTGGGCTTCAGCTCAGCCAGAGATTCGTTCAGGCTTCGTTCAGCGTTTTGAAGTGGGACCGAATGTGACGCCAATTTTCAGAGTATATGGATCTAATGATGTGTGTGGGTTTGAGTCAGAGGTAGGAAGCGGACGCGCGATCGTGATCGCAAGCTTCTATCGCTGCGATTTGCCTTTCTTTAAAACAGCTCTTGAACGACTAGGAAGTCGTGTGAAACTCACGCATGACTGTCCACATCACGGCATCTTTATGACATCGACTGCTGATGCAGAAGGTGAGCGTTTCATTCATCTCTTGAATTTAGATGGATTTGATAAAGAATTCTCGCTGTATGAAGATGGCGTAGTGTTGTTAGGCGGAAGGAAGCTGTTGTTGCAGAGCAAAGATGGTGTGATGCTGCCTATGAACCTAGCTGTAGGTAGTGTGAAAATTGCTTACGCGACAGCAGAAATTACGGGTGTAAGTGCTGATTATATCGATTTCCGCTTAACTCAGGTGGAAGATGTGATTGCATTTGACTCTGGAACGAAGATCTTACCGAGTGCTGATTATGTGATTGAAGAAAATGATGAATTGACGCTGGTTCGCAGCAAGAAACATGCGAAAGTGGATGATCAGTTGCGTGTTTTCATTGGTTAAACAGGTGTTTAATAGTAGTAAAGAGACCTTGGGAGCTATGTTTGGAAGCTCTCAAGGTTTTTTGTTCTTGTGAAGGGGTGCGTGGAGCATTTTGGCGATAGTCTGAGCTTGCTTTGAGGTGTTTATCGGTGGTGAGCGTGCATTTAGCGGTGCTGATATGGTTGTTTCAGGTGGTCGGGTAGCATTTACCGGTGGAAAAACGAAATCACAGGTGGTCACAACCCATTTACCGGCGAACGCGTAAAAAATATAAAAACACGTACCGTAAAACGAAGAAATATATTTACTCCAGCCTCACCTATTGGTATAAATTACCTATAGAGGGGTGGCAAGAATGAAAGTACTTAAGCATAACAGCAAGTTAAGGCGCAATAGCCTTGCTATTATTGGTTTAGCTATTATCCTTACAAGTTATTTTCAAATAGATACTTGGTGGACTTATGTGATCGGCTGTTTACTATTATTAGGTATAGTTCGTTTTGAATCGAAATTAGAAGTAAAACTTTTTTTAAAATCCATCTGGTTTGTATATCTTTCGTGGTTCATCCTTCTTCTCGCAGGTGGGGCAGACCGGAACATGACCATAGAGGCTTTGGGAAACGTTGCTTTAATAGGAGCATTCTTTTTCCCTCTATTTCTCCCCGCTATTTCAGTCATTCCATACTTTCAAGTAAAATGGCTCCTTCCTTATGAAGGGAGAACGTTTAAAAGAGCTGCGAACTATGTTTTCTTTGGTTGGATGTTTTTTTGGATCGTGGTTATTGGGTTCTTTCAACTGTAAAACGCAAAAAAAAGAGGATCACCTCAAAAGGCGTCCTCTTAACAAATTTACTTAACCAACCTAAACGGAACACTCACCACATCATGGCTGTTTTTCCCGATAAACATCGTAAACTTACCAGCATCACTCTTGAACTCGAGGTTCTCGTGGTGATAGCGAAGCATTTCTTCTGTGATCTCGAATGTTACTTTCTCAGATGCTCCTGGCTCAAGAACAATCTTCTTATAACCTTTTAACTCTTTCACCGGACGAACAACATCACCCGCAATATCGCGGATATACAGCTGAACAAGCTCTTCACCGGCAACATCGCCTGTATTCGTAACGGTTACAGAAGCCGTAATCGACTCATCCTCTGTCAGCACATCACTCGACAACTTCACATCGTCATACGTGAACTCTGTATAGCTCAACCCGAAACCAAACGGGAATAAAGGCTCGTTCGGAATGTCCAGGTAATGAGACAGGTAGCGCTCTTTATTTTCTGGAGTCGGCTGCGGACGACCTGTGTTGAAGTGATTGTAATACACAGGAACCTGACCAACGGAATACGGGAACGACATCGATAAACGACCAGATGGATTCACGTCTCCGAATAAAAGATCAGCAATCGCAGCACCTGCTTCAGTACCCGGATACCAAGCTTCTAATACTGCATCAACTTGATCTGCTACACCATGCAGATCGAGCGGACGACCGTTAAAGAGTACCGTCACGATCGGCTTACCTAACTTTTTCATTTCCTGAATCAGTTGAAGCTGAGGCTCGGGCAGACGAATGTCAGCACGGCATCCCGCTTCACCGCTCATGAATGAAGCTTCTCCAAGTGCGAGCACGATCACATCTGCATCACTCGCAACACGAACTGCTTTTTCCAACTGCTCAATCGTTACAGACTCAACCTCACAACCGTCCGCAATGGTTAAAAGAGAAGGATCAGCCAACTTGTTTAATAGACCGGTATCTACTTTTACCACGTCATCATAAGCACCTTGCCAAGACCATGGGCCCATCAGATCGCCATTTGTAGCGAACGGACCGATGAGTGCAATTTTTTGCGTTGGTTGAAGGGGAAGAACGCCACCTTCATTTTTTAGAAGAACACATGATTTCGCAGCAAGTTCACGAGCTACATCACGGTGCTCTTCACACAAAATCACTTCTTCCGCACGCTTCTCATCAGCACCACGGTAAGGATCTTCAAAAAGTCCGAGCTTCTGTTTCAATGTCAGAATACGTTCTACCGATTCATCAACGAGAGATTCCGATAACTTGCCACTTTCCACAAGCTTTTTCACATGGTCGACGTAGCACGTTGTCATCATTTCGATGTCAACACCAGCTGTCAGCGCTTTATATGCTGCTTCTGCTTCGTCTTCAGCGACACCGTGCGGAAGCTGCTCTTTTACAGCACCCCAGTCCGAGATGATTACACCGTCGAAGCCCCACTCGTCACGAAGAAGGTCGCGCATCAGCTTTTTGTTTGCCGTTGCCGGAATACCGTCCACTGTGTTGAACGCCGTCATCACCATCTCACAGCCCTCATCAAGCGCTGCTTTATACGCAGGCAGGTAAGACTCGCGAAGCTGACGTTCAGACATGTTCACCGTATTGTAATCGCGTCCGCCTTCAGGAGCACCATATGCCGCAAAGTGCTTCACACAAGCTGCTACACGATCTTTGTCGTTCGTCAGATCTGTCCCTTGGAAACCACGAACGAACGCACGAGCAAACTCGCTGTTCAGGAAACCATCTTCACCCGTGGATTCCATAACACGCCCCCAGCGCGGATCACGAACGAGGTCGACCATCGGCGCGAACGTTACGTGAACACCTGAAACAGAAGCTTCTTTTGCTGCGATCTCTGCACTTTTTTCAGCAAGGTCCATATCCCATGAACAACCAATCGCGAGAGGGACAGGGAAAATCGTCTTAAAGCCATGTACGATATCAGCCATCATCAATAAAGGAATGCCATGACGGTTTTCTTTTAAATGTGCGTCTTGAATGTTGCGCGTTTCACGAGCTCCTGATCCACCAAGAACAGATCCCGTATTGCGAATCACGTCATCCGTGATCCCCATCTCCTGCATAGGACCCGTGATGAAGCCTTGATCAGATGAACCTTTAAAGAAAGGAGTAGCAAGCTGAACCAATTGGCTGATCTTTTCTTCCAATGTCATGTCTTGAATGATATGTTGCACGTTTTGCTTAAGCATAAAGAAAACCTCCTGGATATCGTTTAATGTGTATGGTCTGACGTAATCGAAACGTTTCGATAAACCTGATAATAAAAATTATAAGCGCTTTCATTTTGAGAGTCAATGAAAAATCGAAACGATTCACTAGATTTGAGTCGTTATTTATTCATTGAACTTTTATAGTCAACTTCTTAAGAAATAAAGGTATGATTTTTAGCGTAGTGTTACTTCTAAAAGATTTCTTCCTTAACAAATAATAGATAATTTTTTTACAAGTGATAGATTTCCAGCATTCACTTCGTATTACATAGTAGGTACCAATAAACAGCAGGAGGGGTGTACGATTGAAAGTCACAGAAAACAATGTTGTACAACAACTAATAAATAAGAATGAAAATGCAATTTCTTTTATGATCCAACAGTACGGTGGTTTACTCACAGCGATTATCAAGCGTCATGTGAATAATCAGCAACAAGATTATGAGGAATGCTTAGACGATGTGTTGCTATCGGTATGGGACAATATTTATTCCTTTGATCCTACAAAAAACACGTTCAAACAATGGATTGCCGCTGTTGCGAAATATAAAGCCATTGATTATCAGAGGAAACAGCTTTCTCTTCAAAAACAGCAATTCTCAGTAGCGGAATTTCATGATTCCATCCTACCGACGCAAAAGCCACAAGAAGAGAGCCTCGTTGATGAGTTGCTTCAGCAGTTACCTGCCAGTGAACGGAGAATTTTTAAAAAGTACTATTTAGAAGGAAACTCATCAAGTGAGATCGCTGCTGAATATAACGAGAGAGAGTCTTGGGTGTACAACAAGCTATCTAGAGGACGTAAAAAACTAAAAAGCTTTTTGTTTCACAATAACGAAGCATGAGGAGTGAAGATATGACGATCTATCGCGAATTAAACGAAATGGATATAGATTTGAAACAATATGAAGAACAAGATCTTTCTCATTTTGAAAAAAAGAAATGGGAAAAGCGAGTACTAAAGAAAGTAAGAAAACATAAGCCATCGCAGGTAAAGAAGTATATGGGTTTAGCAGCTGCCATGCTCATAGCAACAGGAATATCACTGAGTACTGGAATCGTCTCTATAGCAAATATGCCATTTGTAGGAGAAACCATTGAAAAATATTTGAATCAAAACGAGAATCTTGATTTTTCTTCCTATAAAACAGCGATCGGACAAACAGCTGAAAATGAGAAGGGTAAGTTGACGTTGAACGAAGTGATGATCGATGGAGGACGTTTACTCATAAGCTCGACCTATGAACCAGCAGATGGCATCGACTTTCATCATAAGATGCACCCTATGCCTAAAGTAAAGATGAATGGTAAAGACTTAACGTCAAGTACAGGCGGGCAATCGATCGAATTGAACGATTCCATGTTTACGGTTTACAACGAAGTTCAGTTAAAAGAGATCCCAATCGGGGAGAAGGTCCAGTTTCATATCGAGTACGATCGCTTAGATCTAGAGATGAAGATGAATCAGCCGTGGGTGTTTGATATTGAAGTTCCAACCGAAAAGTTAGCAGCGGCGAGCAAAACGATCACGCTTGATCAAAAGATAAAACTCGAGAACGGACGCTCTATAAAACTAGAAAAAATGATCGTCACACCCATTTCAACCGTGTTGTATTATGATTGGCCAGGCGAAGAGAATCACATCGCGTTTAAGATTGTAAGTGAATCTGCAACGGAAATCTTGCCAGATACGGTTTCTGTTACACCGGAAGAATCTTATAACCGATTTAGTGCGATCGATATGGAATCAGAGAAATATTATGTAGTTCCATTTGAGCACTCAGAAAATCCTCATGCAGAAAAGCCGGGGCGTATTCCAGAGCTTTCTGTTCCTATAAACTAACCTGCAAAGCAAAAACACTTGGCGACGATCCCAAGTGTTTTTTTGCTGTCATAACTCCTATTTCACTAAATCACTCAATTTACCGTTTCGTTTCTCTCTTTCACTTTCATCCGCAAGATCATACTTTTTCAAAAGATGAAACACTTCATTTAAGTATGTCTGATCACTATCATCAGATAAAGAATCGCCAACCTCCATCACCAGTTCACGCGGCATAAAGGCGGATTGTTCGGCTAGCTTCTGCTTCACATCTTCTAACGTGTGGTCGATCGTGCATTTGCCCATCTATAATCAGTCTCCCTCTATCTTCTATTGAAAAAATCGTAACATACATGTCTGTTGAAGTGGAAGAATAGTGTCTCAGCTAGGATTCATGTTACGCTATTAAGGATATAAAAATAGTGGAGGTGTTAAACATGCGTTTAAAAGGTAAAAAAGTGCTCAGTCTCGTGCATCATGATTTTGAGGATTTAGAATTGTGGTATCCGATCTTACGATTGCGTGAGGAAGGGGCGATTGTGGAACTGGTAGGAGAGAAAGCAGGAGAGACGTATATCGGAAAATACGGTGTTCCGGCTGACGCTGATTATGCGTTTGGTGATGTGAATGCTGGAGATTACGATGCAATTTTAGTTCCTGGTGGTTGGGCACCGGACAAGCTGCGCCGTTTTCCAGAAGTGATAGAAATGGTTCAGCATATGGAGAATAACAAAAAGCCGATCGGCCAGATCTGTCATGCAGGCTGGGTTCTCGTGTCTGCGAAGGTTTTAAACGGTAAAAAAGTAACGAGCACACCTGGAATCAAGGATGACATGGAGAACGCAGGCGCAACATGGATCGATGAACCTGTCGTTGTTGACGGTCACCTCGTATCAAGCCGCCGTCCACCAGATCTGCCGGATTATATGCGTGAGTTTGTTGCGGTTTTAGAGAAAAAGTAGAGTTAGTTATTAAGTGAGGCATCCGATTGTTTGCGAATCGGGTGTTTTTTTGTGTGAAAGTCAGCATGTTCGGGTGGTTATTAAGGATTTTTAGGTGAACGTTTGGGAGTTAGAGATGCTCATGCTTCATTTACCGGTGAAAACTCGGTCTTTACAGGTGGAAACGAGGTATTTATCGGCGAACGTGTAACAAATATAAAAACACGTACCGTAAAAAATAATCCTTGATCAACTATTCATCCAAAGAACCCAGCGCAATAGACGACCAAATTTTCCCATCACTTCACCAAGATAACCCCAATAACATGACATAACCGAGTTCCCAAGATCCACTCATCTCTATACACTACTAACACAAGTTCCTTCAGCATTGGAGTGAGAATACATGACATCCAGAGACGATTTTATAAAACAAGAAGGCTCAACGTTCCCTGGCAAAACATACGTAGAACATCTACTTCGACCCGTTTTCAACGACCAAAGAGACTATCTTTTTAAACATATGTTTAATATTCACCGCGCACATGTTGTGATGCTATCTGAGCAACGAATCTTAGATAAAAGTGATGCCGTAAAAATACTCCAAGGAGTAGAAAGCATAGCCAAGATCGACCCACAAACACTAACCTACGATCCACAATTCGAAGACTTATTCTTCATGATCGAACACAAAATGAGTGAAGAAATCGGACCCGATCTTGCGGGCAGTATGCATATGGCGCGCAGCCGAAACGACATGGGAATCGCCATGTACCGTCTCGTGCTCCGAGAACACATTCTCACACTCACAGAAAGCGCGCTTTTACTCGCAACAGCACTTCTAGAAAAAATCGACGAACACGCCGAAACCATCATGACCGCCTATACCCACACCCAACCCGCACAGCCGACAACGCTCGGCCACTATCTAACAGCTGTGCTAGACATTCTAATACGTGATATCAAACGTCTTCAATCAGCATACGAAATTGTGAACTGTTCACCAATGGGAGCGGCAGCACTCTCTACAACGAGTTTTTCAATCGACCGCAATAGAGTTTGTGAACTGCTCGGTTTCTCAAAACTAATCGAGAACTCATACGACGCTGTTGCTGGTGCCGATTATCTGATAGAAACCGCGACTGCCTTGTTAACGTTGATGACGAACAGCGGGCGTTGGATTCAAGATTTTCTTCAGCTTGTTACGCGTGAACACGACGTTATAAAAGTGGCAGATCCATACGTGCAGATCAGCTCCATCATGCCGCAAAAACGAAATCCGGTTTCTATCGAACACTCTCGGGCACTCGCCAGTTCATCAGCAGGAGAAGCACTCGCTGCAATCCACATGATTCACAACACCCCATTTGGCGATATCGTGGATACGGAAGATGATCTTCAGCCGCACTTATATAGAAGTTATAAAAAAGCAAACCGGGTGATGCACCTCATGCATGCGGTCATCCGAACGATGGAAGTGAACAAAAATCTAGCACTCACTCGTGCAAAGACATCTTGTATCACGATTACAGAGCTTGCGGACTTTTTAGCAAAAGAAAAGAGAGTGCCGTTTCGAGCAGCTCACAAGATGGCGAGCACAATTGCCAAAAAGTGTGCATCTGAAAATCAAGAACTCCACGAAATGCCACATCAAACGGTTCAACAAATTTTGATGACTCATCACCAAAACCTGACTCTCACCCAAAAAGAGTGGGAACACATCATCTGCCCCATCCAATTCGTAAAAAGGCGTAGCATTCAAGGCGGGCCAAATCCAGATGAGGTGAGGAGGATGGCAGTAGAGAGGGAGAATATAGTTTACTCATGTAAAGAGGAGCTAAAGGTTGCAAACGATAACCTCAAGACTGCTCAAAAAAGATTGAGAGAGGAAGTTCATAAGTTGACTTCCAAAAAAATATAAACACCATTAATACCTCTGGGCACATAACGCTCATGAGGTGTTTTTATTATCATGCATGTATCATACAATTAATGGGAAGAGTTTTGTTATAATGATATAAATAAGTTGTCATGAAGGGAGATCTGTTTTGAAGAATTTTTATAAAATCATGTTATTAGGTTTTCTTTGTGTTGTATTACTATCTGCATGTTCAGAACCGCCTAAACCTGAATCTACGGTAAAAAAATATGTGAGTCATTGGCAGAAGCAAGACTTTAAGGCTATGTATAACATGCTAGATTCCAAGTCAAAGAAACAGATATCAGAGAAAGATTTCGTGAAGCGTTATAAAGATATTTACGGAGGTATTGAAGCTACGGATTTAGCAGTTAAAGCCTCTTCTAAAGTAAAACAGGAAAAGGATCAAGATAACGAAGCTGAATCAACGTATTCTGTAAAAATGAATACACTAGCAGGTCCTGTAGACTACAAGAATACATTAAAATTAAATCTCGAAGAAAAAGAAGATTCAGAGTCTTGGAGAATTGAATGGAATCCTACGCACATCTTTCCTGAAATGGAGGAAGGAGACAAGATTTCAGCATCTTCCATCTCTCCAAAACGAGGAGCCATCTTAGATCGCGAAGGCAACCCTCTAGCTATCAACGGAACAACATATGAAGTGTCGATCGTACCGCAATCACTTCCTGAAGATCAAAGTAAAACCATTGTTCCTCTAGCGAAAATATTAGGTGTATCACCAGAAGAGATCCAAGCCAAGCTAGATCAGCCATGGGTCAAGCCTGAATACAGTGTTCCTATTAAAAAGATGGCGACGGATAATCCGAAGATTCGTGATGCTGTTGCGTTAGATGGCGTTCAATCACCAAAAGTAGAAGCACGGATCTATCCTCTAAAAGAAGCAGCGGCACATTTAACAGGTTATCTTGGTCCTATAAATGCAGAGGAACTTGAGAATCTAAAAGGAAAGGGATACACTTCCCAAGATTCTGTTGGAAAAGCAGGTCTAGAACAAGTTTATGAAGAACAACTGCGCGGTACAGCAGGCGGGGTAATAAAGATACTAACAGCAGATAAAGAAGAAAAAGCTGTATTGGCGGAGAAAGAAGTTGTAAACGGGAAAGATGTGAAGACGACGATTGATAGTGGTGTACAAGGTTCAATTTATGCACAACTAAAAGGTGACGTGGGTACATCTTCCGCTATTCATCCGAAGACAGGGGAAGTATTAGCGCTTGTAAACAGTCCCTCATATAACCCTAATGAGTACACCCTTGGCATATCTAATGCCTTAGAAAAAAAGTGGGCAGACGATCCTAAAAATCCAAAGATGAATCGTTTTAAATATACGTATGCACCTGGTTCGTCACTGAAGCCATTAACAGCTGCAATTGGAATGGAAAACAAAACGCTTAACCCAAATGATGTTATGAACGTGAACGGAAAGTCGTGGCAAAAAGATAAGTCATGGGGAAAATACACAGTAACTCGAGTAAGTGCCGTTCCGAGTGTGGATCTGGAGAAAGCATTAATCTACTCAGATAATATTTACTTTGCGCAAGCTGCATTAAATTTAGGTCAGGATCAGTTTGTTAACGGATTGAAAAAATTTGGTTTTGGAGAAGATTTGCCCATCTCGTTCCCGTTTCGTGCATCTTCCATTGGTGAGGATGGCATGTCAGAAGTTCAACTAGCAGACAGTGGATATGGACAAGGAAAGATTCAGATGAGTGCACTTCACTTAGGGATTTCCTATACACCTTTCTTAAACGATGGAAACTTAATCTCGCCAAAGCTTGAATCAGACAATGCTCAATCAAAACAGATTTGGAAAGAAAATGTGATCTCACCACAAACAGCAGCTATCATCCGTGAGGACTTAACAAAAGTAGTCGCTAGCCCTAACGGCACTGCGCATGATGCTTATATGGCCAAGCTGCCACTGGCAGGCAAAACAGGAACTGCAGAACTTAAAGCGAGTAAAGAAGACAAGAACGGTATGGAACTTGGTTGGTTTGTTGCCTATGATCAAAACAATCCATCTCTCTTAGTATCAATGATGATAGAAGATGTAAAAGGAAGAGGCGGAAGCCATTACTTAGTTCCAAAAGTAAAAAAAGTATTTGAAGAGAATGTGAAATAAAAGAAATGCCTCCCAATTAGGAGGCATTTTTTTGTTATTTCAACAATTTTCAACAATTTTCTTGTATTAGAAAATTTTACCCTATATTATAGTGATAGACTATATAAGGGGTTGGGACGGGTGAAGAAACGCCGTTTTTTTATGGTGTTTGTCATGATTGCATGTGTGGCTAGTGTAGTTGGCGGACACTTTTATTACAATAACAAACTAGAAGAAACTGCTTATGCAGCAAAAAGAGAGTTAGAGATCACTGAAAAGAAGACTGCTACAAAAAACGTTTCATTAGAAGAAGTGGAATCATCCAAAAAGAATCATTTTGCAGATGCACCTGAGGGAATAGCTGAACTATTCAAAGAAAAGAAAAAGGCAGGGGAACCTCTTAAGTTTCACCTTGTTGGTTCAATGAATACATCTTCCGATCAAGGAACGTGGGCACAGCTATTTACAACTGAAATGACAAATACATATAAAGAAAAAGTAAACTTGCATACGACAAGTACAGGAGATATGACAAGTTTAGAACTTCAAGAAGATTCAATCTATGATGAGATTCAAGATAGAAATTCAGACGTTATTATTATAGAACCACCACTATTAAATGATAACGATGGAATAAGTATGGACGATACGTTGTTTGTGCTGTCCAATATGATTGAAGGAATAAAGACTTCAAATCCTGAAGCAATTATTCTAATTCAGCCTTCAAACCCAATCAGCTCGCCAGACAAATATGCTGATCAAGTGCTTGAATTAGAGAGATTTGCGAAAGAAGAAAATATTACTTATCTCAATAATTGGAGCAGTTGGCCGAGTGTAGACTCGGAGGAAATAAAGGATTACTACGATAGCACGACATTACTGCCGAATGAAAAGGGCCATAAGCTTTGGGCTGACTTTATGATAAAAACATTTCAATAACACAGGACTCCGTATATTCGGAGTCTTTTTTGCAGCCTTTCATATGGTATAGTAATTTCAAGTAATCATTCAAACAGGTGGTTTAACATGAAAAAGATTTTATTATACTGGCTCCCCGTCTTTCTGTGGATGGGAATCATTTTTTATGCCAGTTCTCAACCATATGAAAAGCAAGATTTGCGACCAACACTCTCAGCTAATTTAGATTTAACTATCATTGAGACGCTGTTCTCCTCCGTAGAATTGCATTACGCTGGCGATGAAATTAGTGTTGAAGCACTGGGAGCTGCTCATTTTCTTGAATTTTTTATAAGAAAGGCAGCCCACTTTATCACCTATTTTGTATTAGGGTTCTTAATGTATCGTGCCTTGAAACATTACTTGTTAAACAACCGTTCAACGTGGTTGATCGCCTGGTTCATGACGATTTTATATGCCATCTCAGATGAGATTCACCAAGGCTTTACCCCTAATCGATCGCCACATATAGAGGACGTAATGATAGATGCGACAGGCGGGTTGATAGGTATCTTATTAGCTTCCATAATCTATAGAAAAATCCGTACAAAAAAAATTTAGTTTAGTGCTACAATAAAAGAAAAAGAATGCAGGTGATAACATGCAAATGCCAATGACGATGCAATCGAATCTAGTGACGACTGGAAAAGAAAAACGAGTTGAAGGTAATGTGTTTGAGATTTCTTTAGAAGGCTATAAGCTGTTTATTTTAGATCATCCTGTACCGGTTCAGAAAAAAGAAAACAGCTCTCCGGTTGGAAAAGCTGTAATCAAAGAAGTGACGTGGAAAGCAGAATCCACACACCTTCTCTATGAACTTATCGATTTACACGGCGTAAATTAATGAGAAGGAACTCACATTGAGTTCCTTCTTTTAGTTTTTATATGTAATCGCCTGAGCACCCATCTGCTCCCATGCCGCTCTAAATTCTGTAAGAGGCAATTTTCGGTTTTTCTCCATACTCAGCGGATCATTCACATAAACGTTTTCACGATTATATCCCGTGATGACCACCGAATGTTCTTTCCACGTAATTTCAACTTGTCCTGACGGTGTATTCCATGTTCGTAATTCGCTTTTCGGTAATGCGCGAAAATCTGCATTAATGATAACCCATACAGGCTGACCGTTCTTTATCTTTCCAAGTACTTCATCAAAGCTGCTTCCGCTTAAATTTTCAATTCTGCCTGGCAAGTATCTCTCCGCAAGATCAGCCACAGGGCCATGATATACGCCATACCCCATCTTATTAAACGAATAGATATCCCCAACAAACCCGTCGTTTGGATTGCCATAATAATAGGTTCCATTCTCATTCTTATAAGGCGTGTCCACTTTTGGAATCTTTTCTGCGAGTTCCATTTTACCAACGTCTACACCTGCATGTTGCAATAGCATTGCTAGTGAAGTTACTTCGCAGCCTCGATCTAGTTCGGGCTTTTGTTGGATGAGAGGGACATTAGGAATTAAGGTTACTCCATCTTTTTCATAAACTTCTGTTGTGGTACTTTTTAAGTTTTCATTTTCATGAATTTCTCTTACTATACTTTGTTTTTTGTTTTGTTGATATCCTAAATAACAACCTAGAACAAACGATAATAAAAGTAAAAAAATTATCTTTTTCACATTAATCTCCTTTTATCAATCTACATTTATATATTACCAAAATAATATACCCTTAAGCGTTACTTACATGTTGTTTTGTCACTATTTGCAGTTTGAAGTAAATTTTCTTCTACATAATAAAAGGATATTGTCGATATAAGAAGAAAGTTAGATAGATAAATAGTAAAAAGGAGGAAAAAATGGAAAAGAATAAGACATTGAAACGTTTTATTATGACTTCCACGTTTGCCGGTGCTTTCTTAGCGGCACCTCTAATCGGGGAAGCTTCGTTAGGAGATCAGACACTTAAACTAGGTAAGACTCATAATGATGTTAAAGAATTACAATCAATACTAAAGAGCAGAGGGTACTTTAAACATAAAGAAACGACTAGCTATTTTGGTCCTATTACAAGAAAAGCAGTAATGGACTTCCAGCGATCGAATGGTCTTGTGGTTGACGGCATAGTTGGAAAGAATACATACAGTAAATTACTTCAAAAATCAAATCGAGATGATCAGTCATCCGTTCAGAAACCAAATGTTTCAAAACCTTCTATCCCAAATAAGCCTGCTGTCACTACACAAACGGGTAAAGTTCTAAAATTGAATTCTACGGGTAAAGAAGTTAAAAAACTTCAAGAAGATCTAAAATATCTTGGTTTTTTCACATTTTATAAAACAACTGAGTTTTATGGAACTATTACAACAGAAGCTGTTCGTAAATTTCAAATATCCCAAAGAATAAAGGCAACTGGAGTAGCAGATGCAGCAACACTAGCAAAAGTACAAAAACAAGTTGCAGCCAAGAAACAAACACCAGCGCCTTCTAAACCAGCACCATCAAAACCAACGTCACCTAATAATACTCCTGTGAAAGATAACTATCAGTTGAAATTTGGCAGTAAGGGAGCCGAAGTAGTGCAGCTACAGACTAGGCTTAAAAAGTTGGGCTATTTTACTTATCCAATGATTACTGATTATTTTGGGATGGTAACGGAAGAAAGTGTTGAGAAATTTCAAAAAGCAAATGGTCTACCTGTAACAGGAATTGTAAATACTACCGTGTTAAATAAAATCACGGAAGTCGAAAAAAAACCTGTTAATCAACCGATAAAAAGTCGTGATCAAATCACAATAAATGTTATTGCGAACGCTACAGAACTTATGGGTGTACCATATGTATGGGGTGGCACAACAACAAGGGGATTTGACTGCAGCGGATTTATTCAATACGTATTTGCCAAAGAGGGTGTTAAATTACCAAGAACCACAGCTCAAATGTGGAATGCAACTACTTATGTTTCCAAACCAGCAGTAGGTGATCTGGTCTTTTTTGAAACGTATACAACCGGTCCTTCCCATTTAGGTATTTATATAGGGAATAATCAATTTGTACATAGTGGATCAAGTACCGGAGTAACAGTAAGTAACTTAAATACAAGGTACTGGCAAAATATTTATTTAGGATCAAAAAGAATTAATTATTAAATGTACATCTAACCTCCATATTTATTATAGGAGGTTTTAATTTTGGATAAATATGTAAAATATAGTATGGTAGATCTAGAGACTTTTTATCTATCATTGGAGGATTATTTGTGAAAAAATTATTAGCCTTTATGTTATTGGTAATGGTTGTTTTCTATTCAACCAAAGTGAGCTATGCGACAGAAACTATTCAATCCAAGAAAAACGTCCAATCAGAATACTCTATACAAAAAATGTTTACCAATAAGGAACTTGTTCAGACAGAGCTAATCATTAAACTGTTAGGGGAATTTACACCTCAAGAACAAGCAAAGTTCATGAAGCAGTTTAATGTTTCACGAATGGAACTGATTAGCCATTCTTTTTATATTCTATCTTTCTCTCAAGACGTGAATCTTGTAAAAAAAGCTGAAACGATTTCACGACATAATAAAGTGGGACTTGTTGAACCGAACTACAAAATAAACAGAGAATTTATTCCGAAAGATCCATTGTATAAAAAACAATGGCACCATACCAAAGTTAATTCTCCTAAAGCATGGGATACTACGAAGGGGACAAGTAGCACCATCGTAGCGGTCATTGATGATGGTGTAAAAACGAACCATCCAGACCTTTCAGGGAAAATATATAAACCTTATGATGCATTAGATAATAATACATCCTATTTTGCTGGCGAGCACGCTACACATGTAGCAGGGATTATTGCGGCATCCATGAATAAAGTGGGTGGAGCTGGAATGGCACCAAATGTGAAAATCATGCCCATTAATGTTTTCTATGGTGATAGCGCTACTTCAGAAGACATAGCAACTGGAATTATATATGCAGCTGATAACGGTGCTGACGTTATTAATCTAAGTTTAGGAAGTTATTATTACAGTTATCTAACAGAGTACGCAGTAAATTATGCACTTTCTAAAGGGGCTGTACTTGTAGCTGCCGCAGGAAACGATGACACCTACAACCCGACGTATCCTGCTAGCTATACAGGGGTGTTTGGAATCAGTGCAACCAACCCGTCTGACTATGTAACAGGTTTTTCTAATTACGGAAGTTTCATAGACTTTGCAGCACCGGGGGAAGATATATATTCCTCTGTACTTAATGGCTATGATTATATGAGCGGCACTTCGATGGCTGCACCCGTCGTCTCTGGAACAATAGCATTAATGTTATCCAAAAATCCGCTGTTATCAAACGCAGATGTACATGCGACTTTAAGAAAGTCTACAAAAGATCTCTATGGAAAAGGGTGGGATGCATACTCTGGGTATGGAAGAATTGACGCTTCAAGAGCAGTAGTAAACACCCCTGAGGCTTTATCAAAGATAACGCTATCTTCAACAAATTATAAGATGAATGAAACAAATTCAGTATCAACAACATTTAAAGCACACTCTCAATCCTATGTAACGGCTTATGTAAAAGATAGCAAAGGCAAGGTTATTAGAACGTTAATTAAAAATAAGAAATCAACAGGAACACCGATTAAGTTATATTGGAATGGGAAAACGGATAGTGGTGTGTATGTCGGCAGTGGTAACTATAAGATTATCATACAAGCTGCAAAACCATCTAATTCTAACAGGGTAGCTAAGGAATCTTCAGTAATCGTTACGAACAATGTTCCTCCATCTATTTCGCTAGAAAAAGGAACAGTCTATTTTTCTTCTAAAATATCTAAGAGTATCCCAATAAAATTCACAACAAACAAATCGGCAAGAATAACAGCAAAGGTCTATGATAAAAAGGGTGCAGTTGTTCAGACGCTGTTAAATAATAAAAGCTATGGCGTAGGCACTTATACAACTTCGTGGAACGGAAAGAGTAATAAAGGGAAGGTTATGGCAGATGGCGATTATAAGATTCGGTTTGATATTATCGACAGCTCCAAACGAAAAGGAAGTTCAAAAACGGTAGTGGTAAAAGTAGATACAAAGGCACCTGTAATTAAAAGCTATGCGATCAGCCCAACAATATTTAAAGTTGGAAAGGATAAAGGTACTAACGGTAAGGTAAGTATAGGTGAAGCTACTGTCCTTAATATTCATGTTGTAAATGAGAAGAATCAGAAAGTAAAAATACTCAAGAAAAATAATTCTTATAAAACGGGTACATACATATTAAGCTGGGACGGAAAATCAGACAAAAAAGAAATAGTGCCTGAAGGAAAATACAAGCTTGTATTTGAAGGAAAAGATACGGCAGGTAACAAATCTACCGTGAATAGTGGATGGGTTAACGTTCAAAATTGGACTGCCCCAACCATTACTGCTCCTGCAACACTAAATTATGATGATGAAAATCAACCATTCACAGCCAATTATTCGGTTAATAAGCCCGGGAAGGTTACGGTTGAAATTCAGCAAGAAAGTAATATAGTCCGACAAATAGCAACGAATTTAACAATTAAAGCTGGTAGTCAATCTTTCATGTGGGATGGAAAAGACAAAGTAGGGAATGTTGTAACAGATGGTGACTATCAATATACGATTACCTTTGTTGATAAGTTCGATCAGAAAAAAACATCTACCGGCATGATTAAGGTAAACTTCACAAAGGTTGAAATGACAGTACCTTCTTTCGTGAGATATAATCCTCACGACTATGAATCTGTAGGGGAGGTTTTCTATAAACTCTCAAATGATGCTTATGTAACAGTTGAAATAATGGATGGGAATAATGAGAAGGTTCGAACCATTGTATCCCACAGCCTAAGATTAAAGGGAATTCAACATTTTGTTTGGGACGGAAGGGACGATAACCAAGACATAGCCAATTATTACTATGAAGAACCGTTCAAATACAAAATAACTGCAGAAGGAAATAATAAAATAAAAACAGTGGCGATCGGGACGTTCGATGAAGAAGCAGATCCAAGTTGGCTAAACTCTACCTCTTACAGCTTAGAAGAAGCATCTAATTCTTATTATTATGAAAAGCTAGAATTACAGACTAATACGAGTGAAGAGGCTAAACTATATTTAGATATATATGGCTCATATTATGATGAATATACACTTGATGCGATGAACTATGATCTAAAAAAAGGGAATAATAGTTTAGTGTATATAAAAAACCCTGATATACTATCTAAAGGTTATGTTGTTTATTTAATTACGCTAGAGGATCTTCTTGGTAATCGTTATGGGTATATAATAGATGAGTATGATTATGAATTGAGTGGTACGTCAATGACAATCACGGAAAAAAATAAATGGAAAACTATAAATAAGTAAATAAAAAAGGGCTGACTCCAATAAGTAGTCAGCCCTCATGTACATGTACCCTTAATAAATGACTAAAAGCGTATATAAAGATTATGTAAAATATGGATGATTTTTTTAAAGAGATCGTTTATATTGAAAGAATTACTTGATGTTTAATCAAAGAAAGGAAATCGTATGTTAGTTAAGAACAGTAGGAATAAAAAAATGAATCTATTAATTCGTACCTTTCAGGATAGTCATGTAGGTCTAACAATAAATGATGCTTCTCTTTCAGGTAATCCAATTGTCTATGCAAATAAAGGTATTTCTCAACTGGCGGGGTATGATTCAACAGAATTGATTGGTTGTAATTTCACTATACTTTATGGAGAGAAAACAGATCAGAATGCAATTGCGATTATTCAGGATGCATTTGTTCGAAACATCTATCTCTCAGTAGAATTCATAAATTATAGAAAAGATGGATTGATGTTTTGGAACCAACTAATAATAGATCCATTTTATGTTGAAGAAGAGAATAAGCATTATTTTATATGTTTTCATAGAGATGTGACACATACTAAAACTGAGAAAATAGCTACTCTATCTAACAACCAATATATATAAGAAACGCATTAACTGAATTTTAGTTAGTGCTTTTTTTATGTATATTCCATTTTTTCATTTTCTCTTTTAAATACATACGAAGCTGTTCCGTTTCAAGACGCTCAATATTTTGAAACTCCCCATCATACTTAGCAATGAAAAAGGGATGATCAGGCAGTAATTTTAAATATTTTAGGTTGTATCCATTATCTGTATTACAAAGGATTAAATAAGGTGATTGATAGAAAGGCTGCATATCCACGGGGCCATGCACAAGATTTTCGAATGTTTGAATGTCATTTTTAATCTGAGTTATATAGGGTTGTTTATTGGGCTCAACCATTAATACGGAAAAAGTTGACAATTTACTTAACCTCCTTAATCGTGACTATTATAATGGTATCATAGTATTATTGGGAAAATTAGGGGTGTAATTTGGAAGGTTTTGTCGAACGTAACAAGAAAATGTTTATAGGTATAAAGTTTTAATTTTAAGTATGTCGATAAATATTGGAGTTATATATCAATTTAAAAACGACCTCTACACAGCAGGCCGTTTTTGAATAAATAAAGTTATTTCCATTTTTTTAATTTTGTTCTTAGAACTTCACGCAGCTCTTCTGCTTCTGTTCGATCTATTCCTAAAAAAACGTCCGTGTGTTTTACGATAAAGAAAGTGTTTTCAGGCTTTTTTGTTGATAATTCAAAACTATCATTCAAGTGGCAGACAATTTTGAAAGGAGATCTGTAAAAAGGAAGAAGATCTACAGGGCCATTTACAATATCCTCAAAGATAGCTATATCATTATCAATTGAGATTAATGAAGGACGTTTACCGGGTTCGACAGCTAATACAGAAATAGAAGACATAATTCCCTCCTTGGAAATAGTCCTATTATAATAGTAACATATACCTAATTCTGATAATAGGAAAATGCGTTACTAGCGAATAAATATATCGGAATAGCAGTGTGAGGCAATGGCGCATGAAATTTTCTAAGTCTTTTCTTTGATCAATACAGTAAGGAATGTATAAAAAGACCCCAACCTTGTTAGTTAGCAACCTCTGCATTTTTTTACATATTTTTTATAAAAATACTCAAATATGACAAAAATTCTGTGTTATACTAAAACAATAATTTATTTCCAGTAGTAATGTTCTGAATATTTATAAATAATTTATTATTACTTTCGCTAAAATTCGACATGTTTCACCCCTTGAAAATATTGGGTGCTATGTTAAGATAATGATAGTTTTGGAAGAGATTTCTATGGAACTAGTAAAATAGTCTAGTTCCATATATTTTTGTTGAGAGTAGGGAGCAAGCTTGATCGATATTCATAGTCATATTCTTCCTGGAGTAGATGATGGTGCGCAATCTATGGAAGAAGCTATACAAATGGCCGAAGCCGCCGTTAAAGACGGTATTAAAGTTCTTTGTGCAACGCCTCATCACCGGAATGGTCGCTTTGAAAACGAAAAAAAAGAAATTGAAGAAGAAGTTCAACGTTTGAATGGCGAGTTGGAAAAGCGTGATATTCCACTCTATATTGTTCCTGGACAAGAGATCCGTTTATATCGGGAGTTGCTAGACGATATGGATCGGGACTTACTATTACCGATATCAAATATAGCGAACTATTACTTAGTTGAATTTCCTTCTAATCGAGTTCCGGATTATGCAGCACATTTATGTTATGAACTTAAACTAAGAGGATATACACCAATTATTGTTCATCCAGAACGTAATAGTGAATTAATAGAGAAGCCTGAATTGCTTTATGAATTAGTTAAGGAAGGTGCTCTTACACAAGTGACAGCAAACTCGGTAATCGGTAAATTCGGTAAGAATATTATGAACTTCTCTCATGACATCATAAAAGCGAACATGGCTCATTTTATCGCATCAGATGCACATAACATTTCTTCTAGAGGATTTCATTTAACGGAAGCTTATGAATTGATACATAAGAAGTTTGGCTCAAGCATGAGGTACTATCTTCAAGAGAATGCAGAACTTGTTATTCAGGGTCAAACCGTATGGGCAGAAGAACCATTATTCATAAAGAAAAAGAAGTTCTTAGGGATATTTTAATGCAATGAAGCTAGGGGAGAATGCGGAAAGTATGTATTTAGATAGTTATCCGAAGTCTATTAAAAAGGTTATTCGGTACATTAAGCAAGATGCGCCATTGAATCAACTTAGAGAATTAGAAGTGGTTTTAGCGAAAACCATAAAACAAAGAAACTGAAGGGAGAAGTGGTTAAATGAGCTATAACAAACGATTAACAGCTTTAATTACAATTGATTCAGCAATTGTGTTGTTATCGATTTATATGTCGCATTTCTTTCTTAATCCATACGCAGTAGCAGTTGATACTAGTATTATAGTAAGTTCTTTAATTTTATTAGGTAGTCATCATTTATTCTCTTATAAACTTAATTTTTATCGCCGTGCCTGGCGATACGCAAGCTTAGAAGAATTAGCAGGTATCATACTTATCGTTTCTGCATCCATTCTTTTGACCGTGGTAACTCAATTAATTGTATTTAACAATATTTATGAAAGAGCTCTGATTATCACTTGGATGCTCCACATTATTTTTATGGGTGGAGTCCGGTTCTCATGGCGTTATTATACGGGAGCTAAATTACTTAAGAAAAAGACAAGTTCCGGTAAGCGCACCTTAATTATTGGAGCAGGAGCAGCAGGCCGCATGATTGCAAGACAGCTGAAATCAAGTGACGAATCTGAACTGTATCCCGTTGCATTCATCGATGATGACCGACTATTGAAAAACCTATCTATTTCAGGAATTACAGTAGAAGGCTCAATGAATGACTTGGAGCTTGTCATTCAGAAAAATCAAATTGAACATATTATTATTGCCATTCCTTCATTAAAACAAAAACGATTAAATGAAATTATTACAGAAGCGAAGAGTTTTTGTGAAGATGTGCAAATCCTTCCGAAGATTGAAGATGTCGTTTTAGGAAAGATATCAATAAACTTAATCCGTGATGTTTCCATTGAGGACCTATTAGGAAGAGAACCAGTTCAGTTAGATGTGGATGCTATCTCAGACAAGATTGAGGGAAGAACCATTCTAGTAACTGGGGCTGGCGGATCAATAGGTTCAGAGATCTGTCGTCAAGTCTCTCAATTCAATCCAAAAGTAATTGTTCTTCTAGGTCATGGGGAATTTAGTATTTATAACATTGAAAAAGAGTTAGTTGGTACATATCCACAAATTAGCTATCCGACAGAAATAGTTGATGTACAAGATCGAGAAAGAATGTTTGAAGTAATGACTAAGTATAAACCGGCAATCGTTTATCATGCAGCAGCACACAAACATGTTCCATTAATGGAACGTAATCCTGAAGCAGCTGTTAAAAATAATATAGTAGGGACAAAGAATACAGCAGAAGCTGCTGATGCGGCAGGTGTTGAGACATTTGTAATGGTTTCTACAGATAAAGCGGTGAACCCAACGAACGTAATGGGAGCAACAAAGCGACTTGCTGAAATGCTTGTACAAGATTTAGATAGTAGAAGTAAGACAAAGTTCGTTGCGGTGCGTTTTGGTAATGTTTTGGGTAGCCGAGGCAGTGTTATTCCGTTATTTAAAGAACAGATTCGAAATGGCGGACCGGTAACCATTACTCATCCTGATATGGTTCGTTACTTTATGACCATTCCAGAAGCATCCCGCTTAGTAATTCAAGCTGGATCATTAGCATGGGGTGGAGAAATTTTTGTTCTTGATATGGGTGAACCTGTAAAGATTATAGATCTCGCTCGAAACCTAATCACTTTATCTGGTTTTACTGAAGAAGAAATAGGTATTACTTATAGTGGAATAAGACCAGGTGAAAAGATGTACGAAGAATTGTTAGGTGAAAATGAAGTTCATAACAAACAAGTTTTCCCTAAGATTTATATTGGGAAGAGTGCTGACTTATATATAGAAGAAATTCAACAGTTACTTACTGATTATTCTAATGTCGAGAAGACAGTGTTAACAGATACATTGTTAAATTTAGCAAACAATAAATTATCAAATAGAGAAAATGCAATAAGCGTTTAAATTTTCTGGGAGGTTTTTTTATGAAAGTAAGAAAAGCGATAATACCAGCTGCTGGATTGGGAACTAGATTTCTTCCAGCAACTAAAGCTATGCCAAAAGAAATGCTTCCGATTGTAGACAAACCTACCATTCAATATATTGTCGAGGAAGCGATTGCTTCAGGAATTGAAGATATTATCATCGTTACAGGTAAGGGGAAGCGTGCAATTGAAGACCATTTTGACCATGCTTTCGAATTGGAACAAAACCTTTTCGAAAAAGGGAAAACGGAATTACTTGAAAAAGTAAAGTATTCATCACAGATGGCAGATATGCATTATATTCGCCAAAAAGAACCAAAAGGCCTTGGACATGCTGTTTGGTGTGCACGAAAATTTATAGGTGATGAGCCATTTGCAGTATTACTAGGTGATGATATCGTTCAAGCTGAAAAACCTTGCTTGAAGCAACTAATTGAGCAATATGATAAAACGGGTTCATCCATCATTGGGGTTCAAGAAGTACCAGAAGATCAGACAAGTCGATATGGAATTATTGATCCTAGTTCTAACCAGGGTAATCTCTATGGAGTTAATCATTTTGTTGAAAAACCTAAACAAGGTACTGCACCATCTAAATTAGCAATTATGGGCCGTTATATTTTAACTCCTGAGATTTTCACACATTTAGAAAATCAAGAAACTGGAGCAGGTGGAGAAATTCAGTTAACCGATGCCATTCAAAAACTTAATACATTCCAACGCGTCTTCGCTTATAACTTTGATGGTAAAAGATATGATGTTGGGGAAAAACTCGGTTTCATTATGACAACAATTGAATTTGCTTTAAAAGATGAAGGTGTTCGTGAACAATTAATTCCAGAATTGGAAAATATAATGGAGGCAATTAAGATTAAATAATTAGACTGATTCAGCAATTAAATAAGAGAGCCAAAACAAAAGCAAGAATTGTTTAATGGTGATTATTTATTAATTTAGGATTGGCCAAAAAGATAGAGTCAGTGTAAACAAGTTATGTTAATAAAGAGATAATAGAAAGTGAAAAATAATGGGGTCCTTTAATTCAAGGGCCCCGCTTATATGTTATAAAAGCAGCTTGAAATTTAAGTTATATAAGTGAAAATCCCTCTATTGTGTGAATAAAATTAATTTAATGTATTGAAAAAATATTTATTAAATAAATTAGTTAGTTAGCAGTTGGATGGAATGTTGAATGATTCTTACTAAGTTCTAACTTACTAAATATCTCTTCAAGGAGTGTTATACACATGTATTTGAAAATCAAAAGACTTATAGATATTATTCTTTCTTTAATTGGACTTGTAGTATTATCTCCGATTTATTTAATTTTAATAATTGCTATTAAAATTGACTCAAGAGGTCCGGTTCTGTTTAAGCAAAAGCGTGTAGGAATTAACAAGACACACTTTAACATATTGAAATTCCGTACTATGAGAATAGATACGCCGAAGGATATTCCCACACATTTGTTAAACAATCCTGAACAATACATTACTAAAATGGGTAAATTTTTAAGGAAGACTTCCCTAGATGAGTTACCACAGATTTGGAATATTTTTATTGGTCACATGAGCATTATTGGACCAAGACCAGCATTGTGGAATCAAAATGATCTCATTGCGGAACGGGATAAGTATGGTGCTAACGATGTACCCCCTGGATTAACAGGTTGGGCTCAAATTAATGGGAGAGATGAACTCCTTATAGAAATTAAAGCTAAGTTGGATGGGGAGTATGTAAAGAGAATTAGTCTTTGGATGGATATCAAGTGTTTCTTTGGAACGTTAGTAAGTGTTGTTAAAAGTGACGGTGTTGTTGAAGGTGGAACTGGAGCTAAGAAGGAAGTAGTGAGTACTAAGTTGACAGGCTCTTCGAGAAGGTAAAAAGGTAAAGGTGGAGAAACCGATGTTATTAGTTACAGGCATTACAGGGCATAGTGGACGACATTTCTTACAAGAGCTTATTAGAAATAAATACAAAGGCCCAATTCGATGTGTTATAAGAAAAAAATCTGACACATCGTTGATAGATAATTCTGGTTTAAATATAGAGAAGGTAGTTGGAGATTTAGAGAATCAAGATTTTATGAATGAAGTTATGAACGGCGTTAATACAATTGTACATATTGCGTCTATTTTCTATTCAATTAAGTTAATGAAGGCAGCTGTGAAGAATGATGTTAAGAGAGTAATACTTGTTCATACAACCGGTATTTATTCAAAGTATAAGAGTGCGTCCGAAGAATATCAAACTATTGAAGAAAAAATTGGTCTGATTGTTAAAGAGCGTGATTCAAAGATAGGTCTTATCTACTTAAGGCCAACTATGATTTATGGGTACATCAATGATAGTAATATGATTGTTTTTATAAAAATGGTAGATAGATTGAGGTTGTTTCCAATCATAGATCATGGAAGAAACTTACTGCAACCTGTTAATGGTAGAGATTTAGGAAAAGCATATTATCAGCTATTAAGTAATTCGTATATAATGAGTGGCGATTATATTTTATCTGGTCAAGAACCTATATCGATGAAAGATTTGTTTAGAGTGATTAGTCAGACTCTAAATAAAAAGACTACCTTTATTAGTGTGCCATTATCGTTAGGAGTATTCATGGCTAAATCCTTAAAAGTCTGTACGCTGGGAAAGGTTGACTATATTGAGAAAGTTCAGAGGATGGGGGAAGATAGAAGTTTTTCCCATGAAAATGCCACGAAAGATTTTGGTTACCAACCTATGTCGCTATCTGAGGGATTAGACATTGAAATTAAAGAGTATAAAAAAAATGTTCAAAAGAACTCGGAGGCTTTGGGTTAATGAAAATCCTAGTTGTCTGCCAATATTACTATCCGGAGCCTTTTCGCATATCAGATATATGTGAGTCATTGGTAGAAAAAGGACATGATGTAACAGTACTTACAGGTCTCCCGAATTATCCAGAGGGACAAGTGCTCGATGGTTACCGTTATGGTAAGAAAAGGAATGAGGTGTTAAATGGCGTAAAAGTTATACGAAGTTTTGAAATAGGTCGTGGAAATAATAAAATAAAACTTTTCTTAAACTATCTTAGCTTTGCCTTATCAGGATCGTTGAAGGCGTTTTTTTTGAAGGAAAAGTTTGATGTTGTATTCGTTAATCAACTTTCGCCAGTAATGATGGGTATACCTGCTATCGTTTATAAGAGAAAGCATAAGAAGAAGCTTTTACTTTACTGTCTTGACTTATGGCCGGATAGTTTAGCTGCTGGTGGAATAAATGAAACTTCAATAATTTTTAAGTTTTTTATGAAATTATCTCAATGGATATATAATTCAGCAGATTGCATTGCGGTTACTTCTAGTATGTTTGAGGGATATTTCAGAAGTACACTTAGAGTCTCTAATAAAAAGATACATTATATACCGCAATATGCGGAAGAATTGTTTACAGAAAAAATAGAAGTTAATAAAGATGATAAATATAATTTTGTTTTTGCTGGCAATATTGGGGATATGCAGAGTGTTGATACTATTGTTAGGGCAGCTAATATATTGCGTGAGAATTCTAATATTCTTTTCCACATAGTTGGAGATGGTTCAAAATTAGAAGAATGTAAGATCCTAAGCAAAAAAATGGGATTAGAAAACGTCATTTATCATGGAAGAAGACCAGTAAGCGAAATGCCTCATTATTATGGACTAGCTGATGCAATGTTAATTACTTTAAAAAATAATAAAGCTATTTCGTACACATTACCAGGTAAAGTGCAATCATATATGGCAGCGGGTAAACCTATTATCGGAGCAATCAATGGTGAGACAAGTCGTGTAATAAAAAATGCTGAGTGTGGTTTATGCTGCAATGCTGAAGATTATAGTGAATTGGCAAATTTATTAATAAAGTTTTGTAAAAGTAATGAGAAAGAAAAAATGGCTCAAAACTCTTATAAGTATTACAAAAAAAACTATAGTAAAGAAAGATTTATGTCAGTGTTAGAAGGCACTTTAACTAATTTGGGGGATAAATATGTTTAAAGATAAAACATTGTTAATTACTGGTGGCACAGGTTCTTTTGGGAATGCGGTAATGGAAAAATTCTTAGATTCAGATATTAAGGAAATTCGAATTTTTTCACGTGATGAGAAAAAACAAGATGATATGAGAAAGAAATATAGAAACGATAAATTAAAATTTTACATTGGGGATGTAAGAGACATAGCGAGTGTAAAAAATGCAATGCATGAAGTAGATTACATCTTTCATGCAGCTGCATTAAAACAAGTTCCTTCTTGCGAGTTCTTCCCAATGGAAGCTGTTAAAACAAATGTGATTGGAACCGATAATGTGTTAACTGCCGCAATCGATTATGGTGTAAAAAAAGTTATTTGTCTTTCTACTGATAAAGCGGCATATCCGATTAACGCAATGGGTATTTCAAAAGCAATGATGGAAAAAGTTTATGTAGCTAAATCAAAAACTGTAGATCCAGAGAGAACACATATTTGTGGAACTCGTTATGGAAATGTTATGGCCTCACGAGGATCAGTTATCCCACTGTTTATTGACCAGATTAAAAAAGGTGAGCCAATTACAGTAACAGATCCAAATATGACAAGATTTCTAATGAGTTTAGAAGAAGCGGTTGATCTCGTTATCTTTGCTTTCCAGAATGCTGTTGCGGGCGATATCATGGTTCAAAAAGCACCAGCTTCTACAATAGGTGATCTTGCTCAAGCATTAAAAGAGCTATTTAATGCTGAAAACGAAATTAAAGTAATTGGAACTCGCCACGGTGAAAAAATTTATGAGACGCTTCTAACTAGAGAAGAACACGTCGTGGCTGAGGACTTCGGCGGGTTCTATAGAGTTCCTGCTGACCAAAGAGACCTTAACTACGATAAGTACTTTGCGGAAGGTGATCGTAAGCTTTCAACAGAAGATGAGTATAACTCGCATAATACAATTCGTCTTAACGTTGAACAAGTTAAGAAAAGACTTCTCGAACTTGAATATGTTCGTAAAGAGCTGACAGGCTGGGTTTATGCATGAGAATCTTAATAACTGGTTCAAAAGGATTTATTGCTAAAAATCTTATTGCGGAGTTAGCAAATCAAGGCTACCAAGATATACTTGAGTATAATAGAGATACTGATGACTCATTACTTGATGAATATTGTAAGGATGCCGATTTTGTTTTTCATTTAGCCGGAATTAACCGCCCAAAAGATACATCTGAATTTATGGACGGTAATTATGGCCTTACATCAAAGTTAATAGAAGTCCTTAAAAAACATAATAATAAATGTCCAGTATTGGTATCATCATCTACCCAAGCTGAATTAGATAATCCATACGGCATCAGTAAAAAAGCTAGTGAAGATATACTGCTGAACTATAGTAAGAATACGGGAACAAGCGTATTGGTTTACCGCTTACCTAATGTTTTTGGTAAATGGTGCAAACCTAATTATAATAGCGCAATAGCTACGTTTTGCCACAATATCGCTCGTAATCTTCGGATAACTGTTAATGATCCTTCTGTAGTAATGAAGTTAGTATATATAGATGATGTTGTTGAAGAGTTCATAAATGCGTTAAATGGGTTTAGTAATAAAAGTGATAATCTATGTGAAATTCCTGTCACGCATAATGTCACTCTTGGTGAAATAGTTGAATTAATTTACTCATTTAAAAACAGTCGAATAGAACGGTCTGTCCCGGATATGTCTAATGACTTGACAAAGAAACTTTATAGCACATATCTAAGTTACCTGCCAGAGGACCAATTTAGTTATGACTTGAAGATGAACATAGATCAACGAGGTTCCTTCACTGAATTTATTAAGACACCTGACAGAGGACAGGTGTCTATAAATATTTCAAAGCCGGGGATCACAAAAGGAAATCACTGGCATCATACGAAAAATGAAAAATTTCTAGTAGTGAGCGGGCAAGGTGTCATCCGTTTTAGAAAACTAAATTCTAATGATATTATTGAATATTTTGTTTCTGAAGACAGGTTAGAAGTAGTAGATATACCAATTGGGTTTACTCATAATATTGAAAACCTTGGTGAAAAAGATATGGTTACGATAATGTGGGCTAATGAATATTTCAATCCCAAAAAGCCGGACACGTATAACTTGGAGGTATAAATAAATGAAGAAATTAAAAGTGATGACTGTTGTGGGAACAAGACCAGAAATTATAAGGCTCTCAGCTGTCATAAATAAATTAGAAGAATCAGAGGCAATTGAACATATCTTGGTTCACACGGGACAAAATTATGATTATGAATTAAACGAAGTATTTTTTAAAGATTTTAATTTAAAGAAACCTGATTATTTTTTAAATGCAGCTACTGGAACTGCTATAGAGACGGTAGGCAACATACTTATTAAGATTGATCCTATTTTAGAAGAAGTTAAGCCAGAAGCATTTTTAGTTCTTGGAGATACGAACAGTTGTCTATGCGCAATTGCAGCTAAAAGGAGAAAAATTCCAATCTTCCATATGGAAGCAGGAAATAGATGTTTTGATCAAAGAGTACCCGAGGAAATAAATAGAAAAATTGTAGATCATACAGCAGATATTAATCTTACTTACAGTGACATAGCAAGAGAATATTTATTAAGAGAAGGGTTACCCGCTGACAGAATTATCAAAACTGGAAGTCCAATGTTTGAAGTTCTTTCTTCAAGAAAGGAGGATATAGAGCAATCAGATATCCTGAAAAAATTGGAACTTGATAAAGGGAAATATTTTGTTGTTTCTGCTCATAGGGAGGAGAATATTAATTCAGAGTCAAACTTTATAGATCTAGTTGAAAGCCTAAATGCAATAGCCGAAAAATACAGAACCCCAATTATTGTAAGTGCTCATCCTAGAACTAAAAAAATGATTGAATCGAAAGGTATAACTTTTAATACTTTAATTAATATTATGAAACCCTTAGGATTTAATGATTACGTAAAACTTCAATTGAGTTCTAAAGCAGTTCTCAGTGATAGTGGAACTATAAGTGAAGAATCATCAATTCTTGGATTTAAAGCACTTAATATTAGGCAAGCACACGAAAGACCGGAAGCTATGGAAGAGGCTTCTGTTATGATGGTGGGCTTAAAAAAGGAAAGAATTCTACAGGGGTTAGAGGTGTTAATAACACAAAAAGAAAACAATTTTAAAATTGTATCTGATTACAGTATATCTAATGTATCTGATAAAGTACTTAGAATTATATTATCATATACAGATTATATTAATAGAATTGTATGGGCTAAATAATATGAAACAAAAAGTTTTAGTATTAGCTGAATATTATATCCCAGGTATTAAAGGAGGAGGTCCCATACAATCCATTAAAAACCTGGTAAATAATTTAACTGATATTGATTTTAATATCATAACAGCAGACAGAGATATGGGAGATGAATCTGCTTATAAAAATATAAAAGAAGATGTCTGGACCAAAGTACAGAAATCTAATGTATATTATACCAACATAAATAAGTTGAATTTTATTAAGTTAGCTAAAATAATTAATGAGCAAGAATGTGATTCAGTATATCTAAATAGTTTCTTTTCTTATAAGCTTAGTATATTAGTAGTTCTATTAAGTAAGTTTAAAATAATTAAACCAAAACAGTTAATTTTGGCCCCTAGAGGAGAATTTTCACCTGGAGCATTTGCTATAAAACAAACAAAAAAAAAGCTATTTATATATTTAGCAAAAACATTACGACTTTATAGAAATGTTACATGGCATGCTACTGCTAAGAATGAAAAAAAAGATATTGAAGATGTATTTGGTGCAAGTACAAAAATTGTAGTTGCTAGTAATTTAACTGAGGATTATACAAGCCTAAGTTATGATAAAAATATTGAAAAGAAAATCGGTGAATTAAAAATTGTATTCATCTCCAGAGTACACCCTAAAAAAAATTTAAAAATGGCTATAGAATTATTAAAAAGTCTAAAAGGAAATGTTGAGTTTAATATTTATGGACCTATAGAAGATAAAGAGTATTGGGGTGAATGTGTTAAATTAATTCGAGATATGCCCCGAGATAAGGTGGTTAATTATAAAGGCATTATTGAACATACTATGATAATGGAAATATTTAAAAGTCACCATATATTTCTATTCCCTACCTTTGGGGAAAACTTTGGTCACGTAATATCTGAAGCTTTAATAGGTGGTTGTCCGATAATAGTCAGCGATCAGACTCCATGGAAAGATTTAAAAAGGCTTAAAGTCGGAGCAGATTTATCACTTGAAAATCATATTGAATTCAAGTCTATATTACAAGAATTTATTAATTTAAATAAATATGAGTATGATTCATTATCTAAGAATGCGTTTGATTATGGAAAACATACTTCAAATAAAAAACATGAAATTGACAAAACCTATAATTTATTTTTTAAAAAATAGTCTAGGATATTGTTAGGAGATCGAAATTTTATGATCAAAAATTTTTATGAAATTCAGTGTTGGTTTGAAAAAAAGAATATATTCATCTTAAGAAAAGTATCTTATAAATTATTAATTTTATTAATACGTGTTTTAGTTCCTCTATCTTATAAGGTGAGGCCAAGTAGACTAATAGGAATACAAAAGACTAAAAAAAATACAGAACCTAGAATTATAATATCTTTAACAACTTTTCCTCCAAGGATGAAGAAGTTATGGATGGTAATAGAATCTTTATTAAGACAAACTCACAAACCTAATAAAATCATACTTTGGCTGGCGCACTCTCAGTTTCCTACAATGAACAACATTGATAAAAAGATTCTTGAAATGCAAAAAAGAGGGCTGGAAATTAGGTTTTGTGACGATTTATTGTCTCATAAAAAATATTTTTATGCTATGCAAGAATATAGCAATGACATTATAGTAACAGTAGATGATGATATATTTTATCCTGAGGATATGATTGAAACATTATTGAACAAACATCAAAAATATCCTGATTGTGTTGTATGTTACCGTGCTCACAGAATAACAATTTCAAAAGGAAGGATTAAAAAATATAGAGAATGGGATTATTCTTCAAGAAACATTTTAGGTCCAGATAACTTATTAATGGCTACTGGTTGCGGTGGAGTTTTGTATCCTCCTAAAAGTATGAACATGGAAGTTTTTAATATCGATGCTATTAAGGAACTTTGTCCAAATGCTGATGACCTTTGGTTAAAATGTATGGGTTTTATGAATGATACTAAAACAGTGAAGATTAGCAAAGTTTTTTCAGAAATGTTTACTACTTCGGGTTCAAACGATAGCGGTTTAGCAAAAAATAATGTTTTAAATGGAGAGAATGATATTCAACTTAGAAATATCATAAAAAAATATAATATTGACTTTACTAATAAATAAGAAAGGTGGCCTTCCTTAAACAAAATTTTAATTAGGTGATTGGTATTAATAATGAAAAAATTTCTTAACGATAAAGGCATTCTAAATATAATTTTGGGATTTTCACTAGCTAGTTGGATTAGCGCTTTAATAAACTTTGCTGTATTACCGGTTTCTACCAGATATTTTGAACCTAGTGAGTTGGCAAAAATTAATCTTTTTTTTATTATATGTACTGTTATATTGCCTTTAGTAAGTTTAGGTTTAGATCAAGGTTATATGCGGTTTTTTCATGAAAGTAAAACTAGACAAGCAAAAAAAGAATTATTTTACAGTTGTCTTTTTACAGGGATTATTGTCTTAATAATTAGTACAGCGGTAGCTTTCCCATTTAGAAAAAATATTTCAGTATGGATAACTAATGAAGAAAACAATTTCATTTTAATTTCTTTATTTTTATGTATATTAAACATGCTAGTATTAAGGTACTTCAGTTTATTACATCGAATGAATAACTCAATAATACTTTTTACAGCTACTTCAATTTTTTCTTTACCAGTTTTAAAGGTATCATCACTAGTTGCTGCTCTTTACGATTCTAAATATTACACTGCTATAATATTTATCGCCATTACAAGTTTTGTTACATTACTTATGACTTTTCTTTTATCTAAAAGCAATATTAGTAGAATTTCTATAACAAGAACTATAAAAGTTGATATTTTAAGATTCAGTTTACCCCTCATGCCAATTACAGTAATAGCACTACTCAATAATAACATTCCATTATTTTTAATTAGAACTCTTGATAATATGAGTAATCTGGGGATATATAGTACAGCAGTTACATTAGTTGGAATAATAACATTATTGCAATCTGGACTTAATATGTTTTGGTCTCCTTATGTATATAAAAGATATGAACAAGAAAGTTCAATTTTAAATATTAGAAAAATTCAAAAATTTGTAGTGTTTGCAATGGTTGCATTTTCAATTTTAATTATCATGTTTCAAGATTTAATTATACTTTTGCTTGGTGAAGAATATAGAATTGCAGTTAGTTTTATACCTTTTCTTTTAGTTTCGCCTGTATGTTATACGGTTGCTGAAACTACAGGAATTGGCATTGCTCTTAAAAAAAAGAGTTATATTAATTTATATATATACTTGGTTAATATTTTTATTAATGTACTTTTTTGCTATCTCTTAATTCCTTACTTCGGTCTTCAGGGTGCTGCTATTTCTTCTGCTATTTCTTCAATAAGTATGTTAATCCTTAAAACATACTTTGGGCAAAAATATTATAAAAGTATGGGAAGATATAAGGATGTAATTGTAGGTATGAGTATATTAATAATAGTTACGATTATTAATGTTATTATTTTTAATGAATATATACATATATTTATAAATTTGATAGCTTTAATTTTCATGGTTAAGTTTTTTGGTATAGTAAATATCCTTAGAAGTATAATAAGAAATCAAAAATAACTTTTTAACTAATAAATATTCTTATCAAATTTCAAATTTAAAAAGGTGAATGCATAATGAAAATTACTATTGCAGGAACGGGATATGTTGGACTTTCAAATGCAATATTATTAGCACAACATAATGAAGTTACAGCGGTTGATATAATTCAAGAAAAAGTAGACATGATAAATAATAGAAAATCCCCCATCGTAGATGAAGAAATAGAGTTATTTTTAGCAACAAAGGATTTAAATTTAAAAGCAACTTCAAATAACTATGAAGCTTATAATGAAGCAGATTATGTCATAATATCTACACCAACAAATTATGATCCGGAAAAGAACTATTTTAATACCAGAACAGTTGAGGCTGTTATTGCAAATGTATTATCAATTAATCCTAGTGCAATTATGGTTATAAAGTCTACAGTGCCCGTTGGTTACACAGAAAAGATACGAGAAAAATTTGAAACAGAAAATATTATATTCTCCCCTGAGTTTTTGAGAGAAGGGAAGGCATTATTTGATAATCTATACCCTTCTAGAATAGTAATTGGTGAAAAATCCGATAGAGCAGTAAAATTTGCCGAACTATTAACTAAAGGAGCTTTAAAGGAAGATATTCCTTTGCTTTTTACAAATTCAACTGAAGCAGAAGCAATTAAACTGTTTGCTAATACTTATTTAGCCATGAGAGTAGCTTTTTTTAACGAATTGGATTCATATGCAGAAATAAGAGGATTGAATACAAAACAAATTATTGAAGGGGTCGGACTAGATCCTAGAATAGGTGAGCATTATAATAATCCTTCATTTGGTTATGGGGGATACTGTCTACCTAAAGATACAAAACAACTACTAGCAAATTATAAAGATGTTCCTAATAATATTATGGCAGCTATTGTAGATGCTAATCGTACAAGGAAAGACCATATTGCTGAAATGATTATTAAAAGGAAACCAAAAACGGTTGGTATTTATAAACTTACCATGAAGATGAATTCGGATAATTTTAGGCATTCTGCAATTCAAGGAGTAATGAAACGTATAAAAGCTAAAGGAATTGAAGTAGTAGTTTATGAACCATCTTTTTCTAAAGAAAATTTTTATAATTCAAAAGTAATAAAGAACTTAGAACAATTTAAAGAAATGTCAGATGTAATTGTTGCAAATAGATTATCACAAGACATTGAAGATGTTGCAGAGAAAGTTTATACTAGAGATTTATTTACTAGAGATTAGTAGAACACGAGGCTTTGTCAAATGACGATAAAAAAAACTTGGTTAATTATAATTGTATTAGTATTGGAATTAATTATGGTAACGGGAATCAATTTTATTAGCCCATGGGTTACACTAATGGGTTCTTTAAGTTTAGGTATGTTAATCTTGATGTTTAAGATTAACAAGAGTGATACTCCTAGAGTTCTTTTTGTTGCATTAATACCATTTCTAGTATGCTTTAATATTATACAAAAGATGGGCAGTATGTTAATTGTGGGTGGAATGATTGGTTTATATCTCTTGTTTTATTTAGTAGATAATAAATATCGTGGCGTTCGTTTGGGGAAAAGTGGAGTGTTTTTTATTGTATGGATGTTATATGCTTTACTACAAACAACCTGGACAATCACCACGGAAAAAACTTGGTTATATATAAATGTTTTAACATTAGGGATAATAATTGTTTTCTTGATGAGCAAAATGATAACTACTATCCAATGGATAGAGCTTTTATATAAATGGTGGGGAATAGCTTTGCTTGGAACAATATTATTCGGCCTTTGGGAAGTAAATACTAATAACCACTTATCGAGTTCTGGTGCTAATCCTGAATATTATAATTTGCAAAACGTTGCAACAGTAGGTTTTTTTAATCCTAATGATTATGGATTTTTTCTAATAATCAGCCTGCCGATTATTTTATATTGGATTAAAAAGAAATTCTTATATAAGGTATTAGGATTATTTATGCTAGGAAGCTCATTTTACATTGTTTTTCAAAATGGAGCAAGATTTATAATTTTACTGTATTTTTTAGTTATCATCCTCTATTTACTAAGTTTAATAAAGAGTAAACGCAACTTTAGCATTTTACTATTTTTTACTTTCGGCGGTGTTTCTGTTTCTTTTCTCTTTGTAGATATGTTTGTTAAGTCGTTTAGTGATGTTGTATCATTGGCAAGTACAGATAGTTCTTCAAGCATTCGTAAAATGCTTTTTGAAAATGGATGGATTCTATTTACGAATAATCCTTTAGGGGTGGGTTCCGGAAATATAGAATACTACCTAAAACAAAATAGTTTAATTGTACATGGCATTCCCTCACTTCATAATTTTTGGTTAGAATTTTTAGTGACTTACGGAATACTAATTTTCATAGGCTTTTTAACATTTTATATAGCATCCCTAATAAGAATGTATAAAGCGCTGAAAATGAAATCATTAAATTTTAATAGTTCGATAAAGCCATTATTTTGGTCGTCATTATTATTCATACCAGCCAGCCTAGAATCAAGCACAATATTTACATTTAATATCATTTGGTTTTTATTTGGAATATTATTATGTATGGGAAATATTATAAAAAAAGAAATGAAACCTCAACTGTATTAATTGTAGATAAAAATATTAAAGGAATAGAATCAAAGAGGAAGTAAAACTCTATACAGTATTTTTGCGGAATTGATCTATTATGTTGATAGCCAAATTTGTGTCGAGCTCTTAATTTTTAACACCGTGAAAATAAAAATAAAAACGGGAATACTTACCACAGTAAAAATATTTGGACCGGAGAAATAAGAGGAATTTCTGGCACTATTCAATTGCTAAATTAAAAAAGGGACGTTCGGATTGAACGTCTCTTTTTAATGTTTGCCTTAACTTAAATGTTCTTTTACTTTTGTTGTTATATTATTACGTTCTTCCTCAGAAATAATTATATAATAGATACCATCAATTTTAGCGCCATTACCTTCAACTTGAAAACTTTCAACCTTCTTACGTGCACCTTTATAGTTCTTTTGAATGTCTTTCATTTCATCAAAAGTCATGTTTGTTTTAACATTGTCTCCAAGGATACTTAATATATTATCAAACTTCGTAATAGAAGAAACTTTTGCTCCTTCATTAATAATAGAAGTGATTACTTGTTTTTGGCGATCATTTCTTCCTAGGTCGCCTTTAGTGTCTTGTTTTCTCATACGAGAATAGGCAAGTGCTTCTTTACCATTGAGGTTTATTTGACCTTCAGCAAAGTTCATACCACTTTGTTCAAACGAAAACGGATTATTAACCGTTACACCACCAACAGAGTCAACAATTTGTTGGAATGATTCCATGTTTACTTTGAAGTAATAGTCAATTGGTACGTCGATAAAGTTCTCTACTGTTTCAACAGCCATCTGTACCCCACCAAATGCATAGGCGTGATTGATTTTGTCTTCATATCCTTTACCAATGATTTCAGTACGTGTATCCCGTGGAATATTAAACATCATCATTGAATTTTTTTCAGGATTTACTGTCATTACAATCATTGTGTCAGAACGACCTCTGTCATTTTTCCGTTCATCTACACCCATTAATAGAATAGAGATCGGTTTCTTATCTTTACCTGTAACAATTGGTTTTGGCTTCTTATCCACATTTAATGGTTCGTGCATTTCGTTTACTGCATCCTTAGCAGAATCGTATAGGTAATAAGCATAGCCTCCAGCACCTACAATTCCTAATCCTATTAAACAACCAATTATAATTAATGCTTTTTTAAACATATGTCCTCTTCCTTCGAGTTAATTTCAATTAAATTCATTCCATAAAAAGAAGTATATACCAAAAGTAAATATTTTCAATATTTTTTTGTGGCATTTTAATGTTATTTCACAAAACTAATGCCTTTTGTACCTTTTTACAAAAAATATAAAAAATCACCTTTATATGACAATAATTTATGCTATAATACAGCGTAGCAAAATTTTTATTCGCACAATGAATTAATTTTTGGAGGGTACCATGGAAGAAACGATAAGTTTAAAGGATATTTTTCAAACCATAAAAAAACGGCTCTTTTTAATTGGATTGATTACGATTATAGCTGTTGCAATAAGTGGTATTATTTCGTACTTTGTACTAACGCCTATTTATCAATCTTCTACACAAATTCTTGTGAATCAATCGAAAAATGAGCAGCAGGTTTTCGATGTGAATCAGGTTAGAACGAATGTAGAAATGATTAATACATATAGTGTTATCATTAAAAGTCCTACAATTCTCGGTAAAGTTGCTGAGAACTTAAAATTAGATAAAACCACTGACCAGTTAAATAGTCAAGTTACGGTGAATAGCGAACAAAATTCACAAGTGTTTACAATTACAGTTGAAGACCCAGATCCTGCAATGGCTGTTAAGATTGCAAACAACCTTGCGGATACTTTCCAAAAAGAAATACCAGAAATTATGAGTATCGACAATGTAAGCGTATTGTCTAAGGCTGCACTTAAAGAAAATCCTTCTCCTATTAATCCAAAGCCATTTTTAAATATGGCGATCGCTTTGGTTGTAGGGTTGATGGCTGGAGTAGGTTTGGCGTTTCTATTCGAATACCTAGATAATACGATTAAGAATGAACAGGATATTGAAGCATTATTAGGTCTTCCTGTACTTGGAGTAATTCCAAAAATTACGGTTGGTGATGAAAAAGCACCAATCAATACAGCATCTAGAGCTAGGATGGGAAGTGGAACACTTGAGTCGTAAATTAAAGAAAACGATTAATGATATTACACAACGTAGTTTAATTACTCATAAAAATCCAAAATCGCCAATATCAGAGCAATACAGAACCATACGAACAAATATTCAATTTGCTTCAGTAGATGAAAATATAAAAACACTCATGGTAACTTCATCAGGACCAGGAGAAGGTAAATCTACAACAGTTGCTAACTTAGCAGTAGTTTTAGCACAGCAAGGAAAGAGTGTTCTATTAGTAGATGCGGATTTAAGAAAACCTACAGTACATTACACATTCAAGGTGAGTAACGTATACGGATTAACCACTGTCTTAACAAGACAAGAAACATTAACAAACTGTATACAGAAGACTAACGTGCCAGATCTAGATGTATTGCCAAGTGGCCCTGTGCCTCCTAATCCTTCTGAACTGTTGAATTCCAAAACGATGGAAGCCACTTTAGAAGATTTAAAGGGTACTTACGAATATATCTTATTTGATACACCACCTGTCTTAGCTGTTACAGATGGCCAGATTCTAGCAAATCGTTGTGATGGAGTAGTACTTGTTGTAACAAGCGGTAAAACACAAAACGAAGGCGCTCTTAAAGCAAAAGAATTATTAGATAATGCAAATTCAAAAATCATTGGTGTCGTATTAAATGGAAAAGAAAAGACTGATAATACCTACTATTATTATGGTACAAAATAATTAATGGTAAGAATAAGCGTGGCAAGAGTGATTGGATCAAATGTTGCTTTCATAGAGCTCATTTTAGCCAATCTCTTTTTTTAGGTTACAGATGAAATACTCGTTCTATATGTATTTTCCATCTATTAAAGAATGGTTGCTGTTAGATATAAGAGAAGCAACAGGAGGAAATTTTATGAAAAAAGTCATGTATTCTATAATCATCGCATTAAGTATTGCAAGTATCATCTTTGGAAACTATTATTACAAATTTAAAATTAATGAAACTGCTGAAGCTGCGAAAATGGAACTTAGTAAAACAAAGTCGGTTTCTAACGAGTCGAGCTCTATTAAAGAAATCACTAAAAAAGAAGAAATAAATGTAACTAAAAATCTGCCTGATAGCATTGTCAGTAAAATTCAGGCTAAGCATGATCAACAAAAACCTGTAGAGTTCGTTATATTAGGATCAGAAGTAAACGCACTACAAGAAGGAACGTGGACTTCTCTATTTCAGAAAGAATTAACGAATCATTATGGTTCAGATGCATTTAATCTGACCGTTATTACTACAAAAGAAACATCCGACATTGTATTGGAAGATCAATTATATAAAGAAGCGCTGACTCTGAAACCAGATCTTGTATTGATTGAACCCTTTTTGTTAAATGATAATGGAAATTATGTAATGGAAGACACATTGATTTACGTAGAGAAAATAATTAACGATTTTGAAAGATTAGAATCTAAGCCTGTCATTATGTTACAGCCAACTAATCCTATCTATCAACCAAAGTACTACGCGGAACAAGTTTCAATGTTAAAAGACTATGCTGATAATAAAGGCTTTATATATCTAGATCATTGGCCTAGCTGGCCAGACGTGAATTCTAATGAACTTAATAACTATATTGAATCTAACAATCCTAATCAAAAAGGTTATAAGCTATGGGCAGAATTCTTTAAAAATTACTTTATCGCTGAATAAAGCAATCCCTACCATTAATTGTTTATTTTTTTTGTGAAACAATGATTTTATTTACCCGAAATTTATAAAAATAAATCTATTATCCTAATTTTGTTATATAACTGTAATGTAAATTGACTAGATTTGTAACACTCTATTCCATAAAATACTATTAGATGTAAAAATAAGTAGAATTATAGGGAATAGGGGTATAAATATATGAAATTTAGACTATCACCTGGTAATTTACATAAAAAAATCATTGGCGGAATCATTCTCGCTGGTGCTTTAGTCATAGGAAATCCGTTATCTGCAGATGCTGCATTGGGAGATCGTACTTTAAAACAAGGAATGACACATAAAGACGTTAAAGATCTTCAAATTGCTTTAAAGAAAACGAAGCATTTTACATATCCTTCATACACTACTTACTATGGAACATATACCAAGGCTGCAGTTACGAAATTTCAAAGACATCACAAACTAAAGGTTACTGGAGTTGCGGATCAAAAGACAATTGCTTTAATTAAGAATCAGGCTTCAAAGGTTAAAGCAAGCACACCTGCAAAACCGGTAAAAAAATTGTCATCTGGAAAAACGTTTAATTCTTCAATAGCAACTGAGCTTCTTGGAGTTCGTTACAGAAGTGGCGGTGTGACTCCTAGTTCAGGTTTTGACTGTAGTGGGTTTGTTACTTATGTAATGAAGCAGCACGGAGTTAGCTTGCCAAGAACATCTAGTGCCATGTATGGTACTGGGTTACAAGTAGCATCTTCTACTCTTCGTCCTGGTGATCTATTATTTTATGACACGAATAACAACGGTCGTCGTGATGTGTCACACGTAGCGATATATATAGGAAGTAATCGCATGATACATAGTGCTTCTAAAAAAGTTGAGTATGATAGCTTAAGCAACTCTTGGTGGAGCAAACGATATGTTGGAGCTAAACGCGTATTATAAAAAAACAGGAAAATAGGTGCACCTATTTTCCTGTTTTTTTATATTGTCGATGCTAAAGCTCCCTAGTATATCTGAAGAGGGAATAGGTACCTTCTTAAATCACTTCAGTATTCAAAATCCACTTATAGACTTGGGTATTAAGAATAACTAATTTTTAATCATGCCTGCTATCTGCGCTTCTGTTCCGATTATGATAATGGGACGTTTTGAGCTATTTATCCACCTTAGGACTTTTACTATATTTGTTTCAGAAATTGCTACACAGCCAAGAGTGGGGCTATTTTCATTTTTCCAAATATGAAGAAATATAGCACTGCCTTTACCCTTTACAATAGGGTCATCGTTATAACGGATTACAGTTGCATACTTATAAAGAGGGTGAAGTAATTTTTCAGCAGATCTCCAGGTTTTTTTTGTTGTAGGGTTTACTGTTACCCATCTGTTATAAAGTGATGAATTCGAATCGTCCACCCAGTAGTCATTTATTGTGGTTTTCTTAAAAGGCCAAGTCATACCAGATGGCTTAGAGGTTGATCCGAAACTTGTACCGAACATAAATTTACCAGCTGGACTCTTCCCATCTCCTTCTAATTTTCTGCTAGACACACCTGTCTTTCCAATAACTGCTTTCATTACTGGCATGGCCTCTTTCCAATTGCCATCAGACATTTTTTCATAGGAGTAAAGTTTCCCCTTATAACTTCGAACGGTAGGAACTGTCACAATAATGACTTGTCTTTTTGTATGAAGAGTATTCAGTTTGGCTTCCCATTGGTTTTTGTAATAATTTTCTTCTGCTTCAACATGAGTCGCTTGATGAGAAGTCTGTAACCAGCCTAATGTTAAGATGCTAAAAAACACGCATAAAAATTTCTTCATTATGGATTTTTCTCCTTTATATGGTAGATATTCATAGTATACTAAAAAAAGAGATTAATAATAAGTTTACATGAAAATAGGGGGAAAATAAGAAATGAAATGGAAGTTAGTGTCGTTATTTGCGGCTCTTCTTTTTGCAAGTGTGCTATTGGTACAGCCGGCAAAAGCGACGAGTTATGTAAATCCAAATCAAGTGTATACGTATGAACGTTTAACATTGGATATTAAGATGTTAGCTAAAAAGTATCCCGGACTAGTAGAATATCAAAGTTTAGGCAAATCACCATATGGTCGTGAGATCTGGGCAGTTAAACTCGGAAAAGGGGATGCAACTGTTTTTTACAATGCTTCTCATCATGCCCGGGAATGGTTAACTACGAATATTGTTATGGAAATGCTTGATCAGTATAGTGAGGCTTATTCTAGAAACGCTAAATTTGAAGGATATGATGTACGTAAGGTACTAAATGGTACTTCTATCTGGTTCGTTCCGATGGTCAATCCAGATGGCGTTACCCTTCAGCAAAAAGGTCTTAATGCTTTTCCAAAATCTGTTCATAAAAAATTAATTAAAATGAATGGTGGAAGCAAAAACTTTAAGCGCTGGAAAGCAAACGGACAAGGCATTGATTTGAACCGACAATACCCGGCCAATTGGAATAACTTATCCAAAAATAGTTCCGTTAAATCTCCAGCATACAAAAATTTTTCTGGGACTAAACCATTACAAACGCTAGAAACACAAAAGCTTACAAAATTCACCTACTTTGAAGATCCTGAAATTACGGTGTCATATCACTCATCAGGTAGAATTCTTTTTTGGTATTTTAATAACAAGGCTCAATATTTGGAAAGAGACCGTAAAATTGCTCAAGCATACGGAAGTATGTCACGTTATTCTCTCGTTAAACCTAGTAAAAGTCCAGCAGGCGGTGGATATAAAGATTGGTTTATACAAACGTTTAATCGTCCAGGACTTACTCCTGAGATCAGTTACCATGTAGGAGAAACAAATCCTCCGCTTTCTGTATTCAATGAAGAATGGAAGAGAAATCGAAAAGCAGGCCTTTACATTGCAAATGAAGGAAAGAAACTTTGGGAACAAAAGGTGATTGATGCGAATTTTAATATCACTACTTTTCAAAGGGTACCACTATACAATAGACCGAATACACAGCATAAAACAAGTATGTATTTAAGTCCCGCATACGTTAAGGTAACTGGAATATATAATGATTACTTTAGAGTAAGTACTTCAAATGGACCAAAGTGGATTAAAAAAGGACAATACATACAAGGGACTTATAAAAAAATAAATACACAGCTATGGTTAACTGAAAAAACACAGTTGCACCGTGCTCCCATTGCAGCAACAGCGGGTACATTTATTAATTCTCAAGTTGTTCAAGCTGTAAAGTCTTATGGTGATTGGTATGCCATCCAGACCCCTAATGGTGAAAAATGGATTAAACCTCATAACGAGATCGTAAATTACCAGCCAAAGGACATATCAAAAGTTATTTCTTTAACAACACTGAACGATTGGTATGAGTATCCTATTGAAACCAAAAAGAAAGAAAAACGAATAACGCCTCAAGATGTAACCTCCAGCAAGCAGTGGGGACAATGGTATCTTATTCAAACCACAGAGGGTCAGGGGTGGATAAAATTAATAGAAGAGTAGTTTAAAAAAGCTGACGAGGCAACTCGGCAGCTTTTGTTGTTTACTTTTTATAAGTTACTGCTTGCTTACCCATTTGAATCCAAGCAGCTTTAAAATTTGTTTTTAACACGCGGCGGTTTTTAACTTTTTTTAAGGGGTCATTAAAGTATACGTATAGATTGTCATAGCCTGTAACAAGTACAGAGTGTTCTTTGTATGTAATACTCACTTTCCCAGTAGGTGTGTACCATTCCTGAAAATAGGAAGAGGATAACTTTTTAAAATGTGTATTCGCTACTACCCAAACAGGTGTACCTTTGTTGATTGCATCTAAAACACTATCAAACTCTTTTCCTGTCAGATCAGTTATTCTATCCTTACCTAAGTACTTCTTTGCGAGCTCGGCAATCGGGCCATGATAAACACCGTATCCCGGCTTATTAAATGTATACATATCTCCTACGAAACCGTTATAAGGATTTCCAAAATATACCTTCCCATTTACTTTTCGATATGGTGTTGGATCTTTTTTCACTTGTTTGGCTAGAGTCAATTTATCAGCTTTTACCCCAGAGTATCTTAGCAACATTGCAAGACTTGTGACTTCACAACCGCGTGGGAGCTCAGGCATCTGTGCGATTAAAGGTGCATTTAGAACTTTACGTTTAAGGAGTTGTAAATTCTTTGAATGCACCCATCCTTGTTTTCCTCCGACCGTTTTCACTTTATACCAAAGCTGTTTTTGTAAGGTTGTATGCTTTTGAATCATGTAGAGTATGGTTCCTCTATCCACCGTTACAATTTTTGATTTAGAATCAGTAGGTCCGGAACGAATGATTACGGAAGAACTAACCACCATATAAGCCTGACTCTTATTTGTTGCAGCGTGAGTATTTCTTATATCCAACTGTAGAATAGTTCCTACTATTAAAAACACAATAAAATATATACATAGATTCCTGTATTTCAAAAAAATACCTCCCAGATTGAAATGCTGATTTACAATCTCTATTATATTACAATTTATGACAAAAAAGTAGAAGTGTAGACATTTGCATTTTAAATAATTTGTGGAGTACTAATAAAATATGATGAAAAGTAAAATAAAACTCTTTCCAAATATTGTGATATAAACTATTATGAACATATAACAAGATTAATGGGCTTAATCTTTTAATTCTTCTATGTAATGCGCACGAGTTAATTAAGAGAGTTTGGATCATTAGTCGAAAACTATAAAAGGGGATTATGTAATGAGAAAAAGAATTTCATCTATGTTTCTTGTTCTTGCTTTAGTTTTATCGGTAATGCCAAACGTTTCTTTTGCTGCAGTTGCAATGGATGATCCAAAATTAACTTCTTATTTGCAAGAAATTAGTGCAACTCGCGGACTTGAAATTTCAGTGGAAGATTTTGAAGACTACCTATTAGAATATTATGGTTCGGGACTTGAAGAGTGGGAAAATTTTGAGGAGCTCGAAGGGGCTCTTGGTGAAGTTATAGAAGCTGATTATAGTAATCTTCAAAGTATATATGAAGCCTATGATTTAGATGAAGCATCATTAATGCAGTTATTGGAAGATAACGGAAGTACTATTGATCATTTTATTTATGTGGAAGATTTAGATATGGAAGTTGGCTTTTATGTTGGTGGAGATCCTTTGGAAGATATTTTTACTGAATTGGGATTAACTGATGAAGAGCTGGAAGCACTGTTTGTTCACTTTGATTCAATGAGCGAAAAATTAGAAGATCCGGCAATTCTTAAACGCTTAGAAGAACTGGGTGCACAAATGGAAAGTTTTGAGGATTTTGATAGTGTTGAAGAATTGACGGATGCACAAGTCAAACAAATTATTTCAATTTATGATGAAGTACTCGAGATTTTTGAGTTAGACGCAAAGTATTATTTGAAAAAAGGTAAAGAAAAAAAGGCAATTACACTAAATGAGCTTCTCTTACTGAAAGATCCGAATGGATACAATTTAGTTATCGAACTATACAATAAAAACGGTGAATTTATTCTTGATATGGAACTTACGGCAGATATGATTGGATCAGATATTATTGAAGATATAGGTGAAGATGTGAAAGAAGTGCCGAAAGTAGTAGAAAAGATTAAAGATTCACCTAAAACGGAAAAGGGCGGTAAGCTTCCAAATACGGCTTCAGACTTTCTTCCGAATACTCTTATCGGATTAGTTGTTGCAGGAGCGGGCTTCGTACTTTACAGAAGAGTTAGGAAGACTGCGTAACATGAGAAGAGCAAGGAAAAGAGCCACCGGCCGTAAGCGCCTGGCTCTTCTTTTTATAAGTGTAGCGATTATCTTGGCTGGATTATGGTTCTCATCAACCAATTTATACAAATTCGCAAAAGGTTATATGACATTTAAAATTGAAAAATTTCAAAAAGAACCTATTAAACCTGCTAGTGCTTATAAAAAAGAAGAGAAGACTGAATTATATAAAAAGAGACCAAAAAAAGGCGAAAATATGGGAGAATTATTTATTCCTGAATTAAATGCTACGTTACCCATTTTTCATGGTACTGACGAGGATGAACTGGAAAAAGGAGTTGGCCACTACGCAAATAGTGTTCTTCCAGGGGAAAAAGATAATACAGTTCTATCTGGGCATCGAGATACGGTGTTTCGAAAACTTGGGGAGATAGGGGAAAAAGATATTCTTATCGTAAAAACCGTAGCAGGTGAATTTACTTATAAAGTAAAAAGAGTTCGAATTGTGGATGCAGACGACCGAACAGTCATTGTTCCCAAACCTAGAGCAACACTTACTGTAACTACCTGTTACCCATTTAATTATATTGGTGATGCCCCCGAGCGTTACATTCTAGAAGCATTTCTCGTAGATCAAAAACTAAAAAAGTAAACCTGACCATTTTTTAATGATCAGGTTCTTTCATTGTTATTAACAATTTTACGACCACTGAGTATTTTTGTATGTAGTTTAACTCTAATAACTCATTTAGATTCTATTTAGATGTTTGAAAGGTTTCGAGACAGCGGGTGAAAAGAGTAACGTTAATTTCAAGAACTATTTCTACTGTATAAGATCATAAATATTATTTCTTGATGACACAAGATAAAATAATCGGCACGTCTATTGAGGATTTTAAATTAAATACATGTATAAAAAGTATGAATCATAAGGAAGAATATAACGAATACATACTTAGAAATATATTTTTGTACTAATTAAATCCAATTCATGAAATTTTTTTTAAAAATAGTATTCCAAATAAGGATTTAATTTAGACAAATTTGACGAATGATCTATTGTAAGGTTAGCATTAATGAGATAAATATTAGCAGCAAAAAGTGCTAGGAGGATATAAAAGCATGGATCAAATTAAAGTAATGACAATTTTTGGTACAAGACCTGAAGCTATTAAAATGGCACCGCTCGTACTCGAAATGGAAAAATATGAAGAGATTAACTCGGTTGTTACAGTTACAGCTCAGCATCGTGAAATGCTTGATCAAGTATTAGAGATCTTTGATGTGAAACCTGATCATGATCTTAATATTATGAAGGACCGTCAAACGTTAATAGGTGTAACGACAAGAGCACTTGAAGGTCTGGATCTTGTTATGAAAGAAGAAAAACCTGATATTGTTCTCGTTCATGGAGATACAACAACTACTTTTGTTGCTAGTTTAGCTGCTTTTTACAACCAAATTGCAGTTGGACATGTAGAAGCCGGTCTTAGAACTTGGAATAAGTATTCACCCTATCCAGAAGAGATGAATCGTCAACTAACAGGGGTAATGGCTGATCTTCATTTTGCACCTACTCATGCATCTGCACAAAACCTTCTTCAAGAAAACAAAAGTGGTGATCATATCTATGTCACGGGGAATACTGCTATCGATGCGCTTCGAACTACAGTACGTGAAGATTATGAATTAGATATCCTAAATAAATTGGGGGATGACCGATTAATTCTCGTTACTGCACATAGACGTGAGAATTTAGGAGAACCTATGCGTAATATGTTCAGAGCAATTAAAAGAATTGTTCAAGAACATGACGATGTTCAGGTTGTATATCCGGTTCACTTAAATCCAGCTGTTCGGGAAGTAGCAGATGAGATTTTAGGAGAAGATTCAAAAATCCATCTAATTGAGCCTCTTGGCGTTCTAGATTTCCACAATCTTGCTTCTCGTGCACATATTATTTTAACTGACAGTGGTGGAGTACAAGAAGAAGCACCTTCACTAGGAGTTCCTGTTCTTGTTCTTCGCGATACTACAGAACGTCCTGAAGGCATTAAAGCAGGAACACTTAAGCTCGCTGGGACAAATGAAGAAGATATTTATTCGATGGCTAAAGAACTATTAACGAGTCAAGAGGCATATGAATCTATGGCAAAGGCTTCAAATCCATATGGTGATGGAGAAGCCTCTCGACGAATTATTGAAGCAATTCTTTATCACTTCAATAAACGCACTGAGAGACCAGATACTTTTAGAGTAATTTAATTAATACCTTTACTTAAAGTTCAATAAAAAATAATAGCAGATTATTATCATCGCTATGTTCAGCTTGTAGACAAAGTACTCTGTCTACAAGCTTCTTTTTTTTGTGAAAAATGTGAGATGATTTTGAGAGATGAAATAAACATGGCATATACTCTCGCTCATCCTTTACATAAATTGTGACTTTCTGGTTCCCTCGTACTTACTTTAATCTCTTTCATAATTTCATATCTTCTTTTATTTGAAGATTAAAAACGTTTTCCTTGATGCTTGAACCACTAGTAAATAAGTTGATTGAAAACATGTTAGACCCAATATTTTTACGTATGTGCAGGATGTAAGAGATCAACAATTGAAAGGAAGGGAACTCTTCCTTTAGTATCTCCTACAAGACCGAGAACTAGAAAATAAACTATTGAAAGGAGATACGCGAATGCAAAAAGTTGTATGGCGTTGGACAAAGCTTAGATGGATTAAAAAGTTTACTTTCCACGATTGAAATTTTAAAAGTTAGCTAAATAGAAATTTCGTTGGCCATCTACTCTGTAATCCTATTGTATTTGTTAAAAATAATCCTAAAAAACGTAGATAAACCCCACATCAACAGAGTTGAAATGGGGCTTTAAAAAGATTAAATTGTTCTGTTTTATCATCTTGTTTTTGTTTTCAACCACTTTCCATAAGAAGAGGTAACTGTATATATTAAATAACTTCCAAATATAGTGTATAAAGGGATGATTGGGAGCCGGTAACGCTGGGAACTAACTAGTAAACCAACTGATGAAAGAACTGCAAAATATAGGATATACAATCCTATAATCAGCAAATGAATCCTTAAGTTCTTCAAAATAATAAATGCTGTAATATAACCTCCAATTGAAAATAGGGTTAGTAAAGTATCGAAACGATTTACACCTTCGAAAAAAAGTTGTATTTTTTGAACCAATCTTTTTATAAATTCGCCTGGTTCCGCAAGAATGTACTCTACAGCTTTTGCTTTTAGAATTTTGCTTTTTTCTGATAGTGGTGTATTTTTATATTGATTATATTCATCGCTTACAAATTTCTCAATAATTGAAGATGAATAAAAACCAACTGTAGTATGAGGATTGTTAGCGATATATAGATTCATGCCACTGTAATTTTCAAAGAGAATTCCTTCTCCGTGTGTCGTTTTGTTGTATGTATAATTCGCTCCGAATAACAAAATCGGTACTAAAATAGAAAACAAGATTACCCATATCGGGATGATTTTATTAAAATTTAGAAAAATAAAATAACCAATAACGATAGGTATTAAAAATAACAAATGTGGACGCATCATTATACTAAGGTAGAATGTTATTACAAACAACACAATTAAAATGGAGAGGTTTTTCTTTTCTGTATTTTTAACCATATGAAGAATAACTGTTCCAAGCAGTGCTATAGCAACTATAAAAAAAGTGAAAATTGTTTCAGTTAAAAGTTTACTTGGCCCATTATTTAATAAAATGGGGTGAATTGAGAACAAAACCACAGATAGAATAGCTATTACTTTATTGATAAACAAACGGTATGCTAATAGGAATATAACAATTCCTGTAGATCCTAGAACGAGAAATTGCACAAGAAAAACAAAAGTAATGTCCTTAAAAAAGTAGATGATAAATGCAATAATTAATGGATACAATGGAGGAACAATTATATTTTCTTCTCTGACTGTATTGATTAACCCTTTACCATTCAAAAAATTACCAGCTAAATTTTTATAGAGTTCACCGTCGGATGTAATAATCATAAAAGGGAGTCCTTTTATGAGAGAAAAAAGGACAAAGAATACAAGGGGTATTAAAAAACTGGAAAGAATCATTATTTTATTTTGATGAACAAATTGTTTCATAATTTTTCAACTCCAAACTTATTGAGCTAGTTAGACAAAGCGATTATGGAAACGCCTGCCATAATTAGCATACAGCCAAATATTTTATATAGTGTTAAAGGTTCACCAAATATAAAATATGCACCAAAAACTGCAATTATATAAGCGATGCTTTGAACAGGATATGCTATGCTAATTTGCACCTTGGTTAATATAAACAGCCATAATACGGTAGCTAATCCGTATGAGAGTATGCCAGAAAATATAAGTGGGGAGAACATGAGTTTAATGATTGATGTAATGGAATTGAAACTTACTGGCTCTTTTTCTAAACCTAGTTTCCAAAGAAATTGACCAGTTACAAGAATGAAGGTATTGAATAAAATAAGAAAAAAGTTATATAAGTTCATTCTTGCTCTCCTTTATTAAGCGATTTTTTAAGATTTTCAATTTCTTTTTTGTGAAATGCGCTTTCTTGAATAAGTATATTAATTTTTTTCTGTAAGGTGGATTGAACTGTTGTTTGATACATAAGAATGTTTAAAACTACAATAAATGCAATCATAAAGACAAAGGTAGGCATGTATGCAATTCCTAGCAATGAAGCGATATGGTTAAATTGTGGAATTAGAAATGCCACAAGTAGTCCAGCGAATCCAAAGACCATCCAAAGAAAGGCATGTTGATCATGTAGCTTGTTTTTTCTCGTAAATACTACTACTTGTATTAAAAATATCATGGCAGTTATTATCGTTATTATTTGTACTGAATTCATTTTTATCACCTCAAAAAACGGAACGTATCAGTGAAAAGAAGGTCACCTTAGCCATATAATACGCTGATTTTAATGGGGTAATAGAAGATTTTCCACCTTGACGGGCCTTCATTTCAACTTTAATTTCTTTTATTTTGTATTTTTTTTGCGCGAGCTGAACGAGCACTTCCACTTCAGGATAATCTATTGGGTAGGAATGAGAAAATTCCTTTATAACATTCCGATTTACAATACGATAACCAGAAGTCGGATCTGTTATTTTAATTCCAGATAATAGACGGAGCATCATATAAAAATAATAAATTCCAAACCTTCTAAAATGACTACCACGGTACCCTGTCTTTTCAACAAAACGTGAACCAATAACCATATCAAAATCATTAAATTGTATTTCTTCATATAAATTTGTTAAATCCTCAGGATCATGTTGTCCATCAGCATCTAATTGGATAGCATAAGCATATCCTTTTTCCAAAGCATATTTATAGCCAGTTTGCATTGCTCCACCAATTCCCATATTTACTGGGAGATTTAAATGATGGAACTGGTTGGAGGTTAGAATTTCTTTTGTATTGTCCAACGACCCATCATTAATCACAATATAATCAAAAGTTGAAGTGTTAACGAGTCTATTAATTGTCTGACTAATTGAATCTTCTTCATTATATGCTGGTATAATGACAAGAACATTTGAGTTCATTTCTTAATTCCTTCCTTCAAAAAATCTTCTCATAGTATACCACATATACTACAAACTCATTTCTAACTTTAACTCGTATAAATAAGTTTAATCTCCCTTAAATCCTTCTTAATTAAATTTTACATAGGTTAACATGCACATTTTTATTCTTTGAAAAGATTCTTCTTTATTTTTAAATAAATTGGGCGATATAGAATATAAGCACAATAGTTATTTCACTAAAATTTAGGAGGATAAGAACTTTGGGAAAGGTGTTTAAACGGGGATTAATTGGACTTGTCACTTTATTATTATGGTTTGCTCATAATAGTGTAATTGTAGGAGCTGCAACATTTTCAGATGTAAGCGATACATACCGTGCGAAAGAAGAAATAGAATACCTAGTTTCAAAAGGCATTATTTCAGGATTTTCAGATGGATCATTTCGTCCAAACCAAGGTGTTAACCGAGCTGAAACGGCTGTAATGATAGGTAAAGCTTTAAAGTTAAATGGCATAAAAAGAAATACTAATTTTTCTGATGTAAGTAGTTCAAGCTTTGCTTCAGGTTATATTCAATCTGCAGTAGAGGAGGGAATTATTACTGGGTATGGAGATGGAACATTTCGACCAGGAAAAACTGTTACTCGTAGTGAAATGTCGATTCTTCTTGCTAGAGCATTTATGTTAACCAAAACTAGTGATACGATAAATTTCAATGACGTTTATCCTAGCAGTGCAGCGTATACTTCAATTAATAAAATCACAACAGCTGGTATTTCAACAGGCTACGCTAATGGAACATTTCGTCCGAGCACTATTACAAATAGAGCTGATTTTTCTGTCTTCTTAGCAAGAAGCTTAAATTCAGAATTTCGTGTGGACAATAACAAAAGAGTCATCGCAGAAGAAATAGTAAATGTAAACGGACTTAACGTTAGAACTGGACCTGGGACAAGTTATGCAAGTAAAGGAAAAGTTAACCTTGGATACCGAGTAAGTGTATATAAGTATACTGGCACCTGGGCACTAATCAATTATAAAGGTCTAGAAGGTTATGTTCATCAAGACTACATTAATCCTCCTATAGCTGATATGAGCAAAAAGATAATAGTAATTGATGCAGGACATGGTGGAACTGATTCTGGTGCGGTAGGAAATGGATTATTAGAAAAAAATATTAACTTAGACACCACTTTACGGTTAGAAAAACATTTGAAAGCTGCTGGAGTGAAAGTAGTTACAACCCGTAAAACAGATGTCTTCATTGAACTACCAAACCGTGTCAAGATTGCGAAAGATAATAAAGGCGAAATGTTTATTAGCATACATGTGAACTCTGGAGGAGGGCACGGTACAGAAACTTATTACTATGGAAGTGCTGGTGCACCAGGTACTTCTCATATACAGAAAAGCAAAAAGCTTTCTGAACTAATTCAAAAACGTATGGTGAGTATGCTTGGAACTACGAATCGTGGTGTTAAAGAAGGAAACTTCCATGTTTTAAGAGAGAATGGTATGACGAGTACCCTAGTTGAATTAGGATTTATTGATAATAGCTCAGATGCAAGAAAACTTGGTTCTGCTGCTTGGAGAGAAAAGGCTTCCCAAGCTATCTATCTTGGAATTCTTGATTTTTATAAACTGTATTAATTTATATGTAAAAACCCCTCTAAAGTACTAGAGGGATTTTTAAATTTATGAGAAAATTAGAGAAGTGTAAAAATCTTGAAAATTAGATAAGTTTAGGATGGGAGATAAGAATGTGTTTAAAAAAGGAATCTTGTTTTTTAGTTTGCTACTAGTATTTAATTTATTGGTTTTTCCGGAAAATGGATACGCCAAGGAAGAGAAAATACGAGTAATTATTACATTTCAGAAAAAAATTGATGAAGCAGTTGTATACCGAATGCAAGGTGAATTGCATCATAAATTTACCGATATTTCAATAGCTACAGCAACTGTACCAAAAAGGGTTATACCGTTATTAAAATCTTTACCTGGAGTAGAATCCGTAAAAGAAGAAATTCAATTTGAAAAGGCTTCTGAAACGGTCAAACAACCAATTAGATGGTCAGTTAAAAAAGTAAATGGTGCACAAACCCTTGAAAAAGGACTTACTGGTAAAGGCATCAAAGTGGCAGTCCTTGATACTGGTATTTCCATAGATCATGAAGATTTAAAGGTAGCAGGTGGTATTTCAACAGTTGAAGATCATAAGTCGTATGACGATGATAATGGTCATGGGACACACGTTGCTGGAATTATTGGGGCTCAGAATAATGGAATAGGTGCTTTAGGAGTTGCACCAGATTCAGAATTATATGCAGTAAAAGTATTGAATAGTGAAGGATTTGGAGGTGAAGGAGAAATTGCTGCGGGTATTAAATGGGCAATAGATAACAAGATGGACATCATTAACATGAGTCTTTCGAGTCCTAGATATTCTAAAGTTATAGAGAATTATATCAATATCGCAGCAGACAAAGGGATAATAGTTGTTGCAGCTGCTGGAAACTCTGGTACACCAGATGGTTTACAAAACACGATTGAATATCCAGCTAAATTAGAAAAAACAATTGCTGTTGGCGCTATTGATAAATTTGATAAGAGAGGTTATTTTTCATCATCTGGTAAAGAGCTTGATGTGGTTGCACCTGGTGTTGATGTTTATAGCACATTCTGGCAAGATGGAAAGAATAGTTATATGGTAGAAAGTGGAACATCTATGGCTGCACCATATGTTGCTGGAACTTTGGCAGTGTATAAACAAAAGAATCCTGATGATAACTTAAAAGAGGTTCTTATGAGAAATACCATAGATTTAGGTGTATCTGGAAAAGATAACTTATACGGTAATGGACTTGTTCAAACTGAAAGAGACTCAGTGGCTCCAACAATTCCAAGAAATCAAATTGTTTCTCATATCGGACATGGAGATATTTCTTTGAAATGGAAAGCTTCTACAGAGGAGGTAGCTCTTAAAGGTTATGAGATTTACCGAGATGGAAAAAAGGTGAAGTTTCTTAGCGGATTAAGTTATCATGATTATCTAACTAACGGATCTTATTCATATCAAATTAGAGCGATTGATAAAGCGGGGAATAAATCTGATTTCACTTCAACTGTTAAAGCAACAGTATCTGGTATGAATCTTCGAGATGTTTCGAATAATGACTGGTATGCGCCTCATGTCATTTATTTATCTAGTAAATCTATAGTTTCTGGATATGCAGACATTGGATTTAGTGCTGGTAGAAACGTAAAACGTTCTGAGGCTATTTCCATGATAGGAAGAGCTATTGGTTTAAATGGAACAAAAAGAAAAACCAGTTTTTCAGATGTGAACCAAAGCAGTTTCGCTTCTGGATATATTCAATCAGCCTTTGAAGCTGGTATTGTTTCTGGAAATGGTGATGGTAATTTTCACCCTGAAAAAAATATTTCCAGAGCAGAAATGGCAATAATGCTTTCGAAAGCCTATAAGTTAAAAACTGTAAGTAATGTTAGTTTTACAGATGTAAATAAAAGTATGGCAGCTTATCAATCTATTAACTTAGTAGAAACGAATGGTATCACCTCTGGTTATAGTGATGGAACTTTCCGTCCATATTCGAAAGTAACTCGTGGACAATTTGCTGTTTTTACAGCAAGAGCTAACAACAAACAGTTTAGATTAGAAAAATGATCACATAAAAAGGATGGCTCTAAGCCATCCTTTTTATGTGGACATTTCTACAAAATAATACAAAAAATATTAAACTAGGATAATAATACCTGGATATATATAGTATTTTATGTTAATTTAAAGTGGAATTTGTAAAAATAGGGGGAATGATGGAAGATGAAAGGCAACTTTAAAAAAACACAAATAGGGGTGTTGGTATTCTGCTTGCTGTTACCTTTTTTTGTGTGGAGCAACTCGGTCAATGCAAATGAACAGTCAGCCATTCAAATAGTAAACGTTGCTCATGATGAAGAAACTGTAATTTCAGTAGATAAACTATTTTCTATTTTAATAGATAATAAACAAACTGAATCAAAATTAGTTATCTCTAATAAAAGTGAAAATCTTTATGAAAAGATTATTCCGCTTGGATACATTGAAAAAATCCAGCAATGGGATTATAACAATAAGAAATATGTTGTTGTAGAATATCGTATTTCTGGTTCCGGATCGATTCTTACTTTTGATATTTTCTCATTTGATACATCGGGCTATAAACACCTATTCCAATCAAATGAATACGACCATGGTAACCTAGTATTTAATGAAGGGAATCAATTTACTGTTTCTTTCCCTAAATACAAAACAGGAGACTCTATGGCAATGCCATCTCTCCTTGTCGAAGAAAGCTATGCAATCGATAACGATAATCAAGTCATTTTAAACAAAGAAATCGAAAAAGAATATAGAAATAATACGTTTAGTACACAGGCTACAGGGCCTTATAAGGACCCTTCACCGGAAGTCATTAACAAATATTTAACTGATGCAGCAAAAGCTAATGGAGTTCCTCCTGAGGTATTTAAAGCTATTGTTTGGCAGGAGAGTAACTGGAGACAGTTTAATGCATCCGGTTATCCATTAATTGGTTATGACGGAAGAGGTTTGGGAATCACTCAAGTTACATATCCTCAATCATACTTAGATCAAAGACCTGGACTTGAGGAAAGGTTAAAAACGGACACTCAATTTAATATTAGTGAAGGTATAAAGATACTTAAAGAAAAGTGGAATATGTCATATATACCTAAAATTAATGATAACTCTCCAGAAGAAATTGAACATTGGTATTTTGCTATTCTAGCTTATAATGGCTACTCTTTGAAAAATGACCCTAGATTAACAGAATCCGAAAGACTTCTGTATAATTATCCGAAAAAGGCATATCAGAATTCTATATATGAACATATGACAGATGTTAAAGGCCAATTAAATGTCACTCCTTTTCCAATAAATCAATTAGTTATTAATTATAGCGTTAATAAACCTACATTAATGGATTTTTCAGCAAAAAAACAATATGATATCCCAGGACCTTTTACAACTACAAAGCATTCATTTACTTTTGGAAATGTCCTTGCAACTCGAGCTGAAGGAGTTTCTTTAAGATCAAGCGCTACTTCTGACTCTGAAAGAAAGAGATACTTGCTTCGTGGCGAATCAGTTGAGTTAACCGGTGGAATTCAATTTGCTCCTGATAAACTACAACATTTTGGCTGGTATCCCGTTAAGACGCAAGATGGAAATGTAGGATATGTCCCTTCAAGTTATCTGAGGAATCGCGAAGGGTTTTTGAAAGTATTCCCAGACTTAAATACAACTTCTAGAGGTTATAAAGAGGTAGCGACACTTGTAGAGAATAATGTAATAAGCGGGTATTCAGATGCTACTTTTAGACCCGATCAGGCTTTATCTCGATTAGAAGCTGCAATTTTATTCGTAAAAGAGTTAGGCTTAGACACAACAAATGTAACTAACCCGAACTTCAAAGACATTAGTACCAGCAACAAGTTTTATCCGTATGTCGCTGCGGTTCAAAATGCTGGTATTTTCTTAGGAGATGGAAAAGGTAACTTTAATGGAACTCAAAAATTAACGCGTGGTGAAATGGCAGCTGGAATTGTAAGGGCTTATGATTTTGTAGATCGAAAAGCTACTCCGTTTACTGATATTTCAGGAACTGTGTTTAAACCATCCATAGAATCTATTTATACTTACAAGGTTACTAGCGGCATATCAGAAACACTCTATGCACCAAGAAAAGAAATTTCACGTAGAGATTTTTCAATATTCCTTTTTAGATCAACAATAACAACGCCATAAATAAATGTGAAAAGACCAGTTTAGTAGACTGGTCTTTTTTATATTGTGACACCTTCCGATGTAACATAACTGTAATCTAATCGGTTATATATACATGCTAAACTGGTGAATGTGAACAAAACACCAAATTTCGACTTTAAATACAAAAAATAGAATTTTAAAATTAGGAAGGAGTTAAAATTATTTGAAGAAAGTAGTAGTAGTTTTTATTGTTTCTTTTTTTCTCTTAGCTTTTCAAGTACCAGATACAAAAGCTCAATCTACTAGAGAAAAAATAGTATCAATCGCCAAGAAATACCAAGGAGTGAATTACAAGTGGGGTGGTGTTTCTCCATCCACTGGCTTTGATTGTTCAGGTTATACACAGTATGTTTTTAAAGAGGCGGGGCTAAAGCTCCCTAGAACTGCAGATGATCAATTTGCACAAGGAAAATCAGTTCCAATAAATAAACTTCAACCTGGAGATTTAGTATTTTATAAAAATACATATCCTTCTAATGGCATTACACATGTAGGTATATACATAGGAAATAATGATTTTATAAGTGCAACAAGTAGTTATGGGATTAAAGTGAATCCGTTGGACAATGTATACTGGTCTAAATACTATTATGCAGCAAAAAGGATAATAGAAGATGATGAACAAACAATAAATCAAATTGCTCCAACACTACCTATTGGACAATTTTATGATGTTCCAGAAAGTTATTTCGCTCATAATGCTATTGCAGAATTAAGTAAGAAAGGTATTATTTCTGGTTATACAGGATCCGTTTTCAAACCAGGACTGACTATTACAAGAGGTCAAGCTGCAATAATGCTTAATAAAGAGCTGCAGCTTCCAGCAACAACTGAATTAAAGTTCGATGATGTAAGTCCCAGCTCTGCCGCTGCATATCATATTGCAGCAATAGAAAGAGCAGGTGTAGTTACAGGTTATAAAGACGGAACTTTCCGTCCCAATGAACCAATTACAAGAGGTCAGATGGCGATAATCTTAACAAAAGCTTATAAGTTACAAAACTATGAAGCACAAGCATTCAAGCAGTTTAATGACGTTCCGACTTCATTTCCAACTTTTACAGAAATCCATGCTTTAAGAGCTCACGATATTACACAAGGATATCAAGACAATACATTTCGTCCGAGTGGAAAAACGACAAGAGCAGAATTTTCAGCTTTCCTTTATCGAACTATAAACTAATGTTTTGACCTGCAACGAATCATTGCAGGTTTTCTTTTATTTATAACACGTTGTTTAAAGAAAGTTTTCTTTCAGTGTAATTATGGCTATAATCATTGAAGAGATAAGAAAGGTGGTTCTCGATGTTAAACATATTAAAAAGAAAAGTCAGAGAGATAAAATTAAATAAAATGAAAGGTAAGTTTGGAGAACTTGGAGAAAATGTGGTATTTCACACAGACTCAAGGTTCGGAAATCCAGAAAAAATGAAAATTTCATCCCATGTATACATTGGACCTGAAGCATATATCTCTGCAAGAGGCGGAGTTGAGATTGCGGAAGGCGTCATCATTGGACCGAGGCTAACGGTTTTAACATCAAATCATCGCTATGATCAAGCAACGATGTTGCCATACGACGGCGATGTATATTTAAAAGCTGTAAAAATCGAAAAAAATGTGTGGGTGGGTGCACATGTTTTAATTTGCCCAGGAGTAACAGTTGGTGAAGGTGCGATTATTGCCATGGGATCTGTTGTGACTAAAAATGTACCTCCATATAGCGTAGTAGGCGGAAATCCTGCAAAAGTCATTAAAACTCGTGATATTGAACAGTATAAAGATCTTGACGCTAATGGACAGATTTATATGAAGTTGAAGAAAGAGAATAAGGTAATTATCAACTATATATAACAAAATGGCAGTTGCCCCAAAGTCGAGGGCAACTGCCATTTTTTATTTTTTCTTCACAATTCTAATAACACGATAAAAACCTTCACGGTTAAACAAATAACTTCCTATTATATAGAACAAAATTCCAAGTGGTACGAGGATTAAAAGTTGCCAAAGGGAATATAGTGATTCAATATCTGTTGTGTATTGGATTAATAGCAACGGTACAGCCATAAAAGCACTAGGGATAATGACCTTTAAACACATCAAGAGCACACGCCTCGTTTCTTCCTTCGGAAAATCCTTGTACAACGCCATAAATGAGAAGAACAAGAAGTAGAAGGAAACAAGAGAGCTGGTCATTGCAAGGCCAGGGTATCCTAACCTGTCCACAAGTAGCGAATTAAGCAGTATGTTCAGCAAAACAGTTGTAATACTGATTCGCATGATGACCTTCGTTTTTTCCAGAGCATACATTGATTTTGCAACGATATAATGCAGTCCTTGAACGACCATTAGCGGCAGGTAGTTTACTAAAGCAAGGTATGTGTTAGCGGTATCCTGTGAATTGAACTCACCGCGCTCGTAAATAAATGAAAGTGCAGGCATACCGACAATATATAACCCTACTGCGATTGGAACGAGAGAGATAAAGCTTAGCTCAAGCCCCATAAAAACTGTATTCTGAAACTTCTTACGGTCGTTTACTTGCTCAGCAAGTAGTGTGAAAATAATTGTTGCAATTGTAGTCGCATAAATAGTGTTCGGTATACTTACAAGCAGTGAAGCATTGTTTAAGTACGTAACAGCTCCTTCCACAGTACCTGAAGCGAAAATCTTGTTAATAAACATATTGATTTGCCCTACAATCGTATTTAAGAAGGAAGGCAGTAGCAAAACAAGTAAGGTTTTACGAAATTCTGGCTCGATTTGAAGAGTAGGCTGCCAGGGAAAACCGCTTTTTGACAAATAAAAGTACTGCAGCAATCCTCCTAAAATCGTACCTGTAATAAATCCGTATGCCAAACTGTTAATGCCCATCTGTTCTGAAAAAAGAAGAGCAAAAATGGCTCCAGTTAATGTTGCAAGCAAACGTGAGATTTGTGCAGGCACAAAAATTCTGCGAGCTTGCAGGTAGGATTCTAAGATTCCGTTTAACGCAATGGCACTTAAAAATAGGAAAAAGAATTGAGTAACATCAACTGCTGTTTTCTCAGTCACATCGTTCATTTCCGGAAACATAAGAGGAAGGAAGTAAGGGACAAAGAAGTACAGAGCGAGCGTTAATCCGAAAAACCATGTTACAGTCTGATTCATTACACCAATAGCATTTTTCTCTGTTTCTTCAGGTCGTTCTTTTCTGTTCTTTACATACATCGGAAGAAATACATTATTGAAGCCACCTGAGATCATTGCAACAACTAATGTAATGAACGAAAATGAAATTAAATATCCATCTGTATAGTGGTTAGCCCCAAATTGCATGGCCATGACACTTTCACGAAGAAAGCCGGAAAATTTAAGGACGAGAGATAACAAAGTAATAATAATAGCAGTCTTTTTAAGTTTAGACATGTTATGTTCACCTTCGCTTCTTGTAAAACAGCAGTAAGGCACATTGCCCTACTGCTGTATTTTACTTCTGATTCAAAGCTTCTAAATAAATTGCTTCATATTTTTCTGCAGCTGCTAAATGAGAGTACTCTTGCTCTATTTTAGTACGAGCTTTTGTAGCAAATGTTTCACTTAAATCTTTATTACTAAACAGTTGTAAAATCGCATCTGTTAATTCTTCTACATTTTTCTCTTCAGTAAGGAAACCATCTACATTATTGTCTACAATTTCTTTTAAGCCCCCAACTGCGCTTGCTACTAGCGGAGCACCTGAACCCATAGCTTCTAGAGCTGAGATAGAAGTGGCTTCTTCAACTCCTGCAGAATATACCGATGGTACGAGAACAATATCAGTCAAGGCATAGTACTCCTTCATCGTACCATGTGCAATCGCTCCAAGCAGGCTGACGTTCTTTTCAAGGTTATTCTCTGCAACAAATTTCTTTATCGTGCCCATTTCTTCACCGCTTCCTGCATAAATGAGAAGAGCATCGGGGAATTGTTTTACTACTTCTTTTAATGCCATCGCAGGATAGATGACTCCATTCTTTTTGGTAAGTCGACGAGGTATAAATATGACTTTTGCGTTCTCTGAAACATGATGTTTCTTGCGGAAAGTCATCTTGTTACTAGAATCGGGTTTAAAGCTGTCAATATCAATAAAATTCTTGATAGCTGTCGCAGTTATTCCAGCTTGATCGGCAACGTAATTTTTAATACGTTGATCAACTGTGATTACTTTTCGTGTCGTTTTAAATGCTTTGATTTCCATTTGTTGAAGATACTGAGCTTCTTTGCTGTGTTCTTCAACAGAACCTTTGCTCACAGCTTCAAATGCCATGTAACCATGAACCGTCGAAACAACTGGAACACCTGATTCAAGGGACGCAAAAGTTGCGTATGTATCTTGAGCATTAATGATGTCATAAGAGCGTGTTTTCACTTTCTCTTTAATCAACTCAGCAAGTAGTTTTTGACGAGCATTTCTACTCCAGATGATACCTTTGCCTTTTGTAACTTTATTAATTAAAAAACTTGGTCCTTGTGCCATGAGTTTTACTTTTACTGGACTTGCATCAGAAATTGAGACTACATCCACATGGTGTCCTCGTGCTTCAAGGCCGGCTTTTAATGTTGTAACATGGGTGGAAAGACCGCCAGCGTGAGGATAATCAAAAACAGTAGTTAATAGAATGTTCATTATTTCCTCCAAAAAATATCAAGAGAGATCTATGAAAACCTCTCTTGAAAGTTTATTAATGTATTATTTTACAAAGTATTCTCTAAGAAGATCTACGTTTCGGATAGCTTCACTTCGAAGTTCGTTAGCATTTTGTGAAACTGCAGTTGAAAATTGATTATGATTATCAAGAATCTCTTTAGCATTGTTCACTAGCTTGATTGTATCAACTTCTTCTAAACGAAAAGAGTAATCCCACATGCCACTTCTTTTAAGCAGGCTTTCTACTTTCTTATCATAGCTAATGCCGATATGTGGAACACCTTTCAATGTGGCGAAAATTAACGAGTGAAGTCTCATACCTATTGTAAGGCGGCTTCTACCAATAAAATCGAGATACTGATTTGGAGTAAAGTTACCATCTAAAACATGGACTTTGTTTTTATTTTTCATTTTTTCAATGACTAGGTTTGATGCTTTTACATCATGATGGCCTTCCATAGGTACAAAGACAGGAATGACATCCTTCTCTTCCAAAAGACGATCTAATATATCTGCCATTTCTGAATAGTGTTCAGTTCGTCCAAACCAAGGACGCACTGAAACAGAGACAACACGCTTCATATCCTCTTCTGAAAGTGGAAGACTATCAAGACATGCTCGATCTTCTTTAGGTACAAAACCAAACACAATATCAGAAGTAACAATTGATTTCGGTCGAATTACACCTAATTTGTGCAGCAACTCCTTGGAGTATTCATCGCGCACTGTTATAAGATCAGCAAGGTTGGCAAATACTTTCATTAGAAGTTTGCCGTATTTTGTGTTAACCGGTCCAATTCCCTGTGAAAAGAACATAACCTTAGTTCCACATAGTTTTGCCAGTAATACGATAAGCAGATAGTAAGGTAATGGACCAAAGATAATTTTAGTCGGATAGGTATCTTGTAGTAGACCGCCACCACCACTAATAAGCAAATCTGCTTTTCGAAGGGCACGGATTTTTTCTTTGTTCTCGTGACGCCAACCTCTGTAAACGCTTTTAACGTTGTGAGTTTTGGCAGTTTCTATAGGTGAAAGTGAAAATACGGTTATCTCGGGATTATCAAGTTCTGCTCTGAGGTTATCTACAATGGATTCTAAAATAGCCTCATCACCAGTATTCCCAAGGCCGTAGAACCCTGATATAACAACTTTCAAAAGAAAAAAGCCTCCTTTAAATAGACAATATAGACAATTGACTTAAGTTATATTATCATTGTTATCAATTTGATGCAATTCGTTACGAGACCAAGCATGGTTTGGTTATTAATTGACGTTTGTGTATATATTGAATATCCTTTTAGAGTGCAAAATATAATTATTAACTTTCGAATTAGTTGATAGAAGGGAAGGCCATATAATAATGAAGAAAATCTGTGTAGTGGGACTTGGCTATATTGGCTTACCAACAGCCGCTATATTTGCTCGGTCTGGTTATGAAGTTGTCGGAGTTGATGTAAATGAAAAGGTTGTATCTTCTTTAAATAGCGGAGAGATATTAATCGAAGAAGTTGGATTACCCGAACTTGTAAAAGAAGTAGTAAGTAATGGAAATCTAAAAGCTTCTCTAGCACCCGAAGAAGCTGATGTATATATTATTGCCGTACCTACACCAATTCATGATGATCATTCAGCAAATGTGGATTATGTAGTAGAAGCTTCAAAAAATATTGCTCCATTGTTGAAAAAAGGGAATGTAGTAATTGTTGAATCCACTATTCCACCACGTACAATCGATGATATCGTTGCTCCAATTTTAAAGGAGAAAGGTTGGAATTTGGAAGATGATGTGTTCCTTGCACATTGTCCAGAACGTGTACTACCTGGAAGAATTCTAATTGAACTCATTGAAAACACTCGAATTGTGGGCGGGGTAACCCCACAGGCATCAAAAAAAGCTGGAGATGTTTACCGAGCAGTTGTAGAAGGACAAGTTATCGAAACAGAAGCTATAACTGCTGAAATGTCAAAACTAATGGAAAATACATTCCGTGATGTAAATATCGCCCTTGCCAATGAGCTCGTTAAAATTTCACGACGTATTGGTGTAAACGCACATCATGTTATTGAACTTGCAAATATGCATCCTCGAGTAAATATTCATCAACCAGGACCTGGAGTTGGTGGTCACTGCTTAGCAGTAGACCCGTATTTTATTATCGAGAAAGCAGTTGAAGAATCGCCACTTATTCAACAAAGTCGAAAGATTAACAATTCTATGCCTGATTTTGTTGTTAATGAAATTAAACATCTGGTTAGTGAATTAAATAAACCGAAAGTAGCAATCTTAGGTTTAACATATAAAGGGAACATAGACGATGTTCGTGAGAGTCCAGCCATGGAAATCTTGCAAGAACTTCTAAAGAATGATGAACTAAACATTGCTGTTCACGATCCTTTCGTACAACAAGAAAAATTAAAAGTAACCAATAATTCTTTAGACGATGCTCTTACCGGTGCTGATTTAGCTGTTGTGTTAACAGATCATAACCAGTTTAAGAATATGGACGAGAATAAAATTGTCACACTTATGAAGCATCCTGTGATTTTTGATACTAAAAATTGTATTGGAATTAAGGATGACGGTCCAATCAATGTGTATAAAATTGGAAACCTTTCCGGGATCAATCCAATTTCATAAAATGAGAGCTCTGAATGAATTTCCATTCAGAGCTTTTTCAGTTTTTATTACCCTATTGGTAATTATTTTACATATTATGTCGACAAATATGTGTAACGTGACTGTATGTTTATTTTGAAAATAAAGGGTATAAAACCATTTGCAAATTCTTAATGGTTTTAATGATAATTTTTTGTTAATTACATATCTCTTTTCGCTAGATTGTGCTATTATTATTTTTGGAAATTACTAATCATTTTTTTGGTCGAGACAGGTCGAAAAAAGAGTTTATACATCGAAAAATTGATATGAAACAAAAATAGTGGGAATATATCGTATAAATACAGATACTGAGAGGTGCCAGAATGCTATTGCATTACTTCGTTACACTAGTGATCTCATTTGCATTAAGTATCATACTTACTCCTTTTGTAATTAAATTAAGTTATAAAATCGGAGCAGTTGATAAACCAGATAAGAGAAAAGTTCATACTCGCATAGTACCACGACTCGGCGGATTAGCCATATATGGCGGTATTGCAGGTGCATTGGTATATGTATTTAATATAATTGATTTATCATTTAGTATATTACTAGCTTCAACAATAATTGTTCTAACAGGTATTATAGATGACAGATATAATATAAAGCCGTGGCAGAAATTATTTGGTCAAATGATAGCTACATTAATTATCTTGATTGACGGTTTTAGCATTAATTACATTACTATACCGTTTACTGATGGTTACTATTTGGAAATAAACAGTTGGATCGCTTTACCTATAACTATTATTTGGATTATAGGGATTACGAATGCGATTAATTTAATTGATGGATTAGACGGACTTGCTGCTGGTGTTTCTGCGATTGCTGCTTTTTCAATTTTTGCTATAGCAGCAAGTATGGGTAATATACCAGTTGCTTTAATTGCTTTAGCGATTTTAGGAAGTACTTCTGGATTCTTATTCTTTAACTTTAATCCTGCTAAAATATTTATGGGGGACACTGGATCTCTGTTATTAGGATTCCTACTCGCTGTCCTTTCAGTAATGGGCTTTAAACAGGTTACTTTTGTTACATTAATTATTCCAATTATTATTCTTGCCGTTCCAATCACTGATACACTGATTGCAATTGTAAGAAGAAAAGTAAATAAAATGGGAATTATGGATGCCGATAAGAATCATTTGCATCATCGTCTACTTGATTCTGGCTTTACCCATAAACAGGCTGTTTTATTTATTTACTTTATTGCAGGGGTGTTTGGAACAGCTGCGGTCTTTTTAAACAATGCTAACCTTTTATCGTCTATGATCGTGTACGGTTTATTGTTGCTGATAATTGAACTTCTTATTGAAAAGTTAGCGTTGATCAGTAAAAAATACAGACCATTAATTACTTTATACGATAGGGTTAAAGTTGTCATTATTGATAATAATTATAATAAATACAATCGAAAAGGCTAGGTTATATGCAAAAAGAAAACTTTTTAGGTGTAGATGTTTCAAACTTATCTTATTCTGAAATTCTACTGTCATTAAAAGAAAGAATGGATCAAAATTTAAAATCGACTATTATAGCTGTAAATCCTGAAAAGATTATTACTGCTAATAATGATCCTCAACTTATGAATTTAATAAATAATTCTACTTATCAAATTCCTGATGGCGTAGGTATACTATTAGCATCTAAGTTAGTAAATGGAAATGTTAATTCTAGAGTTACCGGGGTCGATATGATGGAGCATCTACTTCGTTTCTCTGCTGAAAATGGTTACCGTGTATTTTTGTATGGGGCTAAGGAAGAAGTTGTTTCCGAAGCCAAACGAAAGATTGAACTTAACTATCCAACTATTTCTATTGTTGGTTATGCTAATGGTTATGTGAAAGATAACGATGCTTTAGTAAACCAAATAAATGAAGCACAAGCTGATATATTGTTTGTAGCTATGGGGAGTCCTAAACAGGAACTTTGGATTAGGGATCATATGAATCAGCTAAATGCCAAGGTATACCAAGGTGTAGGTGGGAGCTTTGATGTGTTCAGTGGTTATGTGAAACGCGCACCTGCTGTATTTCGAAAGTTTGGGCTTGAATGGCTTTACAGACTACTTTCCCAACCATCTCGTTTGAAACGTCAACTAGCACTGCCCAAGTTTCTAATTAAAGTATTATTAAAACGTTAAAGGCTTGATGGTTCAAGCCTTTTTATTTAGTTTGAATTAGTTTTGAGAAATGGAAAGGGGTCTGTCATGATTAGGGACTATGAGCCTGGTGATGAGAAGGGTATTCAGATACTGTTTAAAGAAGTGTTTAAGAAGGACAGATCAATTAAAGAATGGTATTGGAAATACACTCAAAATCCATATAAAAAACCTATTATTAAAATTTGGGATGAAGATGAAATTGCTGGACATGTTTCTTTAGTTCCATTTGCTGCGAAATGGTTTAAAGAAGAAGTAACGTTTGGAGCTCGTTTAGATACAATGGTATCACAAAAACACAGAGGGAAAAAAATATATCCGAAATTAAATGAGCGATTGTTTAAACAGGCACCTGAAAAGGGATTCGATTTTCTATTTGGTTTTCCTGCTGAACTTGCAAAAAAGCTATTGATCCGGGATAGTGGAGCAAAAGTAATAGGAGCAATTCCAAGATTACTTCATGTAAACAAATTCTCTAACTTATTATTAAGTAAGTTTCCTATGCTAAGACCCATTTCACCAATAATTCGTTTTATAGATGGTATGAGAAAACCAGCTAGAATAAATAATCAAAATGGAGAATTCAAAAAAATTGATGTTTGTGGACTGGAGTTTAATGAGTTATGGGAAAAAGTTAAAGACGATTACCCCATACTATTAAAAAGAGACGCAGCATTTTTAAACTGGAGATACCATGAACGTCCTGATTTTTCATACACGATGTATGGATATTATAGAAATGATTCACTTATTGGTTATGTAGTTGTTAATGAACAATCAAAACCCTTTTCAAAAGGATCAATAACTGTAGGTGTAATTGTAGATATCTTGGGTATAAATGAGCAAGATGTTTGGCATTCACTAATAAAAAAAGGAAAAGACGTCCTTAGTAATAGTGATATTATTAATACGTGGGCACTTAAGCATACTGTACTGTACAAAGAGCTTAAAAAAGCATCTTTTGTTCACAAAGATGAACCAATGTCACTCGTTGGCAAAAGTGTATCTTCTTCTATACCAAACAAAGATGAAGGTTTTAATATAAATAATTGGTTCATAACACCTGGAGATGTCGACTCATTTTAAGGAGAGAATATAATTGTTGAAACGAAAAGCTTTAAAAATAGCTAGACCTTTTATTACCCCTTTAAATGCGTATTTTCTGAAAAAATATTATAAGAATAATATGGAATTAACGCCTATAAAATCGATGAAGAAAATTTTAGTTCTGGCACCTCATGTGGATGATGAAACAATTGGATTAGGTGGTACTATTTTAAATGCAGTTTCGAACGGGACTGAAGTTCATTGTATTTATATCACTGATGGCAGTAAAAGTGTTTCTGGACTCTCTAAAGAAGGGCTTATGGCAGCAAGAAAACAAGAGGCTGATAAAGTTCAGCAGATCCTAGGAATACATACAATAAAATATTTTGATCAGCCTGATGGACAAGTAACAGTAAATCAGCAGGTTGTTAAAAAATTAGCAAGTTATATTGAGAAATTCGATCCGGACATCATTTTCACTACAACATTTATTGATTGTCACCCAGATCATGTAGCAACAGCTAGAATACTTGCGAATAGTTTAGAGGAAATAAACTTCAATGGTGAAATTTGGAGCTATGAAATCAATTGTCCTATAGATCCATCTTATATAAATCGAGTAATTGACGTAACTAATCAATCTGAGAAAAAGAATGCTGCACTTTCTGTTTTTCAGTCACAGGCGATAGATTTTGATGGATTTGTTTATTTGTCTCAGGTAAAGCGAGTCTTACTAAAAAATCACGCCAATATCAAATCTGTAGAAACCTTTTTAGCTTTATCTCCAGCAACATTTATTCAAGTATCAGAAAGATTAAATGGAGAAGGAACTCATTTTAGTCATTTATTTAGGCAAGTGAATAAAACTGAAACACTTCTGCTAGGGGTACTCCCAAATCGACAACAAAAGCATGAATTATACAGAAAGGGGTATCATTTTGAAAGTTAATATTAAAGAGTTTTCTTTTCTTTTAGCTGCTTTTTTACTCACAGCACTCTGCCTGATATGGACCAATAATATACTTGGTTTGACTGTTACAGCATTATTTGCTGCATACGCCTTTTTTAGACCCAAAAACGGACTACTATTATTAATCATGTATTTTCCAATCAGAGCCTTTTTAATTGAGGTTAATCCCGCATTAAAAGGGATTGGTGACTTAATAATAATAGCTATTTTTCTTAAAGTTGTCTTCATGAACAGAAAGAAATTCAAAAGCTTATTTCACTTTGATTTTTTTGAAATTTCTTTTATCATCTTTTGTTTAATTGGTGCTATTTCTGCAATTATCACAGGTGTATCCCCTGTTGCGATTGTATTCCAACTACGTGCATTTATAATTGCATTCCTGCTTTACTACATCGTAAAAAGGTTGGACATTAAGAAAGAAGACATCTATAAATTCTTATGGGTTGTTGTACTCACAGCAATAATAATTTGTATTCAAGGTTTAGTGGAGAAGATTTCTATAAGAACAGTATTGTTACCAGAAGCATGGGAGCAGAAGAGAATTTCGCCAACAAATAAAGACAGAATTTACGGGTTAATTGGGAATCCGAATGTTTTAGCAGTATTTTTATCTATATCATTTTTACTTACAATGATTTTGCGTTCAATGGTTGAATTAAAAAAAATTAAGCATATCCTTTTTATTATTTTGGTTTTAATTGCAGGCACACTTGAATTAACTTACTCTAGAGGTACTTTTTTAGCAATAACGGTAGGTGTAATTGCCTACTTTATATTAACAAGAAATATTAAAAAGATAAGTTTAATCGCAATGACAATCATTTTGGGGACCATATGTATTTTTTATCCTGCAAACTACTTGGCTGACAGTTATTCAAAAAAACTTGAGGAAGCCAATACGGGTGAGTTACAAGGTGAAGATGATGAGACACCTGAACCTAAAGAAGATAAGCCAAATGATCGGATCGCGGAAAGTTTTGATGAAGATACCCTAAGTTTAAGCAAAAAAAGTGGTAGATTGTTTGTTATTGACAAAGGATTTCAAGTATTTAAAGATAATCCTCTTATAGGGACTGGTTTTGCGACTTTTGGAGATTCAGCTACTAAAAGTTTTTCCTCTCCTATATATGAAGAGTATGGTATATCTAGAAATATTTATTCAGATAATCAATACATTCAAATTATTGCTCAAACCGGTGTTACAGGCGTCCTAATTTTCGCTAGTTTCTTACTAAGTATGTTATGGATGTTATGGAAATTCAGAAAAGAAAATAAATTCACCATACCTCTAATAGCTCTATTGTTAGCTACATTTGTGTGGGGATTATTTTATAATATATGGGAAAACAAAACGTTTACTGTGTATTATTTTATCCTCCTAGGATATCTATTTAATTATAATTCATATAGGAGAAAATCTTTATGAAAGTCCTTCATGTAATAAGCGGAGGAGAAACTGGGGGCTCCAAAAATCATATTTTAAGTCTACTCCAAGGTCTCCCTAAAAAAGAAGTAATGTTATGTGTATTTCAAGAAGGGCTCTTATATGAGCAAGCGAAACAATTAGGTATAGAGGTAAAAATACTAAAACAAATATCAAGATATGATTTGTCCATCTTGACAAGGTTCAAAAAACTGATTCGTGAAAATCAAATTGAAATCGTACATTCACACGGAGCTAGAGCTAATTTATACTGCTATTTTGTAAGCTACTTTAAACAATCGTTTAAATGGATTACTACCGTTCATAGTGACCCACGTGATGATTTTATTCGTGGAGGTATAAAAGGAAAAGTATTTACAAGTATAAATATGCACATTCTTAAGAAAATCAATTATTTTTTTGCTGTATCAGAACGGTTTAAACAAATGCTATGCGAATTTGGAATTAAAGAAGAAAAAATTGAAACAATTTATAATGGTATAGATTTCAAAAAAAAATTTCCTGCTAAACTTGAACGTAGTGATATAGGATTATCGGATGAAGATTTTGTGATCATCATGGTTGCAAGGCTCCACCCAATTAAAGGTCACACCGAAGTGTTTAAAGCTTTACAGAAATTGGTTTTAAAAAACAGAAAAGTGAAATTACTTTTAGTTGGAGATGGTCCAATAAAAGATCAATTAGTTGAAGATGTTACATCAATGAACCTTGAGAAAAACGTGGAATTTTTAGGATTCCAATCTGATGTGCATAGTTACTTTTGTCTTGCTGATATTAAGATACTTGCTTCTTACAGTGAAAGTTTTCCCCTGGTATTACTTGAAGCGGCAAGAGCCAATACTCCAATTATATCTACGGATGTAGGAGGGGTAAAAAACTTAATTAACAGTGAAGAATTAGGTTGGGTGATCCCGGTTAAAAATATTGATTCCATTGAACAAGCGCTGAATGAAGCACTGGAAAAGAAAAATAAGCATTTGTTAGATGGAATGGGAAAAAAGCTGCATGATAGAGCCAAAGAAGAGTTTTCTATTGAAAAATTGGTGAATCAAACATATCTACATTACAAAAAAATATTAAATGGTAAGTAAAGTACTCGAATAATTTTCGAGTACTTTTTTATTGGTTGAAATATTTGTTTATAGGAAATGTTAACAGGGGAGGGATTAAAATGACATACCTGTACCTTTTAGTAATCAGCTTCTTAACAACACTTCTTATAACACCATTAATCATCAAATTGGCAATAAAATTAAAAGTCACCGACCAGCCGAATAATAGAAAAGTCCATGTACGTAAAACACCTAGTATGGGTGGATTGGCTATGTACATTGGTTTTTTGATAAGTATTTATATTTCAGGTATTGAAAATGACTTTCTTTTACCAATTATTATTGGTACGCTAGTGATCATTATTACAGGTATGTTAGATGATTATTTCGAATTGCGCCCACTTTTAAAGCTAACAGGTCAAATTATAGCAGCTGCTGTTGTAATAAATAATGGTGTAGTCGTCGAATTTATTAACATCCCATTTGGGAGTACTATAAATCTTGGATGGCTTAGCATTCCTCTTACATTGTTATGGATATTAGGTATAACTAATGCGATCAATCTAATTGATGGGTTAGATGGGCTTGCGGCAGGAGTAACATCAATTGTTTTATTAACTATAACAATCATAGCCTTTAGTATGTTCAATTACTTTGTTGTATTTCTAGCAATGGTATTATTAGGAGCCAATTTAGGTTTTTTAGTTTATAACTTTTATCCAGCTAGAATCTTCATGGGGGACACGGGTTCATTGTTTTTGGGGTTTATGCTATCTGTAATTTCATTACTAGGCTTTAAAAATGTGACTTTATTCTCTTTGATTATTCCCGTACTAATTTTAGGAGTTCCCATTTCAGATACATTCTTCGCTATAGTGAGAAGAGCAGTTAATAAACAACCTCTGTCTCATCCTGATAAATCACATTTACATCATTGTTTAATGAGAATCGGTTATTCACATAGGCAGACCGTCATTATCATTTATGGAATTAGCACTTTATTTGGCTTATTTGCCATCTTGTTCTCTAAAACAACACTTTGGGGAGCAGTTATCATAATAACACTCATTTTAGTAGGTCTAGAACTGCTAGCAGAGTTTGTAGGTCTGATTAATAAAAATTATCGACCAATCTTAAATTTTTTTAAAAGGATAAAATAAGTGTAAGGTCAAAAAGAATTAAAAGAGATTTAAAAAGGCACACAAACATTATTATGTTTGTGTGCCTTGACTTTTATTTTATTCTGTAGGGACTTGATATTCTAGGTGCTCTTTAAGCTTTTCTGAAACTTCATCAACAGATTCCTCATCTAACTCATAATAATAAGCTCCAGTGCTCATTTCGTCATATCCCTCAATTTTTAAGTTTTCAATCTCATTAATACTTTTTGCATATTTAAACAGTGCTAATATGTTTCCAAATGAAAAATTGGTCGACATATTGTCTCCCACAGTATCAATCAAAGTACCGTACTTTGGGATTGATTCCATTTCTGCTGCTTTTTTTATGATAGCCTCAACAAGTTGTTTCTGTCGATCTCCTCTATATATATCAGAATCTAATTTACGAGTTCTTGCATAAGCAAGTGCTTCTTCTGGACTAAGTTCCTGTAACCCAGGTTTTAAGTGAATAGCGCCTGCTTGGTCTTTACTATTCTGCTCTTTAATTTCTTTTTCTACATTTATCTCGACGCCGCCTAAAGCATCAATAACTTCTAGAAATGCATCAAAATTTAGTTTTACATAATAGTCGACTGGAACGTCAAAGAGTTCTTCTACAGTTTCGACCGTTAAGTCCATACCACCAAATGAATGCGCGTGAGTAATTCGGTCCTTATGATCACGACCAGGAATCTCAACTTTAGAGTCACGTGGAATACTAACCATTTTAACAGTTTTATCTTCACGATTAAAAGTAGCTAATATTAATGCATCGGTACGAACACCTTGATAATTATCACTATCACCAAATTTTCTCGTAGAACTATCATCAACACCTGCCAAGAGCACCGAAAAGTGGTCTTCTGAAGGGTCAATTGCAGTTTCTCGTCTTTCTGATTTATTTCCACGTTCTAAATCCTCATTTGCGTTTGAAGTTGCGTTAGCTAACTTATAAGTAAGATAAGAACCATATCCAACAGATGCCAACACAATAACAAGTAAAGGAACGAGAAAAAGTAGAATACGACGCCGTCTTTTTTTCCTTTTACGTATAACTTTTCTATTCATAATGGAAAAACTCCTTTAAAGTCAAAAAATGAAAATCAATAACCATAGTATAGTTCTTTCGAGAAGAAATTATAGATTGTTGGTGTTAAACCTACATAATTTTTTGGCAATAGTTTAATGTTAAAAGAGTCTGAAAAAAATAGCAATAAAATTTTTGTTACATTTTGTTGAAATTAGGCAAAAACGACTAGTAATTTTTAAATGTTTCTTTCTAAATATTCTTGCTCACCGAAAACAATCTCACTCTGTGCGTTTGAAAGGTCGATGATCCAATCTTTAAATGTTTCTCTTTCTTTTATCGGTACATACATCTGAATCTCGACTTTTTCCATATAGTTCATCTCTTTGATGGGGTAGACAGAGTTGCGCAGTTCGTTCTCCATCTTTCCGAGAAGCGTATAATCCACGGTGATGTGTATGATTTGTTGAAGTTGACGTTCTACAACGCCAATGTGATTGAGGCCTTCTGAAACGGATTTGCCGTATGCCCTGATGAGTCCTCCAGCACCTAATTTGATTCCGCCGAAGTAACGTGTGACAACAGCAACTGTGTCTTTCAATTCCCGTTTTTTAAGTACTTCTAACATCGGAACACCTGCTGTACCACTTGGTTCTCCGTCATCGTTCGCTTTTTGAACGTTGTCGGTTTCTCCGATTAAGTATGCCGAGCAGTTGTGTGTGGCACTGTTGTGTTCCTTTTTAATTTTTTGAATGAAAGCCTGGGCTTCTTCTTCAGTAGTAGCTCGTGCAATATGAGCGATAAAACGAGATTTTTCAATGATGATCTCGTGCTGCCCTTCATTTTTTACGGTAAGATAATTGGCAAGCATATGTGATAAAACTCCTTTAAGTAATGAATATTATGAATTTGAAGTCAATTTTGTCGAATAATCTTCATGTTTCAAGTGTATCGTGTTATCCTTCATTATATGGTGATTATAAAAAGCATTCAAATTCTTAAAAAAATTTCAGTAAGAAAAGTCATAAAATTCCACATCCTGGCGAATGTAGTATATTAGAAGGATTAATGTCTTCGCGGTATGATTCGTTCAGGTGGGTAGTAAGTCCTATATATAAATTAGGCAAGATGGTTCTAGAACTTCCGGCTACACTTCTTTATCGTTTTAATTGGGGGAAATTTACATGACTGCAGCTAAGTTAACGATAGATCCACATTTGTTGGACGGAATACTAAATCAAACCATCGATACGGTTACGGCAAGTCAATCACAAATCTTTGAGATCAGTGAACATTCTCGCCAAGAGTTTCAGCAGCTGCGACGTGAGCTTGAGCTAGTGAAGCAGCAGGTTATTGAGGTTATTCATAAGTCTGACCGGACCGAGGAATATGCAAAGCTTGCCCGAACTAGACTGGCAGAAGTGAGCAAGCATTTTCAAAAGTATAGCGAATCTGATATTCGTGATGCCTATGAGAATGCAAACAAGTATCAGATTGAACTTTCAATCATCCGTCAAACAGAGAAACAGCTTCGAGAGAAAAGAGATGAGCTCGAGCGGAGAATTGGCGCGTTGAACGAAACGGTTCAAAAAGCAGAGTCTCTGGCAGGTCAGATTTCAGTTGTTTTAAATTATCTGAACGGTGATTTAAGAAAAATTAATGAACTCGTGCAAAACGCTCAGCAAAAACAAGAGTTTGGACTTCAAATTATTGAAGCTCAAGAAGAAGAGCGTAAACGTGTCTCACGTGAAATCCATGACGGACCAGCTCAATTGATGGCAAATGTGCTAATTCGCTCAGAACTGTTAGAGAAAATCTTTGTAGAAAAAGGAACTGAGGCAGCCCGTGTTGAAATAAAAGATTTACGGGTTATGGTCCGAAATTCCTTGAAAGAGGTACGTAGAATTATCTACGACCTGCGCCCGATGGCCCTAGACGATCTTGGTATCGTTCCGACATTAGACAAATATTTACGTAATGTTAAAGAAAGTACTGGTATAGAAGTTGAGCTTCATGCGCTTGGTCAGACTCGACGGTTTCCGAATAAGATGGAGATTGCGATTTTCCGTTTGATCCAAGAGTCGGTGAGCAATGCCGTTAAGCATTCAGAAGCCAAACTGATTGAGGTAAAGTTAGAGTTTACTCAAAAGTTTATTTCATTATATATCCGAGATGATGGCAAAGGGTTCGATATGGCACAGCCTACTAAATCAAATTCCTTTGGCATGATGGGGATGAGAGAGCGGGTCGAACTGCTCGAAGGAACTTTAAAAGTGAAATCCCGCATAAACTTCGGTACAAGTGTTTACATTCAAATTCCCATTCAAGACTAGGAGGGTTCACACATGAATAATGTTAATGTGTACGAAAATAACGCCTCAGCACCTGAGAAAACAAGAATAGCAATTATCGATGACCACCGTTTGTTCCGTGAAGGAGTAAAACGTATTCTAGATATGGAGGATCAATTCTCTGTTGTTGCTGAAGGTGATGATGGCTCAGAAGCGGAAAATATCGTTCGAGACCATAATCCAGATGTGGTATTGATGGACATCAATATGCCAAACATCAACGGTGTTGAAGCAACGCGCCGTTTGGTTGAGAAGTCTCCTGATACGAAGGTGATTATCCTTTCGATTCACGATGATGAGACGTATGTGTCACATGCGGTTCAAACAGGTGCATCTGGTTACCTCCTAAAAGAGATGGATGCTGATTCATTGATTGAAGCGGTTCGTGTCGTTGCGGATGGAGGCGCTTATCTTCATCCGAAGATTACGTATAACCTGTTGAATGAGTTCCGTCGTTTATCGACTACGAATAAAACACAGCAGAGCAAAGCTGGTTTTGTTGAAGTGGAGTACCGTAAGCCGCTTCATATCTTAACGCGTCGTGAGTGTGAGGTTCTTCAGTTGTTGGCGGATGGACGCAGCAACCGTACGATTGGGGAAGAGCTTTATATTAGTGAGAAGACGGTTAAGAACCATGTGAGTAATATTCTGCAAAAGATGAATGTGAATGACCGTACGCAGGCTGTTGTTGAGGCGATCAAGAATGGTTGGGTTAAGGTACGTTGATTTATTTAGGAGAAAAGACCTTCGATTTGAAGGTCTTTTTTTGTTTTGGTTTATGGAGCGAGTGAGGTGGTGCGGGGATATATGATTGAAAATCTTTGTGGGTGGTTTTAGGGTTTTCAAGGATGCTTGAGAGAGGTTGATTTCCGCTCCAGGTTGCTCGCTTTCCGCGGGGCAGGCGGTGAGCCACATTCGTACGATTCACGTATAAGTGTCTCACCTGCCCACCTGTCCCGCAGGAGTCTCGCACCTTACGCTTCAATCAACTTTCAGAGAAGTTAAGGAATGAAAAACTCTCTCAGCAACATTCTTATAGTAGAGGCAAGAATTAACTCAAGCTCATTTCGAGGACTTTTTCTTCTGAAGGAACGCTTATTGGGAATTCTAGTGAGACTTTTGTTCCGTAGCCTTCTTTTGACTCGATCCTCATCTTTCCTCCGTGGTTCTGGACGATTTGGTAGCAGATTAAGAGGCCTAGTCCAGGGTTGCCTTCTTTTGTTGTATAGAACGGCTGTCCGAGCTTTGATAGGAGGTGCTCGGGGATGCCGGGTCCATCATCTTGAATGGCGATGGTGATATTTTCTTTCGTTTGTTTAAGTTGAAGCGAGATATTTCCCCATGAAGGTGTCGCTTCTAACGCATTTTTTACGATATTTAAAATGAGTTGAGCCAATAGATTTTCTTCGCATTTTAAGGTAACAGGTTGATCTGGCAAGTCGAGGTGTAGCGAGATGGTTTCAAAGTCTGTTTCTTCTTCTATAAATTTAAGCGAGCGTTTAATTACCTCGTTTAAGTCATGATCACTTTTTAAAATCATGTGTGGTCGAGCAAGTATCATAAGCTGGCTGATGATAAAGTTAATCCGATCTGTTTCTCGTAACATGATGCCTAGGAAATGGTGCGTTTCTGCTGTTGTATTTTGTGACTGAAACAATTGGGCGAATCCTTTTATTGAAGTTAGAGGGTTCCGTATCTCATGAGCAAGACCCGCCGCAAGTTCTCCGACATAAGCGAGCGTATTTGCTCTTTGTTTAAAGTTTAGGGCTTCATTTATCGCGGTCATATCTTTTGCGATTCCAATCACTGCGGTCATATCACTTCTTATTGAATAAGGGATGCTCGTAATATCGAGCTCTATTTCGTGTCCTTGTTTATGAATGATCGTAAGTGGGTGTTTGATTGTTTCGCCTTCAATCACTCTGGTTAAGTAATGAAGTGAATTTGAGATTTCATTTTCTTTTAAAAGATTCGTATATGGCATAGCGTGCAGCTCTTCCAGTGAATAGCCAGTAATCTGTACAAGAGATTGATTTACTTTAATAAAATTCAAATCGGGTCCGATCACAAAAACGCCTTCAGGATTCAATTCGAATAGTGAGTTATATCGGTGCTCAGATTCAAGTAGTTGAAATTGATGCTCAACGAGTCTCTTTTGGTTTCGCTGTTCTAAAATGTATAGAATCAATACGACGGTTGTCGCACCGAATACAAGTAAAGTAGCGGTCATGTTGATATTATTGATCGGAAAACTGCTATCCCAATCGAAAGTAGGCGTTCCAGCGATTAACCCCATCTCCCCGATATAGTGCATCAGACTAACGCCTAGTGTGAATGAAAGACTGGACAAAACAACTTTTGCTGAAAAATTTCTTAAAGTAAGAAGATAAAAACCAAGCAAGGAAAAACTATAAGCGGAAGAAATGGATAGAATGATAAATAAGAGATTAGGCTCCATTGGCATATGCATGTGCATGGACAACAATCCAATCACATGAACAGACACTAAGCCGATGCTAAATAAACTAACGGGTACAAAGAGTTTATTCTGCGGTCTTTGAGAGGTAAAATGTAAGAACGATACATAAGAGAAGAAAATACCTGCAGCGAGTGCTGCGGTAACGATTAAAAAATTATAATTCACCAGAACAGGACTTTGGACGGATAACATTCCCATGTAGTGCGTTGCCCATACTGCAATGCCCATTGTAACAGAACCTATCAGTAAGAATTGTTGCTGCGATTTTTGCTCTTCTGTGCGCCGAATGGCCCAATCCAGTGAGATTAAGGCAAACAGAAAGCAAACGAATAGAGAGAGTATTACGATATATAGATTATGATCCAATGGTCCTAGCCCTCCTTTAAAACATGTCTCACATTCTAATTTCTTCCATATCCGACAAAATCCTTCTTCATTCGAAAAAAACTTTTCAAAAGATTAATTATTCGTGTGCTTAATAATGAACAACAGTGTAGAAAACGGTTTGGAGGTGATTTAACTTGGTAAAAAAGTATGTATTAGCGGTTGATATAGGAGGCACTTCAATTGAGTGTGGACTGTTTGACTCCAGCGGAAATCTTCTTTCAACAAGTATGTTACATACAATGGAAGTGATGCAAGGTGATTTAGCAGAACATGTGGCAGAGGAATTAAGAAGGAAAATGGATGATAGCGGGATTTTGTTTGAAGAGGTCTACGGATTAGGAATAGGTGTGCCAGGAATCGTTGATGTGGAAAATGGAGTTGTGCTGAAAGCTCCGAGCTTAAAGTGGGATCACTATCCTATAAAAGAAAAGCTTCAGAGGTTGTTAGGGGTTCCTGTTTATATAGGAAATGACGTCAACACCGGCTTGTTAGGTGAAGTTGAAGCAGGCGGACTGAAATACGTTCAGCATGCTATTTATATGATGATCGGAACGAGTATTGGAGTTGGTCTCTTTTTAAATGGTGAAATATATGAAGGGCATCAGTTTTCTGCTGGAGAAGCAGCCTACATGATAACGGATAAATCTGTTCTACGTGAAGGGTTCCAACCAGCTCGTTCAGGATATGGCTTTCTTAGTTCAAAAGCTGGCGGATTTGGAATGGCACATGAATATGAGAAGAAAACAGGGAAGCTCGTTTCAGCACAGGAATTATTTTCCTTAGTGGAAAAAGGGGATGAAGCGGCGATTCATATAGTTAATGAAGCTGTTGATCATATTACTTCTGCTGTAATCAACATGACTGCCATTCTAAATCCTGAGGTAATTCTACTAGGCGGTGGAGTGGGAAGAGAGCTATCTCCATATCTTCAAAAAATGGATGGAAATCTCGAAAAATTTGTTCCTAACAAACCGAAATTAGTAATTTCCTCTATGCAAAATCGTTCCGTATTGTACGGTGCTTTTTCGTTATGCCGAAAACAGGTGAAAAGCTCATAAAGGATAGTTGAAGAAAAAAGAGAATACTTAGTGTAAGTAAATTTGAATTTAGTGAATTACTTTTTCTGATGGTGTACACTGTTAGAGGAGAAAAAAATAAGATTTTTGGCATAAGAGAGGACTAAAAATATGAGCAAGGTAGCCGTCATTACAGACAGTACTTCCTACATACCCGAACATATCCGCAACGAAAAAAATATTGTAATGATTTCGCTCAACGTGGTTTTTGATAAAGAAACATACAAAGAAGAAGCTGAAATAAAAGCAGACGATTTTTACGACATGGTTGGCAAAGAAGGAGCCCTTCCGAAAACTTCACAGCCTGCAATCGGTGAGCTTGTGGTACTATTAGAAGAGCTTTCTCAAAACTATGATGAAGCAGTGATGATCACACTATCGAGTGGGATAAGCGGAACGTATCAAAGTGCAGTAGCAGCCGGCGAGATGGTTGAAGGAATCAAGCTTCATGTATTTGATTCAGAGATCAGCTGTTCACCTCAAGCCTTTTATGTGTTAAAAGCTGCAGAACTAGCAAGCGAAGGCTCGAACGGTTATGACATTATGAATCATCTTTTGCAGATGAAGAACAATGGCATTCCAGCTTACTTCATGGTTGATGATTTAAATCATCTTCACCGTGGTGGTCGTTTGAACACCGCACAGCTTTTTGTAGGAAATCTACTTCAAATCAAACCGATTCTTCACTTTGAAGACAAAAAGATCGTTCCGTTTGAAAAAGTACGTACGAAGAAAAAAGCTTTAAAACGTATTTTCGACATCATGGATGAGACTGTAAAGCCGAATGACAAAGTAAAAATCAGTGTGATTCATGCTAAGCGTGAAGATGAAGCGGTTGAGATCGCTGACGAGCTGCGTGAAAAGTTTACAAACGCAGACGTCTGGGTTAGCTACTTCGGACCGGTAATCGGCACTCACTTAGGTGAAGGTTCACTCGGCATTACTTGGATAAAAGAATAATCATTGGAGAGATGAAAATGAAATCTCTAACACAAGGGGAGACAACACGATGAGGTTTGTCTCCCTTTTTTTAAACAACCGTTTAACAATAACTCCTGAAACCCTTGTGAACGATTTCTCTTTGAAAGCAGTCCCTTTTAGTGAACTTCCTGTATTAGAGCAACCTCCTTTAAACCCACCTTTTCAGTATGATGAGAAACTTCAACAAATTCTCTATGGTAAGAAACTTCTATTTGATGAATTAGCTTTTACAGTAGATCAAATTCAACTGCATTATGAAAATGGTTATGTGAAATATTCCATTGGTATTAGTAAAACTTCTAACGGTTATCTATGTAGTCGATGCGGAAATGAAACGAGCCGTTTGTTTGCGGTGTTTTCATGTTTTCGCTGTAAAAGTGAAAACTGTGCGTACTGCCGGAATTGTATCATGATGGGAAGAGTGAGCCAGTGTACGCCGTTAGTGACCTGGAGTGGACCTGAAGTGAAGTGGTCTCGTGAAAATAATCTACACTGGAATGGTGAGTTGTCGATTGGCCAGCAAGTGGCTTCTCGAAAGTTTGCGGACACTATCGGAAGTGAGAGTGAACTTTTGATTTGGGCGGTTTGTGGAGCTGGTAAGACTGAAGTTCTGTTTCAAGGGATTGAAAAAGCATTAAACCTCGGACTTCGTGTTTGTATAGCAACGCCTCGAACAGATGTTGTACTAGAATTAGCTCCTCGTTTAAAAGCGGTTTTTCCAAACACGATGGTTGCCAGTTATTATGGTGGATCAGAAGAACGTGAAACACCAGTGCAATTCGTCATCTCAACCACACATCAGTTGTACCGTTTTAAACAAGCGTTTAACATCATGATCGTCGATGAAGTCGATGCCTTTCCCTATTCCTACGATAAAACCCTTCAGCATGCAGTATCTAAAGCCGTTACACCAAAACACTTTCTTCTTTATTTATCTGCAACTCCTTCTAGAACGATGAAAAATGCTGTGATGAACGGGAATTTACCATGTGTGAAAATCCCAAAACGGTTTCATGGATTTCCATTACCTGTTCCAAAAATGGTTTGGGGTGGTGAGTGGAAGAAGAAGTTAGAAAGAGGAAAACTACCTGCTCCATTTCTTAAGTGGTTGAATGCTCAAGTTGAGAGTGGACGACGAGCAATGATATTTGTATCTTCAGTATCGGTTTTAGAAAAGCTCACAGAACTGATAAGGAAGGAAGTTGATGTATCCGTTGACAGTGTTCATTCAAAAGATTCACTTCGAAAAGAAAAAGTGTCTCAATTTAGGAATGAAGACATTCAGTTACTAGTGACTACAACCATCTTAGAACGTGGAGTTACTGTTCCATTTTTAGATGTAGCCATTTTTGGGGCGGATCACGATGTGTTCACAGAAAGTGCTATCGTTCAAATAGCAGGAAGAGCAGGGAGAAGTAAAGATGATTATAACGGTAAGGTACTTCTGTTTCATTACGGAAAATCACTAAGCATGATACAAGCAATCAACCATATAAAGAACATGAATAAGGAGGCTGGACTTTGAGTTACTGCCTATACTGTCATCAATCATATTCTGAAGCTTGGTCATGGGAAGCGCTGATTGGCTTAAAGGCATCCCCATTGTTGTGCCAGGACTGTGATGGGAAATTAATAAGAATAAAAGGTGAGATTTGTAGAATATGCGGTCGTGATTTTTCAGTATTTCCCGAGCAATATCGACAGGATGATTGTTGCTTTGACTGCATTCGGTGGGAGGAAAGTGATATATGGACCGGCGTTCTACAGCAAAATCGGTCACTTTATGTCTATAACGACTATATGAAAGAAATGATAGCCAAGCTGAAATATCGTGGAGATGCTGAAATAGTTAAAGCTTTTTACCCAGTGCTGAGTTCAGAGTTCAAAAAGATTTCCCATGATGCAATCATTGTTCCCATTCCTTTAAGTGACGAGCGACATTATGAAAGAGGATTTAATCAAGCTGAACTTTTGGCAAGAGGAATTCAAAAGCCAGTAGAACAACTATTAAAGAGAAAAACACATGAAGAGAAACAAAGTAAGAAAACACGTGAAGAACGGTTATCTCAAAAAAAGAATCCGTTTGAAGTAATAGATTCTGTAAAAGTGAAAGATCAGAAAGTCATTTTAGTGGATGATGTGTACACAACAGGAAGTACTTTGCGTTATGCGGTGAAAGTCCTGATTGAAGGAGGCGCGAAAGAAGTTTCGTCCATTACCCTAGCACGATAAATAAAACGAATGACCTGTTAAAACTCGCTCACTCAAATCCGATATATACAGAAGATAGAAGTGTTAAGGAGCGGGAAGCGATATGGACAATTTGATGAACTGTCCGCAGTGCGGCAAACTTTTTGTGAAGTACATACGTGAGCAGTGTGATGTGTGCTTTCGAGAAGAAGAACAAGATTATGATAAGGTCTACCGATATCTTAGAAAAAGTGAGAATCGAAAGGCCACGATCGTAGAAGTAAGTGAATCAACGGCAGTTGCTGAAAGTAAGATCATCTATTTCATTCACCAAGGAAGAATTCGTGTGAAAGGATACCCGAACTTTACGTATCCGTGTGATGGCTGCCAAGCACCAATTAACGATGGACGTTTATGCGAAGAGTGTAAAGTTCGAATTAAATCGGAACTAACGATTGAGGACTTAATTAGAAGGAAACAGGAGGAAGCATTACCTTCTTACCATACGGATGACAATTAACCTAATTTCTTTGCATCACTTAAAGAATTTTATAATTTAGCCGATACACTAAATAAGATTAAAGTCTCTAAATGAGGTGACTAAAAATGCGAATCAATCATTTCAACTCTATTCAAAATAACCCATACACAAAACAGGTGCCCCATATGAAAGATAATCATGTTAAGGCTGCATACAAAAAAGATGAGATTCAAATTTCTGATGAAGCAAAGAAACTCTTATCTTCCTCAAAATTTGAACAAGACCGGATGAATAAAGTGAATGAGATTAAACAACACGTGGATAGCGGAACATATCAAGTTAATATTTCTAAAACAGCAGCTTCCATTATTCAATACTACAAGCAAGTATAAGGAGGATTTCATGGAAACGGCACAGATGACATCACTTCTTGAACGTTTGCTTCAATCCCATGCAGATCTTCTAACTCTCGGAGAACGCAAAACAGAAGTGCTTAAATTAGGAGATATGAAATTACTAGACATTTTGTTAAAAGAAGAAGATCTTCAAGTGAAGAAACTGCAACAAATTGAAAAAGAAAGACTTGTTAAGTTTGCGAATGTCACGTTAGGTGATGTTTTAGAACAAGTAGAAGAACCGGAAAAAGAACGATTGTTGAATCTACAAAACAGACTGGTTGATATCTATGATGCTTTAAAGAATAGAAATCAGCTTAACCAGGGGTTGCTCGAGCAGTCACTTCAATATGTGAATATGTCACTTAGTATGATGCAGCCTCAAAGTGAACCAGTTACGTATAACCAGGCGAAAAAAAATCTTTATCAGAATAACACAGCATCACTTTTTGATTCTAAAGCTTAAACCTACGGAGGAATTACAATGCGCTCAACCTTTCATGGATTAGAAACAGCCCGTCGAGGAATGTTTACACAGCAAACCGCTCTTCAAACGACAGGGCATAATATAGCAAATGCGAATACTCCAGGGTATAGCCGTCAAAGAGTGAACTTTGTTCAAACTGAAGCATATCCGGCAGCGAGCATGAACCGTCCACAAATTCCAGGACAAATGGGAACCGGTGTAGCGGCTGGATCCGTACAGCGTGTTCGCGAAGGATTTCTTGATACTCAATTTCGAGGAGAGAACAACAAGCTGGGCTATTGGGATGCTAGAAGTGAAGCACTTGAAAAGATGGAAGACATCATGAACGAACCATCTGACAACGGTTTAGCAAAAACCCTTGACCGATTTTGGCAATCACTACAAGATCTTTCTGTTAACCCTGAAGATTCCGGTGCAAGATCAGTTGTGCGTCAGCGTGGTTTGGCAGTAGCAGAAACATTTAATTATCTATCAAATTCATTAACTTCGATACAAAGTGACTTGAAGTCGCAAGCTAATATCACGACAAAAGAAATTAATGCACTTCTTGACGATATTCAGAGCATTAATAAGCAGATCAGTGAAGTTGAGCCACACGGTTATTTGCCAAACACACTCTACGATGAGAGAGATAGTTTAGTAGATCGTTTATCCACATTACTAAATGTAGAAGTGACTACAAAGCCAAGCGGCGGCAAACCAGATCCACTAGCTGCTGGACTTTATGATATTAAGATGAGAGATAAAGATGGTAATGAGTTCACATTAGTAAATTCCGCAACAGGACAGGTTAACCACCTTGAAATTAAATATGATGATGCAGCAGGTGGTAATGGATTAGCGGACAGCGTTGAAGTGGGCGGTAATCCGATTGAAGTTAGTAAGTTTGCGGGTGGTAAGTTACAAGGTTTGATAGAATCATTCGGTTATAACGATGGTGGTAATGTAAAAGGCATCTATCCAGAGATGCTTACAAACCTGGATCAAATGGCTTATCAGTTTGCGACAGAATTTAATGAAGTTCACGCTAATGGATGGAGTCTATCGGAGATTGAGGCAGGTGCTCCGACCGGTTATAATTTCTTCGATCTTGGAGGTGTCTCTGATCCGATAAATCCTAAAGGTGCAGCAAAATCACTAAAACTTCATGATGACATGAAAGAGTTGGATAACATTGCAGCTGCAACTAACCAATTTGCTGGGGACGGGAGCAATGCTTTACTCCTAGGTGATGTAAAGAATGCACCATTAGATTTTCCAGGCAGTAAGTCATCTTTACAAAGCTTTTACGAAGGAGCAATTGGTAAGATGGCAGTTGATGCTCAGCAAGCGGTACGTTTAACAAACAACTCAGCTGTATTGACGGATTCCGTTCAACAACGCCGTTTGTCTGTAAGTGGAGTCTCTTTAGATGAAGAAATGACGAATATGATTCAGTTTCAACATGCTTACAACGCATCTGCTCGAAACATTACAGTAATAGACGAGATGCTTGATAAAATCATTAACGGCTTGGGTGTCGGCGGAAGGTAGGTGCAACTAAATGCGCGTAACGCAATCGATGTTATCTAGTAACATGCTGCGACATATAAGTAATAGCTATGAAAGTATGGCCAAAACACAAGAACAATTAACAACGGGTAAAAAGATAAGCCGTCCATCAGATGATCCAGTCGTTGCGATGAAAGGCATGACATACCGAACAAACTTAACAGAGGTTGAGCAGTACAAGCGTAATCTATCTGAAGCGTATAACTGGATGGAGAACTCAGATGCGGCTCTTGATAAAGCAACAAGTGTCATGCAGCGAATTCGTGAGCTGACGGTTCAGGCAAGTAACGGGACGTATGAAGAATCTCAAAAAGGCATGATTGGAAAAGAGATTGAGCAATTAAAAGATCATCTCGTTTCTATTGCCAATACACAGGTTGCTGGGAAGTACATTTTTAATGGGAATGATACAACGAATAAACCAGTTGATTTGAGCAAAACACCTTACGTTTCAGAAAATCCTAATCCAGTTAATATTGAGCTATCTCAAGGTATTGAAATAGCAGTTAACATTGATCCTAAAAATGTATTTACTCATACAGCTGGTACACCGGAAAGTGGTTTGTTCGGAGATATCAATGAGTTGTTGAAAGCGCTAGAAGGAACCTCAGGAGAAGATGTTAGTGGATTTCTAGATAAGTTAGATTCTCACATGAATAATTTAGTTGCCGAACGTGCAGAATTAGGGGCAAGATACAATCGTGTAGAACTAATCGATGCTCGAGTTGGAGAGCAAGAAGTCATCGCTAACCGAATACTTTCTGATAATGAAGATGCAGATATCGAGCGTGTAATTACAGACTTAAAGATGCAAGAAAGTTTGCACCGTGCGGCATTAGGAGTAGGATCTCGCATTATGCAACCGACACTTATGGACTTTTTACGATAAACCAAAGAGAGCTATCCTTGTGATAGCTCTTTTCTTGCAATAAAAACCTTTTGGAGGGATTAATGATGAATGTTCCTCAACTTAGACTAGAGTCAACGAATGCTAGAATAGGTCTAGATATACAACAGCCTGTTCAAGAAATTCAACAAGCCCCCGCTGATTTGAAAATTAAACAGCCAAAAGCAGAACTAGAAGTGAATCGAACACTAAGTCAATTAACGATTGATCAAACAGAGGCATGGGCTGATATGGATTTAAAACACATTTCACGCAGGATTGAAGAGTTTGCACAAAGAGGTTATGAAGATTGGCTATCTGGTCTGGCTCGGATGTCCCAAGAAGGCGATGACTTGATGAGAGTAGAAAACGGCGGCAACCCAATAGCGGAACATGCCAAAATGAATAGTGAAAGTCCGATGTATGAGTTTAACATCGGCTTTATTCCGAGAGCAAACAGTGTGAAAATCAATTATCAACCTAGTAAAGTTCAACTAAATTGGCAGACTCACAAACCAGAGATTGATATTACGGTTAATAGACCTCAGCATCAGTATACTCCTGGTAAGGTAAATATTAGTATAGAACAAATGCCTTCTTTAAAAATCAACTGGACGACATAGAATACAAAAGTAAAGGATGATTGCTATGATACTTTATACAAAATTTGAAGAAATAATAGAGATATCTGAGAATGATATCTTACATTTTGAACAAGGATTACCAGGTTTTGAAAACGAAAAAGAATTTGTTCTTTTACCTATGGAAGGGACTCCATTTTCAACCCTGCAATCGGTATCCAATAAAGAACTCGCTTTTTTTACCACAAATCCATTTTTATTCTTTAAGGATTATGATTTTGAATTAGTAGAATCAGTGCAAAAACTATTAAATATAAAAGAAGAATCTGATGTGTTGGTTCAAATCATCTTAACGATGCAAGAACCGTTAGAAAAATCGACAGGTAATCTTCAGGCGCCTGTAGTGATTAACGTAAAAGAAAATCTAGCTAAACAAGTGATTCTTGCGGATAACAAATACCGAACAAGACATGAATTATTAGAAACTAGCACTGTCGGACAGGAGGGTTAAGGAATGCTTGTATTAACCCGAAAATTACAAGAGGCAATTAGAATCGGTGAAGACATTGAATTAACCGTGTTATCAATTGATGGAGATCAAGTGAAATTAGGAATTTCTGCGCCTAAACATATAGAGATACACCGTAAAGAAGTCTTTTTAGCAATTCAACAAGAGAACAACCAAGCAGCAAGCACTTCACTTAACACTTTTCAAGCATTAAAAAAGTTAAAAAATAAGTAAAACTATTAAAGATGTTTGTAATTACTCCGATATAACGAATGTAGGAACAAGCAGTACTTTTAACGGCCGTAAAAGGCTGTAAGTTCCCAAGAAATAAAACACATCCAACCAACCACAAGGACGTGGGAGGAACACATTCAAGGAGGAAATAAAAAATGAGAATTAATCACAATATCGCAGCGCTTAACACTTACCGTCAATTATCAACAAACAGTACCAATACAGCAAAATCACTAGAAAAATTATCTTCTGGACTTCGTATTAATAAAGCTGGAGATGATGCAGCTGGTCTATCTATTTCTGAAAAAATGCGTGGGCAAATTCGTGGATTAGACCAAGCATCGCGTAATGCTCAAGATGGAATTTCTTTAATTCAAACAGCTGAGGGTGCTTTAAGTGAAACTCACTCCATTTTACAACGTCAGCGTGAACTGATTGTTCAAGCAGGTAATGGTGGTACTTTACAACCTGAAGATTTAGCTTCAATCCAAGCTGAAATCGGAGAGTTAAATACTGAGCTGACTGGAATATCTACTCGTACAGAATTTAACGGAAAGAAATTATTAGATGGATCTTTCTCTGAAGATTTCCAAATTGGTGCTAATTCTGGGCAACAACTTTCTTTGCTTATTGACTCAGGAGTAGCTACTGAAGGATTTGGAGCAACTGATTTAGGTGTAGATGTTATTGCCCCAGACGGTACAAAAGCACAATTTGATATCGATATTGCTTTAGTAGACACAGCAATTGGGAAGGTTTCTGCAGCAAGATCAAAACTTGGTGCAAATCAAAATCGTTTAGAACACACTATTAATAACTTAAATAACGCATCAGAAAACTTAACGGCTGCGGAATCTCGTGTCCGTGACGTGGATTATGCCTTAGCTGCTTAATTAGTAGAAATAGGCACAGTCGTCCTGACTGGGAACGGTCAGTGATTACTACTGGGTGAATGGCTGGAAAGTCCTTAAGCTGTCTTCCCCACAACGTAGCTGGAAACGGCAAGCGTGATGGGCTAAAAAGAAGAGAGATTGGGCAATCAGCCGCCAAGCTCCTGTGAGGAAACTCTGGAGAAGGTTCAACGACTAGGATATACCACCTAAAGCGTTTACAAGTTATGGTGATGAAATCCGTAGGTGAAGCAACATTTGAGAGATGTTTGCAGATCCGAAGTGCCCAGCCCCTACGCTCTATTTAGAGGACAGAGGGTGAAGATATAGTCTAGTCATACATGAAAGTGTATGTTCGCACGATGGCGAAAGAAATGATGGAGTTCACTAAGAACAACATTCTCTCTCAAGCAGCTCAAGGAATGCTGGCTCAAGCAAATCAGCAACCCCAAGGAGTTCTTCAACTTCTTCGTTAAATTTATAAGTGAAATGACCCTAGTTCTATTTCTAGGGTCATTTTTTTCAAGTGTTGTTTTACTTTTTATGTAATATTTATAGGAGGATAGTATGATTAAGAAACTCTCTTGCACTTTGTTTTTTATACTAATTTTATTATTATCGATTCATTTTACTTCAGCAAATGTTTTTGCGAATTATTCAGTTTCAAATAATAATATAGAATATGTTCTTAATGAACGCGGCCTTTATACAATCGGTACGACTGGAGGGCAGGAAAATTATTCGGCTGACGATTATAAACGTTTAATTTATGGTCATCCAAATCCGGGAACATCTTATACAACAATAAAACTAGATGGTGCCGAACATAAATTTACATCCTTCCAATCACCAATTTTAAATATAGGGTCTTTAAGCTCAACAGCTTATCAAAATATAAACAATGTAAATTTTCAGCAAAATATAAGAATTATTAGAAATAGTAATACGTTAAAAGAAGATACTGTTGAAATAAGATACAAGGTTACTAACAATGATACGCAAGCCCATAATACAGGTTTAAGAATTATGATGGATACCATGCTGGGAAATAACGATGCTGCACCTTTTAGAATTCCAGGTGTGGGTGCAGTTACAACTGAAACGGAGTACACGGGTGAAAACATTCCTCAGTATTGGCAGGCTTTTGATAATTTAGCTTCACCAACAGTTACAGCGCAAGGCTCATTTTACTCTTCTTTCATGAATAAACCTGATAAAGTGCAATTTACGAACTGGGGTAATGTTATGTCAACTCCTTGGAATTATATTGTGAGAACAGGAAGTTCAAATGGGGATAGTGCAGTAAGCGTATATTGGAACCCTGATTTGATTCAGCCAGGTGAGGTCAGAGAATACATAACATATTATGGATTAACAGAGTTCACACAGGATTTAGAACCTCCACTTGCGGTAAATATTTCGGCTCCACATACAGTGGAACTAAACAACGGTACCTACTCACCGGACCCATATATTTTAACAGCTTATATAAACAATGTAGGTACGGCATCTGCAAATAATGTAAAAGCCAAAGTTATTATTCCTGAGGGGATAAAACTAAAAGAAGGTTTTAGTGAAGAGATAGAGCTAGGTGCAATTAATGTTAATGAATTAAAACAAAGTTCTTGGCAGCTGGAAATTGAGCCATCTGAAGAAAACAAAACATTAGAATATTCTATTGTTATTACTTCAGATGATACAGAAGAAAAGGTAGTTACAAGAACCCTTGAAATACCATCTATTTTAAATGAAATTACTGGTTTAACTGTTGAACCTGAGACGTTGTCACTAAGTAGAGGTGATTCAGCACAACTTTCAGTACAAGGTAAATTAATTAATGAAAGTACTAAAAATATTACACCTACAAGTGAAGGCACTACGTATATAAGTAATAATGGTGAAATTTCTATAAATCAAGACGGTTTATTAACCGTATCTGATCTTGCTATGAGTGGGACTTATTACGTTAGGGCATACAATAACGGTCATGTTGGAATTGTGACTGTCAATATTGATGCACCTATGGTTGAAGATATTATTGTTACACCTGAAAGAACTACATTATCGAGAAATGATAGTCTTCAATTACAAATTAGTGCACTTATGTCTGATGGTGAAACGGTACCTATTGAACTAAATGGTAATGTTACTTTCCAAAATTTAGACAGTACTAGAATTTCTGTTAGCAGCAATGGTGCAGTTTTAGTGAAAGATACTGCGTTGGGTGGAGAAGCTAAAATTCGTATAATATATGCTGGCATAATAAAGGAGTATATAATTGATATTGATGCACCAACAATTGATTCTATTACTACCAATGTACAAGAAATCACATTAGAAGCGGGAGAAACCTTTCAGATAGAAAGTTTAGCTCATTTTACAGATGGTTCTGAAATGGATATTACTGAAGCCTCATCAGGTATTATATATTCTAGTAGTAATAATCGTTTAGCAACCATCAATTCTTCAGGATTAATTACTATTCCTTCTACAGCTGAAAATGGTGTTGCGACGATCATGGTTAGTTATGGTGGGAAAACAGCAAGTGTACAGGTTAATACTGATTCTCTACTTCCTGAAAGAATAGAACTCGAACCAGTCCAATTAACATTGCAGCCTGGACAGAGTCATCAGTTTCGGGTTACAGCTTATATGAATGACGGGAGTTTGCAAACCTTAAATAATAGAGATGTAGATTATACTGTTTCTTCTTCATATGCTCAAATCAATTCTGACGGATATTTAACTTTATCGAACTTAGCACGAGACGGAGTACAATTTAATGTTAAAGCTAGTTATGGTAATTATAGTAGTATTTCTATAATAACTATAGATGATGGATTGCCAGACTTAGCTAATATTGAATTTGTTGAAGACGCATTTCTAATGCAACCAGGTGATAGTAAACAGTTATTTTTAAAAGCAACAATGAGTGATGGATCTGTAAAAGAAATAACTTCAGATGCTAATTATACAAGATCTTCATCCTATGCGAACGTAAGCAGTGCAGGGTTGCTACAATTATCTTCAAGTACCAAGTTTGGAATGACAATAACGGTAACCGCAACTTATGAAGGAAAATCTACTACGGCAACAATAAATGTAGCGAATGCAGGACCAACGGTAGAATCCATTAACTTTGAAGAGAACACTTTCACCTTAGCACCCGGAGGTTCAAAGCAATTAAAAATGTTGGCAACAATGAGTGATGGAACGACTCAAGAGATTACAAGTGGTATTACGTATACAAAATCCTCGTCGTATGCAACAGTGAGCAACTCAGGGGTTTTACAATTATCGACTAGCACAAGGCTTGGAATGACAATAACGGTAACCGCAACTTATGAAGGAAGATTTACTACGACAACAATAAATGTAGCGAATGCAGGACCAACGGTAGAATCCATTAATTTTGAAGAGAACACTTTCACTTTAGCACCCGGAGGTTCAAAGCAATTAAAAATGTTGGCAACAATGAGTGATGGAACGACTCAAGAGATTACAAGTGGTATTACGTATACAAGATCCTCTTCGTATGCAACAGTGAGCAACTCAGGGGTACAATTATCGACTAGCACAAGGCTTGGAATGACAATAACGGTAACCGCAACTTATGAAGGGAAATCTACTACGGCAACAATAAATGTAGCGAATGCAGGACCAACGGTAGAATCCATTAACTTTGAAGAGAACACTTTCACTTTAGCACCCGGAGGTTCAAAGCAATTAAAAATGTTGGCAACAATGAGTGATGGAACGACTCAAGAGATTACAAGTGGTATTACGTATACAAGATCCTCGTCGTATGCAGCAGTGAGCAACTCAGGGGTTTTACAATTATCGACTAGCACAAGGCTTGGAATGACAATAACGGTAACCGCAACTTATGAAGGAAAATCTACTACGGCAACAATAAATGTGGCAAATGCAGGACCAACGGTAGAATCCATTAACTTTGTAGAGAATACCTTCACCTTAGCACCAGGAGGTTCAAAGCAATTAAAAGTGATGGCAACCATGAGCGATGGAACGACACAAGAGATTACATCCGGCATCACGTATACACGATCTTCTTCATACGCAACTGTAAGCAATACGGGATTGTTGCAAATGTCTACTAGTACAAGGCTTGGAATGACGATAACAATTACAGCCACATATAATGGCAAAACAGCTGAAACAATTGTTTATGTGCAATGATAACTATTGAGTATTCTCTATTAAAGACCTCTAAAGTTAAAGTTAGAGGTCTTTCTTTTAATTAGTTTCGCTATTAAATGTATACGAAATAAGTTGTTTTTAAATTCAGAGAAGTTTAACGCACAAGTAAACGGTTTGTAAATATCCATGTGCATGCTGGTAAGCATATCACCCAAAGTGTATCTAAGTTTGTAAATACTTATATTCAAAAAAAGTTTGTCGCTTTTTGCAACACATTTCTAGTAAACTTTCTCTCTACTTATGGGTATACTTCATTTAGAGAGAGGAGTGAGTAGGGATGGATCGCGTGTTTCGTATACAAAAACATCTATGGGTCTGTTTGAGTCTAGGGCTTTTAAATGCTGCTGATGCTCTGTTCACTCATCAGTTGCTCCAAAAGGGTGGAAGAGAACTTAATCCGTTAATGCGGAGTCTGTATGAATATGATCCTGTTATCTTCTTACTCGTAAAATTCTTTTTTACCTATCTTATTATTGCCATTGGGTTTGTGCCTCTTAAAAGAAGAGTGCAAATACTGTTAAACCTTGCTTTACTTGTTTATTTTATCGTCATTTCCTGGCATGTCATCATTAATGTGTGGCTTGTGAAATAAATAAAAACCTCCCGATGGGGGAGGGTGCGTCATTAATAAGGCTGCATCATTGAAGTTGTCGATCTAACTGTGAAACAGATAAGTCTCTTACAGTCGGCAAACCTTCTGGTGGATTTTTAATTAACTCTGGATTATAAATAATCTTTAGACGTGACCTAGAAGGTGACATCTGTGCTTGCCCTGAATCAAAAAGATAGGGTTGGGTGCTTCCTCTTTTTACTTGCCCTTTTGTTGCATTCAAGACAACTTTTCTCCCAAAAACTCCACCCTGAATTTCTACGTTTGAACCCACACCGTAAATCTCCATTTGTTCTTCTGAATAAAAGAACCCTCTAATGATGTTTGCTGTATCTCCATAAACGTTGTTGTTCGCAATTAAAATAGAGTCTTTGCCAAACAAAACAAGTGACTTTTCGATGTTATTGTTCTGAATACCTTGCAATCGAGAGTAGCGGATCGTTGTCTTGCCTGTTACATAAATCGTAGAGTTAAATTTGATATGAGAGCCCCAGATGGTTAGGTCGCCATCTACAAAAATGGGCCCATCCATTTCAAATTGTTCATAGTCGTTGTAGTTGTAATGGCTCGTACTCTTATCGCCAATTACAACATTCCCTCCAAAATAGGCACCTTGTTTAAACGTTAGTTTACTCCAGCCATCTTTACCGTTTCTAATGGTGATATCTCTATTCTCAGCATAAGTTCTAGAGCTGAAGCGATTGAAGACAAAGCTTCCATTAAATTTAATATCGTTTTTTGAATCTACATGTACATTTGAAGAGGCATATTGGTCCCTAATATGATCTTTATGTGGATTATTGTTGAAATTTCCGTCTTTCACGTTTGTAACAGGAAAAGAGTTACCGAGTTCAGGAAAGTAATATTTGTTCCGCTGTCCTTCAATATCAATCGGAGCAAATCCCGGGTTCCTTGTATCCACAATCGGTACATATTCTTTGTTTACTTCTGTAAAAGAAGTGAAGGCATTTCTGACATTCTCTTTGTTTACTCTTTGGTAAGGACTTTTGTTCTCAAAGACCTTTTCTTTAATATGGTCGCTGTATTTTAAATCCGACGTCATCTTATAAAGACTGCCTGGAAGAATCAAGTGCGCTTTCTTCCCGTTTTCCCCTTCAACACTCGGTAGATCAGAAGGAATCCAGTCGTTTTCTGTTCCTACGATTCCTTTGTTTTTTGTAATCAAGTTGCGTTCTACATAAAGGTCCCCTTTTATGGCAACACCGCCATGCAGAAACATGTTGCCATCATCCTCACGTGCGGTACAGCCTTCTTTTCCTTTACACGGGTTATATGCACCAATGGCATAGTTTAAGGCTTCTGGTACTTGTTTGGCCCCGAGCTGTATGGTTGAGATCAATGTTTTCGTTTTCCCGTTGACCGTTGCTTGGCTATGTAGTGTCATCGTCTGGCTTAAGTCATCCGGGTCAGATGTTACTTTTTTCACGTTATAGATTTTTACTTTCAATGTACCGTCAGCGTCATTAGAGAGCGTAGCGGTTGATAAAAATGGAGTGTTCGCATGATCTACTTTGTAATCTTTAATAATGATATTTAGTGAATCGTTAAAGTCTTTTGCAGGCAATCCCGCTAATGGCTGCGTTTTTGTTTCAAGTAGCGTAGACAAGTAATCAATGCCTTTTTCAGCAAGCTCGACGGATTGGATCTGTGTTTCACGTGCACCGGTTTTTTTAACGCCGTTGAAGGTAGTGGAAACCAAGGAAAGTCCGGCTACCGTGAAAATCACGATCATCAATAGGACGATAATGAGTGTGTTTCCTTTTTCAGATAAGTGTTTTCTCATTCCTACTCCTCCAATAGTCCGAATTGACTTTGTAGTGTTAGCGTTTTGGCTCGTTCATTTTTGTTGCTTTTTACATGTAACGTAATCTTGACGCTTTTTCCTACTTTTACGATGGTGGAATCTTTAAAGTTGTAGTCATTCGTGCTGATGGACTGCCCGTTTATGACGGGAACGTGATTAATGAATCCCACTGTTTTGCTGGTGTTCTTATTTATTTCATAGACTAATAGACTTTGAGAACCCGTTGAAGCGTCTTTTACTTTGGAAATTGGCGCGGTGTAGAGTGAATCTATGATTTGGGACATGACAAGGTCCGCTTCGTCCCGGATCAGCGTTTCGTTATAAATTTTTTTTTCGGTATTTAGACCACTAAGCAAAACAAAATAAATAACGGTACCGATAATAGAAAAAAGGACGAGGGAGAGGAGTGATTCAACCAAGGTAAGCCCTTTTTGATTTCTTAGGTTATTTAACATTTTTCACATACCCCTCTACTGATGTGCTTTGTACTTTTTGGTTACTCATATATTGAATGGTTACTTTTACAGGAAAAAGGTTGATAGAGGATTCTTTTCCCTTTTGTGGTTTAACGGTAATTTTGGTTTCGTATGTATTGTTGTTGATGAGCGTTTCATACATATCTCTGCAAGAGGGGGAGGTACATGCGCTCTTTTCGTACGTTTTAGGAACAGCTTTCATCTCATAAGCACCATAATCGTTCTGTAAACGCTCAAGCGTCATTCTAGCCAGGTTTGTTGCGACCAGCTTGTTATTGTTTCCGGTGGAGATTTGATTCGCTTGGTTAAAAAACTGCGAAATACCGATTACTGAAACAGAAAGGATGATAAGCGAAATGAGCACTTCAATAAGAGAGAAACCTTTTTCTGATAACATCACATCTGCCTCCTTGTCAGAATCAGTACAAAAGTACTATGAAAACCTCATTTTTCTCTTTTATTATACAATATTATTTAGAAAAGTTTGATATTTTTGGATGTTTTTTAGTGATTTTGTAGTATTATAGGTTTAATTAGCTAATGTTGGAATTGGGGAGAAGCCATTGATACCATTTGTTCTTTTATTCACGTTTACATTGATTGCAGGTACGGTGTTGTATTTTTATCCGCCAAACATCCCATTAAAGTTAAAGATGACGCTGTTAGGGCTTGCGTTCTTACTCGCTTTAGGCGGCTTATTTGTATTAGATAACTTGTCTTATGGACTAGCCCTTGCTGCCATTATGGCGATAGCATTTGTTACTTCTTATGTGGCAGAAAAAAGAATGAACTTGATGCCTGCAACTGCTGGACAAACGGAGATCGTTCTATCTTTCACAGAAGAAAAGCCGTTACGTGAGAGGAAGTCAGAGGATTTAGAACATAAAACGGAAGTTCTGGAACCAGAAAGTGCTGAAACGGTAGATGAACTTCAAGAAATAGAAGAATTTCAAGAAGTAGAAGGTCTTCTAGAAGTAGAAGAAATGACGAAACAAGAAGTTTTGATCGACATGCCACACGAGGAACTGGATTCTACTATACAAGCGTTTGAGAGTCTTGATGTTATCGATCTCTTAGATTTGGATCTAGATGAAAACGTCCTTGAAAACGATCGAAATGTTGTACTAGAAATTGCAGAATCTGTTGTAGAACCTCCAATGGAAGTAGATGTAATCGATGGGCTTGCTGAATTGACGGATGATGAGTTTGCTTTCTTGACTGAAACAAGAGAAATTTCAGAAGATGTAACGGAACTGCCGGTTGTTACCGATATAGATAATGTGGACATTTTTTTGCAACGTTCTGCTCTTTTGGAAGAACTTGATGAGGAAGAATGGATTGAAGAGCTACCATTAGATGAAGAACCGATTGCTACCAAAGATATCGTAGAAGAGAATGCAGAAGTTATTCTAAACAACGATGAAGAAGTTCTTGAGGAAGCGTTTGTTAGAGACTTAGAAGTTGATGCAACAAACGAAATGGTTATGGAAGCAAAAGAATTATCAGACACAGAACAAGACCACTTCGTTGAGAAACCCATCATAGAAGAACACCTCCTAGAAGAACAAAAACTTGCAGATGTAAATCCAGAACACTTTGAATCAACCGTTGAGGAAATCGATATAGCCGAATGGGCTGAAGAAATCAATGAAATGGAAGAAGACGGTTACACGCCTGAATCTACTCTAGAAGAACAGACGGAAGAGCAAGCTGTTGTTCAGGCCGCAGATGAGTTTGAGCCAGTTAATGAAACCGAAAGTGAAGGTTCATTTGCAGAAGAAGCTGAGAGTGAACATCCTGCGCCAGATATGAATGCCGAAGTACAGGATATGTTGTTAAGTACTTTGAATGGGTATCAAGAGCAAGCAGACGACGAGTCTTATCAAGTGATGCTTCACACGATATGGAACCAAACATTATCGGACAAAGATTATTATCTGTTTGGCAAGCTTTTGCTAGATTCTTATGTGGCAGTAGATGAACGATCAAGAGTGAGTGATTTGTTAGACGGAATGGAGGGTCGATTGCAGTCGTACCCCGTTATTGCAGAAGAGCTGAAAAGGTACCGAGATACTTTTCTTGTAAAACAATAACTTTATAACAACATATTATTTAAACATAAAAGGACTGGGTGAATGTTATGAAAAAGAGTAATCAGTTTGTTGGACTACCAATCATTAGTATTGCAGATGGAGCGGAAGTGGGTCATGTTAAGTCGTTAGTCGTTAACCCAAAAGAAGGAATGGTTGATTTTCTTACGGTTGAACATGCTGATTGGCAGATCAGTGTTCGTGCTGTTCCCTTTAAGAAGATCGTGGGTGTAGGGGAGTTTGCCGTCATGATTGAGGACAGCACATCCATTTTTGATTTAACGGAGATTCCGATTGCTAACGAGCTTGTTCAGAAAAAAATCAACGTCGTTGGCGCAAAATTAATTGATCGTAAAGGTCAACTGATTGGTGAAGCAACGGAGTTTTTCATTAATGAAGATACAGGAGCCATTCTTGGTCTTGAACTTTCGTTACGTTCTAAAAAAGTAATCTTGTCTTCAGAACAGCTCATTACCTATGGCCGTGATCTGATCGTCATTAAAGAGGAAGCACAACTAAATTTCTTAGATAAAGCGGAAATGTTGTTAGGCAATTTGAATGAAGTTGCCGCTACCGTTGAACAACCAGAAGTAACACAAGAACTGTCTGAGTTCCAAGAAAAACAATTAACTTTGCTTACAGGAAGAACGACAACAAAAGATATTTTCGAGAGAAACGGCAATCTGTTATTTCCGAACGGTACGACTTTAAAGAAAGAGGATGTTAGGAAAGCTCAAGAAAAAGGGCCTGCTGTGCTAGCTGAACTTTCCATGAACGTTGTGGGATAAAGACAAAGCGATGGCTAAAAGAGAATTCAATCCGAAAAATTTTCTTGCAATCTTTGCATCCCTTAGCCTTGCAGCTCTATTTTTATTCTTTCTTAGTCACTTAGGGACAAAGGTATACTCAAACTTTTTTGAAGAAGACAGGTATCGTGAGGGGGTTGTGCTCGCTTCCATCCCGTTAGAAGGTGTTGTGAAATCAGAGGCCATAAGTTTCGTAAACGATCAAGTCTCAAAGTGGCAGAGTGAACATCCTGTCTATCTCGTTTACAACGATAAAAAAGTAAAACTATCACCCGAAGCGTGGCAGTTTCAAAATGAAGAAAGCCTTAAAAGCATAACGGGTACTTCATCTTCAATGGTGGTAAATCTGAACGAAGAAGCGGTTACAGCATCTCTTGAGCAGCTAGACGTTTCGGGACTTCAAGAACTTTTAGACGAAGAAATGTTGTATGCCCATTTAAAGAAAATGGGTTCCACCCTTCAAACAACAAACCTTGAAGTTCCGGTGAATGAGTTTTTAACAACGTTCGGTCAAGCCGAAGAAATCGTAAGTGAAAGCACCATCAAACTACCAAGTGAGAATGTACTTTTGGAAGAGTATGTGGAAGGTCTTGAGGAATACGAGATCAAACCTGGAGAGGTGTTTTCCCTCATCGGAGCCATTGAAAGTGTGAGTTTGACACCACAAGATTCGATCGACTTAAACGTGCTAGCGAGCGGCATTTATACAGCGATACAAAAAACAAATTTTACGATCATCGAACGCCATACATCACGAGAACTTCCGAATTACGCCTCTCTTGGATATGAGGCCTTTGTTAAACCTGAAGATATGGATTTGGCTTTCAAAAATCCGAATGCCTCTACTTACAAATTGAACTTTGTATTAGAAGGAAGTCAATTAACGACTTCCATTGTAGGAGTCCCTCTTCCTTTCACGTACACGGTTAAGGTTGATAAGAAAGTATATGAGCCGAAGACGATTATCCATTTTACAGATCAACTCGCTTCTATTTTCAGTTCTGTGACGGTGAACAGCGGAAGTGAAGGCTACTTGGCAACCGTGTATCGAAAGTCGTTTGGTTCAGGAGGAGAAGAAGTGGCTTCTGAGAAGTTAGCGGAAGACTTTTATCCGCCTAAGCATCGGATTGAAGAAAGAGGCTACCTGATCGAGGAAGAAGAAACGAGTGAAACGACGCCAGAAACGGAATACCCTGTCGTTCCATATCCATACCCGTTTCCCTACCCATATCCGTGGAACCCAGATCCGGCTAATCCGAATCCGTACGTACCTGTACTACCGGGTATTCCTGGAACAGATCCGAGTGATAAACCGATTCCACAGATGCCGACTCCTGGAACAGGAAAAGGAAAAGAAAAAGAAACAACCACCGAACCTGAAAAAGAGAGCGATGGTGATGTGCAATGATCGTTCCTAAAAAACGACTTGGTGATCTGTTAGTTGAATCTGGATTGATTTCTGATGAAGTTCTTCAGCAAACGTTAAAAGGAAAACGCGGCAACCAAAAGCTTGGAGACGCGCTGATTGAAAAAGGACTTCTAACCGAACAGCAGCTAATTGAGGTATTGGAATTCCAACTTGGTATCCCACACATCAGTTTGTACCGATATCCGATCGACGAACAGGCAGTAGCCATCGTCCCTAGAGAATTTGCGCGCAGACATTTTCTGATGCCGGTGAAAAAAGAAGGGGACAAGCTGTTCGTTGCTATGGCAGATCCAATGGATTTTACCGTCATTGATGACCTGCGATTGACGACGGGATTTCAAATTGAACGCGCCATCTCAGCGAAAGACGATATCATTCGCGCTCATAACAAGTTTTACGATATCGATGATTCCATGGAAGAGTTTTTGGACCTGATTCCGCAAGGCGGGTCCCTAAAAGATGACAGCCGAATGACGGAAGAAGACTCGCCGATCGTCAAGCTTGTGAACCAGATCATTCAGCAAGGGGTTCAACAAAAAGCGAGTGATATTCACTTTGATCCGCACGAAACTAAGCTCGTTGTGCGGTACCGCATCGACGGCATGCTGAAGACCGAGCGCAGTCTGCCCAAGCATATGCAGAATATGCTGACAGCACGTATTAAGATCATGGCAAACTTAAACATAACTGAAAGCCGGTTGCCACAGGATGGCCGAATTAAGATGACGCTCGATATGCATCCTGTGGATCTTCGTGTATCTACATTGCCAGCCATATATGGTGAAAAGATCGTTCTGCGTATTCTCGATCTCGGCAGTTCACTGAACCATTTAGAGAATCTAGGGTTTAACAAGCTTAACATGCAGCGGTTTTCCAATCTCATCAAACAGCCGAATGGCATTATTTTAATCACAGGGCCTACAGGATCAGGAAAATCTTCCACTTTATACGCAGCGCTAAACAAGCTGAACACAGAGGAAGTGAATCTGGTTACGATTGAAGATCCTGTTGAGTATCAGCTCGCTGGTATCAATCAAATTCAAGTGAATTCTAATGTGGGCCTAACGTTTGCAAGCGGGCTGCGGTCCATACTTCGTCAGGATCCAGACATCGTCATGATTGGGGAAATCCGTGATACAGAAACCGCGGAAATTGCGGTTCGTGCTTCTTTAACCGGTCACTTGGTGTTAAGTACCCTTCATACGAACGACTCAATCGGGACGATTGCTCGTTTGACAGATATGGGTGTTGAACCGTTTCTGGTGGCAGCATCACTATCTGGAGTCATTGCTCAACGACTTGTGCGAAGAGTATGCCGTGATTGTAAACAAACGTTTAAAGCGACTGAACGCGAAAAAGAGATTTTTGCCAAACGCGGTATTAAGATTGAAGCGGTGTCACGCGGTAAGGGTTGCGGAATGTGCAACAGTACAGGCTATAAAGGACGCCTTGCGCTTCATGAGGTGTTAGTGATTGATGAACACATTCGCCAGTTGATCATGAATAACCGACCGATCGTTGAACTGAGAGAGTATGCCATGAAAAATGGAACGATCTTTTTGATTGATGATGGCTTTTTAAAAGTAAAACAAGGCTTAACGACGACTGAAGAAGTCTTGCGTGTAGCTATCAACGAGTAGGTGCAGTCATGAAAGAGAAATTGGAACAATGGCTCCGAGCAGCCTTTCAATTAAAAGCATCCGATGTTCACCTGTCCGTTGGCATGCCTCCAGTTTTTCGGATTAACGGAGGGTTGAAACGTTACGGAAGTGAGTCGTTAAAACCGGAAGATACCTTGCAAATCTCACAAATCGTCATCGAAGAGAAGTATTATCCAGAGTTTGAAGAAGTGGGAGAGATTGATATCTCTTATGGTATTCAAGGGTTGTCGCGATTCCGGGTGAACGCCTATCGTCAACGCTCTTGTGTAAGCTTAGCGTTTCGAATCATTCCAACTTCCATTCCTAGCATGGAAGATTTGGCGCTCCCCGAAAGTGTGAGAAAGATGGCGGGGAAACACCAAGGGCTCGTGTTAGTTACAGGACCTACGGGAAGCGGGAAGTCCACGACTCTTGCCTCGATGATCGATTTTATGAACCGGAGTATGAGCCGGCACATCATAACGTTAGAGGATCCGATTGAGTACTTGCATCGCCATCGAACGTGCGTGATCGACCAGCGCGAAATTGGTTTTGATACCAACAACTTCGCAAACGGTCTACGCGCCGCACTCCGCCAGGACCCTGATGTGATTTTACTAGGGGAAATGCGAGATCTGGAAACCATTGCGACTGCCATCACAGCAGCAGAAACGGGTCACCTTGTTTTAGGCACACTACATACAACAAATGCATCGTCAACGATTGATCGGATTGTCGATGTGTTTCCGCCAGAACAACAAGGTCAGATTCGGATTCAGTTAGCTTCTGTGTTAGTCGGGGTAATGTCGCAAAGGCTGCTTCCGACCATGGATGGAAAAGGACGCAAGGCAATCACTGAAGTGTTAGTGAACACGCCAGCCGTTGCCAACTTGATCCGCAATGAGAAGATTCACCAGATTCATAGTGTGATGCAGACAAGCAAGAACGCTGGGATGCATACGTTCGAAATGTCGGCTAAGGAAGCTCTTGAACGCAATGAAGTTTCAAGAGAGTTCGTGGAGCCATATCTCCTGGAGAAGGGAGGCTAAGATGGCACAGTTTAGTTATGTGGGTCGTGACAAAAGTGGGAAAAAGCGAACAGGATCCGTACTGGGACTCTCGAAACGGGAAGCGGTTCTAAAGTTAAAAGAAAAAGGAATTGCCGTCACGGAAGTGCAAGAAATGAAACAAACGCTGTTTAACAAGGAAATTTCGTTAGGCAGTCCTGTAAAGTCGCAGCAGTTTGTCATCTTTTTAAGACAGTTTGCGACCTTGCTGAGAGCCGGTGTATCTGTCGTAGATTCCACGAGCATTTTATCTGCTCAAACCGAGAGTAAAGCGTTGCAAAAGGTGTTAGCGGATGTGGAAGAGGAGCTCCGGCAAGGAAATCCTTTATCTAGTGCAATGAGCCGGCACCGAAATGTTTTCCCTCCGATGGTCATAAACATGGTGTCTGCAGGAGAAGCAGGTGGTAGTCTGGACGATACACTCGACCAACTCGCTACTTATTTTGAAAAACAGCATTATACGAAACAAAAAATAATTTCAGCTATGATGTATCCGATGATTGTCGGAGTAGTGGCGGTGTTTGTTGTCATCTTCCTGCTTGCAAAGGTTGTGCCAACGTTCGCGGCCATGCTGCAAGACGCAGGTGGAGAGCTACCGGCGATCACACTTTTCGTCCTAGCAGCCAGTCACTTTGTACAGAAGTTCTGGTGGCTTTTGATCACACTTTTTGTACTACTCTATCTAGCACTCTTGATTATTCGTAAAAATAAATCCAGCCGGTATTACTTTGATTATGTGATTTTAAAAGTACCTGTATTCGGCAAGCTGCTTCAAAAGTCAGCTTTGGCACGTATGACGCGTACATTGAGCTCTCTGTTTTCAAGCTCTGTACCAATTCTCCAGTCTTTGTCCATTGTGGAGAAGGTGGTAGAGAATGAGGTCGTGGCAAAAGTCATACGTGAGTCTAGGAGTTCACTTGAAACGGGACAACGGTTAACAGAACCGATGAAAAAACATTGGATCTTTCCGCCGCTTGTGACACAGATGATTTCAATAGGAGAAGAGACGGGATCTCTTGATGAAATGCTTGCAAAAGTCGCTGATTTTTACGAGAAAGAAGTAGAAACAGGGACTGATCGATTGAAGGCGATGATTGAGCCTTTGATGATTGTTTTCTTGGCTTCAGTGGTAGGGACGATTGTTGTATCCGTTATGGTGCCTATGTTTGAGATCTATAAAACGATGAGTTGAAAACAAACTAAAAATAAAGGGGAGTAAGAACAGAATGGTAAATAAACTATTAAAAAAGTATGCAAAAAATGAAAAAGGTTTAACGCTAATTGAATTGTTAGTGGTTATCGTTATTTTGGGGATTATTGCAGCAATTGCTGTCGTTAGTATTGGGGGGATTGTTGGTAAAACAAGAGATAAGGCAGCAGTTACCGAAGCAGTACAAATTATTAATGCAGCTAAATTAGCTCAATCTGAAGATAGTAAAAAGGTTAGCTGGACTCCTGCTGAACTAGAAACTTATGTTAGTAATTTAAAAGATGATACATGGACAGTTAACTTGAATGGGAAAGTATATAGTATTGTCAATCATGATGGCGGTAAGGTAGCAAAGAATAGTGGAAGTACCGAAGCAACGGCTACAGAAAAAGAATTAACAGATTTTCTTAATAAATAACATCTAGTAAATCTTTATTCCCTCAATCAATTTGAGGGAATAAAGGTATCCTTTTACGATTTCATCTATTAAAGGTGGAATGGTAAAAGGTATTCTGCTAATAAACAATTACTCCCAAACAAAGGGTGGTATACATGAAAATTAATCTTGGCCGCTTCAACAAAAAACGAATCAACCTATTACTCCAAGACCACGTCATCCGCTTTCTAGACTACCGCCAGCCCGAGGACCTAGACGTGAAAAGCTCTGGAGAACGCTACCTGCCTGAAGCACTCATTCAAGATGGCATCATTACCGACCGTGACACCCTTCTCACTATTCTAGAAGAGTGTGTAGAGGAGTGGGGAATTAAAGGCCGGGAAGTGCAATTTCTGATCCCTGACAGCAAACTCGTTATCCGTAAACACCATATTCCTGCTAACCAAAGAGATGAAGAGATTAAGGGCTACCTTTATATGGAACTTGGAAATACGATCCACCTGCCATTTGAGGACCCTGTCTTTGATTTTGTTTTGCTCGAAACGGATGGGGAAAAGCGTGAAATTCTTCTTTTTGCAGCCTCTGAAAAAATGGTTCATGAATATTCGTCTTTGCTAACGGATGCTAAGTTAAAACCCGTTGTGGCGGATGCTTCATGTGTTGCCTTGTACCGACTTATTTTTATGAAGAATCTTGTTTCTGAAACAGATCATACCCTTTGCTTGCAGTTTGATATTCCTGCTGTGCAATTAAGTATTTTTCACCAACATAAGCCGTATTTCTTCAATCATTTGAAGATGGAGACCGATTATAAAAGCTGGAATTTTAAACAGCATTCTACCGGGGTGCAAAAGATTGTTTGGCAAGGTGACTCTGGATTTGTTCACGGATTGATTGAAGATAAGCTTGTTGAGATTGAGCGAATCGTTAACTATTATAAATTCACGATTAATCATGGGGAACAGGGTGTAACGAAAGTCATTCTCTCTGGGGAACTTCCCGAGTTAAGGTACATACAAGAAAGACTTGCTTCTAAATTAGACGTGCCCGTACTCACCATCGATCAGTCTGATCAGCAACTGCCATCACAGTTTGACGTTGTGTTAGGACTCGGTTTAAAAGAGGTGCAGCTATGTTAGTCGACATCAACCTGTTACCCGTTAAGGAACAGAAATCGCTTAAGACTACCATTCTATTCATTGTTGCCATTACCATGCTGTTAGGATCGAGTACTTGGCTTGGTCTGGATTATTACGTGAGTCGTGGTGAATTACAAGAGAAGGAACGATTGTTAGCACAAGAGAAGCTGTTGGTGCAAACCCAAATCAAGAACCAAGAGCAATCAGGCCCTGTTGTACAGTCCGCCCCTCTCGCTGAGAAAATCGAATACATACGGGGTAAGAAAATAGCGGCTACTGACCTTCTTCAACATCTTGTCGCTCTTCTCCCAGAACGTGGTTTTTTTATGAAATATGAGTATAAGGATAAGAAGACGATTCTCGTAGAAGCGCAGTTTGATACGTTGGCTGAAACGTCGCATTATTTATATGAACTCACCAACTCGCCCTATTTAGCTACAGCCACGATTGAAAAAATGGAAACGACAAACTTTGAGGAAATTAACGAAGGGGAAGATATGACAGCCATGAAGGATTATCTGCCTCGTTACCGCAGCTTGTACAAGATTGAATTTGAGCGAGATAAAATTCTAGAGTTAAAAGGTGAAGAGAATGGCGGAGAATAAGCGGATTCTAACTTACATCACTCTTGGCATCATTGTTCTGTTTATGGTTGGAGGCGTCTATAGTTATTTCGGCGTACTTTCTCCTCTTCATCAGCAAATCCAGTCCGTCGATGCTGAAACCAAACAGCAAAAAGACTTATTGGATAAAGCAACAGCCCCTCTTGCTGTTACAACACAAACCAGTGAAAATACGTTCGCCTTACAAGAGGAAGTTCCGGTGAAACCACTTATTGATCAACTGATGCTGCAATTTGAAAAAGCAGAAGTGTTGTCAGACAGTTTAATTTTAACGATGGATTTTAGTGATGGAGAAGCATCGGAAGACGAAGAAGAAATGGCACCTGAAGAAGAATCGACTGAGGAAGCTGCATCTGAAGAATCGCCAACTGGTGAACCTTCAGACAATGAAAATACTGAACAAGAAACTTCCACTGAAACCTCTGAAGCTGCGGCAGAAACGGTTTCAAACGAAGATGACGATGTTGAGCCAAGTGAAGCCACAACATCGCCTGTTCCAGAAGTTCTACCTGAGGGTGTCAAAAAAATTACTGCTGAAATGTCTGTCGTCTCAAAAAATTATGAGAGCATTCAAACGTTTATTAAAACGGTCGAAGAGTTAAAACGTGTAATTGTTGTAGAGGGAATAACTTTTACAGGTATGGATGAGTTAGAGATTGCCTCTTCTGATGCTGTGACTGACCAACTTAAATACGAAATCACTATCTCAGCTTATTATTTACCTGAACTCACGGATTACTTAAAAGACCTTCCAAAAGGAGAGTTTCCAGCTCCGAACGGAAAAGAAGATCCACTCATTAAAAAAGAGTAGAATGAAAAAGCCAATCACCCTAAGCGGATGATTGGCTTTGCTTATTTAATCAATACGTTTAATCAAAAACTCTGCGTATTCTTTAGCACCTGTATGGGTTAAATGGACACCATCATTCCCAATGTATTCTGGATGAGATTCACTCTTCGTAAACCAATCCACTACTACAACATTTTTGTGCTCTTTAGCAACATTAGTAATCGTCTCATTCACTTCCCGCTGCCAAGGTTTAGGAACACGCGCTGTAATCATATAAATATCTCGATCACCAATTAGCTCAATCAAGTTATGCATTCTCTTTTCAGATAGTGGCCCATTCGCTCCAAGCTCAATCACCACGATTTCTCCTAAACTTCCGGAGCTTTTCTTCTGCTGAACAAGATCTTCTGCTTCTCTAAACTGGCGTCCAATCTTCGCATCCACTTTTGCATTCGGGAATACTTCCTCTAAGTGAGGCGTCACATCAATCATGACAGAGTCGCCGATGACAGAGAGAGAGCGAGTATCTTGAGCAGGTTGTTTCTCTTCGTTTGTTTCTCCATCATCAGATGGTGTTTCTTCAGAAGGTTTTTCTTTAGGCTCTTCTGCCGGTTTTGCGTCGTCTTTAGCACCATCAGGCTTCGGTTCTGGTCTCACCGTATTCTCTGGCGGAGGCTCTTCATTTCCAACTTTGTCTTGTATAGCAGAGATTACTTTATCTTTACTTAATGCTACTGAAGTTGTCGTGAAGCCGATCGCAGATACGCACATGAAAAGACCTAGAATACATGCTGTTAAGACAAACTTTCCGATAAACGACCGTTCACGTTTCCATTCCCCGCGTTTCACGACTCGACAGAACCTCGATAACGCACCTTTACGGATTGGGTTCTCGATGTATTTCCAAGATAGGTTAGCTAGAACGAGGATAAGTACAATCTGTAAGGTCGTTCTCACTAAGTTAGGCGCATCGGCTCCCCATTGAGGGCTCGTTAGAACAATCACCGGGAAGTGCCACAGATAGATGCCGTACGAACGAACGCCGACCCAGCGTAACGGTTTAAAGCTCAACCATGTGTTGAGTCTACTGGATGGGTGGACCATAACGGCTACTACTAATAGAGCGGCAACGGATATCGCGACCATTCCCCCTTGGTAGAGGAAGTCTTGATACTGATCTGTGCTTCCGAACATGTAAAAGATAAAAGCAAGTGAGAATAGTCCGACGAAGTCTAGTTTCCAACGAATTTCAGGTGGTAGCGTGCTAGACAGTTTTCGGCTCGGCCAGATGACGGCAAGGCTTGCTCCTAGTAAAAGGGAGAACACTCGCGTATCTGTTCCGTAATAGATGCGGCTCGGATCTGCGCCTGGTTCGTACAGAAGTGTCATAGTAGCTGCTGAAATGAGCGCGCCCAATAGCATCATAGAAAACAGGGAACCTTCACGAACTTTCATTTTTAATAGGACGATAATGACCAACGGCCATAGGATATAAAATTGTTCTTCCACCGCTAACGACCAAAAGTGGGTTAGTAGGGAAGGGGGTCCAAAGCTTTCGAAATACGAAAGATCTTGGAATATATACCACCAGTTGCTTACATAAAAAATCGCTGCAACGGTATCTTCTTCAAGTTTTTCAATCATGGATGGCTCGAACAAGGTTACATATGTGACGACGACGAGAAGCATCGTAAACATGGCTGGCAATAATCTTCGGGCACGGCGGATCCAGAAGTTTTTAAAGTTAATAGAATTTGTTGTGACGTATTCCGAGATTAATAGATCGGTTATTAGATATCCTGATAAAACAAAAAAGACAGTAACTCCTAAAAGACCGCCTGCCGCCCAATCAAAATTCAAATGATAGGCGATAACTGCAAGTACGGCGATGGCCCTTAGTCCATCGAGGCCAGTTATGTATCTGTTTTTGTGCAGAGGTTGTTCCATGGCTTTCGTTTGCTTAACGTTTGAGTTAGGCTGTTGGCTGCGTTTTCGGTGTTGCTTCGATTGTCGGTGTTTCATTACTGCCAGAATCCTCTCGTTTTCAATTTTTCATTTTTTAGTGTATGTATTGCTATATGTAAATGCCGCAGACATTATTAGTCATTTTTCTGCATTTATTATGTTCCTAAGCAACTATTTTACAATAAATAATTAGAAGATTGAGTAGTTTCATAGAATTGTAATAAAATTTTTTTCTGGACTTCTTTCTTTACTCGTCCTCAACAATTTTTTGATTAATCCGATATAAATTTTAGAGAAAATAAAAGGGGCGATGAAGGTGGAACTGCAATCGATTAGTTCTCCTGTATTTCAAAAGTCTGATACTGTGCTTAAAAGCCAAAACCAACCAGAACAATCGACTCAAGCCGAAGCTTCAGTACAGAGTAAACCAACGAAAGAATCACTAGAAAAAGTGATCCATGCGATGAACGATATGTTAAAACCGGCACACACTTCTTCAAAATTTGTGCTTCACGAAAAATTGAACGATTATTACGTTCAGGTCGTGGACGAAGTGACGCAAGAGGTACTCAAGGAGATTCCAAACAAAAAGTTCCTTGATATGTATGCGGATATGATTGATTTTATGGGTATTTTTGTAGATAAAAAAATTTAGGGACGGTGATGAACCGTGAGTATGAGAATTGGCGGATTAGCGAGCGGAATGGACATCGATACGATCGTTGGCGACTTAATGAAAGCAGAGCGCATTCCACTCGATAAACTAGCGCAGAAAAAGACAACGCTAGAGTGGCAGCGTGATGATTACCGCTCTATGAATAAGCTGCTTACCGATCTTGATCGTTTTGTTCTAGACGGAATCGCACTTCAGGGGACGTTCAATAAGAAGACGGTAACAAGCACGAATCCAAATGCGGTAACTGCGACTGCAGCGGGAAGTGCTTCGAATATTACTTCTAACATTAAAGTTACTCAACTGGCAACAGCAAGGAACTGGGTATCTGCACCGATATTAGATACTGGTGTTAATGCAAAGGGCACGGATTTGCTAAAGGATGTTAGTGCATCATTTGGAACGGCACCTATTGAGCTGAAAATAAAAGTTCAGAAACCGGGTAACGCAGCGTTTGAAGCAGTGAAAACAATTTCGATTGACCCAACAAAAGATACTTTAGAGTCGGTTGCAAAGAAGTTTTCTGAAGCTGGTTTAGATATGTCTGCATTTTATGATGAATCTACTGGAAAATTTGCGATATCAAATAACTTAACAGGATCAGGTTCTAAGCTCTCTCTTGAAGACACAGCTACAGTAAGCTTCTTTAGTCAAATTGGATTTGGTTCCATGCTTAGTGGAACAAATGCTCAATTATTAGAACCTACTCCTACAGTCGATGGTAAAGATGCAATATTTAACCTGAATGGAGTAACGGATATTAAACGACCATCCAACAACTTCACAATCAGCGGAGTTTCCTATTCACTAAAAGCAGTAGGTGAATCTACCATCAGTTCAACCACAGATACGGAAGGTGTAATCACTTCAATTAAAGACTTTGTAAAAAAGTACAACGAAACAATTGAAGCGATTAATAAAAAGACCGCGGAAACAAAGTACCGTGATTTTCCTCCATTAACGGATGCACAGCGCAAAGACTTATCTGAAAAAGAAGCGGAACTGTGGGATGAGAAGGCGAAGAGCGGGATGCTGCGTGGAGATTCTATCCTTTCGAGTGGATTGAACACGATGCGTTCGGTTCTGTACGCTTCGGTTAATACAGGGGACACGAAATATGATCAGCTTTCTGAAATCGGAATCACGACTTCCCGTAACTACCTCGACAAAGGGAAACTGGAGATCGATGACAAGAAACTAAGAGAAGCATTAGCGGCGAATCCTGAAGCTGTGATGAAGATGTTCACTGGCGATAGCACAAATAACGTGGAAGGCATTGCAAAAAAACTGCGTGCCTCAATCGATCAAACTGTCGACAAAATCGAACTAAAAGCAGGAAACGCGCTTCGAACAAATGCTCAGTTTACGTTAGGTAAAGAGTTAACTGACGTAGACAAACGTATTTCAGCTTTTGAAGACCGCCTTAAACAGGTGGAGGACAGATATTGGCGTCAGTTCTCGGCAATGGAATCAGCCATTCAACGTTCTAATCAGCAATCAGCTTACTTAATGCAGCAGTTTGGCGGCGGACAGTAATTTTAAACCAAAAAGGAGTGTTACCTTTACATGTCCATACTTAACGCAAACAAGGCGTATCAAAATAACTCAGTCCAAACGGCGTCTCCCGGCGAGTTGACGCTCATGCTCTATAACGGATGTTTAAAATTTATCGGTCTCGCACGAACGGGGATCGAGCTTAAAAATACAGAACAAAAGAATACGAACCTATTAAAAGCACAAAAAATCATTCAAGAGTTGATGGTCACGCTGAACATGGACCTTGAAGTATCGAAGTCATTGATGACGATGTACGATTACATCAACCGTCGTCTAATTGAAGCAAACATTCAAAATGACGTGAAGATCTTGGATGAAGTGGAAGACTATGTGCTGGATTTCCGCAATACGTGGAAAGAAGTAATCCTGATCAACCGCCGTATGCAGCATGGCGAAACAGGGCGCGTGTAATGCCTGCGGTAAAAATTCTGCTCGAGATCACGAAGAATTTATACGATCACGTGAGCGCAGGTTTACCGAAAGAAGAGCGCGAATCGTATATCGAGCGTTTAAATGAACTGCTCGATCAGCGTCAAGCGACAATCAGCAACTTACCTGCCACGTATTCAGAAGACGAACAGCGTATAGGGCGTTTGATTGTAAAGATGAACGAAACGATTGATCCTCTTCTAGCGAGGCAGTTCGAAGAGATTAAGCATAATCTTTCAACGATGAAGAAAAAGAAAGAAAAAAACACCCATTATGCGAACCCGTATCAGTCAGTTTCAGTGGATGGGATGTATTTTGATAAAAAGAATTAACGAATAGGCACTAGCTGTGGATCAGCGGAGTGCCTTTTTTATGTGGAACTCACTATATCACAAATGCCTCAAAAACCTCTCCGGACTCTCCAAAAAGTTTTTCGTGATCTGCACATGTTCCAGTTCTTCGTATGGAGTTGGAGTGGGTGGCAGGGAATCGAGACTGATAATCTCTGCACCAGGATAGGCCATTAAGATGGGAGAATGAGTCGCGATGATAAACTGTGCGTTCTGTTGCTCCATCTCTTTTAACATCGATATAAAACTTAACTGTTTCATAGGCGAGAGCGGAACCTCAGGCTCGTCGAGAATATATAAGCCGTTTGGGCGAAAGCGTGATTGAAAGAAATCTAGAAAGCGTTCTCCATGCGAACGAAACTCGAGACCATCATTATAAAGTTCTTTAAGTTCAGAGAGCGTTCGATTGTGAGGAAGGGAAGCAAGGCTCTTGGCATAAGCAGATTTGTCTTTGTATTCTACTTCGATGTTTGCTAATTCTTGTAGCGCCGTTTCCTTCATTTCCGCAGCACGCCTTACAAAGGTTACAAAGTCTTCTGCGTTCAAAAAGAATCCCTTTTTCGTTTTCACACTCCACGTCAATTTAAGTTGCTTGGACAATTTTTTGATATCGGAGTTTTCTTTTTCTGACCGATTGATCTGAACAGAACCAGCTTGATCTGCGATTGCCTCAAGCAACGTTGATTTCCCTGTTCCATTTTCACCTACTAAGATTGTGACTGGTTTTTGAAAGTGAAGAGACTCTAGGGATTGAAGAAGTGGGAGTTGAAATGGATATCCTTCTTGTTTCTTCTCTTTTCTATATAACACTGATTTTAGAATCACGAAAAAGCACCTCTTTCTCAAAGAGTTCTTACTTCTAATTCTACCACTGAGTTTAGAGATGCTTCTATATGGATTGGCTATTCGTTACTTGTAACTTTATCGTGAAACTTCCCGGTATACACCGACTGTGGACGGTAAATGGTGTTGTCTTCTGATTGTTCTAAAATGTGAGCGGTCCACCCTACCATTCGGCTTGCTGTAAAGGTAGGGGTGAATAAGGCAGGATCTAGTTCGATCGCTTTCATAATTGCTGCGGCGTAGAATTCAACGTTTGTATACAACGCTCTGCCTGGTTTGTATTCCTCGAGTAACGTTATCGCTGTTTCTTCTACTTGTAGCGCGAGATCTAACCACTCATCTTCACCGACCAACTCTAAAAGTTTTGCTTTTAGCGCAACAGCTCGTGGATCGTGTGTTTTATAAACACGGTGTCCGAATCCCATGAGCTTCTCACCATTTTCCAATTTCCCTCGTATCACTTGTTCAGCACTTCCAGCTTTTCTAATTTCGTCTAGCAAGTCAATGACCGCTGAAGGTGCTCCGCCATGAAGAGGTCCTTTCATCGTTCCAATTGCAGATGTTGCGGCTGAAACCATATCCGATTCGGTCGATGCTGTAACCCGAGCTGAAAAAGTAGAGGCGTTCATGCCATGCTCGAGCGTTAAGATCATGTATGTTTCAAGTGCTAGTGTATGGGCTTTACTTGGGATCTCACCAGTCAACATATATAGGTAGTTTTCAACATGACTTAACTTGGTAGATGGCTCAACAAAAGGCTTACCATCCAAATGACGTGTCCAATAGCAAATGATTGTCGGAACAAGACTCGTTAGCCTAATGGCTTGTGAAATGGTTGGCTTCCATCTGTAGCTTGCGACACCTTCAGACGAAATGGCCGTTCGAATTAAACTCATCAAATCCATGTCTTCAGGAAGGTGGTCTAGGATTGATTTTATATGAAGAGAAAGCTCACGATTTCTTATAAGTTCGCTTTTGAGATTTTTTATATGTTCATCGTCAGGAAGTTTACCGAACCAAAGAAGGTGTGCCACTTCTTCAAACGAAAAACGTGAAGTAAGGTGCCCAATTTCATAACCTCTGTAGATTAGCTTGCCTTCTGTACCATCAATATGGCTGATTGCTGTTTCCGCTGCAACGATTCCTTTCAGTCCTTTTTGCATCATGGTTTTCACTCCTTCCATTATTTAGTATCATTGTATAGAATGAAATTGATTTATGATATTAATTGTTTTTAATTGATTTAATAAGAAAAGTTAATCAGAAGGGATTGAAGAAGAATGGAGTTCTCTTGGCTACAAACATTTATCACTGCGGCAGAATGCGAAAATTTTAGAAGAACGTCTGAAATTCTTCATGTCTCTCAGCCCTCTGTTTCTGTACATATTAAAATGCTGGAATCTGAATTAGGGATGTCACTATTTTTACGAGATGGCAGAAGAGTGAAGCTGACAGCGGAAGGGAGAAGGTACCTGCAGCATGCGAAAAAACTGATGGAGGTGTATGAAAGTGGACTTGAGGATCTAAACGCGTTTCAGCAAGGCTATGATACGAAGCTTTGTATCGGAATCTCACCGCTTATTGCAGATACGATCCTGCCTTCTGTTTTAAAACGATATGTAAAAGCCAATCCCGATGTGGAGATTTCGATAAAAATTATTGATTCCGAAGATATCGAGAGAGCGGTTTTAAACGAAGATGTGGACCTTGGGCTTTCTTGTTTAGGAAGTTCACATGCTGAGATTACGAGTCAGATGCTTTATCAAGACAAAATCGTATTAGTGGCACCGCACGATGGGCTGGATTTTGAAGCAGCTCCTCCGCTGGATGAAAAAGAAGTACTGCTCTCAAATTATCTACTAACACATAATCATCCAGGATATTGGGATGATCTTTGCAGACGCGTGAAATCCCGTTATCCCGGCGTTCGGATGATGAAGGTTTCTCAGATTCACATAACAAAACGCTTTATTGCGGAAGGGTTAGGAATCTCGTTCTTACCTTTATCGACAGTAAGAAGAGAGCTGTTAGAAGGGCGATTGCTAGAGGTGGACTGTTATTCAGTGGACATTCCGGATGCTCATACCTATGCGTTAACGAAGTATAATCACGGTAAACAAAAAGAATTTCTGACGTATTTGTCTGGGTACAGGTTTTAGGCAGCTTGCAAGCTCACTTTGTCGACTCGCGTTTATTTTAGCTCTTTTCGTGAGATTATGAAATTTCTCGTGAGATTAATAGTTATTTTCGTGAGATTATTTGTTGTTTCTGCGAGATTATTTGTAATGAAGCCATATCATTTATCTCTTAATCCCATAAACAATACAAACGACGCCGAGCATGATCCAGATTAAGCTGCCGAATGATAATTTCGTTGATAATCCATAGATTCCAAGCGTCATCGTCGAGAAAAAGATAATAGGACCGATGATGGAAAGCAGGGAATTGATGACGAGTGCTCGTTCTACCGTATTATAGTGCAGCATGAAAAGCGCTGCGGTTATCTCAAGGGTACCGGATAAAATACGAATGGCCGCCATAGCTAGTACGACTTTTTCAATCATTTGCAGCAACGTCCATTGCCTCCTTTTAAACAACTGTTTAATGATCCTGCGCTGTATAGTGCATTATATGTGGCCAAGCTCCGATTAGAAGTGTAAAAAAGTTGCTACTATTCCCACTCTTTGCAATTGAAGGACTATACAGGTAATGAAGGTTTTTTAGTGTATACTTGTCACTCAAGTCATTTTAAGGGGGAATAGGGATATGTTTGCAACATCAAACGGACCGCTCATTCAGGAGCCGATGGCGATTTTTGCTTATCTCGTAGCGCTAGTTGGCTTCGTATTCATCTTGGGCGAATCCAAAAACCACATTCTACAGAAGTTTTTTCACTATGCGCCGCCACTGATCTGGACGTATTTTTTGCCGATGATCTCAACGACTCTTGGCATCATACCTTCAAGTTCTGATTTATACAGTTTTGTTTCCGCTTACATACTGCCGGTTGGATTGCTGTTATTGCTTTTATCTATCAATGTAAAAGCAACACTCAAACTTGGACCGAAAGCGATCCTCATGTTCTTAGCGGGAACGGTGGGTGTAATCGTTGGTGGACCAATCGCGCTCGCGATCTTCCAGCCGTACTTACCAGAAGACGCTTGGACAGGTGTAGCTGCACTAGCGGGAAGCTGGATCGGGGGTTCTGCGAATATGGCAGCGCTCGTTGAAGCTGTTGACACGCCAGAACATATTCTGTCACCCATCATCGTTGTTGATACGGTTGTTGGATACAGCTGGATGGGTATTATGATCGCACTTGCTGGGTACCAAGCTCGTTTTGACAAGTGGAACAAAGCCGATAACCGCATCATTGGAGAAGTAAACAAGCAGGTTGGTGAGCTTGAGAAAAAGAATGCTCGTCCGATCGCCGTTCCGCAATTGCTTGCGATTCTTGGTCTTGGTTTTGGTCTAGCGTTTATAGTAGGGAAGTTTTCTGAGAAGCTGCCACAAGGAGATATTCTAAACACTGCTACTTGGACAATCATGATCATCTCTGCGATTGGAATCGTGCTATCTTTTACAAAAGTTCGTGAACTAGAAAATTACGGAGCGAGTAAAGTAGGGTACGCTGGGATCTATCTATTGCTTGCTACAATCGGGGCAAAAGCGAACCTGATCTATGTCGTGGAAGCACCTCAATATATTTTAATGGGAATTGTATGGCTTTCCATCCATATTCTTTTCTTGTTTGGAGCAGCAAGGTTATTACGTTCACCTATGTTCTTCGTTGCAGTAGGATCACAAGGAAACATCGGTGGGACAAGCTCCGCACCTGTTGTAGCCTCGGTCTTTCAACCAGCACTTGCACCAGTCGGCTTGTTAATGGGCTTGCTCGGTAACATTGTTGGAACATATGGCGCAATTGTTTGTGCAAAGCTCGCACAGATGGTTTCACAGATGTAAATTCTTTTAGGAACCGGTCAATTTGATCGGTTCTTTTTTTTACGCATGATTGTATAATAGGTGTCATTAATGTATTTTTATGCAAATTAAAACGTGGGGATTTTTCGACAAAACTTCTTGTTTTTCGCTAATCTTAAGCCTTTGACAACTTTTTTGGGTATATGTCATACTATAAAGTGTATAGAAGATCTATACAAAGATTCGCATGATGAAGGGATTGTGAAAGGCATGTTAGGAAAAGTAAAATGGTTTAACGCAGAAAAAGGTTTTGGATTTATTGAGCGCGAAGACGGAGACGATGTGTTCGTACACTTCTCTGCAATCAACACTGACGGATTCAAAAGCCTTGACGAAGGTCAGCAAGTCGAGTTTGATATTGTAGATGGAGCTCGTGGGCCTCAAGCGGCAAACGTAACTAAACTATAATTCAAGGCACTATGACCATACTTTTAATCCCGTCTGTTACCGCAGGCGGGCTTTTATTTCTAGAAAATATTTCATATTATGAATGATTAGTTTGCATCATTTCGCAATCACTGTTATGATGGTTATAGATTATTTTTGTTCGGCGTAAAAGATTGTATGAGTTTCGACTTTTCTTCTTTAACAATACTTTGGGCAAGAGTAGCAATATATCGTGTGGTAACGCACTAGGAGGCAACAAACATGGAACAAGGTACAGTAAAATGGTTTAACGCAGAAAAAGGTTTCGGATTCATCGAGCGCGAAAACGGAGACGATGTATTCGTACATTTCTCAGCTATCCAATCTGATGGTTTCAAATCTTTAGACGAAGGTCAAAAAGTAACTTTCGAAGTTGAGCAAGGTGCTCGTGGCGCTCAAGCTGCTAACGTTCAAAAAGCATAAGCTTCGTTATACCAAAAACAGGCTCTCTTGAGAGCCTGTTTTTTTTGTTTGTCTAAAAAATTACATAAAAAACCCCCACTCAAGGATCGAGTAGGGGGATGGAACAGGTATTGTAAAAAGTTTAAAGCTTTAAAGGTTAATTCCTAGTATACCACATAGTTTGAAACTAAAAGAATGTAAGTGAAATTTATTTTTCCTTCAAATCCACATTGGTAAATATAAGAAATAGTTAATCTACTTGAAGAAAAAATTTTTTTAAAGAGTAAAGAATGTAATTTTCCCCGGTAGTATAAGGTTTTTCAGCATTGTAAAGAATTTGTCGATAGTGTAAAAATATTGTCAAAATATTTTAAAGGTTACGGAGGAATTCTTTTGGGGTATATCGAAATATATATACATCACCGAAAGGAGGAGTTAAGTTATGCATTTTAACATTCGTGGAGAAAACATCGAGGTGACAGAAGCCATTAGGGCTTACGTTGAGAAAAAGGTGACGAAACTCACAAAGTACTTTAACGAAACTCCGAACTCTGACGTACACGTCAATCTAAAAGTGTACAACAATGAACAATCTATCGAGGTAACGATACCGATGAAGGGCCTACTGCTTCGTGCAGAGGAACGTCATTTGGATTTATACGCTGCGATTGATTTGGTGGTAGAAAAATTAGAGCGTCAAATTCGAAAACACAAAACAAAAGTAAACCGTAAATTTAGAAATGCTGAAGGCACGAAGCACATGTTTGCTAACGGTACAGAAGGCGTATCAACGGCTCTGTTAGAGGAAGAGGACGATTTCGAGATCGTACGTGAAAAGCGATTCGATCTAAAACCAATGGACACTGAGGAAGCAATCCTCCAAATGGGATTACTCGGCCATAACTTCTTCGTTTATAACAACGCTGAATCTGGTGAGATGAACGTCGTGTACAGACGTAAAGACGGCAAATATGGCCTGATTGCAGGAACAAACTAATATACAAAACGAGACAACACACCCCATGACACTCTTGGGGTGTGTTTTATGTTTGGAAAGTAAGGTTGCCGATATAATTAAAATCTTGCCGATATATTCTGAAACTCGCCAATAAAACTAAATTCTTGCCGATATATTCTGAAACTCGCCGATAAAACTGAATTCTTGCTGATATAATCTGAATCTTGCCGATATATCCTAAATGAAGGAGCCACTAACCATGAAAAACGATATCCTGTTAAAACAACTTGCTGCGTTTCGTCACAACACGTTAAGTACTGTTGAAGGACTCACTGAAGAGGAAGCGGATTTTATTCCTGAGGGTTTCAACAACAACATTCGCTGGAACTTGGGGCATATTTTTTTAGATCAGTACGATTGGCTGTATCATAAGATCCGTGAAGATCATCCAGCGCCGATTCATTATAGAGAGTTATTCGGTTATGGAACAAAGCCAGAGAATTGGCAGCAGACGCCTCCAACTCTTCAAGAGCTTCGTCATCGTTTGATGGAGCAGGTTCAAGTGATTCAGGAACAGTTCGGTCATCGACTACATCAAGAATTAGACGAACCAACTGAGCTCGGGATGAATACCTTTGCGGAAGTGCTGCCCCGCACGTTTTATCATGAAGGTCTTCATTTAGGAACGATCATTGCTATAAAAAAAGCGATTCAGCTTCAAAAACAAACACAATCAAAATGAAAAAGTGCAGACTCCCCGTCTACACTTTTTCTTCTATCCATACAGAAACATTTCTCAACTGAGTTTCACCACTGCGATTTAAATAACCGTACGAATAAACCAATCCTACGAAATAAAAAACAAACAATAAATAAGCGGGTGAAAGATGAAAGTGGTTATCGTAACCAATCATAAAATGTGTACCAACGCCTGTTAGAAATCCTGGCATACCACCGAGTGCCAGTGTCCACCACACCCATTTTGCTCCTTCACGATATCCCCATAACGCTATGGTTAACAATAAAAATCCTTCTGAGATCAAAGCACCGCCAAATCCAGCGCGATCGTGTGCGATTAACGGAATTAATTTATCGTTAAACGCAGTGATTTGTTCAGGTGTAAGTGCGAAGAACATTAAGTCTTCTTTTACAAAAACTCCGTTCATTCCGATGATGGAAATCACGATTCCCGCAGAGAGCAAGCACATACCTGATACGATAAATAAGCTCTGACCAAGCTGACTTCTTTTCCAAGATAACGTGTTATAGAGATTCAACCCTTTTGATCCCGTAGTGAGCTTTCGAGATTGATAAAGCCCATAAAGGAAAAAGGGAAGGATGATTAAATAATAGATAAAGTGAAGCTTGTCAAAATAGCCGAAGCCCATAAAATAAAAGATGTTTAAGAAACCGAGAGCTGCAGCAATCACATATGCCTTTTTTGCCCAATGTTCCCCTTTTCGAATCCCGTGATACGAAAGCTGCATGAACATAAAACCGGCTGAAATCATGACCCCGGCCAGACAAATCCGGTCATGAGACATGAAATGAAACAAGTGATGGCTGAAGTCTTGAATCTCTTCTTTTTGTACGCCTAAATATTGTTCATCATAGGCTAGAAGAACTTCAGTTAATCCGATGATTAAAGCGATGATGCCTGCGATGAAAACACCGAGTCCCATCAGGAAAAAGGAGACCCAACCCGTTTGTTCAGCGAGTTTAGAGATAGGCTGTTGTTCATACAAAATCCGTTCGTTAATGCGCTTCGGAAGACCTGGTCCGGAATAAACAAATCCGCTATGCAACTGTATGAGAGATGCACCTTCCCGAAAAATTTCCATCGCGTCACTCGGTTCATGAACGCCACCAGAAGCAATGATGGGCTTGTTATAAGGTAAGAGCTGTTGAATACTTTCTTTGAGTTGATGCATCTCCATCTGTCCCAATTCGACCCCATCATCACTTATAATTCCTTCTCGAATGATATAACCATCTACAGGAGTATCTTCTATAAAGTTCTTCACCTTTTGATGAGTAAGTTCCAACAGGAGAGGTTTTGATGTGAATTCCCGAATTTCCTCCAAATAAGAAATACCTTTCACATCGATTACAAAGAAAGTAGCATGTTCATCGAGTTTTTGAACCAGTTTCTCGTAATCCTGCAGTGTTTCTCCCCTAATCATTATTCCCAGTGGTATTGTCGCATTCTTCATAGATTGAAGTTTTACTATAGTTGCATCGAGACCTAAATTGGCATGAAGGTTTTCATACGATAACGTTTCTTTTGCTACATCTCGTAAAATAGGCTTTTCTGTTTTTTGCGGCTCAGTTGTAATCGGTCCTACTTCAATAAAACCAAAACCAAGATTGGTGAATGCTTGAGTCCCATTTAAATTAGGATCTAATGCACCACTTATCCCAACAGGTGAAGGAAAGGTGATTCCAGCAACCTTCCGCTCTAATTTTTTACTTGGCTGCATATGGCCGAAAAATTGTATGATTTTATCACCAAATGGCAGTTTGGTGAGGGTGTTCATTGTATGTAGAGTGAGATCACGGCTTGTTTCTGATTTCATGCGAAACAGAAGTGGCTTGAAAAAAGTATGATACGACCAATCAGGCATAAGTAAACACTCCTTTTTATGCCGTTTTTTTATTAAGTGTATCGCAAAAAATGGATGATCTTTCAAACTTTTTTCAACCGGTAAATATTTTTCGTGTTTTTTTGCGTTTTGTTCCCAGGAATCTGTTTTAACAGCAGGATTTTGAAGTAGGTAAGGGGAACTAGTTGAGTAACAAGAAAACGCTTACACTAATGACTATGTTTACTATTTAAGGAGGAGAAGTAGTTATGATGATGAATGTGCCTTTTCGAGTTACGAGTATGCTAGAGCATGCGGAACGGTATTTTGCGAAAAAGGAAGTAACGAGCCGTACGATGTCCGGGATCAGGAAGTTCAGTTACCGGGAGATCGGTGAGCGAACACGCAGGCTTTCGAGCGCGCTAAAACGCCTTGGTGTTCAAAAAGGTGAGCGGGTTGGAACACTTGCATGGAACCACCATCGTCATCTAGAAGCTTATTTCGCCATTCCAGGTGTTGAAGCTGTTCTTCACACGATCAATATCCGTCTTTCCCCTCAGCATATTGCATACATTATCAATCACGCCGATGACCAGATCTTATTTGTCGATCAGGACATTCTACCTCTTGTTGAAGCCATAAAAGACCATATTCCTAATGTAAAAGCGTATATATTGATGACCGATGAAGACGAGCTGCCGCAATCGCCGCTTCAACCTCTCTATCATTATGAAAAACTAGTAGAAGCTGGTGACCCGGCTTACGAATTTCCACAGGATATCGATGAGAACGATCCAGTCGGGATGTGCTACACATCTGCAACAACTGGGAATCCAAAAGGTGTAACGTACACACACCGCTCGACTGTGCTTCACTCCATGTCACTGGGACTAGTTGATGGAGGTTCTGTTTCGGAAAGTGATGTTCTTATGCCGGTTGTGCCGATGTTCCACGTTAATGCTTGGGGACTTCCGTATGCAGCAACATGGTTCGGTTCGAAGCAAGTGATGCCTGGACCTCGGTTCACGCCACAGCTTTTAGCGGAGCTCATAGAGATGGAAAAAGTAACCTTTGCTGCAGGTGTACCGACGATCTGGATGGGGCTTCTTCAAGAACTCGAACAGAACACCTATGATACTTCTAGTCTTCGAGCGGTTATTTGTGGAGGATCTGCCGCACCAAAAGGAATGATAAAAACGTTCGAGGAAAAACATAATATCCCGTTCATGCACGCCTATGGTATGACAGAAACGAGTCCACTCGTCATTGCAACACGTTTAAAAACCTATCAATCTGATTTGGACGATGAAACGAAATTAGATTATAAAGCAAAACAGGGTTATGTCGTGCAGGGTGTCGAGATGAAAGTAATCGGTGCGAACGGTGAAGTGAAGTGGGACGGTAACGAGATGGGCGAGCTGTTGCTGCGTTCGAACTGGATAGCGGACGAATATTACAACGATGATCGGACGGAAGGGACGTTCAACGACGGCTGGCTTCATACCGGGGATGTTGTCACGGTGGATGAGGAAGGCTTCGTGAAGATCGTCGACCGAACGAAGGATCTCATCAAGAGCGGGGGTGAGTGGATATCTTCCGTTGATCTAGAAAATGCGATCATGGCGTTCCCGGATGTTTTCGAAGCGTCTGTTATTGCTGTCCCTCATCCAGAATGGCAGGAACGGCCACTCGCATGTGTCGTGTTGAAGCCTGAGGCAAAAGGTAAAGTGCCGAAAGAAGATATTGTAGAGTTTTTGAAGCCGCAGTTTGCGAAATGGTGGGTTCCAGACGATATCGTGTTCATGGATGAGATCCCAAAAACGTCGGTTGGTAAGTTCTTAAAGCGGACGCTGCGTGATCAGTTGAAAGATCATTATATGACGACGGCGAAATCGTAAAAATGTATGCAGAGAACTTCTCAAAAGTTGAGAAGTTCTTTTTCTTGCGCAGGGGAAGAGAATAATCGCCCATAAATTTGTGAGCTATAGGAAAAAGTATGTATCTGCTGGACACAAAGTCATTATGTCTACCTCAAAAAGACATCATAAAATATATTCACGGATAACTGCTTTTTATTCACGGTAAATTGCAATATATTCACGTATAACAGCAATAATTTCACGGATAAAATTATTTATCGAAAGTTCGACAAAGCGCACTATCTATTCTCTGCATCATTCAGTCAAATCAGCATTCAAAACTTCATCATTCGCAAACAAAAAAACACCACCCTCAGTCAACCGCGAGAACAGTGCCCAATCTACCTATTCTTTTATTTCTTCCTCAATCCACTTACCTGTTTCTGTCACATCCCAATAATCACTAGCTTTGTAGTCGTTCAACGATATATCGAGATCGTGAAAAATGCGGTGAACACCTTTTAACGGCTCTACACTCTCAGAACTCATGCTTTTCGCGATTTTGCTAAGCGCATTCTCGACATCTGCCTTTAGTGGACCCGCAACATACGGCAGAATTTTATTCCGTATATCAATTTCAATATCTTTTAATACCGGTGTATGTGTGTCTATGTTATATTTCGACCATTTATCATAGCCGAGCTCACCGTTCCAAAATTCATGAATCACATTGATTCGTCTTTGGATCTCGGTCTTTGGAACTTCCATGGTTGGCTTGAAGAGAGCAGTACCGCTTGATTTTTCGGCCTCCGTTAATTCCTCATCAGACGGTGCATCTACACTCGCTGCAGAATTCGGACCAAACAGTGCATAATATCCCCATGTACCAAGGCCTCCGATGATGAAGAAGCTGAGAACGAGGGTGAGAATGATCGTCTTACTTTTTTCACTTTGCTGCTTATTTTGCTGCAGCTGCGCTTCTTGTCCTTGCCCAGCGTTATTTGTCCTGTCTAGATCTGTATTTTCCATTCAGAACCTCCCCCATCCATCTTTATATTATTTTACCAAAATTTAGTGCGTCAGTCTCTATGGAAGTGTCAAATTTTTCACATATATAGGAATTTTATTTGCGATGGATGCTACAATTCCGATGAAAAGATTTGGGATTTCTTGTGGCTCGTTTCACAAACTGGTAGAATAGAAGTGGTATATAATTTTCGAGAACAGGGAGCGTTATTCGGATGATTAGCATTTTGAAAAAGATTTTTCCAAGTTCCAATGACCGAACGTTGAATAGATACGAGAGAATTGCGGAAAAAGTGGAAACGTTAGCTGAAGAGTTTAAGGCTTTAAATGATGAAGCTTTGGCGAACAAAACGGCTGAGTTCAAGAGCCGTATCGAAAAAGGGGAATCTCTGGATGACCTTCTCCCTGAAGCGTTTGCGACTGTGCGTGAAGCATCAGCTCGTGTGTTAAACATGCGTCATTATCCTGTACAGATTATGGGTGCGGTTGCGCTTCATGAAGGTAACATTGCAGAGATGAAAACCGGTGAAGGTAAAACGCTAGTTGCGACAATGCCTATTTATTTGAACGCACTAGATGGCAAAGGTACTCACGTTGTTACAGTCAATGAATATTTAGCTCGTCGTGACTCTGAGATCATGTCGCCTCTATATAATTTCTTAGGCTTAAGTGTTGGGTTGAACGTATCTGACCTTTCAAAAGAAGAGAAGCGTGATGCGTACGCAGCTGACATCACTTATGGTACGAACAATGAGTTCGGCTTCGATTATCTGCGTGACAACATGGTTGTTTATAAAGAACAGATGGTTCAGCGCCGTAACTATGCGATCGTCGATGAAGTTGACTCGATTTTAATTGACGAAGCACGTACACCGTTGATTATTTCAGGTTCTGCCCAAAAATCAACGCAGCTTTATCAGATGGCGAACATGTTTGTGCGTCAACTGAAAAAAGAAACAGATTATACAGTAGATGAAAAAACGAAGAACGTTCAGCTTTCTGAAGAAGGTATCAACAGAGCGGAGCAGATGTTCTCGATCGATAACTTATATGATTATCAGCACGTAACACTGAATCACCATATTAACCAAGCGTTAAAAGCGAACATCATCATGCAGCGTGATGTGGATTATGTCGTTCAAGACGGCGAGATCGTTATTGTTGACCCGTTCACGGGACGTCTGATGGCTGGACGTCGTTACAGCGATGGACTTCACCAAGCGATCGAAGCGAAGGAAGGTTTGGAGATTCAGCGTGAGAGCATGACTCTAGCGACGATCACGTTCCAGAACTACTTCCGTATGTACAATAAGCTTGCTGGTATGACCGGTACAGCGAAAACGGAAGAAGAGGAATTCCGCAACATCTATAACATGGATGTTATCTGTATTCCGACGAACCGTCCGATTGCGCGTGATGACAGAGCAGATCTTATTTATAAAACGATGCAAGGCAAGTTCAAAGCGATTGCAGCTGAAATCGAAGAGCGTCATAAAACAGGACAACCGATCCTTGTTGGTACGGTTGCCGTTGAAACATCTGAGCTCCTTTCACAGCTTTTAACGAAGCGTAAGATCAAGCATAACGTGTTGAACGCGAAAAACCATGAGCGTGAAGCAGAGATCATCGAAAATGCTGGTCAGCTTGGCATGGTTACAATCGCAACGAACATGGCTGGTCGTGGTACGGATATCAAGCTTGGTGAAGGAGTTCTTGATGTTGGCGGACTGCACATCCTTGGTACTGAGCGTCACGAATCACGCCGTATCGATAACCAGTTGCGTGGTCGTGCGGGTCGTCAAGGAGATCCAGGTTCATCTCGTTTCTACATCTCGATGGAAGATGAATTGATGCGTCGATTCGGGTCTGACAACTTGATGACGATGATGGAACGTCTTGGCATGGATGAAGAGACGCCGATCGAGTCTAAAATGGTTACAAAAGCCGTTGAATCTGCACAAAAACGTGTAGAGGGATCGAACTTTGATGCTCGTAAACAGCTTTTACAATATGACGATGTTATGCGTCAACAGCGTGAGATCATCTATGCACAGCGTCAAGAAGTGCTAGATGCTGAGAATTTAAGTGATATCGTTCTTCGTATGATCGATTCTACACTTGAGCGAATCGTTACGGTTCATACACCTGAAGCGGAAGTTCAAGAAGAGTGGAACACGAAAGAAATCGCAGATTATGTGAACGCAGTTATGTTCACAGAGCCGACATTTACAGAAAAAGATCTATTTGGTCTTGATCGTGAAGAGATCATTGAGAAGATTCAAGCGAAAGTACATGCGGCGTTTGCTGAAAAAGAAACACAGCTTCCTGCTGAACAGATCGCTGAGTTTGAAAAAGCGGTAATCCTTCGTTCCGTTGACAGCAAATGGATGGATCACATCGACCAGATGGAACAGCTTCGTCAAGGTATCCATCTGCGTGCTTACGGTCAGAACGATCCGTTGCGTGAATACCAGTTTGAAGGCTTCGAGATGTTTGAAGCAATGGTTGCGGCGATCGAAGAGGAAGTTACAACTTACATCTTAAAATCGCAGATTGAGCAAAACATGCAACGTGAACAAGTGGCTGAAGGAAAAGCCGTTGTTCCGAGCGATAAACAAGATACAGCGAAAAAGAAGAAACCGGTTCGTAAAGCACAAGAAATCAAGCGTAATGATCCTTGTCCATGCGGAAGCGGAAAGAAATACAAGCAATGTCACGGAGCTGAACAAGAATAGAAAGTTGCGTGAGGGAAGAGAGTCTTTTTATAGGCTCTCTTTGCGCTTGTAATCAGACGTGAAAAAGGATTAATTTTAACAGCGTTCGCATATTTTAAAGATGGAACAACTATAAGATGAGGTGCAAAGACTATGGATTTAGTAGAAGTAAAACAGGAATTAAACGTTATTGAAAAACGTATCAACGACTTTAGGGGGTCTCTTTGACCTCGATACGAAGAAAGCGCGTATCGCAGAACTAGATGAAGAGATGAGTGCACCAACGTTTTGGGATGATCAAAACGCCGCACAAGTCGTGATCAATGAAGCGAACGGATTAAAAGAACAAGTGAACGAGTTTGAAGAGCTTGCTTCCGCTTATGAAGATCTAGAGATCGCACACGAGCTTGTAAAAGAAGAAGCAGATGAAGATCTTCAGAAAGAACTTGTAAAAGATTTAAAAACCTTGATCACAAAATTGAATGATTTTGAGCTACAGCTTTTATTGAACGAACCGTATGATAAAAACAACGCGATCTTAGAACTTCACCCAGGTGCGGGTGGTACTGAGTCTCAAGACTGGGCGTCCATGCTGCTTCGTATGTACACGCGTTATGCAGAGCGACAAGGGTATAAAGTTGAAACGCTCGATTACTTACCAGGTGACGAAGCAGGGGTGAAATCTGTAACACTTAGCATCAAAGGACATAATGCTTATGGCTATTTGAAGGCTGAAAAAGGGGTTCACCGTCTTGTCCGTATCTCACCGTTCGATTCATCCGGCCGTCGTCACACGTCGTTCGTTTCGTGTGAAGTCATGCCAGAGATCACAGATGACACAGAGATTGAGATCCGTACAGAGGATCTTAAGATCGATACGTACCGTGCGTCTGGAGCAGGTGGTCAGCACGTTAATACGACTGACTCTGCGGTTCGTATGACACACATACCAACCAATACAGTCGTTTCGTGTCAAACGGAGCGTTCGCAGATCAAGAACCGTGAGCGTGCGATGAAGATGATGATGGCGAAATTGGTGCAGCGTCGGTTGGAAGAGCAGCAGGCACAGTTGAATGAAATTCGTGGTGAGCAGAAAGAGATCGGATGGGGAAGTCAGATTCGCTCTTATGTTTTCCATCCGTATAGTCTTGTGAAGGATCACAGGACGAATACTGAGGTTGGTAATGTGCAGTCTGTTATGGATGGTGAGATCACGCCGTTTATTGATTCTTATTTGCGTTCTAAGTTGTAAAAAACCTATTAGTTTGTTGAAGCTTCGAGGTACTTGAAAGTGGTTGATCTGCGCTCCAGGTGCTTCGCTTTCCGCGGGGCAGGCGGTGAGCCACTTGCCGCTACGCGCCATTAAGTGTCTCACCTGACCGCTTGTCCCGCAGGAGTCTAGCACCTTGCGCTCCAATCAACCTGTCGAAGTGTTAAACAAAAAACATTAAGTTACAAGCAAGGTTAAAATAACAAGCTAATAAAAACAAATAATGAAACAAAAACAAAACTTCCGGGGCATTTGCTTCCGGAAGTTTTTTTATCGTATGTGTGTGAGATCTCCCTTTTGTACGAGTTCGATCTTTCTAGGTTGTCCGTCTGTTACGATTTCCACGTTTCCATTGTCATAAATCCAAACGACTTGATATTCTTTGCCGTTATAAACGACGAAACTCCCCACTTCTATCTGCATCGCTTCACTCCTAATAAAGCTCTCTAGTTAATTATACCTATCAAAATTGATATGTATATTGGGAAAAAACATGGATTTCTGTCTTCTTAATTATAAAGGAAATGCCCCTATTTTCCCAACTTATATTTTCTATAGCAGAAATCTTCATCAGGTAAAAGGTTTGATGGGGTAATTATCTTTTTGAAAGTTCTATCGTTAACCATGTTCTTTTTATGTCGGCAGACGTCACAACTTTATAAAAAAACTAAAAATTCTTAAACATTTGTTTAAATGCTCTACATAGTGGCTTAACATTTCGACAGTATTCTTATAGGTGCAACATCAATTATGGGTCTAGGGGGAAATAACATGGAAAAGAAGCCATTGGATAGAAGAACCTTTTTAACATATTTGGGTACGGGCGCAACGGCACTTGCTGCAGCTACGACAGGGTTAGGTGCATTATCAGAAACAGCTAACGCACAATCAGATAGCTTGATGCGCATGAAACCTCGCAAAAAAGGATTTAAGTTCCACCCGATCGCACCAACGGACAAAGACGATCTAGTTCTTCCAAAAGGATATCAATATGAAGTAATTGCCTCTTATGGTGATGTCATTAATAAAAAAGGTGACACGTTTGGATTCAACAATGATTTTACGATGTACTTTCCGATCGACAAATCCAGTGAACATGGTTTGCTATGGGTAAACCATGAGTACACGAATCCATTATATGTAGAAGGCGAAAAAGTGAACGGCAAATACACACCGGCACAAATTGAAAAGATGCTTTACAATCAAGGCGGTTCGATTATTGAAGTAAAAGTGAAGAACGGTAAGTGGATGATGGATACGAATTCACAGTACGCACGACGTGTAACAGGACTAACGCCGTTCGTACTAACAGGCCCAGCGAAAGGTACGGCAGCTGTAAATGGTGCAACTAAGGCACAAGGAACGTTTGCGAACTGTTCTGGTGGACGTACGCCATGGAACACCGTATTATCGTGTGAAGAAAATTATGAAGATACGTCAAAAGCGGCTAACCTCGATCAATCACACTATGGCTGGGTAATTGAAGTTGATCCATTTGATCCTAACTTTAAAGTGAGAAAGCACACTGCTCTTGGACGCTTTAACCATGAAAATGCTAGCGTTGGGATCTCGAACGATGGACGAGTCGTTGTTTATATGGGCGATGACAAAAAGGATGCTTGTGTGTACAAGTTTGTAAGTAAAGGCAAGTACGCTGCAGCTAAAGGGAAAGTCAACAGCAAGCTTTTAGAAGAGGGAACACTTTATGCAGCAGATCTTGCAAACGGAAAATGGCTTCCATTAACGATTGAAGCTGTTCGTGAAAAAGCAGCAGGAAAAGCTGACCTTTTAGAAAAGTTCAAAACACAAGGTGATGTATTGGTTAACGCACATGATGCTGCAATCCTCCTAGGTGCGACACCGACAGATCGCCCGGAAGATGTGGAGATTTCACCACTTGATGGTACTGTATTCATCGCACACACGAACAACGATAAACACGGCAACATTCATGGTCATATCACACGCTTTTTTGAAAAAGACGAAGATCATGGTGCAGAGAGCTTTGAATTTGAGATTTTTGCTGCAGGCGGTCGTCAAAGCGGATTCAGTGCACCTGACAACCTAACGTTCGATTCAAATGCAAACCTTTGGACAGTGACGGACATTTCATCAAGCAAGCTGAATTCTGGTGCGTGGACAAGCTTTGGTAACAACGGCATGTTCATGATTCCGACGATCGGCCGTGATAAAGGAGAAGCGTTCCAGTTTGCATCTGCTCCAAAAGAAGCGGAGTTAACAGGACCATCTTTTACACCAAATGAAAAAACGTTGTTCCTAAGTATTCAGCACCCTGGTGAAGAAACGAAAGATAAAGCAAATCCAACAAGCACGTGGCCGCAAGTACGAGGTGGCAACACACCGCGTCCATCTGTTGTAGCCATTACTGGTTTCAAGTTTTAATTTTTTTGAGACAAGAAGGTAAAAAATGATCACCAAAATTTGAGGAGGCGATCTACATGGGTTTCACAAACATCGGAGTACCAGGATTGATCTTGATCTTAATCATTGCGCTTATCATTTTCGGACCATCTAAGCTGCCAGAGATCGGACGAGCATTCGGAAGCACGCTTCGCGAATTCAAGCATTCAGCGAAAGACCTCATGTCTTCTGATGAAAAAGAAGAAAAGCCGCAGTCTAAATAAAGAAAAGTGGAAGATGCGGGCACGGTAAGAGTCCGCATCTTTTTCCTTGTGATGGTTTAAAACTTGTGGATTGATAGTCAAAACTTCTGGATTGAGGGCCCAAACTCGTGGATTGAAAGCTGAAATTTGTGGATTGAATGTCCAAACTCGTGGATTGGAAGCTGGAATTTGTGGATTGAACGTCCAAACTCGTGGATTGGGAGCCAAAACTTCTGGAATGACGTCCTTACACATGAATCTAAAGCCCAAACACGGCACAACAAACGCCATAATGAACCGCTAATTATAGAAAGGAGGCTGTATGATGATGAAAGCTGAAGAGATGTACTTTGTTGAACACCTTGGTGAACTTAGAAAACGCATCATTATCACGCTCGCCGTATTCATAACGGTTCTGTCCGTTTCATTCTTTTACGTTCAGCCTATTTATGACTGGCTGATTCGAGATTTGGATCAGCAGCTTGCTGTTCTTGGACCAAGCGAGATCTTATGGGTGTATTTTATGATTTCTGGTGTGATCGCAATTGCGTTCACCATCCCGGTTGCAGCTCATCAAACGTGGATGTTCATCAAACCGGCACTGAGTAAAAGAGAGCAGAAGGTGACGCTGTCTTATATTCCAGCACTATTTTTCTTATTTGTACTCGGTTTATCATTCGGTTATTTTATCGTGTACCCAATGGTTCTAAATTTCCTGTTGAGTTTATCAGAAGGCCATTTCCAAACGTTTTTCACTTCAGAAAAATACTTTAAGTTCATGATGAATCTAACGCTTCCGTTCGGCTTTTTGTTTGAGATTCCGTTAGTGGTGATGTTCCTAACGTCGCTTGGCATCTTAAATCCACACGTGCTTACAAAAGCTAGGAAAGTCTCGTATTTCGGACTTGTGGTAGTTGCTGTCTTGATTACACCGCCAGACTTAGTATCAGATTTCTTAGTCGTCATCCCACTACTTGTCCTCTATGAGATCAGCATCATGCTGTCACGCGTGGTTTATAAGAAGAAGCTCGCGAAAGAACAGCTCGCCATGGAAGAAGAAAATAAGGTCGTGCAGATGAGACGTCCTTCATAAACGATAAAAAGGAAGCCAATTTCGGCTTCCTTTCTTAATCAAACAAACTGATTTGTACGACGGTTCTTGTCTGCTATGTATTTGGCGTATTCATTTGCCCGTTCAACATCTCCATTTTTATTATAAAAATCAAAAAGAATGATTTCATAGTGTTCAGCGGGTAAAACATAACCTAGTTTTTTAAGATGTGGATACAGTTCTGTTTCGAGGTAGTGATAATAGTCTTGCTCTCGTTTTTTCAATCGATAGATATGCATCTGAAAGAAGTGAACAAACGTTGTGCTTCCGTTCTCTTGCGCTGTTTTCAACCCTTTTTCGGCGAGTTGAAGAATGTTTTTTGCAGGTTCTTTTCCTAAAAGAGTTGCAGCGTTCACATATCCCTCAAGAGAGCCTAGGTAGTTGGAAGTGCTGGGATCTTTTAGCTGCATCGATTCTTTGTAATATCGACATGCATCTTCAAAATGACCATGAAGGATCGGGTGATAGCCAAAGTTGTGAAGAAGAAGCGCTTTTTGTTTCTCTAAGCCAAAATTCTCGCACATTTCGATGAGTTCTATATATTTTTCGTTTTGAGGTCCGCTTGTTGGCTCTTGTTCGATTTGAATTAACATGAGCATTTCGGTTTCGATCACTCGGGCATAGCAATGTGATTTCTCAAAAAAGCTGAGCGCTTTGCTAGCGTAGTAGTACGAGAGAACGCGTGAATTGGTAGAGTGATAAGCAACAGCCATATGGTAATAGTATTCTTCATTGTTGTAGTATGTAGGGTCTACCTGCTTTAAGAGATCGATGGCTTCGTAATAATCATGTTTCATTTGAAGTCCATAGATACCTCTAATATGCAGAAGCATGCTTTTTTCACGATGTGAGAGTTCTGTCCATTTTTCCATTTCTTGAAGAAGGGTATCTGCCTTATTTCTCTGTTCCGTGAGTATGTAATAGCGTGTTAATAATAGAGTGTGGGTGCGCTGAAAATCTGGAATCTGCAACAAAGCAATCTGTTCGAGTTGTTTCTTTATGTTTTCTGTTTTGACATCCAGCTTCATGATGATCGCTTCTTCCCATTTTTTTAAGAGAAGTTCTACGCTTTTGTACAAATTCATCTCATTCTGAATATCAATCTGTAATCGATTCGCTAAAAAGTGAATCGTTTCTTTGGAAACCTCAGTCAGTCCTCGTTCAATTTTACTCACATGTGTACCTGAACAAATTCCGTCCCCGAGCTCTTTTTGTGTCATACCTCTAAGTTCGCGGTAGAATTTTATGATTTTTCCTTCAAGCATGAGATGCCCCCCTATCTCTGATAAACATTTCTCTAATATTTTCTATTCTACTAAAGAAAACCCCAAATCAGTTGAATATTTTTTAAGTATATATCCCTATTTCTTACCTGATTTTTGTAGAGATTTCGATTAAGTTCCCTGTTGATATAGGCAGTGAGTCATGTATGAAACCCCGATAGCGGCAAGGCGATATTGAGATTACAATTACATTTGAATATACCAAAAATTCAAAAAAAGATAGGAGGCGCTGAACGCAATTTGTTTTATTAGAAAAATTTAACATCTAAGATATTCATTTAAATAGAACGCTCTAATAGGTGATTACAAATTCATTTTAGAAACCACAAAGAAAGCAGGGAAACGATGAAAAAGATATCTTTTATTAAAAAATCTACTGCCCTTACATTAGCTGCAGGATTGCTGCTCTCTCCAAACACGTCGATGTTCACACAGCAAACAAGTGCGGCTCCTTTTAAAGCCGAGGACATTTTAGCATCACTTACCGCTAAACAAAGAGAAGCTTTAAAACAACTAGAACTAACTGATGTTCAAGGTTTACAAGGTTTTAAAAAGGAAGAGCTTCTCAGTGAAAATGAAATTTCTGTTATCGTACAGTTTCAATCAAAACCTGGCCAAGCCGCTGTGTTAGAAGCTCAGTTAAAGGGTAAGAAGCTTTCGCGCCAGCAAGCAGACAGTAAAGTAGATCAAGAGCATGCTCAATTCAAGAATGATATAGAAACCCTGATTCCATCAGTCGCTCCCATGAGCAAAAAAGCCAGTCATAAGATCACATCGACTTACAAAACGGTGTATAACGGAGTAGCCATGAAGCTGCCAGCCAATCAGGTAGAATCACTTTTACAATCAGATGCCGTTAAGGCCGTTTATAAGGATGTAACGTTTCAAGTCGACCCGATTGCGATGGGAGAAGAAAAAGCCCTGAACAGCAACAGTGCGGGAACATCTGTAGAGAGCATTCCTTACTTGAAAATTGATCAGCTACATAATGAAGGAATCACTGGTGAAGGTGTTAAAGTAGGAATCTTAGATACTGGAATCGATTATAATCATCCTGACTTAAAAGAAGTGTATAAGGGCGGTTATGACTTTGTGGATAATGATAGCGATCCGATGGAAACCACTTATAAAAACTGGCAAGACTCTAAAAAGCCTGAGTTCAACGGAAACTCCTATTACACGTCACATGGTACACACGTTGCAGGAACGATCGCTGGTCAAGGGACGAACCCAAATGTATCGGTTCAAGGTGTGGCACCTGATGCTGACATCTATGCGTATCGTGTGTTAGGGCCGTACGGGACTGGCTCTTCTGAAGGCATAATATCAGGAATCGAGAAAGCTGTTAAAGACGGAATGGACGTGATTAATCTTTCGTTAGGTGCGGGTATAAACGATCCGTACTATCCGACGAGTACAGCGATCAACTATGCTGTTCTTAATGATGTGACGGCTGTCGTTTCTGCTGGTAATTCAGGTCCGAACGCATACACACTTGGTTCACCTGGTGCTGCTGCATTAGCACTTACGATTGGAGCGAGCGACGTACCGATGACGGTTGCTTCTTTTACAGGAACAGTAGGTAGTGAGAGTGGACTCCAGCTAACTGGCTTAGCACGTCATTATGCTGATCGATTGAACGACCTACAAGGTAAGTCATACGACCTTGTTGATGTTGGTCTTGGTAAGGCGACGAATTACACGGGTAAAGATGTAAAAGGGAAGATCGCTCTCATCGCTCGTGGTGAAACGACTTTGAACGAAAAAGTTACGCTCGCAAAGCAAAACGGTGCGGTTGCAGTACTCCTATATAACAACGTGGATGGAGTAATCGAAGCAAACCTTGGAGAGTCGACAACATTTATTCCATCATTCTCATTAACAAAAGCAGCTGGTGAAAAGATTAAGTCACAAATTAGTTCAGGTCAGTCTACGTTCACATTTGGAAACTATGCTGAAAAGCAAACAGAAGGTGATCGCTTAGCCGCTTTCAGTTCAAGAGGACCGGCAAGACAGACATACGATATGAAGCCAGAAGTAACGGCGCCTGGAGTTGCTGTTCTTTCTACGGTACCGTCTTACATGGTGAACCCAACGAGCCAAGAAAATTATGATTACGCTTATTCTAGATATTCCGGAACATCGATGGCCGCTCCACACACAGCAGGTATTGCAGCTCTCATGCTTGATGCGAATCCTGATTTAGAGCCTGAAGATGTAAAAACGATTCTTATGAACACAGCAGATCCGCTTAACGGTGATTACTCCGTATTTGAAGTAGGAGCAGGTCGTGTAGATCCGTACCAAGCTGTTTACAGTGGAACAAGCTTCCAAGTAAATGATGAGACTTTAATTCCTAGTTCTACAAATCTTGTGAAGATCAAAGAACGTACAGGCGGCATTGCCTATGGTAGTCATTACGCGGGTAAGAATCTGTCACTAAAAAAATCCGTTACGATTGAAAACCATGACAATGTAAAGAAGTCGTTCAAAGTTGAAGTCAAAGAAACAAAAAGATCACCAAGCCTGAAGGAGAATGGCATTCAAATAAACATTCCAGAAGAAATCAAAATCGCTGGTGATGATTTTAAAAAGGTGTCAGCGGGTATCGACATTCCTGAAAAAGCAAAAGAGGGAATTTACGAAGGGTATATCACACTAACAAACCATGCAAAGTCAGCTGAGCAATACCGAATTCCATTCAGTGTTCGGATTACAGAAGAAGGTTTTAACAAGTTAGAGCTTGCAACTCCTGCCATTGCTCCAAACTATTTGAACCAAGGAGGATTCTTTGGGTATCGCGCTATCTACACGGGTATGGAATTTAACTTTAAAGCGCCAATGGAAAAAATGGAAGTGGTTCTGCAAGACGGAACAACAGGCAAAGATTTAGGGCTGATCGGAACCATGAATTTGAGTGGACGCAACGAGAACCAATCCTATTACGTGTTAAACGCATTTAGCGGTATGTACTACAAATTCACTGGTGATGAAACAGAGCCGATCGATTCTGAAATCTCTTACGCGCCAGCAGGTCACTATAAACTAAAATTGATCTCTACCACAGCCACTGGCAAAGAAATTGTTGAATATCGCCACGTGTTTATCGATATTGATGCACCAACATTCGAAAGCTCGCTTGACGGAGAATCGCCTTTTTTAGAATACAAACCAGGTCAAGCAACCTATCCATTCGATATAAAAATTAATGATCCACTTGTAGACAAGATGAAAGAAGCTGGCCTAAACGTAGATCAATCTTTAAACTCAATGATCTACTATTGGAACTCTGCTTTTCCGTCAACTGCAATCAAAATGGACAAAGAAGGAAAGTTCGTTGAAGAGATTGCGATGAATGAAAAAGTTCAGTCACTCAATTTTCGTATGACCGGATTCGATATGGCCGGAAATCAAGCGCTGCAGAAAAATTATTACTTTGTTAAAGAAGGTACAGCCGTTTCCTACTCAAAGAGTAAAGATGCAGATGCTGTATTAAAAACAGGAGAAACGGTGAAGGCAACCCTTTCTTTAGACAACTTAACGAATCTAACGAAAGCAGAATGGAATTTAAACAATAGCAGTTATGGAGCCGTTTCACTAGTCGATGCTAAACTAAATGACTCCTTTAAAGATAAAGGCTCTATTGATGTAAAAGATGGTATGATCACGGTTCAATTCAATGAAAGAAGCGGCATTTTAGAGCATGCTGACCTTGTTGACGTAACGCTAAAAGTAAGTGATGCGACTTACACAACGCAAGCAGGCCTACTGCCCGTTGTAAAAGTAACGGATGCCAATTCCATTACAACTACCGTTCTACAAGCTCCTTTAGTATGGAAAGTGAAGCCACAATTCTCTATTGCCAATGGCTACATTACACCACAAGGATTCAAGAACGATGACGGAACTGTTACAGAAAGACGAGATTGGACAAAAGTAGGTGGCTCTGTTCAAATTATCGATGCAGACGGGAACGCACATGATCCATCTGAACGCATTGCGGATAATGGTCATTATAAGTACGACAAGTTGCCTCTGCAAAAAGAAGCATTCAAGGTTGAGATGAAAGTCCCTGGACACTTTTTGACGAAAGGGAAAGTCTTTATCGGATTTGAACACAAAGGTGAATTATACGGTCAAACCCGTTTTATTACCGCGCTTGATGTGAAGGCGGGGGACGTTAACCAAGATAACGTGATCGACATTTTTGATGCGATCGAGATTCAAAACGCTTGGGGAACAGCAAAGCGTGATGCAGATATTAACTTTGACGGAAAGGTGGATGCAAAAGATATGAAACATGTACAAACTAATTATCTCCTGCAAAATAAACATGTGGACGATACACCATCACCTAGAAAGAAATACAAAGGAAAAACGTTAGAAACGATACTAGTAGAACTAGGCATCCAGCAATAACTTATATATGTGAACAACCTTTAAGGAGAAGCAACTTCCTTAGAGGTTGTTTTTTTAATGAGATCATCAAGATGATAGATGCGGGATTTTCGATTGCCTGTGAAGGGGAGGTTCAGCGACTGGAGCAGGTGATAAGATTGGCTTGTTGATGTAAGATTCAAAAATTGTTTACAGGACTTATTGGAAATGGTGTTGGAGATTAGCAGAGCATAATCTACTAATGCAGCTTCATGAGCCTTGTTATAGTTGTTTTTACAAGATGCGCAGTACCATGTTCTCCTACGACGTAGTAAAAATTCAGCCTCACAACTAGGGCAAAACACACCAGTTAGTAAATGATTTGGATTGATTTGATACTTACTGCAAACGTCTGGATTATCTGGAGTGTGTATTTTTATCAGGTTTTTACTAATCTTTTTGCTATCTTTAGGTAAGATTATTTCCTTTCTAAGCTTATTGCTCAACTCTTCAAATTTGGCTACTAAACCAGAACTCTTGATTACTTTCATGCGAGCTTCTTTGTATGTAGAAGAAAATTCTGTTATGGCCTTTGGATTAGTCATTATTACAAGAGATTCGATTGTTAGATGAGGGATTTTGAAGTTATTTAAAATGGCCATCAAGTGATAGGATTGTCTTTTTACTTGTTCAACCGGATTTTCGAAAGCTTCTTGTTGATCATTTAATGTACGGATCATTGGGTCGTACTGACTTTCAAAATAGAGATGTCCTGCAATGTTCTTGCTTTCAATGATGAGTAAGAAGTGCGGTGTGATTATAAGTGTGTCAATTTGAAAGTAGTAGCCTTCATCTAAAATTCTGAGACCATGAAGAAAAATAAGGTTATTTTGATGAAGATACCGATAAAAATAGTCGAGTGACTGTTCACCACGGTAACCAGATATATGTTTTCTTAAAACACGATGTATTTCATCTTGTTTGCTGTCATTTAAGAGTGCTCTTTTCAAAAGGGATTGTAACTTATAAATGATAATTGGCTGTGTGCGATATTTTTTAATCAAAATTGACCACCTCATACACATTTTCTATATAATGATGACTTTTGAAGAGTAATGCAAAGTACTAAATGAAGGAAATTGAAACCCAGGGATCATTAATTTCACGGTAATTCTCTATATATTCACGGTAATTACAATTATATTCACGGATAAAAACAATAATTTCAGGGATAAAATTTTTTATCCGAAGTTCGACAAACTAAAACATATTACGACAACCGCACAAACCAAAATACTATCCCATTCATATGTCCATACTATCCACATCTAGCTACCACACCCGAAATCTCATCATGGCAACACAATCAACCGCTACTTCACCCCATCACCGCGGCACTAAGGTCTCATTTACAAGGGTATACTGTGATTGGTATACTTTTTCTCGGTTTAAAGAAATTCCTTATGAAAGTTTGAGGGTTAAAGACAGCAATGATGATGGCTATGCGAAAACGACGCGGGATACTTCACCCGACCGTTGAACTCATTTTAGAATATGTATATGTTGTGATTGGATCAGGACTTGTGGCACTCGCATTCTCGGTATTCCTGCTGCCGAATCAGATTGCCTCTGGCGGAGTAAGTGGGATATCAACGATTTTATATGGACTCTTTCAATGGAAACCTTCTATTGTACAGTGGAGTTTAAACATTCCGCTCTTCTTTGCGGGATTGTTTTTCCTCGGACGCCGATTTGGTGCAAAAACGCTCGTTGGAACCGTTGTGCTTCCGTTCTTCGTCTTTATTTTTGAAGGCTGGGGAGCGGCTACAGAAGATCCATTGCTTGGCGCGATTTTTGGTGGACTTGGAATCGGGGCTGGCCTCGGTATCGTGTTCCGCGGAAAAGCTTCTACAGGGGGCGTTGATCTGCTCGCACAGATCATCCATAAATATACGGGTGCTTCACTCGGGTCGATCATCCTTCTCATAGACGGAACGATCGTTACGTCGTCCGCTCTATTTTTCGGAATTGAACAGGCTCTGTATGCACTTATCGCGATGTTCATTACGGCAAAAACGATCGATGTGGTTCAGATCGGGCTAGGGACGACGAAGATGGCGTTGATCATTTCGGATAAAGAAGATGAACTTCGCCAAGGCATACTGACTCACATTTATCGAGGTGTAACGAAGATCAATGCGTTCGGTGGATACACGCAAGATGAACGGCCGATGTTGATGGTCGTTGTCGCACAATATGAAGTAACCAAGTTGAAACAATATGTAAAAGGTGTAGATCCAGATGCTTTCGTAATCGTTGTAAATGCGAACGAAGTGTTAGGAGAAGGCTTTAAACGCGGATAAACATTTAACAAATCAGCCAGTTGGGACTTGTCTCAACTGGCTTTCGTTTGTTCACTAGTACTTTTCGCATAGAGGAGCCCTTTTTACTAGAATTAGCGTATCACTCTTTGAAAAAACCCTTCAATACCAGGTCAAAAGACCCGAAATCCCGCAGCGATGGTCGGTTTTATCGCCTTTGTGTCGAAAAGTCTTCCTGCAGGTTTTGAATGATATATGAAGGATTTCAGCGAATTGTGTCGTATTTTAAGTACTACGGAATCTCGAAAACATGACCATGGTCCCTTGTTTGAGGGAAGATGAAACACAACTGTAATAAAATTGTCAGTGCAAGATGTTATAATAGTTATTGCGGAAAAAAACTGACATATATCGCGTATTTGTCGAAAGACCTTTATATAGAACTTGTTGATTGATCAGGGAAATATTTTTTGGGGTAGTAAGGAAGTGATTTTTTTTGATAGAAATGGTTGATGTATGGAAAACATACCCGAACGGTGTTATGGCACTTAACGGGATTGACGTCTACATAGAAAAAGGTGAATTTGTTTATGTAGTCGGACCCAGTGGAGCAGGTAAATCCACGTTTATAAAATGTATGTATCGTGAAGAGAAACCAACACAAGGTTCAATTATCATTAATGGAACAAACCTTGCAAAAGTAAAAGAAAGACAGATTCCTAAAGTACGAAGAAAGATCGGAGTTATCTTCCAAGACTTTAAACTGTTGCCGCGTTTAACGGTATACGAAAACGTAGCGTTTGCACTTGAAGTTATTGAAGAATCTCCAAAAGTGATCAGAGAACGTGTTATGGAAGTTCTTGATCTTGTAAAACTAAAAAACAAAGCGCGCATGTTCCCAGACGAGCTATCAGGTGGAGAGCAGCAGCGTGTATCGATCGCACGTTCGATCGTGAACCATCCTCCAGTTGTTATCGCGGATGAGCCGACAGGTAACCTTGATCCAGAAACAGCGTGGGAGATCATGGACATCTTTAAAGAGATAAACGCTCGTGGAACGACAGTTGTTATGGCAACTCATAATAAAGAAATCGTAAATACAATCACAAAGCGCGTAATTGCCATCGAAGGCGGCCGAATTGTACGTGATGAGGCGAAGGGGGATTACGGCTATGAAGATTAGAACATTAAAGCGTCATTTCGTAGAAGCATTCAAGAGCATGGGAAGAAACGGCTGGATGTCCTTTGCTTCCATCTCTGCGGTAACGGTAACATTGCTATTAGTGAGTGTGTTCTTGGCAATCCTCTTGAACATTAACTATATTGCAAGTCAGATCGAAGACGATGTACAGATCAGAGCTTACATCGAACGAACCGAAAAGCCTGAAAGATACGATGCCTACAAACAAGAGCTACAAAAGCTTGGTAAGGTAAAAACAGTAGAGTATCAATCTAAAGAAGAAGGTCTTGATGAACTGATTGAAAGTCTAGGAGATGAAGGAGAAGCCTTCTCATCTCTTAAGAATGAAAATCCATTGCGAGATGCATTCATCATCTATACAGAAAAGCCACAAGATACGGCTGCTGTTGCAAAAGAAGTTGAGAAATTTAAATTTGTAAACAAAGTTGAGTACGGACAAGGGACCGTCGAGAAACTCTTTAAAGTGACAGATGTTGCCCGCAACGTTGGAATCGTCCTCGTATTAGGACTTGTTTTCACAGCGATGTTCCTCATCTCAAATACTATAAAATTAACGATCGTAACACGACGACGCGAGATTGAAATTATGAAACTCGTTGGTGCGACGAATGGGTTTATCCGCTGGCCGTTCTTCATTGAAGGTTTTGCATTAGGTGTCGCGGGTGCTATATTACCAATCGTTGTCATCACGGTAGGTTATCAAGCTATTTTCGATATCGTTAATCAAAAATTAGGAACAGTATTCATTGAGCTATTGCCAGTAACACCACTTATCCCGCAGCTAGCGCTGTTGATGATTCTGATCGGTGGAGTGATCGGCGTTTGGGGAAGCTTAACGTCTGTTCGTAAGTTCTTGAAGATTTAAGTAAAGATAGCAGAAATAAAGAGATCCAAGAAAAACGAAACAATTAACAGGGGTTAGGGAGGAAAACGAATGAAAAGGAAAGTGGTTGGTACAGTGCTTTCACTAAGTTTAGCACTGGGCGCCTTTACTATGTATCACTCTGAATCCGTCGTTCACGCGGAATCTTTATCAAGCATCAAGAAAAAACAACAAGAAAATGCAAAGAAAGCGAAAGAATCACAAGCTAAGCTGGACAAGAACAAAAGCAGCCAAGCAGCGATTGAAGCAGAAGTAGCAAGAATCGATAAGCTTTCTTCTGAAACAGATCTAAAAGTACAAGCCAAACAAACGGATATTAAAGAAACAAAAGAAGAGATCGACGTGTTAAAAGGCGAGATCGCTGTTGTTCAAAAGCGAATCGATAAGCGCGATGCTCTTTTAAAAGAACGTGTTAACTCTATGTATGAATCTGGCGGAGCTGTTTCTTACTTAGAAGTTGTTCTTGGTTCAAAAGATTTTGGTGATTTTCTTGACCGCGTTCTAGCATTGAACATGATTGCAGAACAAGATCGTCAGCTTTTAGAAGAACAAAAGAAAGATAAAGAGCTTCTAGAGAAAAAGATGGCAGACGTTGAGAAAAAATTAGTTAACCTACAAAACGCAATGAAAGAACTACAAGTGCTACAACAGCAATTAAAAGCGCAAATGGATGAGAAAACTCGTTTGATGGCTTCTCTTAAAAAAGAAGAAGACTCCTTGCATGCTGAAGCACATAAGATTGAAAACGAAGGTGCACTTCTAAAATCTCAAGAAGATGCGTTCCGTGCTGAACAAGCTCGTGCAGCTGCACGTGAAAAAGCAGCTCGTGAATCATCGTCTTCAGGTGGATCAGCTCCTTCAATGGGACCTGTATCAGGTAACGGTATGATCATCAAACCTGCTGCTGGAAGAATTACTTCTGGTTTTGGTAACAGAAGCAGCGGTATGCATGAAGGAATCGACATCGCTCAAGGTGGTACCGTTCCGATCTATGCTGCTGCAGATGGAACAGTTATCCGTTCTGAGTATTCATCATCTTACGGAAACGTTGTATACATCTCTCACTCGATCGGTGGGCAGCAATGGACAACGGTTTACGCTCACATGAGCAGCCGTGCTGTATCAGGCGGTTCTGTTTCAAAAGGGCAGTTCCTAGGCAACATGGGGAACACTGGACATTCATTTGGTCAGCATTTACACTTTGAACTTCACAAAGGACCTTGGAATGCAGGAAAAACAAATGCTGTAAATCCTGCGGCTTACTGGTAAAATAAACACATAAAGTAAACAAGCTATTCATATAGTGAAGTAGGAGACAGGCTGTTGCCTAAAGACTCTTACAATGGAAGGCATCGCACTTTGCAGGGTGTGATGCCTTTTCCTGCAAAAACGAGGTGAGCAGAATGAACGTAAATAAAAAAATGTTGGCCCTGCTGATTGTTCTTTCCTTGCTTGTTGGTGCCGGTGGCATGTATGGTTCGATGGCACTGTTTGGAAACGATTCAAAGTATGTTCAGAACGGTGAAGTAAACGATCTGCCGAAGACCGCAACGAAAGTCGACAACGACGAAGAGTTTGCGAAGCTTCAGAAGACGTATGAGATCATTTCTTCTCGTTATGTAGAAGATGTTGATCGTGACAAACTCCTTGAAGGTGCCATTCAAGGAATGGTTAAAACGTTAAAAGATCCATATTCCGTTTATATGGATGAAGAGACAGCCAGTCAATTTTCACAATCACTCGATTCTTCTTTTGAAGGAATCGGAGCTGAAGTAAGTATGGTAGACGGCAAAGTAACAATTGTCGCACCGTTTAAAGATTCACCTGCCGAAAAAGCAGGACTAAAGCCAAACGATCAAATCATCACGATTGACGGTAAAAGCGTTGAGGGGCTCGATCTGTATAAAGCCGTATTAAAAATCCGTGGCGAAAAAGGATCTGTCGTAACACTTGGTGTGAAACGAACAGGTGTAAACGATGTAATGCCGGTAAAAGTAACACGTGATGAGATTCCGATCGAGACCGTTTACTCTGATATTGAAGAAGTAAAAGGTAAGAAGATCGGTGTACTTGAAATCACATCTTTCTCAGAAAAAACGGGAGCTGATTTCAAGAAACAGCTAACAGAGCTAGAAAAAGAAAAGATTGATGGTCTTGTTATTGACGTTCGAGGTAATCCGGGAGGTTATCTAGAAGCGGTTGATAGCATTCTACGTCAGATCATTCCTGAGAAAAAACCATTCGTTCAGATCGAAGACCGCAAAGGCAACAAAGAACGTTATGTTTCTACGTTAAAAGAAAAGAAAGATTATCCAATCATCGGTTTGATTGATAAAGGCAGTGCATCAGCTTCTGAAATTTTAGCTGCTGCTCTAAAAGAAGCAGGAAACTATGACTTAGTTGGTGAGAAGTCGTTCGGTAAAGGTACCGTTCAGCAATCCATCGACCTTGGTGATGGATCGAATATCAAGCTGACGCTGTTTAAGTGGCTGACACCGGATGGAAACTGGATTCACAAAAAAGGGGTAAAGCCTACTTTTGAAGTGAAGCAGCCAGATTACTTCTACACAAACCCGATTACGGTTGAGAAAAAAGCGTTAGAGTTTGATATGAACAATGAGCAAGTGAAGAACGCTCAAGTGATGTTGAACGGTTTAGGGTTCCAAACGGGTAGAGAAGATGGATACTTTGATGAAAAGACGCAAGCTGCAGTAACTGCGTTCCAGCGTGCGAACGACTTGCCAGCAACAGGGAAAGTAGATACGAAGACAGCTGGTAAGATGGAGTCAAAAGTGATCGATTCCATCCGTGATGATAAGAACGATGTTCAGCGTAAAACGGCGATTGAATTGCTTGCAAAATAAGGGATTATGGCAGGAAAAAACAACTGAAACACGAATACTATCCGTAGAGGAAATTATTCTCTACGGATTTTTTTTTGGTAAAGCTTCGATGTTGTGGAAGAGGTTGATTTGCGCTCCAGGTTGCTGGCTTTCCGCGGGGCAGGCGGTGAGCCACTTGCCGCTTCGCGCCATTAAGTGTCTCACCTGACCGCTTGTCCTAGCCGAGAGTCTCGCACCTTACGCTCCAATCAACAACCGAGAAGTCATAACAAAACAAAAAAATACTAGTCTTGAATGATTTCGAATGTGGGAATTAAATAAAATTAAACGATCTAAAAGATAAAATCCTTTGTCATGTTAAAAGGGGTAGACGAAATGCAGTCATTGAATGTTGGAGATGTTATTTATCAGCTGGTTTTGTTTCTTGTGCTAATTGCCATTATCGTTGGAGTGGGGTTATTAGTGAAGCGAGCTGTGAGTACGGATAGAAGGTTGAAACGTATTGAAGAAAAAGTGGATGAATTGAAAGATGAGAAAGGAAGAGACCGCACATGACAGACACCTTCGTGAAAGAATTACTTCAGGGCATGCTGCTGCTTTTTTTACACCCGCTTTTTTATGGTTTTATTCTAGTTGCTTTTTTAATTGGATTAAAACGTGTGAAACGAGAGAGAAAAGAATTTAAAGTGCGCGTGCATCCTGTTATTGATAATTTAATATTTTCATTGTTGCCAGGTATTCTAATAGGACTCATCGGATCGGTAATCTTTGTGACAGCTGGAATCACGTTGCCGCTTGGGATGATTGCTTTGATCGGGGTCGTCTATCTAGCTTTAGGATTAACGTTTAAAACAAGGTTTATGAACCCGGCTTATGCTGTAAGTTTATCGGCAGTTGTAGGGCTATTGCTTCCGAAATTTAATGTTGGAATTTCTTTTGTAGATCAGTGGATTGTGGATGTTCAAAAAACACCTCTTGATTCATTAGCGGTCATTATTGGTGTTCTTTTGGTTCAAGAAGGAATACTGGTCATCTGGAAGGGTGCAGATCGCACGTCCCCTCGACTGTTCAAAGGAAAACGAGGACATTATATCGGGGCACATGAAGCTACGAGATTTTGGATTGTTCCACAGTTTTTAGTTCTTCCTGTAGGCTCCATTCCTGTATTAGATTGGTGGCCGCTGTTTCCGATGGGCGCAGTAGGATTCTCATTCTTCCTTGTACCGTTTGCGATTGGATATCGCCAGCTGGTTACACATACATTGCCAGAAGAAGCGATTAAACATCTAGGCAGACAAGTTTTCATTTTAGGATTTATTGTAACAGGTATTGCAGCGGTAGGTCATTTTTATAATTTGCCACTATTAATTGCTATAGCAATCGCAACTGGTCTAGCGGGACGAGAGCTCATCACGCTTGTAACGAGCCAACGTGATGACACGAGACCATCACACTTTGTGCCAAGAGATCAAGGGGTTATGATTCTTTCAGTTGTACCAGGAACACCTGCTGCAAAGATGGGATTAAAGATAGGCGAAGTCATTGTGAAAGTAAATGGAGTAACACTTTCACACGAATCAAGTTTGTACCGAGCCCTTCAAATTAACGCTGCATACTGCAAACTTGAAGTTCTTAATTTGAATGGTGAGATCCGATTTGTTCAAGGATCACTCTATCAAAACGAACACCATCAACTAGGTGTACTCCTCGTCCATGATGTAGTGGATCGGAATGCTGCTGTTGGGGATTGATGTAATTGTTCATAATTAACCGGAATCTGTTCAAAATTCGCCGGAATGATTATTCGTAATTTATCGGAATCACATAATTTTTATATAAAGGCTCATTCAATGTGAGTCTTTTTTTAATTATGTTATTCAACAAAAGGGCCAGATTGTGGAACAACATTTCTTAAGACAATTGGATATTTATCTTTCTATAGGAAAGTGGAAGCCTAATCCAGATCCTTTTTATGCTCTGTTTCTAGACCGTAGTAAATTCAGCAAATAAATTTACATTGCCATTATTTTTTGAGAAAGTAATGGTAAAATTAATACTTATATATTTATTGATAATAAAAGATAATGAGGTAGGAAAAAATGATTGCTAAATCAGAAGAAGATTTTAATGGTTTGAAGGAAATTGGCAAAATTATTGCCCGATTCCTGGTATAACGACCAAGGAACTTGATGATATAGCCGGAGAACTTTTAGAAAAAGCAGGTGCAGTTTCAGCTCCAAAAGGTGAATATGACTTTCCTGGCTATACTTGTATTAGTCTTAATGAAGAAGTGGCCCATGGTATTCCGGGTAATCGGGTTATTCGTGAAGGGGACCTAGTAAATATAGATGTATCTGCTTCAAAGAATGGTTATTTCGCAGATACAGGAATCTCGTTTGTAGTAGGAAAAGGAGAAGAAGTTTTGACGAGAATATGCGACGTTGCTAAAAAGGCATTTGAAGCAGGTCTTAAAAAACCTAAGCCTGGTGCCAAAAAAAGTAGAATCGGAAAAGCAGTATTTGACACAGCTAAGCAGCATGGATTCACTGTTATCAAAAACCTTACAGGACATGGTATTGGACGTAGGATACACGAGGCACCTGACCATATTCTTAACTATAATGATCCATGGGATAATGAAATTTTAAAGGAAGGGATGGTTATCGCATTTGAACCCTTTATTTCAACCTTCGAAGAAGAAGTATTCCAAAAAGAAGACGGCTGGACCTATGCTACAGAAAAAAGCTATGTAGCACAATTAGAACATACGATTATCCTTACTAAAAATGGTCCAATTATTGTCACACTTTAATTCAAGCAATGAAATTTCTAAAATCATAGTCCTTATTTTAGACTTTTTATTGTGATTAATATTTATTTAACCTAACGGGTGCTTTAGTTCAATGCTGCATTTCTTCAGAAGGAGATTTGCACTTTAAATATATTTCGTAGGTCATGGCAGTTCAGATGAAGTTGTTTGTTACATTTGTTATTCTTTTATTTTGTTTAGTTTAAAAAGATATCAGCCAGTTGGTCTTTCATTGCTGGATATGCAGTAGGCTATGAGGTTGTTAAATCGTTTATGAAAAATAAAACGATATTTGAAATAACGCTAATTTCCAGTGATGACATAATAAAGGGGTAGGAGTGTTTTAAATATGTGGACGGCAGAAAATCGTTTGATAAAAACTGTCGGCACTATATGAACAATACAGTGGCTATAACTAAGCAAAAAAATAATTTTCACTGGTAAAAACTCAAATGAAATGATTTGTTTGTTATGTTATGTTTTTTAGTCATCCTTATTACCATCAATTCATTACTTTATCCAATATACGCTGGATACTGGATAAATTTATTTGAATTGAAAAACTCGTATACAAGTTTCGCCTTTTAAGTTAAAATGTAAATCCATATTTTTTATGTCACCAATTTAAACTAATATAACAGGTGCTCTATAACTTAGATAAACCTTCTATTCTTATCATGTGATTTAAAGAGTTTACGTGAGAGAGGTAATTTGATAAAAATTCAAATAATCGGTGCATCGGGAACTGGTAAAAGTACATTAGCAAAATACATTAGTGAAAAGGATGTATAAGAGATATTAATACTAACGATAGCTATATAGTGTCTGGTTCAATTTTTATGTGGTATAAAAAAGGTTTAGCAATCGTGACCTTTTAGTTTTTTTGACACTTGACGAATAAGTGCGCATGAAGCGTTTAAGGAAAAGGGAAATCGTACGAAACAGTAAAATGTGGCTAGATAAAAATGTTGAGTACACAAATGATTTTTTGGAATGGTGTAAAACATATTGGTTAGAAGAAAATAAAAGGATGCCAGGCACTTATGGTGAACAACTCCACCAAATAACAATATCCAATAGCCCTGTATTAAAGCTTAACAGCTCGCAACCACTCGATAAACTCTATGCTGAAGTAATTGAGAAAAGAGAATTACTAAGTTACCAATTAAATGGAGTATCCTTAGTGAACAGGTATTCTAAACTAAAAATATTAGGAAAATGCGTTTTGTTAATTATTGTTGCTTCGTAAGAGATGATAATTAATAAGATTTTGATATTTATGTAAAGGAGAAACAGTTATGTTGAATATGTTATTGACATCTTCGTTCAAAGATGTTGTTGGACACTTTATTGATTTCGTTGGAGAGGATGTAAAAGGGAAAACAGTAACCTTTATTCCTACTGCAAGCATCCCAGAAGAGTACGATCATTATGTCTATACAGCAAAAGAAACATTCAAAAATTTAGGTATAGTTGTTGATGAACTTGATGTTTCGGAGGCACCCCTAAAGGAGATTACTGATAAGTTAAAACGAAATGATTATATTTACGTTTCAGGTGGGAACGTGTTTTTCTTATTACAAGAGTTGCGAATCTCAGGTGCTGAAAAATTAATTAAAGAACAAATTAAAGCTGGTAAATTGTATATTGGAGAATCGGCAGGATCTATAGTAACATCTCCTAATATTGAGTATGTAAAGTTTATAGATGATGTGGGCAAAGCAACAAAATTACATTCATTTGAAGGATTAAATATAATTAAGTTTTTTCCACTCCCGCATTATAACAATGAACCTTTTAAAGAAGCAGTAAATAATGTAATTGATTACTACAACTCAAAGTTAAATCTTTTGCCTATCTCGAATGACCAAACAATTCAGATTAAAGAAGGAAATATCACTGTCAAATGAACATTAATTCTAAATGATGCCAAATAATCATTTTATTAAGTGCTTTACTTTAAATTTAATAAAAGTTTTATTTCGAAAAATATAATAACAGAATCATATTTGCAAATTTTTTCTCTTTATATGAGATTTAATTATGTAAAACGGAGGTAAAAATATGTATATTACGGTCGCAGATTTTATTAGGGAATGGAAATGGGAAGCGTCTCTAACTCAAAAAGTATTGAATGGTCTAACTGAAGAATCTTTGAAGCAAAAGGTTTATCCTGAGGGACGGACTTTAGGCAGAATTGCCTGGCATTTTACAACTAATATCCCAGAGTATCTAGCCCACTTTGGTTTAAAAGCTAATGAAGTAGATAGTGCAGAAAAGGTTCCCGATTCGGCTATTGAGATCGCAGAGACATTTAACCAAATAAGCAGCCAAGCTATTAAAGTTATAGAGAATGAATGGACAGATCAATCTCTGTTGGAAGTACAGAATGCATTTGGCAGAGAAGAAACAAATGCTCAAATATTATTCGGACTAATTAAACACATAGTTCATCATCGAGGGCAAGTTACTATACTTATGCGTCAAGCAGGATTAAAGCCCTTTGGAGTTTATGGACCAACAAAAGAAGATTGGAGTAAGACTGGTATAGAAAAGCCTCCACTTTAATACTTCGCATAACACCAAGCGTATAAAGTGATGAAAGATTCTTTTGATGGTTATAACTTTGACACATTTCTTAGACAGGGAAGAAGTGTCTGTACTTTTTTAAAATTAGGAGTGAACCGGTCTATGTCATCAGAATTAATTCCAGAGTTATGGGAGACAAAGTTACTTATGGACAAATACAAACGAGAATTAGCTTCTATTCAACCAGATATAATCCAATCTCCAGAATTTAAGGAATTAGAAGAGCAATTTCAGAAAACATTAATAGCTGCATCATTATAATTATTAGACATTTTCCAGTGAACATCAATTCTACTTATATATTTCACAATCGGGTGCATTTCTCTAAGAAGGAGATCTGCACTTTTTTATTGAAGTTATTGAAAAAGCGGATAGTTTAGTTGAATAACTTAAAAGACAAAAGGAGAGGGATATGAAAGAGGGAGGCGTAATTCATAATTACGCCTTCTAATCTTAGCTTAATCTCCATCCACCATCTTTAGTTGGGGAGAGTAAAGCCTGAATAATTTAATATATAACAGTACACCGATAAAGGAAAAGACAACAATTAAACTAAAGATGCCTATAGGTGGAATAAAGCTGGCTAGAAAAACGGACAACGGTCCCATTGCTTTTCCCAAAGTATTTTGTAAACTATCAGCTGCAAGATATTGGCCTCTTGCATGTTCAGGTGCATAGTGGCTTACAAAACTTTGGGTTACAGGTGTCCGCACAATCTCACCAAAAGTGAATATAACCGTTACAAACAATAAGTACCAGATGTTATTATTCATTCCTACTAGAAAAGTGCCTATCCCTGCTAACAGTGATGAAAGAATGAATATATTCCGTTCCTGCCAATTCTTAAACCAGTTCGTTACAGGAAGGATAAATAGAACAAACAAGAGACCATTGAACCCAACAAGCCATCCAAAAATTTCATTGCTGGATAATATGAGTGAATCACCATTCCATGTAAAGAGTGGCTGTGTTGGTACATTATTTATAATATATACTGGTATATAGAGGTCAAGCTGCATTATTGGGAATAAAGAGAAAATTCCTGCCACCACATAAACCATAAAAATTTTATCTCTAAAGATAATGGTGTATCCATTCCACCTTTGTTTAAAAGAACGTTTAAGGGGACATGTCAAATCAAGTTCCTTTTTAGAGTTAGGTAATGTTTCATAAGTGATATAGTAAATCGCCAATAAATATAGGAATAAAACTAATGCACAGGTCCAAAGAAGTTCTTGACGATATTGGAAAAAGAAAATCGCTCCGATTACCGGACCGAGCACAGCACCAATATTATTGATTGTCATGAAAGTCGCAAATACCTGACGAAGATTCTTTTCATGCACCAAGTCTGCAACCATTGCGGAACTTGCAGGTCGGTAGAGAGCAGAACCTATCCCAATACCAATAAAAGCAATATAATCTATCCAGGGTGATGTAGAAAAGGCAAACATGACGAACATCAGCATTTGAAGAAATGTGCCAAAAAGCATAACGGGTCTTCGCCCGAGAGAGTCAGCAAAATTTCCTCCAAGCAAGCTTCCAATTATACTAAGTAGTGGTGGCAGAGCCATTAGTAAACCAGCAATCTTAAAACCAAGTATTTCGCCAAAATAAACAGTGATAAAAGGGAAGTACATCCAAAAAAGCAGGTTAAATAGACCTTCTCCAACAAGCCGGACCTTTAAATTCTTATCCCAAATAAATTTTTCCATAGCAATCTTCCTTTCGGCTTTCTCTAATATGTGATGCCCAGGCCTGGGTATGTATAATATAGGTGATATTTCAAGAAAGATATAGACTTATATTCAGTTATAAATTATAATAATATTATGAAAAGCAAGCGTAGTAAATCTTATTTGAGATGTCCCGAAAAAAGAACACACGTTCCTCCACTTGGATAATTAATGATAATTAAGCTAAAGATCACGTCTGATTTTTAGCTTTTTGCATTTTTAAATAAAATTCATTTACACATGTAAAAAAAACATTTTGCTGCAACTATAATGATTATTTAAAACAATAAAATGAAAAAATAAGAATGAATATGGGAAGACAGATTTAAATAACTGGAGTGCTGTACTTCTCATAAACTACAACAAGAATAACTCCTTGTTTACAGGGGATGCTGAAGCGCAGTCTGAAAAAGACATGGTAGCTAAAAATACATTTCAAAAGTGGATGTGTTAAAAGTAGGACATCATGGATCAAAGGATTCTTCAACACAAGCTTTCTTGAACCTTGCAAACCCTACGTATTCTATCATTAGTGTAGGAGCAAAGAATTCCTACAAACACCCTAACCACTGAACCACTAAGTAGACTAACAAAGCTAAATCCAAGATTTATAGAACCGATCAAAAAGGTACGATTAAAGTTGTAAGTGATGGTCAGAAGATCTCCATAACAACAGAAAAGAAGTGATACATTGAAAGGCATTATTGATCGTTTTGAAGGAGAATATGTTATCGAAGTGGAAGGGATCACAAAGGACTTTTTCCCAGAAGATGCGAAACCTGGAGATGTAGTCATTATTAAGTGATCAAAGATTATAATTGCAAAGAACGAAACAAAAAAGTTAAGAAAAGAAATAGAAGACCTTATGAATGAGGTATGGGAAGATTAATGAAGGGAGCGTTTTATACGTTCCTTTTTCTTATGCTAAGCTTTACTAGTTTTAATCTAAATAGGAAGACACAGTCCATCTAGGTCTCTCTAGTAGCTGAATTGCTGCTTTTAGAGAGATACGGGTTTTAGGATTTCTATATTCATTATCTCTAGAACCTAAATGGGTTAAATGTAAGTCTTCTTTTGTTATGGGTATATGGAACAAGTAGGAGTCAATCGCGATGAGTACATCTGATTTTTGATAGGAATATTTGGGGTTAGGTCTATAATGAAGTCCTAACTTTTTTGCTTTATTCTCTTCAAGTAATTTGTTTATTACTGCACTTTTAAACAATACAGCTTTTCAGGATTACTAGCTGTTTTACTGTGGCTGTTTATTTTATAAATTGCAGCTCCAATTGAATTAAGAGTTATTTCACCATTCATATTACACCTCCACTTGTAGTGACAATATTCTACAAAATATCAAATAACACCTTCAAATATCTGGAAGAATATAAATCAACAATAATATATATAAATTAGATAGTATACATAAACATAAAACGACATTTCAGAAGGAATAAATATTTTTGAGTTTATGATAACCTTCTTCCACAATCAGGCCAGATTGTGCAATAACAACTGGATACTAGTTTAAAGAGATGTGGAATTCTACACTTAAAGTATCGGAGCAGTTTACTATAAAGAGGATTACTCTAACTACCCCTAGAATAATAACAAATTAAATTATTAATTTTGGAATATATTCTAATTTCAGTATAAAGAACGCTAACCGAAATGATTAACGTCCTTTACGTGATGGAAGGGATCACGCAGGTGGCGGATATCTGGTGATTTATTTTAGATTCAAAAAAACGATGTCTGATTATGAAAGCCCAGACGCTCCTAAACTAGGGCGTTGAATCCAAGAAGGTATTATGGAATTATTTTAACGGAGCAGGGTAGTTGAAGAATAATTGATGCTATCTTAAATGGGAAAATAAAAAAGTAAACCAGCCCTTTAAGGAACTGTTAGTTTATAGACCGAACACTAAAAGGTCAAATTTACAAAGTGCACCCAAAACTCCTAATAAATGCAACTTTATATAATCCTTCACAAAAATCTTAATGGAAATGAGAAAGCATGGCTAAGGTGAATTTTGAGGATTGGGAAGGTCAGGAGAATTGATAGATTGGTTCAAATATTGGCGAGGTGTACCATAAAATGCAACCTGTCTATACTCTGGGTAAGTGGATAAGTAGTGAATAAAAATGAGTGCATCAATGAGAGCGGGATAGTTTGTGTAAAACGGACGGTCACCATAGACAATTCCACTAAGTGCAAGAGTCATTTGTTTTTTGAAAGTTTTAAAACGAATTTCTGCAACTTTTTGACTGAACTCCCCACCATCTACATACGCTTTTCCGACTGAATTAAAACGTCCATGTGAATCTTTTTCTATTCTACTAATACTTCGTCACGCATTACGGGGTTAATCGATTTATAGTTGTACATATATCCTATATCTAAAAATAATTCTGCTGTAATATCTGAATGCGTGAGAGTATATTTCCTTCCTTCAACTGGTTGAATGAAAGTAGTAGGTGGAATAAGTTTTATGGATAATTTCTGTGGATTAAAAGCGGACATATAATCCCCCTTTTTTAAGATGAATCTGCTTGAGTCAAAATAAAACAAAAATTTATATGTATTACTCTATGTGTGTGTCAATAACTAAATGACTGGCGGTGCTCGTTAAGTATGTAAAATTCTTGTGTCTTATTGTATTAATAGGGGCTTGAGTTGAATAAGATCTTCAACAAAACCAGCTAATAGTTTGTCAACATTTTTCATTAAAAGCCTACAATTATTCATGTTATACTGAATTTGTCCATGACAAATAACCTTCCGTTTTTTAATGTTGGAAGGTTTTTCTTATGATGGATTGATATAGAGGTTAAACTATATCTTGGTAAGTCGTTCTGCTTTTTAAAAGGGCATAGATCCAGTGTAAGAGCTTATTTACACAGGCTATGACGGCTACTCTAAAGGGTTCGCCTTCGTCGCGTTTCTTATCATAGAATTCTCGTAGTTTCTTGTTTCTAGGCATGATTTCATCCGTTGTTTTTTGTTTTCGTGCATCTCGGATGCCACATCTGACAGCCAAATATAAGGCTAGTCTTAACCTACTGGATCCACGTTTGGTGATGCGGTTAACGGATGCTGTAAATCTTCCTGAAGAATAGACACTAGGGTCTACTCCTGCGAACGCAACCAACTTCTTAGGGTGATTAAACCTTTCTATCTCGCCAATCTCTGAAATGATTGTTGCTGCAATCTTTTCTCCAATACCAGGGATAGATTGGATAATCTTATATTCTTCAATTTCTTTTGCGAGGGCATCTATTTCTGCGACTAACATGGATAGATGCTCTTCGTATTGAAGAACGATGTTAATAAGCATTTTAAGATTAAAAATAAGACTCTCATATAAGTTGTTCTGGAATGGATTACGCAATGCAGCTTCTCTTAACTTATGAGCTTTGTCCCTTGCCCATTTTTCTGAACGGCTCCTACATAACAAAGCGATTTTATCTTTTAATTCGTCTTCACTTGCTTGTAAGACGGTCTCGCATGTTGGAAAGGCTTCTAACATTTGTAAAGAGACCTTAGAATATAAGTTTCCAAATACACCTCGATATTCAGGGAATACTTGGTCTAATACCGATTGAAGTTGTAGCTTGGTTTGAGAAGCGTTGCTTGTGATGGTTTCTTGTTGTCTCGTAAGGTTACGAAGATTTAAAAGTTGTATACCTCTTCTTCGGTGAGGTGCTAGTTCTTCCTTATAAAACAATTCACAAAGCTGATACGCGTCTGCTGCGTCCGTTTTGACTTTCCTAAGATTTGCACTACGGGAACGGTGCGAAACAAGTGGATTCACCACGATATACACATAATTATGATCTTCTAAAAACTGAACGACTGGATGATGATAATGACCAGTTGATTCTAAAATTACCGAAGGTTTCTTTCCATCCGTTACTTTAGTAACCTCTACCAAGAACTCTAATAAGCTATCTAAACCGTCAAGTGTATGCATAACACTGAAGCTCTTCCGATATGGTTTTCCTTTATCTAAAAAGGCTTGGACCTGACTTTCACCTTTTGAAACATCCAGACCTACAACTGGATTCATCTATGATTCTCCTCCTAGAAATAAATTAGTCGGTAACCCCTAAGCTCCTTGTAATGTCATAGGTTCGCTTGTTAAACGGGATCTTACTTGTCCCAACCAGCCTGAAACATGTTTATACAAGTAGGGGGTGAACAGTTTTGTTGACGGGATCAGTCCCACGGGTGCTACGTTCTACCCCGACTACCGTTATCATAAGACCAAATAAAAAAAGGTCAACCAGAAATTCTGGATAACCTTATATTACGATCGGGTGCGTTAATCCAAGAAGGATGAACGCATTTTTTTATGAATTTTAGTAAAAATGTAGGAAATTTGTGGAAGAAGGTAATTAAAGACCGCAACGGTAAGAACGTTTTAAGTGTAAAAGGATCTGGCGCTTTTTTATCATAAAAAATCTCAGACTGGAAATAGTCTGAGATTTTTAGTATGGGCTTTTTTTAAGCATTATTGGTTAATAATGAGGATACCTTTTAAGTACTTTGTGTACCTTGAGTCAAGGAAACTGTCTCCTTGGTTTTTCGTCTTCTATATACGCTGAGAATCAGTCCTGCGGATATCATCTCCAGCAATAAATGTGAACCTCCATAACTCATGAATGGGACGGATACGCCAGTCAGTGGAGATAAACCGAGATTCGTCAGTAGGCATAGTATAAACTGAGCTGAAAAGACTGCTGCCAATCCTGTAATAAGTAATTTTCCATAAGGGTGATTCACATTTTTGGCGGTAATCGATATTCTGCAAATAAAAAATATAACCAAGGCTAAGGCCATGATTGCGGCTAGCCACCCGAACGAATAAATGATGTACGCCAATATAAGATCAGTATGGACCTCAGAAATGAAACTTGGGGTCACCTGAAGGGTACTTCCTATAAAATAAGCCTCACCTATTTTATGATCGGTATAGGGGCTTACCATGGAATATCTTTGAGAAAGCAGATTCCAGATAGGCCATATAGAAGCAGCAACTGCGAATGTTATCGTTTGCTTCAGGCTGGACCTTGACGTATGCATGATTGCAACAGAGACAATGATGCTAATAATAGTAGTTGCAAAGGCTCCTGTAGTCGCCAATATGACAATAGGTATTAACATAAGAGCTACTCCAAACCAAGACTTTTGTTTATCATGCCAGTCCCAGGAATGAAAGATTCCTGCAAAGGCAATGACCAAAAGGAATGGTGTGATTTCGGTGAAATTAATACTTGCAAAGCCTACATTTAAAAATGGCACATCATCGACTCTAACACCAATGAGAACGGTTAATAAAAGTATGAGGATTGTTGCCGCATATAGGTGCTTAGAATACTTCAGCAATCTTCTGTAATCAAATATAAATAGGCTTAGCATGAGCACGACACCCAACAAGTAAAAGACAAGACTTTTATTGAAAACTTTCATTTCTTGAAGCTCTGTAAAAGCCGAATGAAATTGCAAATAATACATAACCAGCAGCCCAAATAGAGAAGCCGTCAGCACGGACAGCAAGGTTTTCATATCCATAGGGGCTTTATGTGTTTTGTTAAGCTGCTTCCCCAAAACTCCTGCATCTCCCATACGTGCCAATGCTTGTTCGATCGCCTCTTCTTCTGCAAGTCCTGTGCTCATAGCCTCCTCTTTGAGCGTATGAAGGTGATCGTTTATTTCTAGTTTTATATGGGCATGTACATCCTTATTTTTTATCCGTTTACACAAATCTCTAATATACATTTCAAACTTATTATCTAATCCCATACGATTTTCTCCCCACTTAAAACTTCGTCAACAGCATTCTTGAAAACGGCCCACTCTTCTTTTTTTTCTTGAATGAATTCTTTGCCCTGGTTATTAATCTTGTAATATTTCCTCTTTCTCTTTCCGGTCCCTTCGCCCCAGTAAGATACAATTAATTGTTTTTCCTCCAGGCTATGAAGAATAGGATAGATTGTGCCTTCCTTAAAACTAAAAATGCCATTAGACTTCGATTCTAGTTCTTTAATAATTTCATAGCCGTACATTGGTTTAGAATTAAGCAAACTCAAAATAAGAGTAGTGGTACTACCCTTTAGCAATTCTTTGCTTATCTTCATAAACAGTCACCTCCCTAATACTTAGTAAATCTATGCATAGTTATTATATGTATAATTTATGATATAAATTAATTCCTGTCAACATGTCTATAAAGAAAAACGGCATGTTTTATATTGTTGGAGCACACTCTTTACCTAAGGTGCTTTAATAGTCAAATGTGGTCTCAGTAAAGAAAGGTATAGCAAACAATAAGAATTCCTATCAGATATGATTTTTATGTTTATGAAGCAATCATTGATTATTCCACAATCGGGTGATTAGCGCACTTTTTAAAGGTGCAGGATTGTTGAGTAAGAACAAAAAGAATAAAACTAAGATTAACAGGAGAGAGTTATGGAAAGAATTGATGACCTGCATTACAAAAGAATATATGAAAAGATACATAAAATCTGGGGAATTACATTTCTGATATGGTATCCCTTAGATAACTGTAATAGAAACGATGTTTTAGCTTTTGATATTAATCTTTACTCGACCTCAGAGCTGAATTTGATTAATACCTTATTAAAGGGTTTTCTTAATAAACATGCAGAAACAGATATTTACCAATTAGGAGAAATTAATTTAGGTATTGTGCCGTATAGATTTAACTTTACAGAATTTCACTTAAAACAAAACCCCTTTAATGAAGATATGTATTGGTGTGATAACAAAATGGATTGGATAATTTATGCGTGTCATGATGGCTCTTTAACCATAGGAGGAAGCAAAATTATTCGGGATATAAAATCCAATTTGACTGCATGGGAGAAGTATTTTATTGAATGAAAGACCCGAGATTTAAACTGATTTTCAAGTACATTTTACTCGGTAATATAAAAAATGTTATTAGGTTTCTTATTCAACAATCGGGTGCAGATTGCTCTCTGTTTTTTTTATGTGTGTGATTTGTCATTCTATCAGTTTATCACCACAGTATCATAGACAAGCCATTGTGGCACTGTATGATTTTTACATACAATAAGAGGAGATATCGAAAGGAAGTAAGGGGAATTTTGTATGAAACGAAAAAGAATAAAAGTGCTCATTCTATTCCTAGTCTTGATTGCGTTCATGTACGTGAACAATAGCTCCCTTTTTTCGAAAAAGGACGAAGAGGAAAAACCATGGCTACTCGCACACAGAGGATTGGCTCAAACGTTTGATATGGAAGGAATCAATGGTGACACCTGTACGGCTGAAGTGATTCATGAGCCTGAACAAATGTATATAGAAAACACCATTTCTTCGATGAAGGGAGCTTTTAATGAGGGCGCAGACGTTGTTGAGTTCGATGTTCACATGACAAAAGACAATGATTTTGCGGTATTCCATGATTGGACACTTGAGTGCAGAACAAATGGTGCAGGCGTAACAAGAGAACATACGATGAAAGAACTGAAGCAATTAGATATTGGCTATGGATATACGGCAGATAATGGGAAAACGTATCCATTCCGTGGCAAGGGAATAGGACTCATGCCTTCTCTTGATGAGGTGTTGACCGCTTTTCCGAACAAGTCTTTCTTAATTCATATAAAAAGTGATGACCCTGATGAGGGGGAGCTGCTTGCCAAGCATTTATCAAAGTTGCAGAAAGACCGATTGACTCAACTCTCTGTTTATGGCGGAGATCAGCCGATTAAGTCGTTAAAAGAAAAACTTCCCGAAATGCGGGTCATGTCAAAGGAAACGATGAAAGACTGCTTGCTTCCATACATGGGAGTTGGTTGGACAGGCTATGTGCCATCAAAATGTGAAAACACACAAATTCATATGCCAGAAAGTTATGGTAAATGGATGTGGGGCTGGCCAGAAAAATTCATCAGCCGATTAGAAGATAAAGGGACACGAGTTCTTATTGTTGCGGGTGACGGAGACTGGTCCGAAGGGTTCGATTCAGTGGAGGACCTTAAAAGGTTACCGGACCATTATTCAGGAGGAATCTGGACAAATCGGATTGATCAGATTGTGGATGAAGTGAATCGCAAGTAAAATCTAATAGGTTCTTTTTTGAGGGAGAAGACAAGAAAAAAACAAGTCAATAACATAGTAAATAGCATTATAAATCGCAGCCGATTTCGTTGCGGTTTTTTATATTAAATTGGCAACTCTATTAACACACTGTCACGCTACGTTTTTTTATGTTATTTCACTTGTTAATTGGTTTACCAATTGCGGTGAAAAAGGATTAAAAGACACTTAATGGAATGTATAATAAGGTAAAAAAATTGCACATTCTTCTTCAATAAACGTGAAGGATTGTGGAATAAGAGTTTATTGCAATATTATTAATTAGGATGTGTATATATTGGCTGTTGTAGTATTTTAGGAATGACTCACGATGAAGAAATGCAGAAGAAGTATAACTATATGCTGTCATTAGTAGAAGAATTAATAATAGAATTTAAACCTGATGTAATTTGTGGAGAAGTTCACCCATTGAGCTGGGAGCTTTACTTAAATAATGGAGATCCTCAAGGCATTTTAGGAGAGACCCAAAAAGAACATAGAATATCCAAATCTAATATTCCCTTTTGTTCCTATCTTAGTGATACTTACTTTTATTAAAATAGTCAAATGGGAGCAGGAACAAAAACGTATCCATCTGAAAAGATATAAATATAATGAAGAGAAAGCTAGACAGAAAAATTCATAGGTAAACATACTCAGTATAAGTAAAATAATTGTACCTGCACATTTGTTATTGATTTATAAAGGTGCAATTATGGGACTTAGCATCAAAAGTATATACACAAGAACAAAGGAGCTTGCCATGTCGGTAAGTTTTTTTTATGATGAACTGGCTTATAGAATTAATAATTGCTATACATCCACTAATTTGAAATAATTGGTATTAATATAGGGGGAGTATTAGTGAAATTAATTCTATTTATATTTATTGGAATGCTTATTACATATGCGTTCATTTTATTAGCGGGTAATTTTGGATTGATGCTGGTTGGTGGAGCGATTTTTGGAGTGTTACTCTATATTGCTACTGAAGTCAGAAAAAGAAATAATTGAAAGCCAACATAGGAGGAATCTCATGAGCACAATCGTGTATATGGTAAGGCATGGTGACTCACCAAAGGAAGGCAATGAGTGGACGAGAGGGTTAACGGCAAAAGGTTATGAAGATGCTAGGCGTGTGACGGAACTCTTAAGAGATAAGAAGATTGAGCTTGTTGTTTCAAGTCCTTACCTCCGTTCTATTTTAACGGTAGAACAGGTAGCTTTACATATAGGAAAAGAAGTATTGGTTATGGAGAATCTAAGAGAGAAAGGATTTTCTTGTAGTGATAATAGATTAGAAGATAATGAGCTTGGTCCTCTATTAGAAAAATCTTTTGTAGACTTCAATTTCTCTCTTGAGGGTGGGGAATCAAATGCTGCTTGTCAAAAGAGGGCAGTACAAGTTTTAAGGGAACTCTTACATACGTATAAAGATAAAAATATGGTGATTGGAACTCATGGTGCCGTTATGACCCTGATGATGAATTATTTTGATTCCTTAATTGGCTTAGATTTTCTATACAGCACAACAAAACCCGATATCTATAGATTAGCGTTCAATGACGAGGAGTTAGTAAGTGTTGAAAGAGTATGGGACAAGACTTTCGTAAAATAAGTTGATAACGGGGGATTAATGATTTGACTTATCATATACGAGTAAGAGTGGGTGCTCTCATTATTGAAAATAATGAAATATTATTAACGGAGTTTGATGATCCTTATCGGGGAGTCTTTTATGATTTCCCAGCTGGTGGAGCGGAACCTCATGAATCTTTGGTCGAAGCTGTAAAGAGGGAAGCGAAGGAAGAAGCAAATATTGATGTGGAGGTAGGTCCATTAGCTTTTATCTATGAGTATGCTCCTCATCTGAATGAAAATAAGTATGGCCAAACACACACGCTAGTCATGCTGTTTGATTGTACATTGAAAAGTGGGTCCACTCCCAAATTGCCGGATAAGCCTGATCCAAATCAGACAGCTGTTAAGTGGGTTCCGCTATCAGAGCTTGAACATCTAGAGCTTTATGCGAACATTGGAAAACAAATTAATGATTATGCGAATAAGAAGCGAAATATTGATTTACTACAAGAACACAAACTTCTGGATCAGACATTAACACCTAAACTTACGGAGACTTTCTAATAAGGAAAGTCTTTTTTATATGAGCTTTAATAATGTTAAGTTATAAATTCAATATCAAACAAATTTTATCAATAAAATTAATTTATTTAATAACAAATATTAATATTTTAATAAAAACTATTCACAAAATTAATTTAGAGGTATATAATCTAATTAACTGATGCGAAAGGAGAATGAGATGGCTCACCCATTACTTACAAATTGCCCGGTTTGTTCACAAACGTTAAAAATTACTAAACTTCACTGTTCGCATTGTCACACGACAATTGAGAACGAATTTGAACTATCTAAATTTGCTTCACTATCAAAAGAACAGCTTCATTTTGTGGAAGTCTTTCTTGTATGCAGAGGCAATATTAAAGAGGTAGAAAAAGAGTTAGGGATTTCGTATCCAACGGTTCGAGGCAAGCTGAACGACATTGCATCTTCATTAGGTTATGAATCTAAAAAGAAGAATGAGGTAGACGAGAAAAAGATTGTTACGATGCTTGAACGTGGAGAGATTACTCCAGATGAAGCAATCAAAATGCTAAAAGATGAATAGGAGGATAAGAAATGAAAAGTGAGATCGAGAAAGTTTTAACGATGGTTCAAGAAGGCAAGATCGATACAGATAAAGGCTCAGAATTAATTCAAGTCTTACAGGAAAAAGAACAAGGTCCATCGGTTAAACCATTAAACCGAACATCTCATACATCTTCTAACTACAGTGACAAAACATTAAGAATTCGTGTTGTATCTGAGAGTGACAACGTGAATGTAAACCTCCCCATTAAATTAGTAAAGGTTGTCCTAGCAGCAGGCCATAACATTGCTTTAAAGATCCCCCAATCTGAACAATATGTAAAAAATATTGATATTAATTTGATACTTGAAGCCATTGAAAACGAATTAGATGGTCAGATTGTTGATGTGAAATCAGCAAACGGGGATACCGTTTCAATAACGATTGAGTAGAGGTCGCTAACATGTTACATGTAAATGTAAAAACAAAAGAGGCAAAGTTCTCAATCCCTGTCCCTTATGTCCTTTTAAATATCGGGATATCCCTTATTACTTCTAAAGTATTCATTCGCCATGCAAATAAATGGTCTAAACCTCATCTAGATAAGAAAAACATAAACTTTTCTTTCCCTTCCATAGATCAATCAGAACTGAAACATATTATTAAAGAGTTAAAAAAGCACAAAGGATTAGAGCTTGTGAATGTAAAAGCACAGGATGGAACTGAAGTGATTGTGAGATTATAAAATGGGTAAAAACACAGTTGAAAGGCTTCTGGTTTTGTAAAAGCATTCATAATCAAATAAATAGGTAGAAAAATGAGTGCATTTCTGTCATGGAAAGAGCGCTCATTTTTTATGGTGCAAGTTGATTGCTGGTGAAAGAGGAATATCTAAATCAGTCGAGAAGAGAAAAGGGTAGTGAATGATGAAATTCATCTCACTAGTTGACCCTGAATTCCAACACAAAAAGGAAGTGTAATAGATGACTGTTGAAGATGTGATGCAGGAACTTGAAGCTCTTGGCAAGGAACGGACGAAGAAAATCTATCTCTCCAATGGCGCCAAAGAACCGTTGTTTGGTGTAGCTACTGGAGCTATGAAGCCAATAGCTAAAAAGATTAAAAAGAATCAGCCATTGGCTGAAGAGCTTTACGCTACAGGAAATTACGATGCGATGTACTTTGCGGGAATCATCGCAGATCCGGCCAGCATGACCGAAGATGATTTTGAGCGTTGGATCGATGGTGCTTATTTTTATATGTTATCGGATTATGTGGTAGCAGTCACTCTAGCTGAAACTGGAATTGCACAAGAGGTGGCGGACAAATGGATCGCGAGTGGTGAAGAACTTAGAATGTCAGCGGGTTGGAGTTGTTATTGCTGGTTATTAGGTAATCGACCAGACAGCGAATTTTCTACAACGAAGTTAGAAAAAATGCTGGAGGTCGTACAAGATACCATTCATAATGCACCTGCACGAACAAAAGCTTCGATGAATAATTTTGTTTATACAGTGTGTGTCTCATACATCCCATTACATGAACAAGCAGTTGAGGCAGCAAAGGCTATAGGACGGGTAGAAATGAATCAGGACAAGAAAAAAACAAAGTATCTACTAGCTTCTGAAAATATTCAAAAGGCGATAGAGCGAGGACAAGTTGGTTTTAAGCGAAAATATGTTAGGTGTTAGATTTTACTACTAAAAAGGGACAGCGATGATTGAATCGTGAGAAGCTTGGGGAGAGCCGCTATTGTGAAGATTAGTCGAAAGTATATTTTTATTTTATCGCTGTTGTTTCTTATTAGTTTTGTGATTTATGAGTTTTTATATGACCCATTTCCGGTTAAGCAGGTTAATCATGTCCAAGTAGTGAAGATGGTGGATCAAGCGGATGGGAATATGATAAGAGTTCCTTCGCATTATCAAGGGTACCAATGTTATATGTCTAAGAGTATAAACGCTGATGAGAATATTGAACGACATATGAAAGAAAAAGGATGGACACGAACCAAAAAGGAAGACCATCTTTACTTTTTTGGAGATATTATCGTTAAGAGTGATATCTGGAGAAAGAATTACAAGGTCTTCTGTTTTCCAAAAGGAATCTAGAAGAAAGACTTCTAAGATGGGGGGTTCTCAATGACACAGGATTTTTATTGTGATGAAGTATTGAGTGGCAAAACGCAAGTGGAAAAAGTAAAAGAAACAGAAAATGTGCTAGCTTACTATCATACTAGACCTTTTTATCCCATTCACATTGTGGCCATACCTAAAAAACATATCTCTTCATTGATCTCATTAGATGAGCGTGATAACGAGTTATTGCTAGAACTAATGAGTGTCGTAAAAGAGGTAGCGAGTAAGGTTACAGATGAGCATGGAGCTTGTCGAGTAATTACGAACCTGGGTGATTATCAGGATTCCAAACATTTGCATTGGCACATTGTTTCAGGAAAACCGAATGGTAAGAATTAATAGCGAAATTTTATAAGCTTGTTTAAATTAGAAATAAACTACAAAGTATACTTTATCAGTATAATAATTTTAGATATATTTTATTTTTTTGTAAAGAAAGCCCTTACATATTATAAGTATACAATTGAACCCTTACAAACGAAATTCTTCTTTCCAATTATATTAAGATAGTATAGTTGGATAGGAGGATTGTTTTGGAATACATATTGTACTTTTTCTTTGCAATGTCTGTTGGATTTCCCATCTTACATTCCATTCACTGTTTACCTTTTTTTCAAAAGAAACCAGCTAATGAAATGACGAATAAAGGTGTGGAAAATGGAATTAGTATTTTGATACCTTGCTATAATGAAGAAGGCATCATCGAAACTTCTGTTGAAAGTATGAAGAGCTTATCTTATTCACAAACCGAGGTCGTTTATATCAACGATGGCTCATCGGATAGGACGCTCATATTATTAAACAAGTTGTTGAAGTTGACCCCTGAATATAAAGATGTGCTTGAGACGTTAGAGTATCAAGAGGTAAAGATGCTCTATCGTTCTGAGTTATATCCGCATATTTTAGTCGTGGACAAGGTAAATGGCGGGAAAGCCGATGCTTTAAATGCGGGAATAGAATATTCAGGTAAACCAATCGTTATAACGCTTGATGCAGATACGGTCCTTGAGGATTCTTCTCTGTTAGCCGTCAATAAGGTATTTCGGGATGATGATATAGTGGCTGCGGGAGGAATGGTTCATGTCCTTCAAACCAAAACGCCTCATGAAGAGTTATCTTTGAAAAAAACAAATACACTCGTTCGAGCACAAGCTTTAGATTTCTTAAAAGCATTTTATGTAAACAAAATATCTTTATCGCGCTTTCAGGCATTAGCAGTTATTTCTGGAGCATTTGGTATCTTCACAAGAAAAGTCCTTCTCGATGTCGGGGGTTATCGGACTACAATTGGAGAAGACATTGACATTACCTTGAAAGTTCATCAATATATTTCGAAGCTTAAGGGTAAGAAGATTGTGTTGATACCTGAGGCTGTTTGTTATACCGAACTTCCAGAGAACTATAGAGATTTATTCAAGCAAAGAGTCCGATGGCAAAAGGCGTTTGTTGATTGTTTGATTTATTTTTCTTCCTATCTTTTTCGTTCTTTTTTTACAAAACCGGTATCGTTTTTCTATATTTTAGAAGGATTCTTATCTGGCACATTAGCTGTCTACATCATGACAGGTGCATTGGTCTATAACCTGTTGGATGGTGAGGTGTTTTCTTTAACGTTTATCCTCATTTACACCCTTTATATATTTATATTGGGCTTTATCTATAACATGGTGGCTGTCGGCATGAGTGATCAATACGGCTATTATTTTGAGGAAAAAGATACATTACGTTTAGTAGGTGTTATTTTCTATGATATTTTCATCTATCGTTTCATCACGATCTTTGCTGTAATTTACGGAACGATTGAATACTTTTTCAATAAAAAGAGCTGGAATAAAGTAAAACGTACGGGAAGAGATTATGAATTAAACAGTGAGAATGCAGCTTGACGATAAAAAAAGCGGTTGGTTTCTTAAAGAAGTCAACTGCTTTTTATATGTTTTTTTATTGTTTAAGCCTAAGAAGCTGAATGATTTAAAGAAAATATTAACTGAAGAATAAATATAATTATAAACAAAACATAGAACAAGCTAATATAGCTTATTTTCTTGTCGAGACCTTTATGTAATACGATCATCAATATATAAAAGAAAATAGACAATAGTAAGGGGTTTTTCCAATACCCAACTCCTGATGCGTATTTATATATAAAGTACAGTGCCGTAAGAAGCCACAAAGTGAATGTAATATGATATATATACTTTTTTGTATCCAAAAAATAATCCCTCTCAAAATTTAGTATTTACATATTCAAGCAATCTCTAATACGTATTTTACAACATGTTTCCAATGATGTGAGAGCGATATTCTTATCAACATCTAATTTTAAATTTTAAATACTCCTGCACATAAAAAAGAGCTATGAAAAAATCCATAGCTCCCCACTTTAATCTACACAACCAAACCATCGCTCATTTTAACTACATGATCAACATAAGAAAGCATTTTTTCATCGTGAGTGACCATAAGAGTCGTAATGTTTAACGTTTTCGTTAAGTCTCGTAGAAGTGACATTATTTCTACCGATTTCTTTGAATCCAGACTTGCCGTTGGTTCATCGGCAAATAGAACTTGGGGTTTATGAATGATCGCGCGTGCGATGGCCACGCGTTGTTTTTCTCCACCAGATAACGAAGATGGATACGCCTGTTTTCGATGAGATAATCCAACACGTTCTACTATATAATCGATTTCTTGTTGTCGATTTTCTTTCGTTAATTTCACTTCAGATACGTCCAGCATGAGGTCTAATTGCTCCTCAACGGTTAGAAAAGGGACAAGATGTGCAAATTGGAAAACAAAACCGAAGTTCTTGGCTCTTATGACCCGCATTTCCTCTGACGTCATGGAAGTTAAGTTATGTCCATTGAATAAAATATTTCCTTCTGATGCAGGCTGCAGCCCTGCAGCAATGGTTAGCAGGGTACTCTTGCCAGAGCCCGATGGACCGACTAACGCCGTAATTTCGCCTTCTTTAAGAGTTAAGTTTATACCTTTTAAAATCTCTTCTTTCACGTCACCATTCGTGTACGTTTTTCTTAATTCATCAATCGTAAAGATATTCATATATTAAACCTCTCCTTGTTGTATGGCTTGTAAAGGTTCAACTTTTTTAATTTGTAAACCAGATAGCGTAGCTCCAATAAATCCAATCACGAGGAAGACGATCGACAATTGTAGGGTGGTTTCATTCGTTAAATGATAAGGCATATCCTTAGGTGCAAATTCCTTGAATAATTGGCTAAAACCAACAGAAAGAGTAAGAGATATGGTTGTGATGTATAGCATTTGTGTCCACATCATTTTAAACAGATCACTTGTTTTTACTCCGATTGCTTTCAATATGCCATAAAGCCCCATCTTTTGAACGTTCATCATATAGAAGAAGATGCCGAACAGCATTCCGCTAATCACGATTAGAAACCACACGATCATATTCAATGACATTTGTTCTGCACTGTAACTTGGAATAGTGTTAAGAAACTCTTTATTTGAAAAAGATTGTAGACCTTTTATATTTTGTGTTGAATCTTCACCAGGAGTAAAGAGGAGCTGCATTTCTTCAGCACGGTAAATTTCGTTGTAAATCTCTTTATTTATATAAGCAACAGGAGCATGACTAAACTTTTTTTGGTCTACAAACTTTTTTACAACGAAAGAGCTCTTGTATTGTTTATGTGTTAAGGTATCTCCGACTTTAATACCTTCTTTCTCTAATGAACGGTCGAGAATGATTTCTCCGGGAGCTACTTGCTCGAACCATTTTGAATCGGTAGAAGCCACAAAAGCAACGCTTCGTTGTTTATCACTCTCATCATTTAAAAAGCCCATTTGTATAGAAAATCCAACAGCATCTTTTGTTTCCTGTATCACTTGTTTTTGAATTCTATTATCAATCCTTGAGAGGTTATAATTTTCTTCTGCGTCTTGATTCATATAAAATTGCCCGCTTGGCAAATCTTTGATTAATGCTGCATTATCTTGTGATAACCCATTGGCCAAACCCGAAATAATAAACGTTAACAAACTAACGAGAAAGATGATGGATCCTAATATGAAAAACCTCATTTTATTTTTCTTGATTTCTTTCCATGCGATGCTCATAACATCTCTCCTCCAATCTATTTACATCCTTAGTTTAGAATTCTTATATGAACGGAGAATGAATAAAACGTTACAAATCAAGTTGTTGAGAAAAGGGGAGGGGACATAAAAAAATCAGGCATCACAAATGGGTTTCCATTAATAATACCTGACATACTTGAAATTGATTAATCTATAGGTAATTCAACAATAACCGAAGTTCCTTCATTTTCCTTGCTCTTCACATCTGTATGACCACCGTGAAGTTTCACAATTGTAGCAACGATGGATAGACCAAGTCCTGTCCCGTCAACGGTTCTGGAACGAGCAACATCAGCTCGATAAAAACGGTCAAAAATTCTTTCTACTTCTTTTTCGTTCATGCCTATCCCCGAATCATTGAAGGTGATGAAAATCGATTTTTCTCTCTTTTCAACAGCTATCTCAATACTTCCATCAGGGTTATTATATTTAATGGCATTGGTTAAAAGGTTATCCCATACGGCATTCAATAGAGAAGGATCGCCGAAGAACTCGATATCTGGTAAGGCATAGCTAAGCATGATTCCTTTTTCATTTGTTAACCATTGATAATTTTGAATGAGTTCTTTAATCTGTTTTGACAGATTGAACGTTTTTTTCTGTAGAATATCTTCGTTTCGATCTAATGATGCAAGAAGTAGTAATTGTTTCGTTAAGTTCGAGAGTCTACTGATCTCACCATGTATAACAGATATGTATTGGATTCGATCGTTTGAACTCAGCTCTTCTTTTTCTAACAGGTTGGTGTACCCTTTTATATTGGATAGTGGAGATTGTATATCATGAGAAATATTGGAGATAAATTCTTTTCGCATCTCATCTGACTGTTCTAGCTTTCGAGCCATTTGTTTGAAGCTCTGAGAAAGCACACCTAATTCATCGCTCCTCTTCGTATCGAGCTCAACAGAGTAACTTCCTTGTGAGAGTGACTTTGTAGCAATGGTTAATTTTGATATTGGTTTTACTAAATATTTTGCACTTATGACTACCATCAAAATACTGAGGACAATCATCAAGCCAAAAAGCCAGCCGAATAGAACATGCATCTCATTAAAAAGAAGTTTAATATCAGGTCGAATAAACAGCGCATAATTTTCCCCGCGATGCGTTAAAGGAACACCGATCGAATTACTTAATTCGTTTGCAAAAAAACCAGTTACGAATGTTTGCTTTGGAAAATGAAGAATCCCATGATAGATTTCACCATTTAATACACTGTCTTTTGTTGAGGAAGGAAGTGCAGTGTTACGAAATTTTGCCCCAAAGTAGGATTCCTTTCCTGTTCTTTCTACAAGGTAAATTTGATAACCGATCGTTGAAAGGTTCTTCAAGTATTCGTTCAGGGTGATAGTAGGGTGTTCTTCAACAAACGAAGCCATCTCAAGCGCAATCACAGTGTTTTTTTGATCATTAGCCGGTTTTAATTTTTGCTGATAGTATGTATTGGAGGCGATAAAGGCTAATACGCCGCTTAAAAGCATTATTCCTATTGTTAAGACAACAAATTTGGTATACAGCGACCTCATTTTTTTGCCTCCAATAAATATCCGACTCCACGGACGGTTTTAATTTGGAAATCATCGGTTAATTTTGAAAAACGTTCTCTTAATCTTTTGATATGAACATCTACCGTTCTTTCATCTCCTTCATAATCAAGACCCCAGATGTGCTCTATTAATTGAATCCGTGAAAATACCTGCATGGGGTTAGATACGAGGAAATACAATAGTTCAAATTCCTTCAAGGGTAAAAGAATCGTGACGTCACCGATAAGTACTTCATAGCTTTTTTTATTTATAATCGTTCTTCCTAAAGTAACAGCTGCCGAATCTGATTGCTTATCATACCGTCTTAATAAAGCTTTAATTCGAAAGAGTAGTTCTTTCGGTTCAAACGGTTTAACAAGATAATCATCAGTTCCTGATAGATAGCCTTGTTCTTTATCTTCAATTTGATTTTTAGAAGTTAGTAAAATTATTGGAATGTCGTAATTTTCACGTATCTCTTTGGTTAAGTTATATCCATCCATATAAGGCATCATCACATCTACAACAGCTAACTCGCAGCTCGTATGCCGCAGGATTTTTAAAGCTTCTAAACCATCTTGAGCCTGATATATCTTATAACCGATTCCTGATAAAAAAGTATCTATAAGCTTTAAGATATTACGATCATCATCGACAATTAAAATATTAGTCATTTCAGATACTCCTAACCAAATGTTGAGTCTTTTCTTTTACTAGTATGGGTTAATCTCTTTATAAGTTGTAGACAAGTTTTTGTCCATTCTTTTGCAGTTGAATATATTAACGTACTTTCTAATGGCTTAGGCATATGATGAATATTATAAGTCATTGAAGGGAATGATTGATCTGGAACAACAAGAACTTGAAGCCCTATATACGGGAATCATCAGAGAACAATTACTTGTGGATTTTTACAATCAGTTGGCAAATGAAGCTCCTAATGAGATTCATAAGAATAATATCCTTTATGCTTTGGAATGTAAAAGGTCCAATCTTAATGATTTAGTAAATATGTTCACGGCTCTTACAGGAAAACAGCCTGAATACCAAAATAATGTTATATCTTTTAGTAGTTATGAAGAGGGATTGAGAAAAGCTCATCAAGCAGAACTAATGGATTGCCAGCGATATCAGCATGACTATTATCGCTGTAGACAGCCACATGTCCAACAGGTTTTGATGCAGACCTATTATCGGAAGTGCGAGGATGCAACACGAATAGGATGGTTAAAAAAACGGATTCCGATTAAATTAAAGGATTATGGTGGTCAGCCGTTTGTCGTAAATATAGATGAAGCTGCTAAACAAAATAAGACGTACCGCACCGCCTTTTGGACTGGAGAAAAGTTGCAAGTAACCTTGATGAGTATAGGAGTGGGAGAAGACATCGGTTTAGAAGTACATCCGACAACCGATCAATTTTTACGGATCGAAGAAGGTCAAGGGTTTGTTCAAATGGGTGATAGTCCGGATCAGCTAGATTATACGACAAATGTGTATGATGACTTTGCTATTATGATACCAGCTGGAAAATGGCACAACTTAACGAATACAGGCAATAAGCCGATTAAACTATACGCAATTTATGCACCGCCAGAGCATCCCTTTGGCACCGTTCATGAAACAAAAGCGATAGCGATGGCTTCAGAAGCCAGTGAATAAGGTGATTGGAATCTTCTCGTTCCATATGTAAAAAAGCTAACCATAAGGCTAGCTTTTTTTGTGGCTATAATTGATTTGGTTAGCCGATTCTCTTCTTGTTTTTCTTGCTTTTAGCACGTTTTTTAGAAGATAGAACCCCGTTTAAGATACTAATGAAACTCACAATGAATTCCCCCCATATAGAACTTCGGAAAAGAGAATATTCGGTGTATCCTCTCTTCTCCTTTATCTTATGCAGACTTGTCTAAAGTGTTTGGACAAACTGTATCAAATCACTTTTGAAACAGAAAATACACATGCACCTAATGAAACATTGAAAAAATTTTATAAGGTTATGAATAAGATTGTAAGTTAGTGGGATTCTAAGATTAGAAAAGAAAGGGAGGTGAAATAAAATGGCTAAAAACAACAGCAACCAATTATCAGTACCTGGAGCTCAAGGAGCTCTTGATCAAATGAAGTATGAGATCGCTTCTGAGTTCGGTGTAAACCTTGGACCAGACACGACTTCACGTGCAAACGGATCTGTAGGTGGAGAAATCACTAAGCGTCTTGTAGCACAAGCTTTAGGCGGACAACGCTACTAATTTTAAACTCTTTTGCTATGGCTATCTGTTTGTGCAGATAGCTTTTTTATTTATATCCAATGAATGATGAATCAAATGTTAAACAACCGTTTAAACTATCTCTGTTGGAGGTGAATGTTTAGATGAATGAAGATAAACCGATTCATTTTGATGGAAGTCTTTTAAACCATGAAGTTTTCAACAATGACCTTTCGCAAGAGCCTTTTCTTTTAACAGATGAAGTGAGGGCGAACATTGCTGGGAATCCTTATGATCAATCGTGATCGCAGTTCATTGAAAGTCGTTGATTTCCGCTCCAGGTTGCTCGCTTTCCATGGGGCGACTGGTGAGCCACTTGCCGCCATGCGCCATTAAGGGTCTCACCTGCTCGCTCGTCCCATAGGAGTCGGCAACCTTCCGCTCCAATCAACTTGCATAGAAATGAAAAGAACATTCAAAAGCGACGGTAATTTAGAAAAGAAAAAAACTGAAAGGCAGTGTCAATTACATGACAAAGGTATTATATATTACAGCGCATCCTCATGATGATCAAGTCTCTTACAGCATGGCTGTAGGTAAAGCATTTATTGATGAATACAAAAAAGTTAACCCGGATCATGAATTGATTCATGTGGATTTGTATAAAGAAGACATTCCGCACATCGACCTTGATGTATTTAGTGGATGGGGGAAACTGCAATCTGGTAAAGGATTCGAGGAGCTGTCTTCTGAAGAAAAGATGAAAGTAGGAAGACTTTCAGAGCTTTGTGAGCAGTTTGTAGCTGCTGATAAATATATATTCGTCACGCCAATGTGGAATTTTTCGTTTCCACCCGTTATGAAAGCATACATCGATTCAGTGGCGGTAGCAGGAAAGACGTTTAAATATACAGAGCAAGGACCGGTTGGCCTTTTAACGAACAAGAAAGCTCTACATATTCAGGCTAGCGGTGGCATTTATTCAGAAGGACCTGCAGCAGCAATGGAGATGGGTCACCGTTATTTAAGCGTGATCATGCAATTTTTTGGAGTTCCATTGTTCGAAGGATTGTTTGTAGAAGGACACGCGGCCATGCCGGATAAAGCGAATGAAATTAAAGAAAATGCGATTGCTCGTGCTAAAGATTCCGCACATACGTTTTAATGGTTAGAAACCTCCCGCTAGAAACTTGTAGACGATGTCTGCAAGTTTTTTAAATTGAAAAGTCCTTGCCTGTAAAGTAATTCGAAGATTTGTAAACAATTGTATGTAAAAAACTCCTTGCAATTTTGGATGCGTTTTCATAGAATAAAAAGCAACATCCATATTGACTGAATTTTTTTAAAACAAAAGGTAGTGATGTTTAATAAAAGATACCTATGTTATTTTGTGCTTGAAAAAGAGGAGGTAATAAGTTGTCGCACGTTAACATGAAAGAAAACATTGTTATTGAGCATGTTAGAGATGATTCATTTAAGAGTTATGGTAAAGAAATCACAGGTTATGATTTTACCCGTTTAATCAACATGATGAAGAAATCTACGGAGATTCCAGAGCACGAAAATGTGTATGTGGCTTCAGAACCGATTCTGGAAGACGATCCCGTAAAAAAACAAATAGAGACTTACTTCTATGGTGAGATGCCTGCCCAGATTGGGTATTGCAACGGTCGTAATTCAACGTTAAATGGACTTGAATATCACAAAGGAAGTGAGATCAATATAGCTGTGACTGATCTAGTACTACTTCTTGGGAAAGTACAGGATATCGAAAATAATACATTTCATTCGAAAAATGTAAGGGCTTTCTTTATTCCGGAAGGAACGGCAATTGAATTATACGAGACGACACTGCACTTTGCACCTTGTAAAGTTCAAGAATCAGGATTCAAATGCATTGTTGTTTTACCAAAAGGAACGAATGAACCGTTAGAAGTTGCGCTAGCAGAGCGTGAAAAAAGTACTGATGAAGATCACTTGCTATTTATGAAGAATAAGTGGCTGATCGCACATCCGGATCGAAAACAGCTGATAGAAAAGGGAGCTTATCCTGGAATTGTCGGTGACAACATAGAAGTCTTGTTTTAACTATCACTATTTAAAAGGACAGGGGTGTTCGATATGTTTTCAGGCATTGGATTTACACTTTTATCATGTACATTTTTTATGGGGCTTGTCGCATGGATCTCTTACTTAAAAACAAAAGGGGAGACAGAAGATTCTACGGGATATTTCTTAGCAGGGCGAGGGTTGAATGGGACATTTATCGCCGGATCACTTCTTCTTACCAATCTTTCTGCTGAGCACTTGATCGGCTTGAATGGACAAGGATATCGAACGAATATGTCCAACATGGCATGGGAAGTAACGGCTGGCTTTGCAATCGTTATTATGGCTCTTTATCTATTACCGAAATATTTAGGAGGAGCTTTTACAACATTGCCAGAGTTTCTTAGCACGCGATTTGATGAAGGGGTTCGCCGTTATACGGTTATGCTATTTATGCTCGGCTATATTTTAGTTACGATCCCATCAACTCTTTACTCAGGGGCACTGACTATACTTAAACTCTTTGATGTGCCAGGTCTTTTAGGTATTTCCTATACACAATCGGTTTGGCTTTTAATCTGGGTGATCGGAATCATCGGTGCAGTTTACGCAATCTTTGGTGGGTTAAAAGCCGTTGCTGTATCGGATACGATTAATGGAATCGGACTTTTGATAGTAGGACTTTTAGTGCCTGCTCTTGGCTTCTTAGCACTTGGAGATGGGAACATGTTTGATGGTATGAAGACGATAGCAACAAACAGTCCGGAAAAACTAAATGCGATTGGATCGAGTACAGACTCCGTTCCGTTTGGGACCATCTTTACGGGTATGATTTTTGCTAACTTGTTCTATTGGGGAACAAACCAGTACGTTATTCAACGGACGCTTGGAGCACAAAATTTAAAAGAAGGTCAAAAAGGTGTGCTTTATTCTGGTTTCTATAAGCTAGCGATTCCACTATTTATGATGATTCCTGGTATTATCGCTTTCCACCTATATGGGGGAGGATTGAATCCGGTTGACCTTGCTTATCCGACATTAGTAGCAGATGTGTTGCCAAAATATTTATCAGGTTTCTTCCTTGCTGTTCTGTTAGGTGCTGTATTCAGTACGTTTAACTCGCTGCTTAACTCAGCAGCAACCATGTTTGCTCTTGATATCTATAAGCCGCAGTTCAATCCGAAAGCTACCGACGAACAGTTGATTCGGATGAGTAAATGGTTTGGTACAGTAATCGCACTTGTATCATTCTTTATCTCACCGCTGCTCATGAACGCGCCAGATGGCCTTTGGGATCTGATCAGACGTTTTACTGGATTCTTTAACATTCCAATCATAACGATTGTTCTTGTTGGTATCTTTTCAAAGCGAATTCCTGCACTTGCAGCAAAAGTAGTAATCATTTTCCACGTAATCACTTATTACATGCTTGTATGGGGATTAGATCAATTATTTGGCATTCAAACTACGATTAACTTTATTCACATTTACGCTATTTTGTTCTTTGTGGAAGTAGGAATAATGGTGGCGATCGGAAAATGGAAGCCATTACAAACTCCTTATTTTTATAAAGCCAATGCACAAGTTGATATGGTACCTTGGAAGTATGCGCTTCCAGTAACGTTTATTTTACTTGGCTTGCTTGTGAGCATGTACATCGTATTTTCTCCAATCGGTTTAGCTTATGAGGATGCGATTGTATCCGGTTACTTCTGGCCAGCTATGGCAGGATTAACACTGGTTACGGGAGTTCTAATCTATCTTTCTATAAAATCTTGGAATCAAAAGTATGCAAATTTCTTAAGTAAACAGCACAAAAAGGACGTAAAAGAAGCTAGGAAGTTAGCCTAGTAGGAGGTTATGATGACTCTTCAATTAAGTGATACGACATTAAAATTACGTGAAATCGATAAAGGCTTTGAAATAGAAGCAGATGGCAGACTTCTTTTTCATCATTCCGTACAGCAGCCGATGCTTTATGCAGGTTATGGTGAAGAGACGATCAACATGTATAGAGGGAATTTTGACATTCAAGATTATGTAGTGGAGCGTATCGGTCTTCGTTATGCCGACGCTATACAAACGGATAAAGGGTATCAATTATCTTTTTCCAAGTTTGCAGGGAGTACACCTGATCTTGAAATCTTTCTTACGGAAGAGAACGGAAAGGTAAAGCTTCTTTTTACAAAGAGTTCTACTGAACTAAACCGCTTATGGATTCGAGTTCAAGCTGATGCGGATGAGAAAGTTTATGGTTGCGGTGAACAGCTCTCACATTTTAACTTGCGTGGCAAAAACTTTCCGCTTTGGACTTCTGAACCTGGTGTTGGCCGAAATAAGAATACGTACACAACGTGGCAGGCTGATGTGAAAGACAAAGCGGGCGGCGATTATTACAACACGAACTATCCGCAGCCTACGTTCATCTCTACTAAAAAATACTATTGTCATGTTGAAACAACTTCTTATGCCGATTTTGACTTTCGAAATGATGACTATCATGAACTTCAAATATGGGATATCCCGAAATATGTACTCTTTGAAACGGCGGAAAGTTATGTACAACTTGTTGAAAAATTGACTGACGTGTTTGGGCGGCAGCCAGAATTGCCAGATTGGACCTATAACGGCATTTGGCTTGGTTTACAAGGCGGAACCGACATCGTACAAAAGAAGCTGGACTTAGCACTCGAAAAAGGAATAAAAGTTGGAGGCGTTTGGTGTCAGGACTGGCAAGGGAAACGTATCACCTCATTCGGTAAGAGATTGATGTGGAACTGGCGCTGGAACAGCGAAGAGTATCCAAATCTTGATCAAAAGATTGAGGAATGGAAAGCGAAAGGTATTCGCTTCCTGGGATATATTAATCCTTATGTTGCTGTTGAAGGTGATCTGTACAGAACTGCTGCAGAGAAAGGGTACCTTGCTTTAAATGAAAAAGGGGATATCTACCTTGTTGACTTTGGGGAATTCAATTGTGGCGTTGTAGATTTTACGAATCCTGACGCTTGTACGTGGTACAAATCAGTGATTAAAGAAAACATGATTGATTTTGGTCTGGATGGCTGGATGGCCGATTTTGGTGAATACTTGCCAACGGATGTTCAACTATATAATGGTGAATCGGCTAAAATCATGCATAATGCATGGCCTGCACTTTGGGCAAAAATGAACTATGAAGCAGTGAGTGAAGCAGGAAAATTAGGTGAGATCACTTACTTCATGAGAGCCGGATATACGGGTATTCAGAAATATTGCACGCTTTTATGGGGTGGAGATCAAAGTGTGAACTGGTCGCTAGATGATGGGTTAGCTTCTGTTATCCCTGCTGCCCTCTCAGCTGGTATGACTGGCTGTGGTTTACACCATAGTGATATTGGAGGCTATACAAGTCTTCACGGCAACAAGCGAAGCAAAGAGCTGCTTCTTCGTTGGTTAGATATGGCGGCTTTTACACCAGTGATGCGTACACATGAAGGAAATCGCCCTGATGATTGTTTCCAATTTGACGGGGACGAAGAAACGCTAGAGCATTTTGCTCGAATGACAGATCTCTATGTAAAGCTTGCACCATATACGAAAGACATCGTAAAAGAAAATGCTGAAAAAGGAATTCCAGTGCAGCGTCCTTTGTTCATGCACTATGAGGAAGACAAAGCAGCTTACGACATTCAATATCAGTATTTATATGGCAGAGATCTTCTAGTGGCACCGGTGTATGAAGAAGCATCAACTCATTGGAATGTCTACTTACCTGAGGACGAATGGGTTCATCTATGGACCGGAAAAGAATATAGTGGCGGAAATAGAGAAGTAGAAGCACCGATTGGACAGCCGCCTGTGTTTTATAGAAAGAATTCATCGTACAAGGAATTGTTTGAATCATTAACGAAATAGAATAGTAGAGGGGACAGCGAGAAGGTGTCCCCGATATTCTATGTATACTCTTGATTAATCTTTATAAACATAAAGGTAGTAATATATTTCAAAAGGTAGTTACCTTTGTTATACTTATATTTAGAAAGCTCTTTTATTAAGGTTGTTGCTTTTGGCTTCTATCTTCATCATTTGCAAGTTGATTAGAGCGCAAGGTGCGAGACTCCTACGGGACGACAGGTGGAGACTCCTAATGGCGCAAAGCGGCAGTCCTAAAAGTGGAAGTGACTCGTTTAGCCTCGACAAGCAAAAGTTGAATTGGCTAGGAAGGCGCACTTTGCCTTCTTGACTGTTTAACTTTTGACCTCGAGAAGCTAGTCACTGCAACTAGACAGGAGGCTCACCGCACGCCCCGTGGAAAGCGAGCAACCTGGAGCGGAAATCAACTACTTTCGAAGAGCAACAATGTATGCGAAAAAAGTCATGTAGAAAGAACAAAATGAAGGATGTGGACAACTATGCAAACGCCATCAATCGTATATATCCCGATTGGCAGAAAAACATTTGATCTAGAAGCTGGTGAGCAATACCGTGAACAAAGCTCTGAATGGGTTAACAAGACGTACCACACTGTTTATGAACCAGAAGAAATTCTGACATCTGTGGAAGATCTCGAGCAATTCCTTGAAACGTTAACAAATAAGAACATTGATTCTATCATCTATCAAAGCGTTACGTTTGCAGATGGTGAGTTTATCGCGAAGGTCCTTCAATATCGAAACGAACCTGTTGTTGTATGGTCTGTAAGAGAACCAAGTGTAGGCGGAAGACTGCGACTTAATTCATTAACTGGAGGAAACAGTACGAGTAATGTTCTCATGCATCATCGTCATCCTTTTACATTCGTACTTGGTAACCCAGACGAAGAACAGCTTCAACAGCAGCTTTCACGCCAAATCAGAGTGAATGGTTTGATGAATAAGCTGAAACAGCTAAAAATTGGAGTGATTGGAGAACATCCGCCTGGTTTCTTCTTCTCAGACACAGATGAAGAGCTTCTTCATCAAAAACTGGGAGTAACCCTTAAAAAGATGGATCTGTTAAAAGCGTTTCAAGAATGTGTAGAGCTGCCAGAGGAAGAATGGGCAGGTGCTATTGATCGAGCTGAACAGCAAGTCATCGGATTGAATCGATCTGATGAAACGGTAAAGAAGTTTGCGCAGTTTTCCACGTATGTGAAAAAGTATATTGAACAAGAAGATATTGCAGCACTCGCTGTAAGATGCTGGCCGGAATTCTTTAATGAGTTAGGAGCAGCTGCGTGTTCAACGCTCTCTCAGTTTACCGAAGATGGAGTGGTATCTTCCTGTGAGTCAGATATTCACGGTGCGGTTTCGATGTTCATCCTACAAGAACTAAGTGGAGGAAACGCTCCGTATCTCGGAGATCTAGTTCATGTGAATGAGCCAAATAATTCAGTTGTTTTCTGGCATTGTGGAGCAGGTGCTTATTCTCTTGCAAGTCCGTCAACAGGCGCGCAATCAGGTGTACATCCTAACCGTAAAATGGGCTTTACGATGGACTTTGGATTAAAAGCTGGAGAAGTAACGATCTTCAGACTGGGGTATACGCCAGATGGGTATCGCCTTCTAGTGATGAAAGGTGAAGCGCTCGATGTTCCACAGCCGTTTTCAGGTACCTCTGTTGAAGTGAGATTAAACGGAAATGTTTCAGAAACTGTAAGTGCTCTTATGGAAAGTGGCTATGAACCTCACTTTGCTGTCGTGTATGCAGATGTTGCTGATGATCTATTGCAACTAGGCAAGCAACTTAACATTCCTACTGAGGTGTACCTATAGGAAGGGAGCGAACTTAGATGGCAAAGAGAGTAGCAATTGGGCAGGCTGGAGGTCCAACAGCCGTCATCAATGCCAGTTTAGTAGGTTTTGTAGAAACGCTCCAACAAGAAGTAGAGTTATTTGGTGTTTATAACGGTTATCAAGGATTATATGAAAACAACATCGAAAAGCTGGATGCTGAACTTTTAGAATGGATCAAATCACATCAATTTGTAAACGGAGCATGCCTCGGTTCAGGACGTTATGAATTTACAACTGAAAAAATTCAAAAATCCCTTTTGCATCTAAAAAAGCACGGTATTGATACTCTTGTTTTTATTGGCGGCAATGGTACGATGGCAGCTCTTCATAAGCTGGCTGAGGAAGCGCGTCACATTCACTATGATCTTCAAGTCATCGGTATACCGAAGACGGTTGATAATGATCTAGCTGAAACGGACCATGCGCCTGGCTTTGGAAGTGCCGCGCGTTATGTGACAACAGCCGTCAGAGATATTAGCAGAGATCTATGTGCCATGCAGAATTTTGAGCAAGTAAGAATACTAGAAACAATGGGGCGTAACTCAGGGTGGCTCGCTGCTGCAAGCGGTCTTTTGAGAAATGGAGAAGAAGATGGGCCTCACTTGGTTTATGTTCCTGAACGGATCATTGAGCCTGAACACTTTTTAGCAAGAGTTAGCGATGCTGTTGGATCTTTTGGATATGCAACGATTGTTGTTGCCGAAGGATGTAAAATCAATTCCTTTTCCGATCAGGTCGAGAAAGCGAATGTTCAAGGCAGAACGATTCTTGGCGGTATTTCTGGTGTGCTTGAGAAAATGGCCAAAACAGAACTTGGTGTGATGGCTAGAGCTGAGATTCTTGGTATGAATCAGCGCAGCTCATCAGCTGTTATTTCAATGCAAGATCAATTGGAAGCTTTTGAAGTGGGACGAGAAGCTGCAAGACTTGTATTACATGGTGAGACGGGGAGAATGGTTACCATACAACGATCGGCAAATATAGATTATACTTTTAGTATGAATAGCTGTCCTCTGCAAGTTGTTGCGCAGGGCGGGGAACGTTTCCTGCCTGATGCATTTATTGATGAACCGGAAGCCTATTACAAATGGCTCCGACCTCTCGCAGGGGAAGATCTACAGCCTTATCCCACTGTGAGAAAGAGGAGAATTCTTAATGAAAAGCAATAATACAGCACTATATCTGCAAGTAAAAGATCATCTAATAGAAAAAATACAACAACAAATTTGGCGTCCAAGCCAGCTCATTCCAACAGAACAAGAACTTATGAAGCAATTCGGAGTGAGCCGCACGACCATCCGTCAAGCGATTAATATGCTTGTGGCTGACGGTCTTCTAGAAAAACAACAAGGAAAAGGAACGGTTGTCAAGCCGCAACAGCTTGTTGGCTCACTAAGAAGATTAAAAGGATTTGCTGAAGAAGTAATGGAAAAAGGACAAGTTCCGCACTCTAAAGTTCTGCGTGCTGAGTTCAGTGATTCTTTGTTTCTCGAAAAAACGAAGCTAGGATTAAATGAAGATGAGAAGGTTTTAGTGATTGAACGCATCCGATTTGCTAACAATGTACCGATTGCACTTGAAAGATCTTGCTGGCCTGAATCGATCGGCAAGTTATTGATGAAGCATGATCTGGATACGGCTAAGTTTTATTCGATTCTTGAGGAAGACAATATCTTATTAAAGCGGGCAGAAGAAAAGATTTCAGCGATTAATGCAACGATGGCCGAAGCAGATGTGCTCGGCATTCGTGCAGGAGAAGCTCTTTTAGAAATGACAAGATTGAGTTTCGGTTTGAACGACAAGCCGATCGAGTATACAAAAACAAGGTATAGAAGTGACCAATACCACTATGACATTGAACTAAGACGTTAATTAAAACATTCGGAGGTAATACAATGGGATATATTTCAGGAAAAGAACTGTTAACACATGCTTACGAAAATAAATATGCAGTTGGGGCATTTAGTGCACATAACGCAGAAACTATTCTTGCAATATTAGAAGCTGCTGAACAAGAACAAGCACCAATCATGATTCAAGTAGGGCAAAAAGTAATCAACACGATCGGACTTGAACCGATGAAGGCAATGATTGATGTTTTCATGAAAAACATATCCGTTCCTGTTAGTATCCATCTGGATCACAGCAGAGAATATGAGCAGACAATGAAAGCGATCCAGCTTGGTTTTCAATCCGTCATGTTCGATGGATCGGCTCTTTCATTTGAAGAGAATACTTACATTACACGAAAAGTAGTAGACGCTTCACGTGCTCTTGGAATCGGTTCTGAGGGTGAGATTGGTAAGATTGGCGGAACGGAAGATGACATTACGGTTGCTGAAGAAGACGCAATGATTACAGCAACCGAAGAAGCAGTGGCGTTTGTTGAAGCAACGGATGTTGACTATCTTGCCGTTTCAATCGGAACAGCACACGGCATCTATAAAAATCCGCCGAAACTGGCATTTGATCGATTAAAAGAAATCTCAGCAGCGGTTAACCGTCCGATTGTTCTTCATGGCGGATCTGACGTGCCAGATGAGCAGATTACAAAAGCTGTTTCACTCGGTATCGCAAAGATTAATGTGGATACAGAGCTTAGACAATCCTTCACAAAAGGAATGCAGCAAGTCCTTCAGGAAAATCCAGAAGAGTATCATCTTGCCGTTTCACTTGGTAAAGGCCGTCAAGTCATGAAGGAGAAAGTACAGGAGAAAATACGTTTATTCGGAAGTGCTGGCAAAGCAAACGAATTTACAACGCGCGAAAAGGTCGTAACGTTATAAAATAGGGAGTGATGATTTGTGATGATTAAAACAAAAGATCAATCGTACGGGCTATGGATTAACGGTACATGGAAAGAAAAAACGGAAGTCATGGAAGTAATCAATAAATATACGCAGAAAGTGGAAGCAACAATTGCTCGTTCCGAAAAAAAAGATGTAGATGAAGCAGTGGACGGAGCAAAGAGTGCATTTAAAGAATCCTTTTCTGCCTATGACCGTTACCTTGTGCTTATGAAGGCTGCGAAACTGTTATTGGAGAAAAAAGAAGCGTTTGCTAGTGTGTTAGTCGCTGAAGTAGGTAAGCCGATTCGTGATTCACGAGTAGAAGTAGAACGAGCTGCGCAAACACTTGAAATCTCAGCTGAAGAAGCAAAGCGTATTCACGGCGAGGGTGTACCTGTAGAATCCGCACCAGGCTCTGAAAATCGAATGGCTTTTACATTAAGAGTACCAGTTGGTGTTATTGCGGCAATTACACCATTTAATGTGCCTCTGAACCTTGTTTGTCATAAGATTGGTCCAGCGCTGGCAGCAGGAAATGCGGTCGTGTTAAAACCCGCTGAAGTTACCCCGTTATGTGCCCTTATGTTGGCAAAGGTATTTAAGGAAGCTGGCTTACCTGATGGCAGACTGCAAGTCATTACAGGTGATGGTGCAGAAGTAGGCGGATGGCTGCTAGAAAATCAAGATGTTAAGATGTTTACTTTTACTGGAAGTCCAAGAGTCGGTGAAATTATCAGGCAAAAGGCAGGACTTCGTAAAGTGTCACTGGAGTTGGGAAATAACTCCGCAACGATCGTTCATAAAGATGCTGACCTTGATAAGGCTGCAGCACTCATAGCGAACAAAAGTTTTAATAATGCAGGTCAAGTTTGTATTTCTGTTCAGCGTGTATATGTTCATCAAGATGTAAAATCGCCTTTTATTCAATTATTAAAAGATAAAACAGAACAGCTTCAAACTGGTGATCCCCTGGACGAAACAACAGATATTGGCCCGATGATCCGACAGGCTGAAGCAGAGCGTGTTGAAGAGTGGGTGAACGAAGCAGTGTCTGACGGAGCAACTATTGTAACGGGTGGTAGACGTAATGGAGCATTTTACGAGCCTACGATACTCTCAGATGTTAAAAGAGAAATGAAAGTTTGCAAACAAGAAGTGTTTGGTCCTGTTGTTGGGATAGACACATATGCTACGATAGACGAAGTGATCGAACAAGTGAATGACTCGGATTATGGATTGCAAGCAGGTCTTTTCACAAATGATCTTGCATTCGCTATGAAAGCGGCGAAAGAGATTGAAGTGGGCGGACTTATCGTAAACGATGCTTCAGCCTACCGAGTGGACCACATGCCATATGGTGGCGTAAAGCAGAGCGGTACAGGAAAAGAAGGCCCACACTATGCGATTGAAGAGATGACTGAAGAACGAATCATTGTTTTAAATTTGTAGCGAGAAAAAAGTGCTGATCTTACTTGGTCAGCCTTTTTCCGTTGTAGTTAACAGAAAGAAGGGGTAAGACATGATAGAGCTGCTGAGCATCATTCTTCCGGTATTTGCGATCTTTGGAATCGGATTTATCGGTCAAAAAACGTTAGGTTTCGAAACACAAACACTTTCCAAGATGGCACTTTATCTGATGTCTCCTTTTCTTGTATTTCGAACGTTTTATGAAACTACTTTTACGAAAACGTATGGATATATGCTCATCTATACGCTCATACTATGTTTCACTTTGATCGGTCTCGTGTACGTGATCAGTTATTTTAAAAGATACAATATGCGGGAAACATGCGGTGTCATTTTAGCTTCTGCGTTTATGAATAATGGGAACTATGGTACTCCAGTCGCGCTGTTCGCGTTTGGGGCAGCAGGGTTAGATTATGCGGTTGTTCTTATGGTTATCCAGCAGTTAGTCATGTGTACAGTAGGAGTCTATTATGCAGCAAAAGGCAGTCCGGAGAACGATGGAATCTCTTCAGCATTAAGAGCAGTGCGACGGATGCCGATCGTATACGGAGCGATAGCGGGTGTAGTCTTTCAACAGTTACATATACCGATAAAAGGTTCTGTGTCAGAAGCTCTTGATCTTGTAGCAAACTCTGCGATACCAACCATTATGATCATACTTGGTATGCAGCTAGCGAAGATATCATTGCGCCATGTACAAGTAGAGAAGTTAACGTATTCGTTGCTATTAAAATTAGCGGTGTCACCTCTGATCGCATTTTGTATCACGTTGATTCTTCCTGTTGATGATATGCTTGCAGCGATTATGATTCTTATGGCGGCAATGCCTTCAGCAGCAAACACAACGATGTATGCGTTACAGTTTGGAACGGAGCCAGATTTTGTTTCGAGCGCAACGTTAGTGAGTACACTTTTTTCACTGATCACTCTGCCCATATTACTTGCTGTATTAATGTAAAAAAACTCACAAAAATAGTGAGTTTTTTTGTTTATATGTTATTGATTATCTAACCACTTAATGATCTCTTCAGAAACAATATCCTGCTGTGATTTAGCAGAAATGTCTGCTTGATTATCACCTTTTTGCTCTCCATACATTCCGAATTGAGCATGATTTCCACCTTTGATCTCAAATAGAACAGTCTCACGTGACAACAGGCTTTTCGTTTCCTCAATCTTATCCCTAGTCGTTAGCCCATCTTTTTCTGCGTAAATAGATAGAATCGGTGTGTCTTTGTTTGAAAAGTCATCACCACTTGCAGGATAAGAGGCAAGCAGAATAACACCATTAATCACATCGGGATTTTCATTTGCAAATGAAGCAGCGCTTACTCCTCCTAAAGAGTGCCCGCCAATAAACCACTTCTTAATAGATGGATTTTGCTTGATCCATTCTTCTGCTTTATTTGTCTCAAGCATGGCAAGGTTGAGGTTGAATTTCGGGATTCCGACGGTGTATCCAGATTCTGATAATGATTTTCCGAGATAACCATAAGCTTCTGGTTCAACTTTTGCTCCGGGATAGAGGACAATGCCTACCTCTTTATTAGTCCCGCTAGGCTGGAACGTCACCCAATCGTCTTCACGCTCAATGTCACCAACACTCCTCAACAGTTCTTTAGTAGGTTCATATGTCTGTTGAGTCCACACAAAAAATCCGATCAAGGCGCATACAAATAGTACTGCTATTACAAGAAAAGCTTTCTTGATTAGTCGTTTCATCTTAAGCACCTTTCATTTTACGGTCTTGGTGGATCTTCGTTGCAACAAGTGTAACTATCAGAAATAACTCAAATCCGTTCGTGACAGCAGCACTTTCAATTGAAATAGGGACCGCGCTTCCGACTGTCATCACAACGGAACCAATCAACATCCACTTCCAGCCCGTTTTTTTCCAAAGGATCGCTCCTGCAGTGATTAAAGCAATAGAAACAAAAAGGACCATGAGAGGAGGACCTGATGAGGGTTCTGCTGAAACATAACGAAGTAATCCATGTTCTCTCTCAGGAACGATCTTTATCCCGTATGTTTCTGTTACAATTTCCATTATGATAAGAGCAACCGTGTAGAGAAGAGCTCCTATGTATACAGCTTTTCGCTCGGCGAACTTAATCCCAGCTCTGTTTAAAACACTCCATGAAAATAGAACGAGCGTAGGGGTGAAGAACGCATGAAACCAAAATCGTAAATAGCTCAAGTTCTCTAAAAGAGGGCCTTCTCCTAAATATCTTCCTACGGCGATGAGTCCGTTATCAAATACAAGTCCGAATACGACCAAATAGAGTAGGGAAGAAGTATCCCAACTGTTGCCGAAGTTGATGCACATAATAAGTAAAACGAGGTAAGCTGCTGTATAGATGAAATACAATACCGTATCCATGATATCCCCCCTTTCATTTATACTCTAAGAATTACCTTATGCTTACGTGGTAAAACGTTATGAGTAGATAATATTCTGATTGAGGAACATCATAGCGACAACTTTACTTATTGTTTATTTTTTTGAAGTAGTGCGAGTCTCCTTTTTCCATAGTGGCATTCCTCTTTTTTGAAGCAACTTATACAGTGTGATGTAAGTGAACGGAAATAAGAAGGAAAGCACGGTGAAAAAGATAAATCGCCAAGTAAGAATGCGAGCTAATAATTCATTCATCTCGAACATCACTTATCTTAGACCTCCTGCTGAGCTAATCGTGGTATGGATGTGTGTGTTTATCTTCACTTGGCTAAAGTGATTTTCACCAGTTTCCCAATTCTTTTTGAGCTTTAGCCATTCTTTATGATGATGCTTTTCCATGTAGACACCAAGGCCAAGAACATCGGTTTTATACTGTGTCTGCAATGTCTTAATGAATTGTTCGGTTTTCATAGCAATCTGTTTCTCTACTTCTTTTTTCGCACGTTTTGCTGAAATAGTACGTGTATCCATCTTCTTATTGACTTCTTGAATTTCTCCTTCTACGCTGACAGTTATTGTGAATGTAAGTTGTCCATTTGCTGTTGGAACGAGTTTGATTTTGCTTTTCGATCTATCAATTTTATAGATGTATAGATCATCATCTAACTCGAAAAAAAGCATACCTTTTTGAAATTCACCCTTCAAAATGTTCATAGCTTCTGTATCCTTTTCATTTAGGATATGTGCTAATCTGCTCGATTCTCCTTTTATGATGGCGGCACCGCCAATCTTGATCTCTTCAGTGCTTTTATAATTCAGCACTGGCAGGACAAATGAACGATGAGCTAGGAGATCTTCCTGAAGGTCTCCTAACCTCTTAATACTCGCAGCACGTGAATGATTCTGTACATTAGCAGATAGCGTATCGATATAGATTGAAGGCAGTTTTTCGTTATTCTCAACGTTTAGGTAGCGCTTTGTATTTCCCTTTGTAATGAAGACACGAACACTTCGTCTAATATCTTCATGCCTGACAAAAAAATCAAGCAGACGCTCCATTCTTTGTGGCTGTTTGGCTACCTTATCCGAAACCAAAATAATCTGATTGTGAGCAAAATATAATTCTTTGTTAGAGTATTGAGCAATTCTTGAAATCTGTTCAGATAGATCGTGACCTTTGTCTTGAAAGTTTTGATACGCTTTTTCGTTCGTTACCTCGGGCTTTAGTGACCTTGGAACAGCAACTTGAAAAGTACCATTCATCACGGGCTGACTCGTATCGTCATCTGAGTCTACCTGATCGATTCCCACACCAATCACAAAGGCCTTTTTTTCGATCTCACGTGCTCCGCATCCTTGTAACAAGCTAGTAATTAGGAGTAATGATAAGATATAACAACGTTTTTTCATTTTTTCACTCCTCTTATCTTAGCAATAATATAAAGAGGTACTGGGACAACAGCAATCAATGTTAAGCTGAGTCGTCCAATGAATGTTCCCATTGCTTCCATTCCTTCCATGCCTACCGGAACCATGGACACAAAGAAAACGATAGGAGACAGGATGACGATAAGCGTTTCTTTCTTCGTTTTTTTAAATAAAGATTCTAAGACGATAAGTGAAGAATCGATAGACATCGATGTTGTATTAAAGATCGTCATGATCCATATCGTAAAATAGACGGATTCGAATCTTTCAAAAAATCCGCCAGGAAGCTCTATTTCCTTACCTAACTCGATCGTTGGATTCTCTAAAAAATCAGTGCCTAGATTAGAAAAGACGGCAACACATGAAACAAAAACCATCGTGTAGATGATAATTGAGATAAATACACCTTTCACAGCAGCAGACGAAGCTTTTTCTGGTTCATTAACGAGGTAAGAGTAGCTTAGGATAATTGAGATTCCCGTGAACGAAAAGAAAATATTGATCATACCTGATCCATAGCCTTGCAAATCTGTGGTGAGCAGTGGATAAAAGTTATCCAGATGCATGATCCGGATATTTAGGACGACTAATAATAATGACACGATTAATACGATAGGTAAGAACATGGAGTTTATCCGGATGAGTGCTGTACGAGAACCAAAAAGCGCATATACGGTAACAAGCAGGAAGAGTAGGCTTAAACTATCAGAGCTAGTGTTGGGCAGCAGATATTTTTTTGTGATCTCTGCGATAGCTCTTATTTCATAGGCTGCAAGTAAAGCGAAAAATACACCATAAATAGTAATTAAAAGGAAGGCAATCGGTTTTGGTATGATCGCTAACAAAATTTCATAGATTCCTTTACCAGGATACATTCGAATAAACTGGCCCATGATCCATACGATAGAAAGCACGATACCTCCCATTAATAAAATACTGATTACACCATCGATGCCGTTCGTTACGGTCGTGATATAGCGAGGCAGATTAAAGATACCTACACCAATTACCATGGAAGCAACTGCGTACATTAATTCTTTAGCACTGATAGAACGGTCGGTGTATTTGACTTTGCTCACAGTTTATTCCTCTTTCTCTGAACGGACTTCATCTACAGGATCTAAGAAAACAGGTCTTTTTTTAATAAATGAGATGGGCAAGCGTACGAATAGCTCTTTCCAGTCGTTGATAAAGATAGGTGCAAGAGGTGCAGCGTATGGAATACCTAGACTGGTCAGATTGACTATATGGATGACAAGTACGATAAAAGCGAGTGAGATCCCATAGAGTCCCATCATGCCGGCAGCAAAAATGAAGCTGAACAAGAGAATTCTATAAGTTACACCCATGCTGTAGACTGGCAATGTAAAAGAAGCGATCGCTGTGATAGCAATTACGATCACCATGACGGTACTGACAATTCCAGCTTGAACAGCAGCTTCTCCAATTACGATTCCTCCTACGATACCGATCGTTTGTCCGATGGGTTTCGGAAGGCGCAGTCCTGCTTCCCGTAGAAGTTCCATCGTGATTGCCATCATCAGAGCTTCAACAAATGCGGGAAATGGAACACCCTCACGCGAAGCGGCTATCGAAAAAGCAAGACGTGACGGAATCAAACCTTGATGAAAAGAAACAAGGGCTATATAAAAGGATGGAAGAAATAATGAGATAAAAACGGCGAGTGCACGAAGCATGCGCAGCAGTGAACCGATATGCCACCTTTCATAGTAATCTTCAGGTGACTGAACCGTATCCAGGATTGAAATAGGTGCGATCAATGCGTTTGCTGTCTGATCAGGAATAATCGCTAATCTTCCTTGCAAAAGAGAAAGTGCAACTTTATCAGGACGCTCCGTGCTAATAAACTGCGGAAAGGGAGACATAAAGTTGTCTTCTATCGATTGTTCGATAATGCCAGAGTCGATAGGTGCATCAATGCTTATATGTTGTAAACGATGTCTTGCTTCATCTACGATTGCAGGATTGATTACATCACCAATATACAATAACGCTACTTTTTTCTTCCCTCGTTCACCGATCACAAAAGTTTCTATCTTGAAGTTCTCATCTGTGATCTGTCTACGAATCATCGCGATGTTGACACCGATCTCTTCTGTGAAACTTACTTTAGGACCACGGATAAGAGATTCTGTTTGTGGCTCCTCTATTGCTCGAACTTTACCGCCATACGTATCCACACTAAAACCTTCATTTATGGAATCCATTAAGATAATGGTTTTGCCGTTTAATAGGTGGTTGATCACATCATTCATTTTTGATATTTTAGCGGTTTGAGCGATTAGATAGATATCAGAATACATTTGCTCAAACAACGATGCATCCACAGGTGGTGCGTATTTTATATACTTAATTGATTTTAAGATGTTCTGCAGCTTATCTGAATCAACTAAATCTGCCATATACAGAATAGTTAAAGGCGTATTTCTGATCTCGTACTGTAGCATTTTTAAATCTGGCGTTGGACCGAGCGTAGTTTGAATCCCTTCCAGATTGCTAGAAAGATTGTTGCTTAATAATGGGGAGTGGTCTATATGTGGATTTCCTTCTTTTTTCAAGGCAACAGACCTCCCTCTTTTTTACTAGGTATGTCCATTGAATGAGGTGTTTATTCCTGTAACTAGGTAGAAGAAAAAATATACAGGGCCGTGCAAAAAAAAAAAAAGAGAAGCCCAATGCTTGAATGGAACTTCTCTTTTCGAATATATTGTTGCTCTTGAAAGTAGTCGATCTCCGTTTCAGGTGCTCGCTTTCCGAGGGGCGTGCGGTGAGCCACCTAGTGCCTTGCACCATTAGGTGGCTCACCTGTCCCGCCTTTATGCTCCTTGCTCCTGCGTCTACAAGTTAATGCTAGAGGAGTAAGCTTCCTCGTCGCATGCCTTGCGAGATGTACTTCAGGTGGCAGGCAAGCACCTTACACTCCAATCAACTTATCAATGATGTTTTTTAAATATTACGTCAAAAGCAACGATCATTTAGAAATGAGCTTCCTATATAACACACAAGAGCCTTAAGAATAGATTAGTGGTCTTTAACTATTTCTAAATTTACATAAAAACAAAGAACAACTATGATAAATGCATATCCATTTATTTGGAAGTAGTTTGTTGATAGAAAGGGAAATCATTCATGGATGTTGATCTAAATATATTATTGCAAGAAATTAAAATCTGTCGTCAAGAAATGTATGATCTTAAACCAAGTTCCAATGATTTTTCAGATGCTGATCTCGTCAAACAGAGTCAAAAGCTGGACAAACTGATCTATCTTTATCAAAAAAGAATAATGGAGAATCCATCTGTTAAATAAGAGATCAAAACTACTGATTTAAAAGATACTTTACTTTTTCTTTAAATTCTTTCGCTTCTACAGAAAGACCTTTTGTTAAAGGATATAATGTCCAAAAGTCTTGATAGATTAAATCAGGCTGCTTGAACGGGATGATGGCTAAGTTGCCGTTCTTAACATCGACATTGTTTTTGAAGGTGAAGTTAAAAACAAAAGAAAAAGCATATCCATCCAAGATCGCAGAACGCATGACTTCAATATTATTGGATGAGAATAGAATCTGTTCGTTCTTTACGTATTTATCGTTGAATGTTATACCTCCTTTAGAATTATAAATCACCAGTTTTTCATCGCTCAACTCATCTGGCGAAAGAAAATCTTTGTAGTACAACGAAGATTTCTTGCCTGCACAAATGCACACGTGTCCTGTATACAACAATTCATAGTCCACTCCTTTTTCATGTTGAAGGTTGGATACTTCATAATCTGTAAAAGGACTTAAACCAATATCAATATTTCCGTTTTTCATTTCCTCTAATATATGATCTTGATCGATCTCTCGAATCATCACGTTCGTTTCAGGAAATTGCTCATGAAATAACAAAAAAGCATCGTACACGATGTACATCAGTGCTGGTGCACATCCCACTCTTAACACATGTTTTTTGGCATGCTGTTTATCGGATAACTCTTCATGAAGCTCTTGCATTTTTTTAAGAATCTCGTAAGCTTTGGACACGATAAATTTCCCATCACTAGTAGGAATAGTACCTTGTCTAGATCGAGTGAAAATAGTTACACCAAACTCTCTTTCGAGCTGAGTGATCGATTGTGATATCGCTGAAGGAGATAGATGAAGTTTGTCTGCCGCCTTCGTAATCGAACTTTCTTTGGCCACTTCTACAATGTATTTCATTTGTTCTAAGTTCATCGTTATCTCCTTTATTTAAGCTATGTTTAACTAAGTTGATTATATTTAATTTTAACTTAAACTTAATTGAATGAAAACCGTTTCTGACAGGAACAGTCTCCCTAAGTATAAAGTTTTTAGTATAAAAGAGTGCTAGAAAACTTAAAGAGTAAAATATTTTTTTCGATGAGTAAAATAATGTTTTAAACAATCTCATTCGGGTATCCAAAGAGTGTTGTCCATATCTTGCCAAAATAAATGATACAGCATGTAATTCAATAGAAAGGGTAGATGCATTATGAACCTTTCAAAAGGTGAATTGAATGGACACACTTTTTTAGCAAAACTCATTACTCAATATGCCCACATTCATAAAAAATCAATTGGTCCCGCTGCGGAACTATATATCGAGCAGCTCGGTCTGCGTACCGGTGAATGGATAGAGAGATTCTATGATGTTCCATTGGACTGGACCGTTGATCAATACGTTCATGTTATCGTGGATTTAAAAAATTCCATCGGCGGGCATTTTGAGATTGTCAGTGTATATCCTGACCATGTAATAGTTCGTGCAAAAGAGTGTCCTTTCGGGGAATTTGTTAAGGATGCACCGCACTTATGCAAAATGACATCCAGTGTACTTGGAGGAATAGCAGCACGAAACTTCGGTTATGGAAAAGTTTCGCTGCGTCAAAGAATCGCTCTTGGAAGCCCAACCTGTGAAATAGCCATATATTTTCAGCCTGATGAGCGAGAAAAAGGAGATATCTATCAAGACATTCCAGTTACACCAGAAAACGGAGATCCTTTTTCTTGGGAAGAAGAGACCATCAGTATGCTTAATAATGAGCTGAAAAAATGTGATGATATGGTAGAATCACTTCTCCAAGAGTTAGAGGAATTAAAACGTGGCAACTCCTAAAAACGATTAAAACAGACCCTAAATCAGAGTCTGTTCTTTTTGTTGGGTTTATTTTTTTGATCCAATTTACCATATCCAAAGTCAGCTAATGCTTGAAGCAGGTTTCCTTTTAAAGTGATTTCATCAAAATCCAGATTCAAGCTAACAGATGTTTGTGCAATCTCAGGACTTAAACCTGTTAGTGTTGTTTTAACCCCTAAAAGTTTCAATGTTGAGACAAGCTGAAAAAGTCGGTGAGCAACCATTGTGTCAATGTAACTCACACCGGATAGGTCGATAACTAAAGAAGTAATTTCATGATCTAAACACTGTTGCAGCGTAGCTTCGAGTAAGAGCTTTGCACGGTTCGTATCAATATCGCCGACGATGGGCAGAACGGCTACTCCAGGAAAGAGAGGTACAACAGGAACAGATAGTTCTTGAAGAGATAGATGGAACTGTTCACTCATCTCTCGGTAACTCTTCACATATGACTTACTGAACGCTTGTACCGCGTAATCGATCATCGGATTGATCGTCATTGAAATATGCAATACGGAATCCAAAGACATCGATTGCAGTGAACCCTCTTCTTTTATAAAATCCCAAATCACTTCCCGATAGAAAGATGTACTCTCAAGTGTTGTATCGAGCGGCTGGCCAGAATGAACAGCGAGCATGCCTATATGTTCTCCCCATTCGAAAATCGTTTCCTTTGAATCCGATACTTTTCCAGATACGGCATCACCAATTAAACGAATGAACATAATAGATTGTTGAAGTTCCTCGTACTCATTCAGGGGAGCATTTTGTTGAAGTGAAACATATGCGTTGCTATTTTGTATGTTAGTTATGATCTTCTCTGCAATTTGAGGAGCATTTTCAGCAATTCGTGTTCCGATTTCAATCTGATCTTGTTTCTGCTTCAAGTGAAGATCCATTTTGAACTCCTAATTATTTAAGACGTTAAATGTATTTTAACAAAAATAATTAATACATGTTTGAATTTACTGAAAAATTTTTAAAACTATGAAATGTTTAGAATGAAGGAAAGTTGAGGTCATAAAAAAAACAGGCCTCTTTTGCAAGAGTCCTGTTTATCTATTGGGTTATTATGCTTTACGTACGTTAGTAGCTTGAGGTCCGCGTTGTCCTTGTTCAACTTCGAACGTTACGTCTTGACCTTCGTCTAATGATTTGAAACCATCAGCTTGGATAGCTGAGAAGTGTACGAATACATCGTCTCCACCTTCGCGCTCGATGAATCCGAAACCTTTTTCTGCGTTAAACCATTTAACTTTACCTTGTTCCATTTTTGTTGCCTCCTGTCGTGCCAAACCGCACAATAATACTATCTCTGCTCAAAAATATCAAGATAATAGGTTTACCTGTACAATCGAACAAAAATAATTCTTATTTATCGTAACATTTTACTAACCAATAAACAAGTGCAACAAGAAAAAGGAAATGATTAAATATTCGGTATGATCATTAAAAGCCTATAGAATAAGGAATAGCGAAGTAAGATGCAAAAAAATTGGTAATAATGATCTATTTAAAAGTTCAAATAGTGATTATGAACTAATCTCTTTCTTTTTAAAGAAGAACCATTTTGTAAGTGGTTCTGGTTTTAACTTCCTTTTATTCGTGGTACATTGATAAAAATACTAAAACAAATGATGTGATGATATGAATGTAGGTAATGGAATCACTGATCGTTTGCATCGTCCCCTTCAGGACCTGCGGATTTCGGTAACTGATCAATGTAATTTTCGGTGTACCTATTGTATGCCTAAAGAAATTTTCGGACCAGATTATCCATTCTTAACACCAACCGAGTTATTATCTTTCGATGAGATCGTACGTATTGCCTCACAGTTTGCAAAAGCAGGCGTGGAAAAAATTCGAATTACTGGCGGTGAACCTTTACTTCGTAAAAATCTTCCGAATCTGTTGAAGCGTCTACGAGCAATAGATGGAATCAAAGATATCGCATTAACGACTAATGGCGTATTCCTTCCAAAGATGGCGGTTTCTTTAAAGCAAGCAGGTATGGACAGAGTAACCGTGAGTTTGGATACGCTTGATAACGATTTATTCGGCTATATTAACGGACGAGGTGTAGGGGTTTCTCCTGTATTGAAAGGAATAGAAGCTGCACATGAAGCGGGTCTTGCTGTCAAAATAAATATGATGGTCAAAAAGGGGATCAATGACAAAGAAATTCTTCCTATGGCCCGTTATTTTAAAAACACTCCATATGTATTGCGATTCATTGAATATATGGACGTCGGCACCTCAAACGGTTGGAACTGGGACGAAGTCGTGTCAAAGAATGAGATCATAAAGATGATTGATTCGGAGATGCCGTTGAAACCGGTTGATCGAACATATTATGGAGAAGTTGCCAAACGCTATCAATATGCTGACGGTCAAGGCGAGATTGGTATTATTTCTTCAATCAGCGATACGTTTTGTTCGACTTGTACAAGAGCGAGATTGTCGGCGGATGGAAAAGTCTACACATGTCTTTTTACAGGGAAAGGGACTGACCTAAAAGAATTTGTACGAGCTGGTGCTTCTGACAGGGAGATTTTCAATCGCATTGTTGAAGTATGGGGAAATCGTTCTGATCGATATTCAGATGAAAGAAAAGAACAAGGAATAAGTGAAAGAAAAAAAATAGAAATGTCCTATATTGGAGGCTGAGGTTATCAGCCTCTTTTTCTTTGCATCTTTTTTCTGGTTGAAGTTTGTTAATAACTATTTTATAATAACTTACATAAAGTAATTAAATAATCTATAACATTTATCGTGTTCGCTATTATATAGTAAAGAAGGACGAAAGATGATGCCTATTCATAAAGAAACTCATATAGGAAGTGTAACTTTACAAGTTAAGAATCTGGAGAAGCTTGTTACTTTTTATACAGAAACGATCGGTCTTCAAATTTTATCAAAACGACAAACTAGCGTGAAATTAACAGCTGATGGGAAAACGCCACTCCTTATTTTAGAAGGTAATCCTGAGCTTCAACAGCGACCAATGAAAAGCGCAGGTCTATATCACTTGGCTTTACTTGTACCAAGTAGAAAAGATCTTGCGAATGTGCTGTATCACTTTATTGAAACAAACACACCATTGTTAGGAGCGTCGAACCATAGATTTAGCGAAGCGATCTATTTACAAGACCCTGAGAACAATGGAATCGAAATTTACAGAGATGTTGATCGTAAAGATTGGGTGCGAGATGAAAGAGGAAAACTGCCAGCCGTCAGCGAACCATTAAGATGTACAAAGTCTTTTAGCGGAAAGAGATATAAAGACGTGGAGTCGTCTGCCAGAAAACACGGTCATGGGCCATGTGCATCTGAATGTATTAAATATCGCTCAAGCTGAAAACTTCTATATGAACGTATTAGGCTTTGAAGAACAGACAAGGATGGGGAACCATGCTCTATTTATCTCAGCGGGAGGATATCATCACCATATTGCCGTGAATATTTGGAACGGGATAGATGGCGAGTCAAACCGAGATGATGTAACAGGACTTCTTCATTATGAAATCATTGTTCCAACGAAGTCAGAAGTCAAAAAAGTTTTAAGTGCTCTAGAACGTGAGCAAGTTCCATATCATATAGAATCGGAAAACATTTTGTTAAAAGACCCTTCAGGTAACGGAATCATGATAAAAGCCAAACAGCGCTAACGTTTATAAACACTCAAAATCAGGAATATTAAAAGTAAGAAAAAACGGCAAAGAGGGGGGTTATATGAAAAGAAGCACTTTGATGAAGATTACTGTAATCTTATTGATTGTTTTGTTTCTATTTGCTCTCAACCATTTTGTCTTTAAAATAACCCCCATATCTATGCGTGATTGGGTATTATCCTTTGGGATGGTCGCTCCAATCGTTTATATCATCGTAAATGTAATTCGACCCTTTACTTTATTTCCAATCTCTGTTCTTTCACTCGCAGGCGGTTTAGCATTCGGAGTAGTATGGGGAACGGTTTATACCGTATTCTCAGCGACGATTGGTGCGATTTTATCGTTCTACATCGCTAAGCATCTTGGAGCGAGATGGATCAAACAAAAAGCAGATTCACCTTCAAGAATTGAGAAATGGCAGAATCAGTTAAAGGAAAAAGGGTTCCTTTATATCTTTTTATTGAGAATCATTCCAGTATTGAATTTTGATGTTGTAAGCTATGTGGCTGGGATCTCTAAGCTTAAACTTCGGTCATATATTTTAGCTACGATGCTTGGCGTTTTACCAGGAACACTCGCATACAACTTGTTAGGTGATAGCTTTATTAAAGGGAATGGAACAATCCTTGCAATTGCGATCGGCCTAGCGCTATTTGTAGCTTGTATACCGATCCTAATGAAAAACAAACAAATCATAACTAGCCAGATCCACCAGCATAAAGAAGATAATGCATAGTCTTACTCCTAACATTGGAGTAAGGCTTTTTTTGTTTTTTTCTACGGATGAGCATAATACTTGTTCCTTATTAATAATTATTATAAATTAGTATTGACTTCAAAATAGAAGTGAGTATAATAAAGATTATAAACGACATGATAATGATATTCATTATCATTTAAAATATAAGGAGTGAATTTCAAATGGCAGAACGTATGGTAGGCAAACAAGCACCCCGCTTTGAGATGGAAGCGATCATGCCTAATAAAGAAACGAAAAAAGTAAGTTTAGAAAAAAACATGGAAGATGGAAAATGGACGGTTCTTTTCTTCTATCCAATGGATTTCACTTTCGTATGTCCGACTGAAATCACTGCGTTATCAGATAGATATCGTGAATTTGAAGACTTAGATGCGGAAGTAATCGGGGTTTCAACAGACACGGTTCATACCCATTTAGCATGGATCAACACAAGTCGCGATGAAAACGGACTCGGTGAACTTAATTATCCTCTAGCAGCAGACACGAATCACCGTGTATCACGTGATTATGGAGTACTGATCGAAGAGGAAGGCGTTGCACTTCGTGGCATGTTCATTATCAATCCTGAGGGTGAGATGATGTATCAAGTAGTCTTCCACAACAATATCGGCCGTGATGCTGATGAGACACTGCGTGTACTTCAAGCTCTACAAACGGGCGGACTTTGCCCAGCAAACTGGAAGCCAGGGCAAAAGACACTTTAATTAAAGGATTCTCTAAGAAGGTAGTTGCTTGGAGTATATTACCTCATTGAAAAGTTGATTGGAGTGTAAGGAGCGAGACTCCTGGAGGATCAGCGGGACAGGTGAGACTCTTAACAGCGCAGAGCGCTAAGAGGCTCACCGCACGCCCCCCGGAAAGCGAGCTCCTGTAACAGAAATCAACCACTTTCAAAACTACTATTGTGAAATCAAAAATTGTTTAAATTCTGGAGGAATAATAGATGAAACTACGTGAACAAATGCCTGAACTTGATGGTGCTACAACTTGGTTGAATGAACAAGTAACAAAAGAAGAGTTGGTTGGAGAAAAAGCAACCTTAATCCACTTCTGGTCCGTAAGCTGCGGATTGTGTAAAGAAGCGATGCCAGATGTTAACGAGCTTCGTGATGAATATGAAGATGATCTAAACGTAGTGGCTGTTCATATGCCTCGCTCAGAAAATGATTTAGATATGAGTGTCATCGAACAGATGGCGATCGGGCATGATATTACTCAGCCGATCTATGTAGATAGCGAGCACAAATTAACTGATGCATTCGAAAACAAATACGTACCAGCGTACTATGTGTTTGATAAAGAAGGAAAGCTTCGTCACTTCCAAGCTGGAGGAAGCGGAATGGACATGCTTAAGAAACGTTTGAACCGTGTGTTAAACGAAGAAACAAAATAAGGAGATGTTTATATGAATACCATTCAAGAAGTACTAAATCGCCAAGTAGCGAACTGGAATGTATTGTTTGTAAAACTTCATAACTATCACTGGTATGTAAAAGGACCTCACTTTTTCACACTTCATGAAAAGTTTGAAGAACTGTACAACGAAGCCGTTACGAACATTGACGAATTGGCTGAGCGACTGCTCGTTCTAAAAGGGACTCCGGTTGCTACGATGAAAGAATATTTAGAGTTGGCTACAGTAGAAGAAGCAAAATCTAACGAATCAGCAGAAGTTATGGTTCAAAACGTTATTCACGATTTCGAACTTCTCATCGCTGAGATTAAAGAAGGAATGGAAGTAACCGAGCGTGAAGGAGATGAAGTAACGCACGATATGTTATTATCCGTTCGTGAAAGCCTTGCTAAACATAATTGGATGCTACGTGCATTCGTAAGCTAATAATAGGAAGAGAAAGAGTGACTTCGGTCGCTCTTTTTTTATGTCTAAATTATATATCTAAAAATTATAATTATTCTGCAATTTTAGCGAAGCTTATGCTAAAATTTAAGAATGGACCAAATTATTCCAAGAGGAGGACAAACATGAAAAAGGGGATTGCGTTATTATTTATACTGATTCTTGCCTTTTCACTAGCAGCATGTGGTCAGAAGATCGAGACTCCATCTGAAAAGAAAGAAACAGGTGACAAGAGTGCTTCTTTAAATCTTGATCAGATCAGTATTGTAACAGGCGGGACAGGCGGTACATATTATCCACTTGGCGGAGAGATGGCTAAAATTGTGAAAGATGAGTTAGATGTTGAAGCAAACTCTCAAGCTTCAGGTGCATCTGTTGAGAACATGCAGCTGCTTCAAGATGGTGATGCTGATGTAGCGTTCACACAAACAGATATCGCTAGCTATGCAGTTGAAGGCAAAGAAATGTTCAAAGAAAAAGTTGATCAAGTAACGGGGATCGGGACATTATATCCTGAAACGATTCAGATCGTAACGTTAAAAGAAAGCGGAATTAAGAGTGTTGAAGATCTGAAAGGCAAGAAAGTTTCTGTTGGAGCGCCGGGTAGTGGAACGTTCGCAAATGCTGAACAAATTCTAAAGATTCATGGCCTGACAATGGATGACATCGATGCGCAGCATCTGTCGTTCGATGAGTCTACTGAAGGAATTCAAGATAAGAACATTCAAGCAGCATTTATCACAGCAGGAACCCCTACAGGTGCTGTTGATGCATTGTCAGCTACGAATCCTGTAACGATCGTACCGATTGCAGATGACAAGATTAAAGAGCTGATCGAAGCTCATCCGTATTACATTGAAGATACCGTTAAGAGTGGTACTTATAAGATTGAAGCAGATGTAAAAACGGTAGCCGTACTTTCGATGCTGACTGTTCGTAAAGATATGGAAGACGATGCTGTATATGCGATCACAAAAGCAATCTTTGAAAACACGGATAAGATCAGTCATGCAAAAGGAGAGCTAATCTCTGCAGAGAATGCAGTAGAAGGAATGGGGATCGACTTCCATCCCGGCGCTAAAAAGTATTTTGAAGAAAAAGGAATCTTAAAATAAGAGGTGTAAAGCATGGACTAAAAGATTATTTTTTAGTCCATGTATTCTTATGAAGAAAATTTTTGTAAGCATCGCGGGTTTAGTAATCTTAATCATGTTTTCAATGGTGCCATTTTTCAATTCCGTAGTGATTGAAGATGGAAAGACAGCGAGATCGTTAGCTTTCTTTGATGCAAATGAAGGCAGCGAATTTAGTATCGAATACATACACTCGATTCATAAAACACCGGTTCGTGAAATCTATCAAGTTCGTCATGAAGAAATCCTTCAGACTGAAATGAGGTTTCAGGAATTTGGAGTAGGCATGCCATCTGGTGCAGCTGAAGGTGAAGTATTTGCGCAAAAAGGTGAGAACTATATTTTATCCAACATGAAAAGAACGTTTCCTTCGTTAGATATCCGAATCGGACAAATTATAGCCAATCATACACTTCTTCTGAATGGGAATAAATATCCCTTCTCAGCATTCAGTGAAAAAGGGTCTTGGGTTTCAATAAAAGTAGAAAAACTGAACATATGGCAAAGGTTGATAGGAGGGAAAAAACTTGGATAAGAACAAGCATAGCGAGCGTGAACAAATATCAGATCAAGCTGTACAAGAACTGATGGAAAAGTACGATCCAGAAGCAGGCTTTCGAAAATTAAAAGGTGTGTTTTATTGGATCACACTCATCGGTTTGATTTCTTTTTCGTTATTTCAGCTCTATACAGCTATTTTTGGAGTATTGCCAGCACAATTGCAAAGAACGATTCATCTAGGCTTTGCACTTACGTTAATCTTTTTGCTATTTCCGGCTTCTAAAAAGAAAAAAGAAGGCAAGCCACTTTTTCAAGTCGCTTGGTATGACATGGTTTTGGCTGTTTTATCAATAGCCGTAGGATCCTATTGGTATCTGTTCATGGATGACCTTGTTATGAGGGTAGGAAGATTAACCACTCAAGATTTCCTAATAGGTGTGCTCGCGATCATACTTGTTTTAGAAGCAACAAGAAGGGTCGTTGGGCTGCCTATCACGATTATAGCAGGTCTTTTCTTGGTGTACGCGTATATGGGTCCTTATATGCCGGGCTTCTTAGAGCACAAAGGATTGACGATCGAACGAATCGTACGGACGATGTTCTTTACAACAGAAGGTATTCTAGGAACACCGCTTGCGGTTTCATCCACATATATCTTTTTGTTTCTTTTATTCGGAGCCTTTCTCGTTAAAACGGGAGTGGGCGAATATTTTAATGATCTATCCATCGTTATCGCAGGAAGACGAGTCGGCGGACCTGCTAAGGTAGCCATTTTCTCTAGTGCTCTTCAAGGAACGATCAGTGGAAGCTCGGTGGCTAACGTTGTAACTTCTGGGGCTTTTACGATTCCGATGATGAAACGATTAGGTTATGATAAAAACTTTGCAGGAGCAGTAGAGGCAGCTTCTTCAACAGGTGGTCAGATCATGCCTCCTGTCATGGGGGCCGCAGCGTTTCTGATGGTTGAATTTATCGGCGGTGGTATCACCTATTGGGATATCGCCAAAGCTGCCGCCATTCCTGCGGTACTATACTTTGCAGGAATATGGATCATGACGCATTTTGAAGCAAAACGAATCGGTCTTAGAGGGTTATCTCGTGAAGAGATGCCTGAAACGAAAAGAGTTATGAAACAGGTGTATTTGTTGATTCCAATCGTTGTGGTTATTCTCTTGCTTATGAGTGGTATGAGTGTAACAAAAGCTGCGTTGTGGTCAATCGTGAGTGCGATCGCGGTAGGCATGTTCAATAAGAAAACACGTATGGGACCGAAGCTCTTTTTTGAAGCATTAGCCGATGGCGCGAGAACCGCTCTTGGCGTAGCAGCAGCAACAGCAGCGGCAGGTATGATCGTGGGAGTGGTTACGGTAACAGGTGTCGGTCTTAAGATGGCGAACGGTTTGCTAGAGCTATCAGGTGGCTATCTCATTCCGACTTTGATCTTAACGATGATCGCATCGCTTGTACTTGGAATGGGATCGCCGACCACTGCGAACTATGTCATAACATCAACGATCGCAGCACCAGCCATTTTATTGTTTGGTGTTCCTGATCTGTCCGCTCACATGTTTGTCTTTTACTTCGGAATCATCGCGGATATTACGCCTCCTGTGGCACTAGCAGCCTTTGCAGCAGCTGGGGTTTCCGGCGGTGAACCGATACGAACCGGGATACTGTCATCAAAACTGGCTATTGCGGCATTTATTATTCCTTACATTTTCGTTATCTCTCCACAGCTCATGTTGATTGATACAACTTGGATAGAAGCCATTTGGGTAATCTCGACAGCATTTGTTGGAATGATCGCAATCGGTGCAGGCATGATCGGCTATTGGATGCGACCTCTTTCTTGGTTAGAAAGAATTGCAGCCGTTGCGATCGGCTTCTTGCTGATCTATCCAGAAGGTATGTTCAGTGCGATCGGTCTTGCAGCGTTCGCTCTTATGCTTGGAAGTCAGTATTGGCTTTTGAAGAAAGACAACACACAAGCACCATCATCACCAGCGGTTTAAAAGATGATTTGCTCAGAGGCAATTGTGCTTCTGAGTTTTTTTATGTGGGCAAAGTTTAAAATTTTCAATGTGGGTAAAAGATTGTAAGGTTATACAACTCGTATTTATGATACAATCAGTAAGTATGCATTTTTGTAGGATACGGATTTGAATATATGTATGTAGGCTGATAGAGATAGGTTGGTCAGTTATATATAAAAAGGAGAGATATCCAATATGATTACGGTAACTAACGTTGGTCTTCGCTACGGCGACCGCAAGCTGTTTGAAGACGTTAATATAAAGTTCACACCAGGAAACTGCTACGGCTTGATCGGTGCGAACGGTGCGGGTAAATCTACATTCTTAAAAATTCTTTCTGGTGAGATCGAAGCACAAACAGGTGACGTTCACATGACTCCAGGCGAACGTCTAGCTGTATTGAAGCAGAACCACTTTGAGTATGAAGATCAAGAGGTTATGCAGACCGTTATTATGGGCCACGCTCGTCTTTATGAAGTAATGCAAGAGAAAGACGCGATCTATATGAAAGCCGATTTCTCAGACGAAGATGGAATTCGGGCAGCTGAACTTGAAGGTGAGTTTGCCGAACTAAACGGTTGGGAAGCGGAATCTGAAGCGGCAATACTACTTAAAGGTCTTGGCATTAAAGAAGATCTTCACACGAAGAAACTTGCTGAACTCACAGGTTCTGAAAAAGTAAAAGTTTTGCTTGCTCAAGCTCTTTTCGGTAAGCCAGATGTTCTACTTCTGGATGAGCCGACGAACAACTTAGATCTTCAAGCGATTCAATGGCTAGAAGATTTCTTGATCAATTTTGAGAACACAGTCATCGTTGTATCCCATGACCGTCACTTCTTAAACAAAGTATGTACGCACATGGCTGACCTTGATTTTGGAAAGATTCAGATCTATGTAGGTAACTACGATTTCTGGTATGAGTCTTCTCAATTAGCGCTTCGTATGGCACAAGATCAAAACAAGAAAAAAGAAGAAAAGATCAAAGAACTTCAAGCGTTCGTTGCACGATTTAGTGCGAACGCATCTAAATCAAAACAAGCTACTTCACGTAAGAAGTTATTAGATAAAATCTCTTTAGATGATATCCGACCTTCTTCTCGTAAATATCCGTATGTGAATTTTGGCATCAACCGTGAGATCGGGAATGACCTTCTTCGTGTTGACGGTATAACGAAAACGATCGACGGCGTAAAAATACTTGATAACGTGAGCTTTATCATGAACAAAGACGACAAGATCGCATTTGTAGGTAAAGAAGAGATCGCCATCACAACTCTATTTAAGATTCTGATGGGTGAGATGGAAGCGGACAGCGGAACATACAAATGGGGTGTAACAACGTCTCAAGCATACTTCCCGCGCGATAACTCGAAGTACTTTGATGGCAGCGAGCAGACTCTTGTTGACTGGCTTCGTCAATATTCTCCTGAAGATCAAACCGAAAGCTTCCTTCGTGGATTCCTAGGTCGTATGCTCTTCTCAGGTGAAGAAGTAATGAAGAAACCTTCTGTATTATCTGGAGGAGAGAAAGTTCGTTGTATGCTTTCTAAGATGATGCTTAGCGGATCAAACGTATTAATCATGGATGATCCTACGAACCACTTGGATCTAGAGTCCATCACAGCGTTGAACAACGGGTTAATCGGCTACAAAGGTTCATTGATGTTCACATCTCATGACCATCAGTTCGTTGAAACGATTGCGAACCGCATCATCGAGATCACGCCTAAAGGAATTCTTGATAAGCAGATGTCTTATGATGAGTACTTGGCTAATGATGAGTTGAAGAAGCAGCGTCAATTGATGTATCAATAAAACAAACAAAGGAGTGTTAAGTCTGATTCTAGATTTAGCACTCTTTTTTTGTTTGGTTACTTGTTTTAAGAAAGTGAGGAGAAATGATGGAACCATTTACTGAGAATGTTATTAAAGTTATCAAAAATATACCGAGTGGCTATGTCATGTCTTATGGACAGATTGCTCGCGTAGCTGGTAATCCGCGAAGTGCTAGACAGGTCGTTCGTATCCTGCACGCTATGAGTAAAAAACATGATCTCCCTTGGCACCGAGTAATCAATTCAAAAGGAGAAATCGGCATTCAGGATGAGGAATTATTTTTTACACAAAAATCACGATTAGAAAGTGAAGGCGTGCAATTTAAAGGAAAAAATAGAGTGGACATCGAAACTTACAGATATTCGCCAGATTGCGAGAATCCTATTTAATCACCAATTATAGGGAGAATTGAAAGATGCTGATGAAACAGATTCCGGTAATAAAGGTAGCGGAGTTAAGGGATAAAGAAACGATCCATAATCTTATGCAGTTTTATTTTTATGATTTCTCAGAGTATATTGATCTTCAAGTGAACGATAATGGATTTTTTGGTCAGTATGCTTATCTAGATAGCTATTGGGAAGAAAAACAGCGTTTTCCTTATCTGATCCAAAAGGAAGGCAAGCTAGCAGGGTTTGTATTAGTAAGCGAAGTACAGGAGTCCAACAATCCTTACTGGTCGATCTCTGAATTTTTTATCATGAAAAGATTCAGGCTTGATGGTTTGGGGAAACTGGCCGCGCATCAGATATTTGAAAAACATAAAGGAGATTGGCAAGTTTCTCAAATAGAAGCGAACAAGCCTGCACAGACGTTTTGGAGAAAAGTGATAGGTGAATACAGTAATAAACAATATTCAGAGCGGAATGAAGAGGGACGAATCATCCAATCGTTCTCCAATAATTAAGAAATGACGTGCGATTCTATCAATGGAATCGCTTTTTTTATTGTGTTGTAAATGATAGAAAGTTTGACTTTTTTTTAATAGGGCAAAATAGGAGAGGAACTACTAACATTTTAAGTGGGCCCAAATAATCGTTTTTTTTACTTCTGAGGGGATGTACACATGTTTAGATTGAACCTGTTAGATAATTATTTAAAGAAATATACAAAAATGTCCGAGAGGGAACTGTCACATACCGTTCATTCGAATATGTGGTTTACTCCCGTACTTTATGTTTTGTTTTCTGCACTACTCGTTACGGCGACATTAACGACCGATCTAAAGTACGACTTAGGCAATCAGATGCGTCCATTTTTTGCTGTTGATTATGATCTTACACGAAATCTTGTAGGAACGCTTACCGCAGCCACTCTAACTCTGACCACCTTTACCTTTAACTTAATTCTTGTTGTGTTTACGACGTTTTCTGGACAGTTTTCTCCTCGTATGCTGAAAAACTTTATAGCTAGTAAGTCAACTCAACGTGTTCTAGGGATATTTACCTCAAGTTTTATTTATATGTTGTTGAGTTTTTTATTTTTGAATAAAAGAATGGCTGAATACTATTTTGCTGTTCCTATAGTAGCAGCAATCATTGCAGCGTTTGCGATGGGCACGTTTATCTTTTTTATCAATCATGCTGTCGCTTGGCTTCAAGTGAACCAGATGACGTATGATATGAAGAATGAAGCGTTATCTATCGCAAAAAGTACACTAGAGGATGAAGTGGATCCTTATAAAGTAAATGACTTAACGACGGTGAACAGTGAAATATGTGATGAAAACGGTAATGCGATTAAAGCTCGCAAATCGGGATTTATCCAATTGGTAGATTTTATCTCCATCATGAAAGAAGCAGAACGAGATGATATCGTCATACGTTTGGAGTATGCGATCGGAAGTTATGTGTATGCTACAACACCATTTATTACTTATTGGAAAAAAGGTGAGAATGAAATAGACGAAGAAAAATATTTGGCACTTATTAGCATTGGAAGAAGGCAAACGGAAGTACAAGATATTGAATTTAGTATTAATAAACTTGTAGAAGTTGCGATTAGATCTCTTGGAAATAATGATCCAAAAACAGCGATTAACTCGATCTACCAATTAGGTGAAGTTCTTACTACGATTTCACGAGGTTCCATATTCTCAAAGTATCTGGTAGATAAACAGAATAATCTGCGCGTCGTTTTACAAGAACGTGATTTTAGCCATTATTTATATAATGGCTTTGGGTATATTCGTCACTATGCTAAAGATAACGTGATCGTGTGTACGGAGATCTTAAAAGTTCTGGATTTGATGGCAAAATCCTTAAATAAGCGGGATTATAACGCAGTATGGGAATTTGGGGTACTAACCGCAAGTGGATTAGAGAATCATTTCTTATTCGCACTGGATTATCAGCAATTTCATCGAGCGCTGCAAAATCTTTCTGTAACGACCAAACATGAAAAAGAATATGAAGAGTTCTTGTTTAAAACTAAACAACCATAAACGTTGAAAAGCTCGGTATAAGTACCGAGCTTTTTTATATGGAGCGCAATGCTTTTTGAACGTCAGTAGCCGAATGAAATGGCTCGTCAAGTTGTAGCATTTTCCGAAGAATTGATTTAAAAGGAAGTGATATTTCTAATTCATCTTCCCAGCTCAACTCTTTTTTTGACTGAGGCACGTAAGAAGAGTATAGAAGAAAGAGTGCAAAATGACCGAGAGCAAACAAGTCGCTTTCCACTTTAACAGCCCGCATCCGAAGTTTCTCAGGATGATCATTGAGATCTTCAATCTCTAGGTGTTTGTCTGATAAATAACAAGCAAGTCCAAAATCAATCACGATCAGTTTGTTATCACGTTGAATGATATTTGGAATACGAAGATCTCGATGTATGATTCCTTTCTCGTGAAAGCGCTCTGTAATGTTTAGAAGCTCTAGCAGAATCGCAATCGTTTCTTTTTCGTTATACGTTTGATTGTCACGAAAAATTAGATCTTCGAATGTTTCTCCCTTAATCCATTCCATAGCAATAAAGTGACTCTGTACATCTTGAAAGGTATTCAATAGCTTCGGAACGGGGTGTTGATGCAACGCATCTAAAATTTGAGACTCTCTTTGGAAAGAGAGAAGTCCTGCTTTGGTTTTGGCTTTTGTGTTCCTCAGCTGTTTTAAGACGATGATCTCTTCTGTATGCCGATCAAGTGCTAAATACGTAATGCCGTAGCTACCCATTCCCAGAACTTCTTGAATAAGATATCGCTCATGAATGAGATGCCCAGCTTTAGAAGGTCTGTCCCATAACGTTCTTTGCAGACCTTTCCAAAGTTCAGTTATCATGTTGTGGTTTTATCTTAACGAGATTAGGAGCTAAAGAAGCTGCTTCTCTTTTTCTTTTTATAATGCTTGTGTCCATATCCACCATAATGCTTCTTTCCAAAATCACTGCTGCTGTATTTCTTGTAGCTTTTCTTATATTTGTAGCCAGAGCTGCTGTACTTTTTATGGCTACTGTGTCCCAATAGGGATTTTAAAAGTTTCTTTAACATGAAAAATCATCTCCTTTGAAGATACTTGTTAAATTTTATTCGTCCTCTTCAAGCATTAACCTACTGTACGTACTTTTAAACAGAAAGTTTCAAAGAGAAGGGGTCTGACCCCAAACAATTTATTTCCCGCAACAATTTTCTTGTTTTTGTCTAGAGAGTATTGTTAAATTTAGAGAGGTATATTATAACGTTTACAAAAATGATTTTTTTTGAGGTGTTCAAGGAGAGGGGTTCTTCGTTTCATGTTGGAGTATAGTGTTGCAGCTTTATTGCCTTTATGTTTGCAGCTGCTTTTTAATAGAGTATTGTTTACTAAGTACTTACCTTTAGGGATTACGATCGTTATTATGATTTTTGGTTTTGATGGTTTGAATCAACCGTTGACCCTCCAAATCGTGGCTGTAGTTTCTACGATTGTTGGCTTTTTTCTTGGTCTTAAAATTTATAACAAACAAAAAAGAAAAGTAAAATAAAAAAAGACGTCACCTTCACGAGGTAGACGTCTTTCTTTTTGTATGAATAATGGTTTCCTTTAAGAAAAGTACGAGCATGGTTAACACATACAATGTAATGATTCCGAGGCCAGCTTTATCTAGATGAACAAGCTTAAGAATGACAGAACTTAAGATCGTGATGTATAACGCACCTAAATATTTTTGAATCTGTTCACTTGAATAGATGGTTGTAAGTTTGGCTCCTAGTTGAGTACCCACAAGTGCACCTAATATAAGTAGAAGACCCAGTTTATAATCGATCTGAACACTGGATGCGTATGTTAGGAATCCAGCACTTACAATGAAAAACACACTGACCAAGCTCGTCCCAACAGCTTTTCTAGAAGGGAACTTCATTAAAGAAATGAGCATTGGAACCATTACGAATCCTCCGCCAACGCCTAATGTTGTAGAAATGAAACCTCCTGTAAATCCAATAAAGACTGCTTTAGGGTAAGAAAATTGAATCTCAGTCGTGCTTTGCACTGTATTCTTGCGTTTTGTTTGCTTATAAAGCAGGGAAAGAGCAAAGTAGGCAAGAAGAGCAATATAAAATATAGGAATGATCGTTTCGTCATAACCCATCTTCTCTAGCCAAACAACCAGTGGATGAGCGATTTGTGTTGCTCCAATCCCTACAATCCCTAAAACAGCAGCTGGTTTCCATAGAATGTTCTTAAATCTAAGATGTGCAGCAACTCCTGAGACACTTGTCCCGATAGAGTACATGAGACTCGTTCCAATCGCAGACAGAGGAGGAAGACCGAAAAGAATTAGGATGGGTGTTAGAATAAAGCCGCCACCGATTCCAAAAATGCCTGAAAAGATACCGATGCATAAACCAAGCAGTATATAAAAAAACTCCATTTTAAAACTCCTTTGAGGGGTCACACCTTCTACAATTTTTCTGAAAATCATGGTATTGCTAGTGGGAAATGGGGTCAGACCCCAAACAATTTATTTCCCATCTTGCGCCTACCTATGAGTATACCACTTTACTTTCTTTCCAGAAACTTCTGCGAATATTTGTTCGTAATTATTAGGTTTTTGGATAAGGGCTGTGCTATAATTTGAGTAACCAGAATTTAGGAACGGAGGTTCGGTTTTGTGAGTCAAAGTCAATTGTTCGAAATCAAATCAAACTATCAGCCACAAGGAGATCAGCCCGCAGCGATCAAACATCTTGTGAACAATATAAACGCAGGGAAGAAGAGTATGACCCTGCTTGGTGCGACCGGAACAGGAAAGACATTTACGGTGTCCAATGTTATTCAGGAAGTAAACAAACCGACTCTTGTTATTGCACATAACAAAACATTAGCCGGCCAGCTTTACAGTGAGTTGAAAGAATTTTTCCCAAACAACGCAGTTGAATATTTTGTTTCGTATTACGATTATTATCAGCCAGAAGCATACATCGCACATTCTGATACGTATATCGAAAAAGATGCAAGTATTAATGATGAGATCGATAAACTTCGCCACTCGGCTACTTCGTCACTTTTTGAACGAAAAGACGTTATTATTGTTGCCAGTGTATCTTGTATTTATGGTCTAGGTTCACCTGAAGAGTATAAAGACATGGTGATCTCCTTAAGAGAAGGAATGGAGAAAGACCGTGACCAGCTTTTACGTGATCTTGTAGATGTTCAATACAACCGAAATGATATTAACTTTACGCGTGGTACGTTCCGAGTTAGAGGAGATGTCGTGGAAATCTTCCCAGCCTCACGTGACGAACATTGTCTTCGCGTGGAGTTTTTTGGTGATGAGATCGATCGCATTACGGAAGTGGACGCACTCACAGGTGAGATTCTTGGTGAACGTAAACACGTTGCCATTTTCCCAGCTTCCCACTTCGTAACACGTGAAGAGAAGATGAAAGTAGCGATCAAGCGCATTGAAGCTGAACTGGAAGATCGCCTAAAAGAATTGAATGAAGCTGGAAAACTGTTAGAAGCACAGCGTCTCGAACAGCGTACAAGATACGACCTGGAGATGATGGCGGAAATGGGGTTTTGTTCAGGGATCGAGAACTACTCTGTTCATCTGACTCTAAGACCATTAGGTTCAACGCCTTATACACTTTTAGACTATTTTCCGGATGATTCACTGATTGTTATTGATGAGTCCCATGTTACTCTTCCACAGATTCGTGGAATGTTTAATGGAGACCAAGCGAGAAAAGGAGTTCTAGTAGATCACGGATTCCGATTACCTTCCGCAAAAGATAACCGTCCGTTAACGTTCGATGAATTTGAGCGTTACACAAAGTTTCAGCACATTTACGTATCAGCAACACCTGGTCCGTATGAGCTCGAACATGCACCTGATCCGGTTGAGCAGATTATTCGTCCAACAGGGCTCTTGGATCCTACACTAGAAGTCCGTCCGATCAAAGGTCAGATCGATGATTTACTAGGGGAGATCAACGAAAGAGTCGAGAAAAATGAACGAGTTCTTGTTACAACGTTAACGAAAAAAATGTCTGAAGATCTTACCGATTATTTTGTAGAGCTCGGCATAAAAGTTCGATACCTGCATTCAGAGATTAAGACGCTAGAACGTATTCAGATCATACGCGATCTACGTCTTGGTGTGTTTGATGTACTCGTTGGCATTAACTTGCTGCGGGAAGGGTTAGATATTCCTGAAGTTTCTCTCGTTGCGATTTTAGATGCAGATAAAGAAGGCTTCTTACGTTCAGAACGTTCGCTTATCCAAACGATTGGTCGTGCTGCTCGTAACTCAAACGGTCACGTTATTATGTATGGAGATAAGATTACAAAGTCCATGCAGATCGCAATCGATGAGACACAGCGCAGACGTCAGAAACAGATGGAGCACAATGAAAAGCATGGAATCACACCTACTACGATTAAAAAAGAAGTACGTGATGTGATTCGTGCAACACAAGCTGCCGAAGATACAGAAACGTATACAAGTTCAAAAGCTCCTAAGCAAAAGATGAGCAAGAAAGATCGCGAAGCGTTTATCGAGCGTATGGAAAAAGAGATGAAGGATGCTGCAAAGAACCTTCAGTTCGAGCGTGCAGCAGAGCTTCGTGACCTCATTCTTGAGTTAAAAGCGGAAGGATGATAGCAGTTGGCTACCAATCAAAACATAATTGTAAAGGGTGCTAGAGCCCATAATTTAAAGAATATAGATATTACGATCCCGCGTGATAAGCTGGTTGTTTTAACCGGCTTATCTGGTTCGGGTAAATCTTCACTTGCTTTTGATACGATTTATGCAGAAGGACAGCGCCGTTATGTTGAATCTCTTTCTGCTTATGCCCGTCAGTTTCTCGGACAGATGGACAAGCCGGATGTGGATTCGATCGAGGGTCTGTCACCCGCTATTTCGATTGATCAAAAAACAACAAGCCGTAACCCTCGCTCAACAGTAGGTACGGTTACAGAAATCTATGACTATCTTCGTCTTCTATTCGCACGTATCGGTCGACCTGTATGTCCTGTTCATAACGTGGAGATCACTTCCCAAACGATTGAACAAATGGTCGATCGAATTTTAGAATATCCTGAGCGTACAAAACTTCAAATTTTAGCACCTGTTGTTTCTGGTCGAAAAGGAGAACATGTTAAAGCACTTGAAGATATTAAAAAACAAGGGTATGTTCGTGTTCGCATCGATGGCGAAATGCGTGAGATATCAGAAGAAATTAAGTTAGAAAAGAATAAAAAACATACAATTGAAATCGTAATCGACCGTATCGTCGTAAAAGAAGGAGTCGCTACTCGTCTAGCTGATTCTCTTGAAGCGGCACTCAACCTTGGTGGAGGAAGTGTTGTCGTCGATGTTATGGAAGAAGAGGAACTTTTATTCTCGCAAAATCATGCTTGTCCTCATTGTGGATTTTCAATTGGTGAATTAGAGCCACGTTTGTTTTCATTTAACAGTCCATTCGGGGCGTGCTCTTCGTGTGATGGTTTAGGGGTAAAACTCGAAGTAGATCCAGAGCTTGTTATTCCAGACTGGAGTCGTACTTTACGAGACAACGCCATCGCACCTTGGGAACCGATCAGTTCGCAATATTATCCGCAGCTTCTTGAAAGTATCTGTAACCACTTTGGTATCGATATGGATGTACCCGTTGAATCTCTGCCAAAAGATCAGATGGATAAAATCTTGAACGGAAGTAAGGAGTACCTTACATTCACGTACAAGAATGATTTCGGTCAAGTACGTAAAAATGAGATTCAATTTGAAGGGGTATTAGGCAACATTCAGCGCAGATACCGTGAAACGAGTTCTGATTATATTCGTGAGCAGATGGAAGGATATATGGCACAAAAGCCTTGTCCAACATGTAAAGGACATCGTCTGAAAAAAGAAGCTCTTTCTGTTTTAATCAACGGAAGACATATCGGTGAAACGACTGCTCTTTCCATAACAGAAGCAAAGAACTTCTTCGATAACCTTGATTTAACGAATAAAGAACGTGCAATCGCGAAGTTGATTCTCCGCGAGATCGTGGATCGTTCAGGTTTCTTGATCAATGTTGGACTAGACTATTTAACGCTAAGTCGAGCTGCTGGTACGCTATCTGGTGGTGAAGCACAGCGTATTCGGCTTGCGACTCAAGTGGGGTCACGTTTGATGGGCGTTCTTTATATTCTTGATGAGCCGTCAATCGGACTTCATCAGAGAGATAATGACCGACTGATTCGAACACTCGAAGAAATGCGGTCTCTTGGGAATACGTTGATCGTCGTTGAGCATGATGAAGATACGATGCTAGCAGCAGACTATGTTATCGATATCGGTCCTGGTGCCGGTGCACATGGTGGTGTGATCACATCACAAGGTACACCGCAAGAAATTATGGAAGATCCATCATCACTGACAGGACAATATTTGTCTGGTAAAAAGTTTATTCCACTTCCAAAAGAAAGACGTAAGCCAGATGGAAGATATATTGAAGTGAAAGGTGCAACAGAAAACAACTTAAAGAACGTTTCTGCTAAGATTCCATTAGGGTTGTTTACAGGAGTGACAGGTGTATCGGGATCTGGAAAGAGTACGCTTGTTAATGAGATCCTGCATAAAGCTCTTGCACAAAAGCTGCACCGTGCAAAGGACAAGCCTGGTGCGCATAAGTCTATAAAGGGTCTAGAACATATCGATAAAGTTATTGATATCGACCAGTCTCCAATTGGCAGAACACCTCGATCGAATCCGGCGACATATACAGGAGTATTTGATGATATTCGTGATGTGTTTGCATCAACGAATGAAGCGAAAGTTCGTGGTTATAAAAAAGGACGTTTTTCCTTCAACGTAAAAGGTGGACGTTGTGAAGCATGCCGTGGGGATGGAATCATAAAGATTGAGATGCATTTCTTGCCGGATGTATATGTACCATGTGAAGTTTGTCATGGTAAGCGTTATAACAGAGAAACGCTGGAAGTGAAGTATAAAGGGAAAAACATCGCTGACATCTTAGATATGACGGTGGAAGATTCTGTTGAGTTCTTTGCTAATATCCCTAAGATCAATCGGAAGCTTCAGACTATTCTTGATGTAGGTCTTGGTTATATTAAGCTTGGTCAATCGGCTACCACTCTTTCTGGAGGAGAAGCACAGCGTGTGAAGCTTGCGTCACAGCTTCACAAGCGTTCTACAGGGAAAACCATCTACATTCTAGATGAACCAACAACAGGACTTCACGTAGATGATATTTCTCGTTTGCTCGTTGTTCTTCAAAGACTTGTGGATAACGGAGATTCTGTACTTGTTATTGAGCATAATCTTGATGTTATCAAACAGTGTGATCATTTAGTCGACCTTGGACCCGAAGGTGGGGATAAGGGCGGTATGATCGTTGGTGCGGGTACGCCAGAGGAGTTAGCTGAAATCGAAGCTTCTCACACCGGCCGTTATCTTGCTCCAATCTTAAAACGTGATAAAAAACGTATGACTGGAAAGATTAAAGAAAAAGAAACAATTAAATAGACTAAAGAAAGGAGGGTGAAAATATTTCACCCTCCTTTTTCTATTAAAAGATATGAGTTGGGAGGAAAGGAACAATCCCATTGATCCAACCATTTTGGTAAGCTTTGATTACTGCTGAAGTCCGGTCCTTGACGGTTAGTTTTTTTAGCAGCGATGCGACGTGATTTTTAATCGTGTTCTCACTGAGGAAGATAGATTGGGAAATTTCCCTGTTACTCATACCGATTGAAAGCAATTCAAGAACTTCCCACTCTCTTTCAGTTAGGAGTTCTTGAGGTCGGGGCGGCAATAAGGGCTTTCTTAATAGAATGTACTCTTCCCATATTAAGAATGAAATCGCTTGTGGCATATATCTTTGGCCACAAAATAACAGGGAGATCGCGTGTATCATGAGACTCGGATCCATATTTTTTAAAAGGACACCGTGAATGTTAAAAGTTAAGCATTCTAAAAGTAAAGAAGACTGTTGATCGATGCTCGGAACAAAGAGAACAACTCTAACACCTTGCTTCATAAAATGGTGAATCATCTCAACAACATTGAAATGCTTGATCTCTAAATCTATAAATACGATATCAATGTTTTTTGCTAATTTATAAAGTGGATCATGTTTATGGCTTTCCATGGATGTGATAAAAATTTCATCCATTTCTTTTAGAAGCATATGTTGCAGAGAATCTTTAAAGATGATATCATCATCGATCACTAATATATGAATCATAGTTATGGGCACCTCACTAGGTATATATATTTCTATTAATAGAGTGAAACTTTTATTAAAAAGATGTGATAGACTCGATAGTCCCCATTCTATAACTAAGCTACTTCATGCTACACCTTAAACTGGCTAGTCGCCTCTTGTAATTCTTCTGCCATCGTTGATAGAGAGTTGGCAGAGGATGCGATTTCTTCCATGGATGCGAGTTGTTCTTCTGTTGCAGCCGAAACATTCTGAGCACCAGATGCGGACGATACGGCGAGCTCGGAAACAAAATCAATTGATTTTACAACTTGCTCTGTTCCAACAGCTACTTGTTCAGATGCAGATGAGATCTCACTAACTTGCTGAGAGACATCTTCAATAGAAGATAAGATTCTTCTGAAGGATTCTCCTGAAGACTGAGCTAGTGAGATTCCAAGCACCAATTCTTTATTTCCAATTTCCATCGATTGTACTGCTTCCTTCGTATCCACTTGAATGGAGTGGATTAACTGGCTAATTTGATTAGCTGAAGCAGCAGATTGTTCAGCTAATTTTCGAACTTCATCTGCAACGACTGCAAATCCTCTACCATGTTCTCCAGCTCTTGCAGCTTCGATTGCAGCATTCAAGGCAAGCAAGTTTGTTTGGGAAGAAATGTTAGTAATGACATCTACGATTTGATCAATCTCTAAAGATCTTACTCCCAAGCTCTGTATAGCTTTTCCGGTTTGGTGAAGGGATTGATCGATGGTTTCCATTTGTTTAACCATGTTGTCCATTGATTGATTACCTGCATACGCCAACTGAAGTGAGTCTTGTGAAGTAGTTGATACGTTCAGTGCACTAGATGCGATTTGTTGAATACCAGCACTCATCTCACTTATGACGAGTGAGCTCTCCCCAACATTTTTAACTTGATGATCAGAGCCACTCGCCATCTCTTGAATGCTTCCAGCGATTTGTTGAGTAGCTTCACTATTTTGTTCAGCACTAGCCAATAGTTGTTCTGAACTTGCTGCGACCATTTGTGAACTGCCTTTGATCTGGGTGATGAGAAGAATTAAATTACTCTTCATCTGTTCGAATGAACGAGCAAGTTCACCAATCTCATCTCTATTTTTCACTGAGATGGCCTCACCTGTTAAATCACCATTTGAGATCAATCCAGCTTGTTGAGAGAGTAGAAGAATTGGTTTTGAAATCAAATGAGATATATAGAGTGCAACTGCAAAACCGAGCAGTACAGCAATTACTGAAAACAAAGTAACGAATTTAGCACCAGCTTTAAATAGATCCACTGAGGAATTCGTGGCTACAGTCGCACCTTTTTCATTAATTTCAATCATTGATCTAAGATGGTCATCAGCTGAAGCCCAACCGGCATGCATGTCTAATTGAAGCTTGTTTGCAAGAGCGATGTTATTTTCACTTTTAGCTCGTAATACTGCTGGAATTCCTTCTATGTAGGCGTTTATATCTGATAAAAAGGCGTCGTATACTTCTTGCTCTTTATTACTATCAATAAGGGGAGCATACTTTCCGCTTCTTTCATTCATTTCTAGGACGGTCTCATCTATTCTACCTGTTAGACGTTCAATTTCAGATTTTTCATCAGTGAGGATAAGTTTAAGAAGAATCCGTTGAATATCTGAAATATTTCCATTCATCCCTCCAAGATAAACAAGGCTTGGTGTCCAAACTTTATTTATTTTTTCTGCTTTTTTTCCCATTCCATCCATTTTAATAAATGCTACAACACTGATTGCGATTAAGAGACTAAGTATAACTAAAAAGCTGCTGATTAGTTTAGCGCGAATGTTGAATTTCATTTTCTTCACTCCCTATTGGATGATTGATTGTTTCGTGTTTTAAAGCAGAAGCTTCTGAAATCAACAGTTGGTCTACATTGATTATTGTTATTAATCTGTTCTCTAGCTTGGATATGCCTGAAAGGTAGGAAGGGATGTTTTTGTCATTGATGGTGTTTGTTTGAATAGAATCGTGGGGGATATCTAGTACATCAGTTGCTTCATCGACTACTAATGCAAAGGGCTTTTTTTCGAATCTGACAACAATGTACCTTTGTAATGAATATTCGTGAGCAATTAATTCTGAATCTGAATATAAGAGGGTGCTTAGGTTAATAACCGGAGTTATTGTGCCACGAAGATTAATAACACCTAGAACGTGCTTTGGCATAGCTGGTACGACGGTAACTCGCTGTGTTTTCTCGATCGATAATACTTGCTCTACATGAAATGCGAATTCCTCACTGCCGATTCTAAACGCAACAGCTTTAAACTCATCAAAAGCATCTTTCATATTCATCACCCTTTTTTTCCATATTTACAGTTAAAAGCCAAAATGCCATTATCAGACTTTTATACTACAATTTAAATATCGTCTATTTAAAACATTTATGAATTAAATATATAGGAAAGGTAGGATTTAACTAATTGAAATAGGACTTTTATGCTATAAAATGGTGAAGGAAGAAAGCGAAAAAAATACACCTTCTCGTTTTAAGAAAAGGTGCATTAGAATATTAAGTTTTATTTATACTTTTCCTCTGAAGAAGAAGAATTTTTTGTACCTTTCTTGTCCTTTTCTTCACGCTTCTCTTGCTTAAGATCTTCCATCGGAATAGGATCTACGTTTTGTTCACTCTCAAATTTATCAAACAAGCTTTGTTGATCTGTTTTGTATTGTTCAGGATTGTCCATTTTGCCTTTTTGCTTCTTTTTCACATCAGCCATAATAAATCACTCCTGTCTTATTTATATATCCATTCCTTTTTCATGGTTTTCTTAAACAAAAACTCCTCAAAACGACAATTTTCGTATAAAATAGATAGGTGTTTTTATTTCCATATCTTAGAAAGAAGCTTGTAGATTACATAGTTTATCAAAATTACGATGAAAGTGCCGAACAGACCCGCTAGAACTCGGTCACTAACTGTAAGTTCTATAGCATTTTCAGTCATAACGCCGAATATAATGCTAGTGATCATCAGCATAGCTAATACTATAAAAAGAATTTTTAATGTTCGAATCTGTTTCAATGGTGGTTGCTCCCTTGGTTGTTTTTGTCATTATGATACGGAATTTTAGAAGTTATGTCGAATGGCTATAGAGATAAAGGAAGATTGTTAAAAGGGGTCGAAGTAAAAAAGGCACGTGCCTTTTGCTTGCAGACCCGTTTGTTGTTGTTTTATTAAAGCAGGAGGTCTTGTTTGATGAAGGAAGGCTCGAAAAAAGCTATTTCTGCACTATGTTATTTTAGTCTGTTTTTCGCACCATTTTTATTTCCGATTGCTGTATATCTTATCGTAGATGAGCCTGAAGTGATGGAGCACGCAAAAAGATCATTTTTGTCCCATCTATTGCCCATTATCGCTGTTCCATTAGGTATTATTATCATTTTTGAAACGCAATATCATCTAGTCGCTATTATTATAAGTGGACTCATTTTTGGAACGCTGACATTAATTGTGATGATCTGGAATATTGTTAAAGGGATAAAGGTAATTGCTTCATAAACTAATTTTGTACAAGTAATACCGGAAAGTCTCAGTCATCTTAGAATCAGCCGACGCCGGTGACGGAACCCCAAAAAGGAGGCGTCAATGTATGGAAGAACGCAAAATGATTTTAAACATGCTGAACGAAGGTAAGATCTCTGTTGAAGAAGCGGAGAAACTTTTGTATGCCCTTAATGATAAGAAGAAGCTGCAGTTGAGCTCGATCGGTTCTCTCAACCTAAAAAAGAAAGCTGTGAATGGTGCTACCGCTGTTAAGCTACCGACTTCCGGGTATAAAGTGGCAAAGTTTTTTGACCGAGTTGTAAAGCGTATTAAGACGGTTGATTTTGACTTGAATTTCGGACCTTCTGAACCTGTTCATTATGTCTTTCAAGATAGTCATGTCATGTTTCAGGCGATGGACGTTGAAGTATACAACGGTTCAGTAACGGTCGTTCCATGGGATCGAAAAGACGTGCAAGTAGAGTGCGATGCACATGTTTATAAAGTGCCAGAAGGATCTTCAGCCAAAACAAAATTTAGAAATGAAACGTTCTATGATTGTGATGCCACTAAGATGCGTTTCTATTCTAGAAATAAGCATCAAAAGGTGAACGCGATAATCTCTATTCCAAGAGAAGCATATGATGAGATCAAGATCACAACGTTTAATGGTCCTGTTAAAATAAGTGATTCGCATGCAAAAACGCTGACAGTTAAAACGACTGTAGGTGCGATTGCGATGAACCACTGTACAGGAGAATACGTTAAAGCTTCTGCTGCTAACGGTTCATTAACGCTTAACGATTGTCAGTTTAAAGACGTGGAAGCAGAAACGATGAACGGACCTGTACGACTTTCTGTAGATGCTTCACAAGTCCGCTCGGAAACCATAAACGGTTCGATCTACTGCCGTTTTGCTTCAGCGCTTGAAGGGTATGCATCTTTTAAGACGGTGACGGGAAAAATAGAAACAGAATTCCCAGAACAAGTAGAGCTTGATGCCGTTCTTAAAACAATCGTTGGTGGATTCGTTTGTGATTTTGAATCTGTTGAGGTGCGAGAAGAAAAGAAAGAAGTAACTCGAAAGTTTCTTTCTTTTATTGCGAACGGAGGTAAGAGCTGGCCGTCTTTTAAAATGGAGGCGGAGGCAAAAACAGGCTCTGTTGTGGTGTTAAAAGCGAAATAGAGGTGACTTACATCATGAAAAAACTTAAAAGATCGAACGATGCTAAAATTTCAGGCGTTTGCGGTGGAATTGCAGAGTATATGAATGTGGATCCTACGGTTGTAAGATTAGGAACAGTAGCGCTTGCTCTGTTTACAGCGGTTTTTCCAGTTGGTTTAGCTTATATCATCGCACTAGCTGTCATGCCAGAGGATGGCGTATAAAATGATGAGCTGGTTCGCTTCTTTATTAATCAATACCGTTGCGCTAATGGTAGTAGCGGGTTACTTTGATGCTTTTCATATTGAAAATATCAGTGCTGCTTTATTAGCTAGCGTTTTGTTATCACTTTTTAATGTTTTTCTAAAACCGATTCTAGTTCTGTTAACACTGCCTGTAACCATTTTCTCTCTCGGTTTATTTTTAATCGTGATTAACGCAGCACTTTTATCGTTAACCGCGGAATTGATGGGCAACTCCTTTAATATTGATGGATTCGGAATGGCATTACTTGCTGCAGTCATTATTTCACTTCTCAATATGTTCCTGACGAATTTTGTTTTGGAACCCATAAAGAAAAGCCGGAAAAGAAAATAAGGACCTTTAAGAACATCTCTGGAATATCAGAGGTGTTTTTTGTTTTGTACATAACAAACATCTGAACAAACGTTTGGAGTAGAAAGGATTGTTTTTAAATTAAAAATAAGTAGAAATACCTATCATTATGTCACCTTGTGTAGTAAATTGGTCTAATTTCAAATATTAGGGGATATGGTACATTTTAGTAGCTATAAAAATCTGAATATTCATATTAGTCAATCAGGAGGAGACGTAATGGGGAAAGGGAAAAAAGTTTGGGGTAAAACGCTACTAGCTACAAGTCTATCACTTGGACTAGCATCATCTTCTTTATTTGCAGGTTCAGTTGATGTCAAGGCACAAACTGTTTTAGATGAGGTGTTGAAGGGGAAACACAGTCATTCACATTCTAGTTTAGATCTAGCGATTGTGAATGAAGATAAATTGCTAGAATCACTAATAAAACGTGGAGTAATCTCAAAGGATGCTTCTTCTAAACAAAAACAAACAGCACTTCATAATTACTTAGAGGTGAAAGGTAAGAATGAAGAAGCGAAAGGAAACGATCCGCTGGCTGCTAAGGCAAAAGCCTCAGAAGCGGAAAAAGAGCAGAAGTTTAAAGATTTTAACAACGGTCTATTAAAAGGCATAGGAAATAAATATGGTCACCTTAAAGGGAATCCCGCACCTGTAGAAGAGACAGCTTACAATGGTGATGTAAGAAAAGACAAGGTACTCGTACTTGCAGTAGAGTATTCTGACTTTGCACATAACAACATAAAGCCTGGGGAATCAGACAACTATTATCCTGATTATCCTCTATCACACTATGAAGATATGATTTTCGGCGACAATGGCGTTAAAGGGCCAAACGGCGAAAAGCTCGTTTCTATGAAGCAATTCTACGAACAGCAATCAGGTGGTTCTTATTCTGTTCAAGGTAATGCGTATGGATGGTTAAAAGTACCTGGTACAGCAGCTTATTATGGTGCTGATCGTGCGACGGGCGGTCATGATAACGTAACACCTGGAGGGTCTAAACAATTAGTAGTAGACACTTATGCTGCCGCTAAAGCAGCTGGAGTACCACTTCAAGATTACGATTTAGAAGATCCGCATGATTTAGATGGTGATGGTAATGTACGTGAGCCAGACGGCTTAGTCGATCACTTGATGATCATCCACGCGGGTATGGGACAAGAAGCTGGTGGTGGTTCACTTGGAGACAACGCAATCTGGTCTCACCGCTCTGCAAAATTCGTTGACCCTGATGGTCTTGGAAAAGGTGTTCCTGGCTTCTATGACTACACGATGATGCCAGAAGATGGAGCTACAGGGGTTTTCGCTCACGAATATGGCCATGATCTTGGATATCCAGATGAGTATGACACGGTTTACTCAGGAACTGGTGAAGCGGTTGCTTATTGGTCTATCATGGCGAGTGGTTCTTGGGCAGGAAAGATTCCAGGTACAGAACCAACTGGATTCTCTCCACTAGCTAAATCTTATTTACAATCTACACTAGGTGGAAATTGGACAACACCAACTGCTGTTAATTGGGAAGATGTATCAGCAAAAGGTACACAGTTTTTACTTGATCAAGCTAACTCACCAAACGGAAAAAATGAGCAAGCGATTAAAGTAAACCTTCCTCAGAAGAAAACTCCTGTAAACACTCCTGCTTCAGGATTTTATGAATATTGGGGTGGACAACAAGACGAAATGGATACAAATATGGTAGCTGATGTTGACTTAACAGGAAAGAATGCAGCTACTCTTACATTTGATGCATGGTATGATATTGAAGAGCAATGGGATTTTGCTTTTGTACAAGTATCAACGGATAACGGTACGACTTGGAAGTCTCTAGGAAACAGCAATACTCGTTCAGACGTTGTGGCAGAAGGATATCCTACCATTTTAACATCTATGCCTGGATTCACAGGTAACTCAAATGGATGGCAGCCACAATCATTTGACCTTTCTGAGTATAAAGGACAAAAGATTAAATTGCGCTTACGTTATGCTACTGACTGGGGAACTAGCCAAGCAGGATTCTATGCTGATAACATCAAAGTTGTTGCAGATGGAACAACTATTTTTGTAGATGATGCAGAAGCAGCAAGTAAGTTTGATTTAAAAGGTGGATTTACTAAATCAGATGGTAACAAATATAGCGACCATTACTATCTATTAGAGTGGAGAAATCATAAAGGCGTAGATATGGGACTTAAAAACATCAAACGTGGTGCTTCACTAATGAGCTACGATGGTGGATTAGTTGTATGGTATGTTGATCCATCTTACACAGACAACTGGACAGGTTTTCACCCAGGTGAAGGTTTTGTAGGTGTTGTAGATGCACACGTGGATACGAATTTAACATGGAGCACTGGTGTTCAAGCAAGTACCCGTTTCCATGTAGCGGATGCAGCATTTGGATTAGATAAAACATCTGGATTGAATATTAACTATCCGGGTGTACAAACTTTAACTTTACCAAGTCAGCCAGGCGTATCATTATTTGACGATAGTAAGGATTATACGAACAAATATATGCCTGACGCTGGACGAAAGATTGAAAACTATGGCTTGAAAGTTCGCGTTAACGCACAAGCAAAAGACAAATCGGTAGGTTCAGTAGTAATTTACAAATAATATCTGATACCTCTCGCAAAAAGCGAGAGGTATTTTCTTATATCCATATTTTTAAAAAAATGTTAAAATGAAGCTAATCTGTTTGAAAGAAAGGACTTCAAGTGACCTGTATGCCAACATTTAACCTGTAATGGAAAACAATTTAGATTGCTTCTCAACCGTTAAGAAACAACGTGTTTCTGACCTCGGGAGAAGTCTGTCTACAACCCATTACAGAGGAAATACAGCGAACTGCAGTCCGTTATAACGGTAACATTGCGTTCAAAGCCCTCCTTGTTTTCGGGAGGGCTTTTTTACGTTCTGCAAGAAATCAAATAGAAGTTGTATTTCTTCACTATTACTTTCAGAGGTGAAGAAAAAATGCAGATCCAACAATATGCTTTAGCACTCAATCAACAAATGAAAGCGGACACGGTAAAAAAACAGTGCAAAATGTGCGGGAAAGTTACCACTTTTACAGATACGACCATACGCAGGCACAACGCAAACGGAAAGAACATCTATCAGTTTGCCATCTATAAATGTCCGAAAAATCATTCTTGGAACAAAAAGCTCAACATCTATAAATCGTTCACAGAGCATGTCGACCCTTTATCGATCGTTGCTACATCGTTTATAGAAATAGAGCCCGGTAAGAAGATTACTTCCTTGAAGAGAGGGGATTCTTCATGCGAAATAAAGATAACATCAGTTAACGGGAATTTTCGGATTGATCGCACACTTGCAGATCACCTTGAAGGGTGGAGCAGAACAGAGATCGCTCAAAACATCAAAACAGGCAAGATTCTGTTAAACGATTGTTTAACAAAACCAAGTCAAAAGCTCTCCGTTCATGATAAAATTTTTATAGATGTAAAATAAGAACAATAATCATATCAGCCGTTTGCTTCGAACTCGATCAAACGGCATTTTTATTTTAGTAGGAGCTGAAGGTCTTGCAAACAGAAAGATTGAAATTCCGACCGTATACCACTGAAGATTTTTCGTTTTTTGCATCATTATGGAGCGATCCTGATGTCGTTCAATTCATCGGAAAAGGGGTAACTCGTTCAGAAGAAGAAGCTCGGAAAAGCTTTGAAGAATGGCTTCTTCCTGGATATCGTGAGGGTAGAGGATTGTTTCTGATCGAGCATAGGGAGAGTCTAGTTCCAATCGGTCACGCAGGTATTGTACAGCAAACGATCGATGGAAAGAAAGAATTCGAGATCGGCTATTGGTTGGCGAAGGAATATTGGGGAAGCGGCTATGCAACAGAGGCTGCGGTTTATTTCAAAAATTACGCTGTTCAAGAATTAGGAATCTCGCGTCTGATCTGCTTGATTCAGAGGAAAAATAATAAGTCTATTTCTGTTGCATCACGATTAGGGATGACCCTCCTAAAAGAAGCAACGTTTAATACGATACCTGTTGATGTTTACAGTTGGGAGGAAAGTGAGAAATAAGCTCATAGTAGTCTTTGGTTAATCCGTGGTTGAAGTGATACAATAGAATCATTGAAAAATGTCGAGGAGGACCCAATGGCTAAGGTACATATTCATGAACTCATAAAGAAATTTCATCTAGAGCTTGTTAGTGGTGAAGAAGGGATTCACCGCACGATTCGAACGAGCGACATCTCACGGCCAGGTCTAGAGATGGCTGGTTATTTTACCTTTTATCCAGGTGAGCGACTACAGATTCTTGGGAAAACAGAGCTTTCGTTTATTTCAGAGCTCGATCCTGACACACGCATGGAGCGTTTAACAGCACTTTGCACGGATGAGACACCAGGAATCATCGTTTCTAGAGACATCGAAGTTCCTAAAGAGCTGCTTAAAGCTTCTCATAAAAGCGGAGTGCCGATCATGCGTTCACCTGTTACAACAACGCGTTTATCCAGTCGTATCACGAATTATTTAGAGAGTCGTTTAGCGCCAACGACTGCTAAACATGGTGTATTAGTAGATATTTATGGAATCGGTGTTTTAATCACAGGTAACTCTGGTGTCGGGAAAAGTGAGACTGCGCTTGAACTCGTAAAACGAGGGCACCGGTTAGTAGCGGATGATTCGGTTGAGATCAGACAAGAAGATGAAGATACGCTCATCGGTAGCGCACCTGAACTCATACAGCATCTGCTGGAGATTCGAGGTCTTGGCATCATCAACGTGATGACGTTGTTCGGTGCTGGGGCGATTCGCAACTATAAGAAGATCTCAATCGTTATGAATCTGGAAGCTTGGGATTCTAAAAAAGTCTATGACCGCTTAGGCTTAGAAGAAGAGACTACAAAGATCATTGATACGGAGATCCCGATCTTAACGATTCCTGTTCGTCCTGGACGAAACTTAGCGGTCATTATTGAAGTCGCAGCGATGAACTTCCGTTTGAAGAGAATGGGCATGAATGCCGCACAACAATTCTCAGACCGTTTGACAGATGTGATTGAAGCTGGAGATGAAGAAGACCTATAAGAATGTGAAGGAAGTGTAGACTGTGGAAGAAACGATTCAACCTTTAAATCGTGTAGCACTCGAATTAGGGCCGCTCACGATCTATTGGTACGGACTTATTATTGGGTTTGGTGCGATGTTTGGCCTGTGGCTTGCGGTAAGAGAATCAGAGAGACGCGGGCTTGCTAAGGATACGTTCGTTGATGTAGTCATGATTGCAGTGCCAGTGGCCATTTTATGTGCAAGGCTTTATTATGTAGCGTTTGAATGGGACTTTTATAAAGACCATCCGAGTAAGATTCTTGCTGTTTGGGAAGGCGGTATCGCGATTCATGGTGCATTGATTGGTTCCTTCTTAACAGCACTCGTTTTTTCAAGAGTAAAGAAGATCTCGTTCTGGAAACTTGTTGATATCGCTGCTCCAAGCATCTTGCTCGGTCAGGCGATCGGACGCTGGGGCAACTTCATGAACCAAGAAGCTCATGGCGGGGAAGTGACAAGAAACTTTTTAGAATCACTCATGCTGCCCGACTTTATTATCAATCAGATGTATATTGACGGCGCTTATTATCATCCAACTTTTCTCTATGAATCACTTTGGAGCTTCATAGGTGTTATCGTCTTGCTTTATTTGCGTCGTGTTAATCTTCACAGAGGTGAATTGTTCTTAACATATATCATCTGGTATTCGATCGGACGTTTCTTTGTAGAAGGTCTTCGTACAGACAGCTTGATCGTTTGGGGAACTTCTCTTCGTATCGCACAAGTCGTCAGTTTGGTCTGGATTGCTGCAGCGGTGATTATCTGGATCTATAGAAGAAAAGCAGGATTGGCTAAACAACGGTATCTAGAAAGCTAAAGGAGGCGAATGAAAAGTGGAAACGTTAAAAAAAGGCACACTTGCAGGCTTAAAAACCACTTGGACGCTAGGGAAGATTATTTTTCCTGTCACTTTATTCATCACGTTGCTGAGTCACACACCGGTGTTAGATTGGCTGATCTCTGTTTTAGCACCAGCCATGAAATGGATCGGACTTCCGGGTGAAGCGGCAATCCCGCTCGTTCTCGGTAATTTTCTGAATCTATATGCAGGAATCGGGGGGATTCTGACCCTCGATTCTTTAACGGTGCAAGATGTGTTTATCCTCGCAGTTATGCTTTCTTTTTCTCACAACCTATTTATTGAGTCTGGTGTAGCAGCGAGTGTGGGCATCAAATTATGGGTAATTCTACTTGTCAGAATTGGCTTGGCACTCTTTTCGGCATTCATAATCAATCTTTTATGGGATGGCGGAACAGAAAAAGCACAATATGGTTTTATCTCAAAGCCCGAAGCAGCTCCGAACGGTTGGGGAGAGATCACACTCACCGCTCTTGAAAAAGCGTCACTCGGTATTATGCAACTCGCACTTATCGTGATACCACTTATGATCATCATGCAATATATGAAGGATAAAGGCTGGCTGAACAAGTTTTCGAACTGGATGGCACCAGCTATGAAACTTCTTGGAATGAAAGAGAACACGTCCATGACGATGGCGGCCGGACTTACAATCGGTCTCGCATACGGTGCAGGTGTGATGATGCAGGCTGCAAAAGAGGATGGCGTATCAAAGAAAGATCTGTATCTAGCTTTTATCTTTCTCGTAAGCTGCCATGCTGTTGTTGAGGATACACTTGTTTTTGTACCATTAGGAATTCCGGTTCTGCCGCTGTTGATTATTCGAGTAGTAACAGCGATCGTTCTCACCGTATTAGTAGCATACGTATGGAACAAGCTTGAACGAAAAAAACGTTTAACAAGAAAGGAACGACAACATGAAACGCAACACCATACTATTTGATCTTGATGGAACGTTAATCAATACGAACGAACTGATCATCGCTTCTTTCCTTTACACACTAGATAAGCACTTCCCTGAGCAATACAACCGTGAGAGTATCTTGCCGTTTATGGGAATGCCACTCGTTGAGACGATGGAGCAGTTCGATAAAGAAAAAGTATCAGAATTAGTTCAAACGTACCGTGAGCATAACATCTCACATCATGATGAATTGGTTACAGAGTTTGAAGGAGTTTTTGAAACGGTAGAAGAATTGTATAAAAAGGGCTATAAACTGGGCATCGTAACTACAAAAATGAGAAATACAGTCGAGATGGGCTTACGCCTTGTTGGTCTTGATAAGTTCTTTCAAACGGTTGTTACGCTGGATGACGTGAAAAACGCGAAGCCAGATCCAGAGCCTGTTCAAAAAGCACTAGCCTTGCTAGGTTCAACACCAGAAGAAGCGATTATGGTGGGCGACAGCAAGTACGATATTCTTGCTGGACAGAACGCTGGCACACAAACGGCTGGTGTAGCTTGGACGATCCGAGGCAACGATTATTTGCAGCAGTTTAATCCAGACTTCATGCTGAATGAAATGACGGATTTGCTGGATGTTTTAGGAGAGAGATAATTGCGAAATACTGAGCGTTATCCGGTCAAAGGAAGAAACTCGTTGTACCAGGTGTATGATACCGTTCCGTTCTGGAAAGTGGTAAAGAATTTTATCGCGATACAAGTAGCTCGATACACACCATTTCTTCCGATGAAGAATTGGATTTATCGTACCTTTTTAAAGATGAAGGTCGGTGAAGGAACAGCATTCGCGTTGATGGTCATGCCGGACATCATGTATCCGGAACGCATAACAGTAGGGAAGAACTGTGTGATCGGCTATAATACGACGCTATTAGCTCATGAATATTTAATAAAAGAATACCGTTTGGGTGACGTAATCGTGGGCGATGAAGTGATGATCGGTGCGAACTCTACGATCCTTCCAGGCGTTACGATCGGTGACGGTGCGATCGTATCAGCTGGAACGCTCGTCCACAAAAATGTCCCGGAAGGATCTTTCGTTGGTGGTAATCCGATGCAGGTCATCTACACGAAAGAAGAACGATCTAAGAGGGAAATGGAAAGCTAGAAATTTGTCGTAAGTTACCCTCTTGGGTTTTCATGTTTTTCGTCGTATACTTAAAACAGGCAAAAAAGCGAAAGCTGGAGGCGCATACTATGAGAAGGAAATCATTCTCGATCGTATTTATGAAAAACACGTTTAAAATTGGACACCTCGTTGAAGACAACTGTCAGTCTCAGCATGCACCGAAAGCATCTCATCCTCAAAATAAGGCCGAACAATTGGCTGCTCGCGACACTTACCGTTTCCGGACTGCTGTGTCAAAAATGAAAGGTCATGGCCTTGTTAAGCATTACGAACTTCAGAGCAAACGTGCAAAGCTGGTTTTTTATGGCGACTATTCTACCTACAAACGTAACGTACCTCATATTGCGTTTACACGCGAACATTTTCAACACTACTTTGGAACAGAAGATTTAATCTGTGAATTTCTCCTTGATACTTCTATTTATTTATTTAAAGAACTCCATTTTTTAGAAGAGATCCAACTGGATATTCCGAGTCATGGCAAGATGTATACGGTCGAACTGACACGACAGGAACTTGATGAGTATATGAAGTGTGATCTGGCCGAAATGAAAGATGGTCATCACCATAGGTTCTTCTACATCTACCGAGACGAAGAGCTGGATCTATTTACGAATCAATTTGTAAAGGTCAAACGTTTAAGACGAAAAAAATTATAAAGTAGTTAAAACTGGCGCCCAATCGTCTTATGAATGGGTACCAGTTTTTTTGTTGTGTGAAGGGAGTGGGGATAGCGTGTATGAAGGTTAGCGGCTAGGAACAGAATAGCGAAATTTGTCGAGGATTGCAGACTCGTGGATAAACAGCTAAAACTCGTAAATAAACAGTCAAAACTTCTGGATTGAATGCAGAAACTTCTGGATTCAGCACTAAAACTTCTGGATTGATAAGCCCTTATGAGCCATGCCACTTTGTTTTGGCAGCTAACAAACTCCAATACTAGAAGTATTTCCAAAAAAAATCTATTCCTTTTGTCGAAAAATGTCTTTATAATAAAAATGTTCCTTTTTTTAATTTTTAAAATATTGAAAGCGTTTTTACAACAAGAAAAGGCAGGAGGAAAACTGAATATGGAATATGGAGTTATTTTTTCAATTAGTGTGTACATGATCGGGATGGTGCTGATCGGGCTTTATGCGTATCGAAAGACCGATAACCTTACCGATTACATGCTTGGCGGAAGAAACCTTGGACCAGCTGTTACTGCACTAAGTGCGGGTGCATCAGATATGAGCGGATGGCTGTTGATGGGACTTCCGGGTGCAATGTACGTATCTGGTTTAAGTGCTGGATGGATCGTGATTGGACTATGTGCAGGAGCGTATCTGAACTGGCTTTTTGTAGCACCGCGTTTACGAACGTATACGGAAGTAGCGAACAACTCGATTACGATTCCGGATTATTTTGAGAACCGATTCAAAGATACTTCTCGCATATTGCGCATTACGTCTGCGTTAGTTATCGTGATCTTCTTTACGTTCTACTCATCATCCGGTATGGTTGCTGGTGGACAATTGTTTGAAACAGCGTTTGGCCTGAATTACATGTGGGGAATCTTGCTTACAGCTGGAGTAGTTATTATTTATACATTATTCGGCGGTTTCTTAGCGGTAAGTTATACAGATTTTGTACAAGGCGCGATCATGTTTGTAGCGTTGATCCTAGTACCATTCGTTGCGATTCTAAAAGTTGGTGGATGGGATGCTTCGTTTAACGAGATCGAAAGCATCAGTCCGACTCTGCTTGATGCCTTTACAGGGACAAGCTTGATCGGTATCATCTCCTTATTAGCATGGGGATTAGGATACTTCGGCCAGCCGCATATTATCGTTCGTTTTATGGCGATCTCGTCTGTAAAAGAGATGAAGAGCGCAAGAAGAATCGGAATGGGCTGGATGGTCTTCTCAATTGTTGGAGCGATGTTCACAGGTCTTGTTGGGATTGCTTATTTCAACCAAGCGGGTGCTCCACTAGGTGAAGCAAAAGCAGAAACGGTATTTATCTTATTATCTGAAGTATTGTTCCATCCGATCATTACAGGATTCTTACTTGCTGCAATCTTAGCGGCAGTTATGAGTACGATCTCATCTCAGTTGCTCGTAACATCTAGTGCTTTAACTGAAGACTTTTACAAAGCTTTTGTTAAACGATCAGCATCAGATAAGGAGCTCGTGTTAGTAGGACGTTTAGCTGTTTTGGCTGTAGCTGTTATTGCTTTCATCATGGCTCTTAATCCGAGTGAAACGATCTTGAATCTTGTAGGTTATGCTTGGGCAGGGTTTGGTGCGGCATTCGGTCCGGTTGTCTTGCTGAGTCTATATTGGAAGAGAATGACGAAATGGTCTGCTTTTGCTGGTATCGTTGTAGGAGCTGTTACTGTTATCGTTTGGGAACTCATCCCATCTATGGCTGATGTATATGAGATCATTCCAGGATTCATCGCATGTACACTAACGATCGTAGTAGTTAGCTTGATGACAAAAGAACCAAGTGCAAGTATTCAAGAAGAGTTTGAAGAAACGAAAAGATTAGTAAGTTAATAGTGAGGATATGGACTGACCAATAGCAGATTTAATTGCTGATTTGGTCAGTTTTTTCTTAGAATAAAGTTACTGATAGGGGAGGACTGTAGAATGGAATTCATGATTCTTGAAGGAATGCCAGAGAAAGTTCAATTGAAGCAAATCCTTCAGTTACATGAAGTAATCTTTGGGGCATCAAATGACGATCTCCTTTTTAATATGAAATTGAAGAATGCTCTAACGATCGTTACAGCTATTCATCATTCAAAGGTAGTTGGCTATAAAATGGGCTATGAAATCGATCATAACACTTATTATAGCTGGCTTGGAGGAGTCGACCACGTTTATAGGGGGCAAGGAGTAGCTTCAAATTTAATGAAACAACAGCATGAGTATCTGAAAATGAAAGGCTATTCTGTTGTTCGAACCAAAACGATGAATAAGTGGAGAAACATGCTGCTGTTAAATATTAAAAATGGGTTTGATGTAATGGAAACGTATACGAATAAAAATGGGTTACATAAAATTGTACTCGAAAAAAAGTTATGTGATTAAACAATTGTTTAAAAGAATTCACTCTTGATAGCTGCACCTGCATATGATGGTATAAGCGGGGTGACGGATATGAGGATAAAAGATAGAGTGAAGCTTTGGTTCTTAGGATCGCTTTATCCTGAAAATTCATTACAACCGATCGACAGCACAGAGCAGTTTGTTCGTGAACTAAATAATGGCTGCCCGGTAATCTTTACGTTAAGAGATGTTTACGGATTGATTCTATTCAATAAAGAAGAACAGCTCGGAACACTGTATATAAAAGATGTGTTCGGAATCACGGAAGACTATAGAAACTATTATTCAATACTTGAATTGCTCTCCTTCTACAGTGAGCATGTAAGGGAAGGAATTTTATTCTATACAGAGAATAATTAAAGAATCATATTCTGTTGGACACCTCATTATTTGAGGTGTTGTTTTATTACATCCTTAGAAAGTGAGTCATCATTATATGCCTACAATTATACATCGAGAATTTGTACATGCTTCTGCAGAAGTATGCTTTGATCTTGCTCGAAACGTAGATATACATACTGAAACGACCTCTCATACAGGAGAAAGAGCGGTCGCTGGAGTAACGTCAGGTTATATGGAAAAGGGCGATCATGTAACGTGGGAGGCCGTTCATCTTGGCGTAAAACAAAGGCTGACTGCAAAAATTATTGAGATGGAGAGGCCGCATATGTTTGTAGATGTGATGGTGAAAGGAGCTTTCCATTCATTCGTACATACCCATACTTTCGAACCGAAGAAGAACGGTACCATTATGGTGGATCATTTTCATTATAGATCTCCGTTTGGCGTGATTGGAAGGTTAGCAGATTGGTTGTTCCTTGAAAAGTACATGACGAATTTTTTAGTAGGACGGGCGAGAGCGCTAAAAGAAATCGCAGAAAATAAGCACCACACATAAAAGAGAGAAAGCGGTGATCAGTAATGAAGATAGGAATGGTACGACATTTCAAAGTCAAACGAGGCTATCCCACTGAAAAATGGATCACACCCTCTGAATTTGATCAGTGGCTAAAAGAATACGAAGCTTCTGATGTAGAAGAAACAGACGTTGACCTAGGCGGAATCAAGTGGAACACCTGCTATTCAAGTACCGTTCGTCGCGCTGAATATACAGCAGGAAAGATTTACAGAGGTGAGCTGATCAGAACGGATGACCTTCGCGAGATTCCTGTCTATCCATTTTTTAAAAGAGACATTAAGATTCCTATGATTCTATATCCTCTTTGCATCCGAACAGCATGGTTCTTTAACCACAAATCACAGCTAGAGCGTAGGACCGATGTTGAGATGCGTGTTTCGAAGATTGTCGACCGCATTTTAGAAGAGAATCAAGAGAATGCATTAGTCGTAAGCCATGGTGGACTCATGATGTTTATGAGAAAAGAACTGATTCGTAGAGGATTCAAAGGTCCGAGGTTAGGGCGACCAGAAAACGCGAAGCTTTATTTGTTTGAGAAGAGGTAGAGGCTGTCAGGGAGTGTCGAAAATCGGATAAATTAACTTATCCGTGAAATTATGGATGCTATACGTGAATATAATGTTCATTACCGTGAATAAAATAGAGATTACCGTGAAATTATGTACTTTTACATCTATGTATCGAAAGAAAACTGGCTGATACCCCACACGAAAAGGGAATGTAGCCAGTTTTCTTTCGTAAAACCTCCATTTATTGAGCGTTCTTATAAAACTCTTCCATCATTTCGTAGCTCATCGGACCGATATGTTTTTGCACGATGATTCCTTTTTTATTAATAATAAAAGTAGTCGGAATCGTGACCGTTTTGTACGTATTTCCAACATTACCGTCTGGATCTAATAAAACCGAAAAGTTTAACTTGTAAGATTGCGCAAACTTTTTCACTTCTTGTTCAGAATCGCTGTCTGTTAAGTTCACAGCTAAGATTTCTACTTTCTTAGAAGAGTGGTCTCTATAGAAGCGAACCATTTCAGGCATTTCTGCACGACAAGGGGGGCACCATGTGGCCCAAAGGTTAACAAAAACGACCTTTCCTTTGAGATCTGATAGTTTTACGGTTTCGCCTTCAATCGTTTTTAATTCAAAGTTCGGTGCGCGGTCGCCTTTTTTGATTCCGTAGGAGGCTACCTCTACGGCTTCTTTATTCGTTTTCTGCCCACCGAGCGGAGAATTCGTTAGAACGGAAAAGAAGAGTGCAGTGACTAACATAGAAAGAACCGTTTTTCTGATCTCAAACGAACCCTTCGTATATAAGTAAATCGACAGAATCAAAAAGAACAAGGAGATCAATCCGTCAGCTAAGAGGGTGGTTGATGCAAAATGCGCACCATAATAAACAGTGAAAAATAGAGTTAACCCTAATATGCCGATATAAAACACTCGGGTTCTATCAAGCTCACGTTTACTCGCAGCTCTCAGAATATAAAGAATGGAAGCGATAATACCTAGAACAATCCCTGTTTCTCCTCCATTAAAGTACAAGATGCTTAATGGATGTTCAACGATCAGTACTGGATGCAGAACAGCATAGCTGAACTTCCAAACCAATAGAAAAATTCCCACTGCATTGCTCAATACGTCTAACAGCTGCTTTTTGTCATTTTCTTCTCTTACTTTTACATACAACATGCCATACGCGATCAATGCAGATCCTAAAATGGCTAGCCAAACCATCTTTACAGAAAAAGATCCAATCGTTATATAATCCTCCATCGTAACACCCACCTTAAACTTGTCCTCTATTCTAAACTTTATCAGAGTTTCTCGTTTTTTATTCCAAATTTGCTTGTTTCATATAAAAAACCAGTGAAGGATTTCTCCCTGCACTGGTCTCTTACGAAAAAGCCTTTATAAAAGATAGAACCCAACTCCCATGATCAAGTAAGCTGCAAGAAGGGTGAGCCCTTCAAACCAGTTCGTATCACCATCACTTGTTAACGCGATCGTTAAGAATACAGCAAGTACCATCGCTACAAGTTCAGGGAGCGTAAAGACGAGTGCCATCGATTTTTCAAAAAATAAAGAAACCAATACGAGTAGTGGAGCGACAAACATCGCGATCTGTAGCGTTGAGCCGATCGCGATCTCTACGGCAACATTCATCTTGTTCTTATAAGCCATGATGATCGCTGAAGCATGCTCTGCCGCGTTTCCTACGATGGCAACGATGATGATTCCGATGAACACTTCACTCCAGCCAAGTGTTCTTCCTACTTCTTCAAACGTATGCACGAGCTTTTCAGAAACATAAGCAACGGCAAGAGTAGCTAGAGCAAGGACGATAAGAGCTTTCCACTTACTCCATTCTGCCGTTTCATCACCATGAGCTACATCGTGTTCTGATTGATAGACACCCCTGTGAGTAACAAGCTTGAACAGAAGTGCAGCAACATAAAGAATGATCATGATGACAGAGACCCATACACTTAAGGTGAGTGAATCGGCGTCGTTCAGTTTATAAGAAAAGACCTCAGGGAAAACAAAAGCGACTACAACAGCGAAAATCAATAGACCCGCGTTATGACGTGCATCATAAACGTTGAATTTTTGCTGTTTATACTTTAAACCGCCTATGAAAAAAGACAAGCCTCCGACTAGTAAAAGATTTCCGAGTACAGAACCTGTCAAAGACGCTAATACTACACTTATCAAACCTGCTTTAAGTGCAAAGATTGAAATGATGAGCTCGACCGCATTACCGAAAGTGGCGTTGAGCAAACCGCCGATTCTTGGACCAGCAATGATAGCTAAGCTTTCAGTTGCGCGTCCCATATAACCGGCTAGTGCGATGATCGTTGCACAATAGATCACAAAAAGTAGAACAGCAGGCCAATGTAAGATGCTGCCAATAACGGATAGCGGTACGCCGATGATGATGGCAATAAAAAAGATGCGATTAAACAAGACGCATTCCATCCCTTCTATGTATTTATTTTTACATACTATTCCCTGAAATCTATTTTCTTAACTCTGAATAAAGAAACATGATTTTTGTGTGAATTGGTTGACAGTTTCGACAAGGACGTGTAGACTTACAACTAAATCTTTATCATGGTAGTATATTAGCGAACTAAAGTGTTTAGGTGGGATTTTTAGCTAACCATCACAAAAAATAATTCTTAATCTATTCATTTCATAAATAAAGGATGAAGGATCATGTCAAAACCGTTTGTCTTTGAAAAACCAGCAGGTATGCGCGATACACTTCCTGCCTTTTATCAAAATAATGAAGATATCAAAAATAGGATCAAACAAGAGATGGAGTCTTGGGGTTATCAATTCATTCAGACTCCTACTCTGGAATATCACGATACCGTAGGAGAAGCTTCCGCAATTTTAGATCAACAATTGTTCAAGCTGCTGGATATGGAAGGAAAAACATTGGTTTTGCGACCAGATATGACCGCCCCGATCGCTAGGGTCGTGTCATCAAGCATGAAGCATGTAGCTTACCCGCTTCGTCTCGCATACAGTTCTCCCGTTTTTAGAGCGCAACAGCGAGAAGGGGGCCGGCCGGCTGAATTCGAACAAGTAGGTATTGAATTGATTGGTGAAGGTACAGCAAGCGCTGAAGCTGAAGCACTAGCTCTTATGTGTGAAGTGTTCAAAAAGAGCGAAATTGCTTCATTTACTGTCGCTGTCGGACATATCGGATTTGTGCAAGAACTTCTTTCTGATATTTTAGGAAATGATGATCGAGCAGGAGATCTGTTGCGTTATTTAAACGAAAAAAATTATGTAGGTTATACATCACATGTGAAAAAGCTTCCTCTTTCTTCTATTGATACACAGCGATTATTAAAATTGTTGGATTTAAGAGGCGGGATTGAAGTACTTGAAGAAGCATCTTCTTTAAAGCCGAACAGAAGAGGACAGGAGACTTTACAAGAATTAAAAGATCTGTATGATCTATTAGAAGATTACGATGCTGCACAAAACATTGTCTTTGATTTTACGTTGTTCAGTCATATGAGTTATTACACCGGAATTGTGTTTGAAGGGTACGGTGCAGGAATCGGGGCACCGATCGCAAGCGGAGGACGTTATGACGATCTGCTCAGTCGTTTTGATCGAAAAGCACCCGCTATTGGTTTTGCGATTCGAATGGACTATTTTGTAGAAGCGTTAGGAAAGAAAAGTGATGATACAAAGAGACAATGTATTCTGTACACGAATGAGCGAAGAAAAGAAGCGCTAAAGCTGGCAAGAAACAAGCGCAGTGAAGGCGAGCTTGTCGTGATGCAGAATCTATCCGGAGTAAAAAATATAGATGAATTCAGCAAACGATTTGATGATGTTCATTATTTAATCGGAACACAGCAAGGAGAGGACTTTTCATGAGTACGGTCTTAACGATGGCGATGCCTAAAGGGCGAATATTTGAAGAAGCAGTCGATCTTCTCAGACAAGCTGGATACCCCCTGCCTCCAGAATTTGATGAATCGAGAAAGTTAATCATCGATGCACCAGAAGCGGGGCTTCGGTTTATTCTGGCGAAACCAATGGATGTTCCCACTTATGTAGAGCACGGTGTAGCGGATATCGGAATCGCCGGAAAAGATGTGATGCTTGAAGAAGAGCGTGATGTTTACGAAGTACTTGACCTGAAAATCTCAGAATGCTATCTCGCAGTTGCAGGACTTCCGTACGGACATGATCAGAGAGTTGCACCAAAGATTGCTTCAAAATATCCGAATGTTGCATCTCATTATTTTAGAGAACAGGGTCAGCAAGTAGAAGTGATCAAATTAAACGGATCGATCGAGCTTGCTCCACTCATTGGATTAGCAGATCGTATTGTTGATATTGTTTCGACCGGAAGAACATTGAAAGAAAACGGTCTTGTGGAACTTGAAAAAATTGCTGATATTACGTCGAGGTTGATCGTGAATCCTGCTAGCTATAGACTGCATGCAGCACGCATCAATGATCTAGTTGAACGGCTTCGAACACTGGTTGAGAGCAAGGAGGATGTTCGATGAAAATAGTGCCCGTCACTGAACTGAAAAACTTAGAGAGAAGTGTTGAACAAAATACGGAGATTCAAAGAAAAGCAGTTCTTGATATCTTACAAAACGTGAAATCAAAGGGTGATGAAGCCCTTTTTGAATATACAAAAACTTTTGACGGTGTATTACTTTCATCACTTGAAGTAACAAAGAACGAGATAGATGAAGCGATTTCTTCTCTTGATTTCAATATGGTAGAAATCATTTCAGAAGCAGCAGAAAACATTCGTGAATATCACGAAAAGCAACGACGACAGTCATGGTTCTTCACACGTGAAGATGGAACGCTTTTAGGTCAAAAAGTAACACCGCTTGATTCAGTCGGTGTTTATGTACCCGGCGGAACGGCCGCTTATCCGTCCTCAGTATTGATGGGCGTCATACCAGCTGTTGTTGCAGGCGTAGAGGAGATCGTCCTTGTGTCACCGCCAGGAAAAGATGGAAAACTTCCATCTGCTGTATTGGCGGCCGCTTCAATTGCCGGAGTTAAACGGATGTTTAAAATCGGTGGCGCACAGGCGATCGGTGCACTTGCATATGGTACGGAGTCAGTTCCAAAGACGGATAAGATCGTTGGTCCAGGTAACATATTCGTAGCGCTCGCAAAACGCGAAGTTTTTGGCGTATGTGATATTGATATGATCGCAGGTCCGAGCGAAATCGCCGTCCTTGCTGATGAAACAGCGAACGCTCGTTACATCGCGGCAGATCTTTTATCACAAGCCGAACACGATCCTCGATCTGCAGCGGTACTGGTTACAACGTCAAAAGTGTTAGCAGAGAAAGTTGCGATGGAAGTTGAGTCACAACTCGCTGAACTTCCGAGAAGAGATATCGCGATAGAAGCGATTCGAGATCATGGAGTCATCTATATCGTGAATTCGCTTGAAGAGGGAGCTGATGTGATCAATCAGATCGCACCAGAACACCTTGAAATCATGACGAAAGATCCGATGAGCCTTCTCGGGAAAATAAAACATGCGGGAGCTATATTTTTAGGTGAATATAGCTCAGAACCTGTAGGAGATTATTTTGCAGGAAGCAATCATGTTCTTCCGACTAGTGGAACAGCGCGCTTTTCAAGTCCGCTAAACGTAGACGATTTTACCAAAAAATCAAGCGTGATTCGATACAGTGAACAAGCACTAAAAGAAAACGGAGAGAAAATATCAGCTTTTGCTCGCCTAGAAGGACTTGAAGCACATGCTAGAGCAATAGATGTTCGACTGGAGGACAAGTAGATGGAAAATCAAGTGCGACATCATACGATCGAAAGAAATACAAAAGAGACCCAGATCAGCTTATCTCTAAATATTGATGGAGAAGGACAAGCAGATATTCAAACGCCTGTTCCATTCTTAAACCATATGCTAGATGCGATCGCACGCCACGGGCATTTTGATCTCACGGTAAACGCTGCGGGAGATGTGGAGATCGATGACCATCACACAACTGAAGACGTTGGAATCTGCCTTGGCCAAGCGATTCAGGGAGCTTTAGGTGATAAGCGAGGAATCAAGCGATACGGCAATGCGTTCGTACCGATGGATGAAACGCTCGCTCAAGTGGTGATCGATCTTTCCAATCGTCCTCACCTTGAATTTCGCGCGGAATTTCCAAGTCAAAAAGTAGGAACGTTTGATACAGAACTCGTACATGAATTCTTCTGGAAGCTCGCGTTGGAGGCGAGAATGAACCTTCATGTGATTGTACATTATGGCACGAACACACATCATATCATCGAAGCGATCTTTAAAGCTTTTACAAAAGCATTAGATGAAGCCACACAGATCGACCCACGGGTAAAAGGAGTGCCTTCTACGAAAGGAATGTTATAGATGATCGGAATCATTGACTATGGAATGGGGAATCTGCATTCAGTCTGTTCTGCACTAAAAAGAATCAATCAGCCATACATTCTTTCAGGAGATCCAGAGGAACTGAAGAAAACGGATGGTCTCTTGCTACCCGGAGTAGGTTCATTTAAAGATGCGATGTCGGAACTTGAGAAGACCGGACTTGCTGATTTTATAAAAAATGAAGCTAAGAATGGAAAGCCGTTGATGGGAATCTGTTTAGGTATGCAGCTACTTTTCGAAGGAAGCACCGAGAACGGAATAACGAAAGGACTTGGACTACTTCCTGGTAGAGTAGAGCGATTTACAGGAACAACAAGTGACGGACGTTCCTATAAAGTACCTCACATGGGATGGAACGATCTAAACTTTTTGCAGAGTGATCAGCCGTTAGTAAAAGGTATCAACGAAGGACATGTTTATTTCGTCCATTCTTTTGTTGTACAGACTGAAAATAAAGAGGTGCTTGCCGCGGTCGCTCATTACGAAGACGTTGAAGTTCCAGCTGTAGTAGGAAGCGGCAGAATCATGGGTACGCAGTTTCACCCTGAAAAAAGTTCGGAGACCGGCATGAGCATGCTGAAAAACTTTTGCCGTTTTGTTGAGGAGGATAAACAAAGATGAATGAATTTGTATTATATCCGGCGATCGACATGCGTAATGGAAAATGCGTTAGGTTGATGCAAGGTGATTACCAGCAAGAAACGATCTATGGAGATTCTCCTTTTGATATGGCAAAACAGTTTGCAGATCAAGGTGCAGAGTGGATTCATATGGTAGATCTTGATGGCGCGAAAGACGGGAAGAAGATCAATCACGAGCACGTATTACGTGTTGCAAAAGAACTATCCGCAAAGGTCCAAATCGGGGGAGGTATTCGTTCGATGGAAGACGTTTCGTATTATCTTGACGCTGGTGTTGACCGGGTGATTTTAGGAAGTGCTGCCGTTTCGAATCCCGAATTTGTTCGAGAAGCATTACAGCGATATGGTGGTTCAAAGGTGGCGATCGGACTTGATGCCCGTGATGGATATGTAGCTACTGAAGGATGGCTCGAAACGTCTCACATCAAAGCTGTTGATCTCGCGAAAAGATTAGTAGAAGAAGGTGCAGAAACATTTATTTTCACTGACATCTCAAAAGACGGAATGCTGCAGGGACCGAACGTTGAAGCGATCGGAGAATTAGCGAGCATCACTGGAAAAGAAGTGATCGCCTCAGGTGGTGTAAGCTCGATCGATGATCTCGTTCGTTTAAAAACAGATGAACGTAACATCGCTGGTGCGATCATAGGAAAAGCTCTTTATACAGATCGATTCACACTAACAGAAGCGTTAGGAAGTGTGAAATAATGCTTACGAAAAGAATCATTCCATGTCTAGACGTTAAGGAAGGCAGAGTGGTTAAAGGGATTCAGTTTCTTAACTTAGTTGATGCCGGTGACCCTGTTGAACTGGCACGATTTTATGATGAAGAAGGAGCTGACGAGCTCGTTTTTCTTGATATCTCTGCAAGTCATGAAGGACGCGACACGATGGTTGAAGTCGTTGAACGAGTAGCAGCAGAGCTTGCGATCCCGTTTACAGTAGGTGGCGGTATCAATAAACTCCAAGATATGAAACGTGTGTTGCGCGCAGGAGCTGACAAAGTTTCTGTGAATACTGCGGCTGTTTTACGCCCCGAACTAATCACAGAAGGATCGGATTATTTTGGTGCCCAATGTATCGTAGTCGCCATCGACGCAAAATATGACGAAGAGTTAAAATCATGGCGCGTATATACGCATGGAGGTCGCAAACCCACTCAATGGGAAGTCACTGAATGGGCGCGAGAGGCAGTAAATCGCGGTGCTGGAGAAATTCTGTTGACCAGCATGGATAAAGATGGAGAGAAGTCTGGATTCAATTTAGAATTAACGAAAGCCGTGAGTGAGGCAGTAACCGTTCCTGTTATCGCGTCAGGCGGAGCAGGGTCCTCCGAGCATTTTAACGATGCGTTCACGATTGGAAAAGCGGACGCGGCACTTGCTGCAAGTATCTTTCATTATAAAGAAACATCGATCACAGAGGTAAAAGCAGATTTGCGAAAGTTAGGGGTGTCTGTTCGATGAATTTAGAAAAACTGAAATTTGATGAAAAAGGATTGATTCCTGCCGTAGTCCAGGATGTTCAATCAAGAGAGGTACTAACGGTCGCATTCATGAACCGAGAATCGCTTCAAAAAACGATCGAAATTGGGGAAACGGTATTTTTTTCAAGATCACGTCATGAATTATGGCACAAAGGTGAAACTTCCGGAAATACACAGAAAGTGAGAAGTATCCGCTATGATTGTGATCAAGACGCTTTAGTCGTGCTTGTGGAGCCCCAAGGTCCAGCTTGTCACACAGGCACATATAGCTGTTTTTCAGAAACGCTTTTTGAGGTGGATGAGAGAGTTGATGCACCAAATCCTGATCGTTATAGAATTCTGACAGAACTGCAGGAGATTATCGCAAAACGCGAACATGAGATGCCAGAAGGAGCTTACACAACCTATCTTTTTGAACATGGAGTCGATAAGATTCTGAAGAAAGTTGGAGAAGAAGCTGGCGAAGTGATCATCGCTGCAAAAAATCGTGATGCGGAAGAACTAAAATGGGAAGTTTCTGATCTTTTCTATCATGTTTTAGTACTGTTGCAGGAGCAAAAGGTACCTTTAGACGAGATTTTAGCTACGCTAAAGGAAAGACATACGAAAAAAGACAACTGAGGCTTTGTAACTCGGTTGTTTTTTTGTTTTTCTTTTGTGTGGGGAGGTTTATGATCGATTAATGACTTTTATGATCGATTCCAGGGATTTATGATCGATTCCAAATATTTACAATAGCCCCCCTAAATAGTCCAAAACTTTTCGCAATAACATACAAACCTCGGACTCCTTGTCTCATACAGATTGCACCCATCCATTATTTTTTGTCGAAAGTTTCCTGCACATTATTTACAGTCTAAGGGTGTTACTCACTATCGCCTGTGTTATAATTTTTTGGTTGAAAACTTTGTAAACGAAACGATATAGAAGTATATAAGTTTACATAAGTATATGGAGGAACCAAATATGCATAAACAAAAACGGGCCAGTGCAGCTAGCGGCCGTGTTCTTCCCTTTATCCAGGATGGGGATTACTTTTTTGAAAAAGGAATAAAAGCCTATAACAGGCGTGATCTATATACAGCTAAAAAAATGTTTGAGCGGGCCGTTACCTTCCAGCCGGAAGAGCCCTCTTTTTTATGTCAGCTTGCTTCAACGCTTGCTGAGATCGGTGAATATGAAGAATCTAATAAGTACTTGCTGAATGCTCTCGAACAGTCTGGTTCAGACCTTTCAGAATGTCATTTCTTTCTTGCGAATAATTTTGCCCACTTAGGCATGTACAGTGATGCCGAAGAACACGCTCGTTTATATATAGCGATTGATCCTGACGGTGAATTTGTGGAAGATACACAAGAACTGTTAGATCTTATCTCACTGGAAACAGGAAGCAAATCTTCTAGTCTGCCACTTTCGACGGAAGAAGAGCTGATCAAGGTTCATGATGAAGCACGGCAGTCGATCGAGCGAGGAGATCTACCACTTGCACAACAACAGTTAAGAGAGATCATCTCAAATCACCCTAAGTTTTGGGCGGCGTATAATAACTTAGCACTCACTCATTTTTATAAGAGCGAGTTTGATGAAGCGATGGATGTTCTTCAAGATGTTTTGGATAAGAATCCTGGTAACTTAAACGCACTCTGCAACCTTGCTATTTTTCTATTCCATTTAGGGATGGATGAACCTGGTGGTAAGCTTGTTGAACGATTAAAAACGGTGCATCCAATGCATCCTGAACATCGTTATAAATTGGGGAATACGTTCGGTTTATTAGAAGAGCATTTGTATGCGAATAAATGGCTTCAGTCTCTTAGAAAATCGTCTTTTGTTTACGATCCTGTAACCACACATATGCTTGCTGTGTCGTACTACGCGCTTGGACAAAAGGACCTTTCTATTAAAACTTGGAAAAAGGTGATCGATCTTGATCCTGAAGGTCACGTGGCACCTTTTTATATAGAAAAGGCGCAGAACGATGAGCTCACAATATCAGGCGGGGACTATCAATATCGCATTCCAACTAACAATCAGAACAAACCGAAAAAAGATCGCCAAGTGAAAGCGATGGAACATATCCAACAGGTTCGTAAAGGACTGGAAAAAAACAAAATTATGCATTTAATTCTTCTTAGAGGGAATAAAAATGAAGAGGCTTATGAGACGCTTCGTGATTTTTGTCTGAGAAAAGAAGAGTCGCTACTTGTAAAAGAAATCGCGGCAACGATCATGCTTGAACATCAGCCAGAACGAGCTGTGAAACTTGTTCATGAGGATACTTCTGTAGAAGTGGGTACAGCATCTGAGATAATCAGTATGGCACTGGATGTTCTTCTTTCTGTAAAAGAGATGGGTTCTGCACTTGACGAGCACGTATTGTTTTATTGGGCAGAAGCTATTAAGTTTGCGGAAATGACTGGTGAGCGAATCTTTGATAACCAAAAAGCAATTGCTGCGGCAATCGATCACTTAGCTCGTAAGCAAAAAGGGCGTTCCACCCAAAAAGGGATTGCTGAGCAATACGAGATCACCGTTTCTGTATTGTCACTACGAATAAAAAAGCTTATCGGTTGGGTGAATCGCAACGTTTGAGCAGAATAATGGACTTTACTACTATGTGCGAATAGGATAGAGATATAGTAAATAAGAATTTCCTTATATAAGGAGTGGGCATTAATGACTGAAGAAAGAATTTATGATGTAGCTATTCTTGGTGCAGGACCAGCTGGTATGACTGCAGCGGTTTATACATCACGCGCGAACTTGGATACGATCATGATTGAAAGAGGTATCCCTGGCGGACAGATGGCTAATACGGAAGATGTAGAAAACTATCCTGGTTTTGATCACATTCTTGGACCAGAACTTTCAAACAAAATGTTTGAGCACGCAAAAAAATTCGGTGCTGAATACGCTTATGGAGATGTAAAAGAAATCGTTGATGGCGAAGAGTACAAGACAATTCATGCCGGCAGCAAAACGTACAAAGCGCGTTCGATCATTATCTCAACAGGTGCTGAATATAAGAAGCTAGGCATTCCAGGAGAAAAAGAATTCTCTGGACGCGGTGTTTCTTATTGTGCGGTTTGTGATGGAGCGTTCTTTAAAAACCGTGAATTAGTCGTTATCGGCGGCGGTGACTCTGCTGTTGAAGAGGGTGTTTACCTGACTCGTTTCGCTTCTAAAGTAACGATCGTTCATAGACGTGACAAACTTCGTGCACAAAAGATCCTTCAACAACGTGCGTTTGATAACGAAAAGATCGATTTTATCTGGAATCATTCTGTTAAAGAGATTCACGGTGAAAACAACAAAGTGAACAAAGTGACGTTAGTTCATTCTGAAACTGGAGAAGAACAAGACTTCTCAGCAGATGGCGTGTTCATCTATATCGGAATGCTGCCACTTAACGCTGCGTTTAAAGACCTTGGCATCACGAACGAAAATGGCTATGTAGAAACGAACGAACAGATGGAAACAAGAATTCCTGGTATCTTTGCAGCAGGAGATATCCGTGAAAAAACACTTCGTCAAATCGTTACGGCTACAGGGGATGGAAGTATCGCTGCCCAAGCGGCTCAGCACTACGTAGAAACTTTGACGGAGAAGTTAAAAAACGTAACTTCCAATTAATGTGATTGTAACAGTGATGAAACAATTGTGGGGTATATTAAAAATAAGAAATTGACCCCCTTTTTATAAAGGCAAGACTTTGACACGGAGCTACGCTTCGTGTCCTTTTTTTTGTGGGCTTTACTACATGGAAGGCTTTACAACTTTTTTAACAATGACTGCGAAAAGAGCACTTATGAAAGAATCTTTTCTCACTTGGTTTAATGGTTTCTACTTCACTGAAAAGTTGATTGTAGTGTAAGATGCGAGACTCCTGCGGGACAGGCGGGCAGTCTTAAAGGTGGAAGTGGCTCGTACAGCCCCGACAAGCAAAAGGTGAATGGAACAGGAAGGTGCTCTTTGCCTTAATGGTCTATTTAACTTTTGACCTCGAGGGGCTAGCCACTGCAACTAGCCAGGTGAGACACTTAAGAGTGCAACGTACGAATGTGGCTCACCGCCTGCCCCGCGGAAAGCTAGCACCTGGAACGGAAATCAACAACTTTCAAAAACATCGTTGAAATTTCGAAGCTAATTTAATAGGTGATTTTTTCACATAATAAGAAAAGCAAAATACCATAAATTAGAATGCTAAAATACGTCAAACCCTTGAGGCCTCTGTATTGTGAGGGGTTACATAATTTAGTATACTAACAAGTAGGACATAGCCCTGAGGTGAAAACAAGTGCAAAGAGTAACAAACTGTGTGTTAATAAGAGATAATCAAGTGCTTTTACTTCAAAAGCCTAGACGGGGCTGGTGGGTAGCACCAGGCGGAAAGATGGAGTCTACCGAGTCGATCCGTGATTCTGTAATACGAGAGTACCGTGAAGAAACGGGAATCTATCTGAAGAATCCGCAGCTTAAAGGTGTGTTTAATTTTATTATTAAAGAAGGCGACAAAATCGTTTCAGAGTGGATGATGTTTACCTTTTTTGCAACAGACTCAGAAGGTGTCGCATTAGATGAATGTGAAGAAGGAATTCTTTCTTGGAAGCCGGTTGAAGAAGTACGTGAACTTCCGATGGCGCCAGGAGACCATCACATTCTTGACTATATGACGAGTGGCAGCAATATGATTTTTGGCACATTCACATATACACCTGATTTTGAACTGCTTTCTTATCGTTTAGACCCTGCATAAGTTAAGACGGGTCGCATAAAAATGGAACATAGCTAACTGGGGGGAAATGGCATGGAAAGACATGATGTACAAATGGTGATTATTACAGGAATGTCAGGGGCCGGGAAGACGGTAGCCATGCAGAGCTTTGAGGATCTAGGCTTTTTCTGTGTTGATAATCTACCACCTGCACTACTCCCTAAATTTGTAGAATTAATGCAAGAATCTGCCGGCAAACTGAACAAGGTGGCATTGGTGATGGACCTTCGTGGTCGAGAATTTTTTGATCAGTTGTTCTCAACGCTTGATCAACTTGCCATCTCGTCTGACGTTCAGCCGCAGATTTTATATTTAGATTGTAAAGATGCAACTCTTGTACGCAGATACAAAGAAACACGACGTTCTCATCCTTTAGCGAAGAGCGGAAACCCGCTTCAAGGCATCACGCAAGAGCGTGAGATGCTCGAAGAATTAAAAGGGAGAGCTCAGCAAGTATTAGATACATCTGACTTGAAACCTCTTCAGTTGCGTGAACGAATCATTCAGCGGTTTTCTGCAAATGCCGCTCATCCGTTTACGATTAACGTGATGTCTTTTGGATTTAAGTATGGAATGCCGATCGACGCTGATTTAGTGTTCGATGTTCGTTTTCTTCCAAATCCTCATTACATCGAACATATGAGACCTCGAACAGGGCTTGAGACAGATATTTCTGAGTATGTATTGAAGTGGCCTGAAACGAACATGTTTTTAGAGAAACTTCTCGATCTGCTTCAGTTTATGATTCCTCAATATAAAAGAGAAGGCAAGAGTCAGCTGATCATCGGGATCGGGTGCACAGGCGGAAAACATCGTTCTGTAGCTCTAGCTGAATACATTGGAAATTCACTTTCGAAAGAATATGTGACATTCAGCTCTCACAGAGATATGGGAAAGGATAAAGTTTAAATGAATAAGCAGCCGAAAGTGGTAGTGCTTGGCGGAGGAACAGGACTTTCTGTTCTTCTCCGTGGTTTAAAGCGCTATCCAGTTGATATCACTGCTATCGTTACGGTTGCAGATGATGGCGGCAGCTCTGGAAGGTTGAGGAGGGATTATGATATGCCTCCTCCTGGTGATGTGAGAAACGTGATCGCCGCCCTTTCAGAAGTAGAACCGCTTGTGGAAAAAATGTTTCAGCATAGGTTCAAAGTGGGTGACGGAATTACGGGTCATTCACTTGGAAACTTGCTTCTTGCTGCCATGCACGATATTACGGGAGACTTTTTAACAGGAATTCGGGAACTTAGCCGCGTTTTAAACGTAAGAGGACAGGTACTCCCTGCAGCGAAGAACAGTATAATTTTATGTGCCGAATTAGAAGATGGGACGATTGTTCAGGGGGAATCTAAGATCCCGCTGTCGAATAAGAAAATCAAACGCGTCTTTTTATCTGATGAAAAGATTGAGCCTCTTCGTGAAAGCGTGAAAGCGATTCAAGAAGCGGATCTCATTGTGATCGGACCAGGCAGTTTGTATACGAGCATCCTGCCGAACCTTCTAGTGAACGGAATCTCTAATAGCATCCGTGAGGCAACGGCTCCTAGAGTTTATGTGTGCAATGTGATGACACAGCCTGGTGAGACAACGGGCTACACGGCTGGTGATCATATTCAAGCATTGATCGATCATGTAGGGCACAATTTTATTGACGTTGTTATCGCGAACAATGAAAAGATTCCACCAGAATACTTGGATCTATACTTGGAAGAAGGCGCATCACAAGTTCAGTATGATGAAGAACGGTTAAAGTCGTTCGGCATCGGTTTGTTGTGCGATAACATCATCCAGTATGGAACGCTTGTCAGACATGATGCACAGCGTGTTTCTGACTTATTGTTAGGACTTATTGAAAAATAGAATACGGATTGAAATGGATGGAAGAGAGGTGGTGATGCAGGTGTCTTTTGCTGCAGATACAAAAAAGGAATTAACGCAGCTCGAACTGAAAGATTGCTGTAAAAAAGCAGAGTTAGCTGCCTTAATTCGAATGAATGGTTCCATCTCTTTCAGCAACAGAAAATTGATTCTCGATATCCCGACTGAAAATGCTGCTATTGCAAGAAGAATCTATACGTTGATCAAACGTGTATATCCTTATCACGTAGAGCTGTTAGTACGAAAAAAGATGCGCTTGAAAAAGAATAATGTCTACATTGTACGTGTTTCAGAAGAATCAAGAGCATTGTTGGAAGATTTGAAGATTATTGACGGAGCTTTTACGTTTACCCGCAACATTGCAGAGGAATTTAATAAGAAAAGCTGCTGCCGCCGTGCATACATGAGAGGGGCGTTTTTAGCAGGTGGTTCTGTAAACCACCCAGAGACTAGCTATCATCTAGAGATATTCTCTATGTATGAAGAGCATACGGTTGCATTAGCTGAACTGATGAACACCTTTGCACTTAAAGCAAAAGTTTTAGAACGAAAAAAAGGTTATATTATCTATTTAAAAGATGGCGAAAAGATTTCAGAGTTCCTGACTTTAATCGGCGCTCATCATGCTGTATTGTTCTTTGAGGACATCAGAATTTTAAAAGATATGCGTAACTCAGTAAACCGACTCGTAAACTGTGAGACAGCGAACCTTAACAAAACCGTAGGTGCTGCCATGAGACAGGTCGAGAACATCAAATTCATCGACGAACAGGTAGGACTTGAAACACTACCAGATAAGCTGCGTGAGATTGCGCAACTGAGAGTCACACATCAAGAAATTACCCTTAAAGAGCTAGGTGAGATGGTATCATCCGGCCCTGTAAGTAAATCAGGTGTGAACCACCGATTACGTAAGATTGATGAGATCGCAACGAAGATTAGAAACGGTCAACCCATCCATTGATGTTTCATAGAGAGATAAGGTTAGAGGAGGTAAGGTAGAATGGTTGAAAAGAAAGTAACCGTGCAGTTGAAGAGTGGACTGCAAGCACGCCCGGCAGCATTATTCGTCCAAGAAGCAAACCGTTACACATCTGATGTATTTGTTGAGAAGGAAGGCAAGAAAGTGAACGCGAAGAGCATCATGGGGATCATGAGTTTAGCTGTAGGATCTGGCAGTGAACTTGTACTCGCTGTTGATGGCCCTGATGAGAACGAAGCTATCGAAGCCCTAGCAGCTTTTGTTTCCAAAGCAGAATAATAGGGGTCTGACCCCACACAATTACAAACCGCTATTTTGTCCATATGGAAAGGACAAAATAGCGGTTTTTAAATTTTACAGGGTTGGCCACTATCGTTCGCTCAATATACTGTATAAGAGGAAAAGGGAGGCGATTATTTTGCATCATACTAGTTTCATGCATGACTGGTCGTTTGCCGCAGGATTAACAATTGTAAATATCCTTTTGACATTATACTTGATTAAACCTCGAAGAAGTACGGCACGTTTGATTTTTTGGGTTCTGATGTTGATCTTTATATTTCTATATCCTTTAGCATTAGCAGGATTTTCGCTGCTAGGTCCAGCAAGTTCAGGACTGTTTCTGGGCCTTGCCTTTATGATTACAATCATATTCAGCTTCATCTTATTTTTTAGCGTCTGCTGGGTATGGGTAATTCGGCATTCGTTTTATCGATAAATATATCTATAGAAACGACATTAAACAGCTCACTTTAAGCTGTGATCTCTCCTTAAATGAGAGTTGACAACATGTGGGGAACCCTATATATTAATCACTAATCAGGAGAATAGTAAGAGTTGAGATGAGTGGAGAAAAGAGAGCATAGTTTGAGCTGAGTTGAGAGTATTTTAATCCTCCGATTAAACCTCTTTCTTAGTTTATTTATGATGCAAACATCAGCCTCCGCTGTAAAAAGCGAGAGGTTTTTTTATTTTTTGAAAGAGGTGGATGAATATGTTTATGCCAAATGTAGAGGAAGTCATTTCTCTATCAAAAGAAAATTTCAATGTAATTCCAATCGGTTTTACTTACCTATCTGACCATGAAACGTGCATCTCTCAGTTTGAGAGAGTTCGCCATGAAGAACATGCTTTTTTGCTTGAAAGTGTTGAAGGCGGAGAGCGATGGGCGAGGTACTCTTATATTGGAAGAAAGCCTTTCTTGGTGGTGTCATCATCAGGAAAGACAGTAGATATCAATTTACTAAATGAAAAGAAAAGTATACAAAAACAAGGTTCTCCGTTGGATATCGTGAAAGAATACGTATCACGATACAAATCTCCTAAACACTCTTCACTTCCTCCGTTCACGGGGGGTGCTGTTGGCTTTTTCGGCTATGATCTGATTCATACGTTCGAAAATGTCCCAAGACCAAAATCTCCATCTGAACAAGAACATGAAATGGAATTTTTGTTTACAGATGAAGTTATCGTATTCGATCATCTCAAACAAAAAACAACGATTGTGTGCAATCTGCACGTTTCTCCTGATGATAATGAAAAAATCTTACACGAAAAATATGAACAAGTATGCAACAGAATTCGGAGAACATATGAAGAGCTGCAACAGCCTGTAAGAACGAAAGCTGTTCCTACAGAATTTCCACTAACGGATATGAAAAAAAATAAAGTACGTTCTTCACATACAAAAGAAGAGTTTTGTTACATGGTGATGCAAGCGAAGGAGTATATCAAAACGGGAGATGTTTTTCAGGTCGTATTATCACAACGATTTGAGCAAGAAACAGAAGCAGATCCGTTCGATGTATATAGACTTCTTCGTTCGATGAATCCTTCACCGTATATGTATTATTACAAATCAAAGGGTGCTTATATCGTTGGGGCTTCTCCAGAGCTTCTTGTAAAAGTGGATGATGGATGTGTGGAGAACCGACCGATCGCGGGGACCCGACCAAGAGGTAGGACGCTTCAAGAGGATATAGCTTTTGAAGAAGATTTGCTTGCTGATGAAAAAGAACGAGCTGAGCATGTCATGCTTGTGGATCTCGGCAGAAACGATGTAGGAAGAGTGAGCGAATACGGAACCGTAGAACTAGATTCATATATGGAGATCGAGCGTTATTCACATGTTATGCACATGGTGTCACATGTGAAAGGTAAATTGCAAAAAGATAAAGACTTCTTCGATGCGCTCAGGTCTTGTATGCCGGCCGGGACCGTTTCAGGTGCGCCAAAAGTCAGAGCGATGCAGATCATTTCTGAACTCGAACAACAATCGCGTGGCGTGTATGGTGGTGCAATCGGGTATTTAGGATTTAACGGACAGATGGATTCTTGCATCGCGATTCGGACGATCTTGTTTCAGGATGGAAAAGCCTACGTCCAAGCAGGTGCAGGCGTCGTTGCGGATTCGGTTCCAGAGCGAGAGTACGAAGAGACCGTCAACAAAGCGAAAGCCATGCTGAAAGCAATCGAGGGGGGGACAGACCCCAGACAAATACAAACCCGCGTTTTGTCTATTCGGTGAAGACACTAGCGTCCTGTATAAGCAATCCACCGTGACTGGAGCCAACCTCCTCTGAGCAGATTGCTATTATCTAATGTTGAAAATGGATATACTGTCCCTTATATTCTTTTTAATGACCAACTTATAAGGGGCGAGTATAGATGAAAGCTTTAATGCTTGAAGATAAAAACATGTGGCGTGAAATGAAGGTTCAAGAAACTGAAAAACCTTCACCAGGACCCGGTGAAGTATTAATTCGTATCAAAGCTGCAGGACTTAATCCTGTAGACTACAAGACGGCTACAAACGGTAATCCAGCCTGGAATTATCCTCACATTCTTGGTGTTGACGCAGCTGGGATTGTTGAAAAAGCAGGTGAAGGCGCAGCTGAATTCAAGCAGGGAGACCGTGTGTTCTTTCATGGAAATTTCATGAAAAACGGGGGTTTTGCTGAGTATGCTGTGACATCGGCTCATTCTTTGGCTAGAATTCCAGATGAGCTATCATTTGAAGAAGCAGCGGCTCTTCCTTGTGCAGGGATGACAGCATACCAAGCGCTGATCCGTAAGATGAACCTTCAAAAAGGTGAGACGATTTTGATTCATGGTGGAGCTGGTGGTGTCGGCGGATTTGCTATCCAGTTAGCTAAACAGATCGGAGCTACTATCCTCACAACATGTTCTCCTGAAAATGAGGAGTACGTAAAAAGCCTTGGGGCAGATCACGTGATTTTTTACAAAACTGAAGACGTTCATGCACGTGTTATGGAACTTACAGACGAAGTTGGAGTCGATGCTGTTCTTGACACGGTTAGCCGTGAGAATGCTACGGAATCTTTAAAAAGCATCGCTTTTAATGGCCGTATTGCTTTTATCGCAGGAAACCCAGATTATTCGGCTGTAAAACCTTTTAGTCAGGCACTTTCTTTTCATGAGATCGCGTTAGGTGCTGCTCATTTCTCGAATTCAATAAAAGCTCTAAAAGATTTAGCGATAATGAACGAGGAATTAGCAAAGCTGGTGGTTGACGAAAAGATTTCGGCTATGATTTCTGAGAAGATCTCCCTTGAAGAAGTACCAGCTGGACTTGTGAAACTTTCTGAACGACATGTTAAAGGGAAAATTGTTGCTGTTTTATAAACCACAAAAAAACTGGACTGCAAATTCTGCAGTCCAGTTTTAATATTACCTTACTATTTTTTAATATCTGTACTATCTACAGATGTGATCAGTTTATCAACCAATCCGTATTTAACCGCATCTTCTGCAAGCAAGAAGTTATCACGGTCTGTATCGCGCTCGATGACTTCAAGCGGTTGACCTGTTTTTTCAGAAAGGATCTTGTTCAGCTGTTCGCGCATCTGGATGATACGACGAGCGTGAATTTCGATATCACTTGCTTGACCACGTGTTCCTCCAAGAGGTTGGTGAATCATAACTTCAGAGTTTGGAAGCACGTAACGTTTTCCTTTTTCCCCTGCTGCAAGTAAGAAGGCACCCATAGATGCTGCCATACCGATACAGATCGTGGAAACGTGTGGCTTGATGAAGTTCATCGTGTCATAGATCGCCATACCAGCTGTGATCGAACCACCTGGGCTGTTTATGTATAACGAGATGTCTTTATCAGGATCTTCAGCCGCTAAGAATAGAAGTTGTGCTACGATTGAGTTTGAAACATTATCGTCGATCGCACTACCAAGCATGATAATACGGTCTTTTAATAGACGGGAGTATATATCGTAAGCGCGCTCCCCACGGTTCGTTTGTTCAATTACTGTTGGAATTAAGTTCATGGAAATCCTCCTTCTCCTTTTTCAAGTTAAACTGTACTGTCATCATACAAAAAAGGTCAAACAAGGTCAAACAATATGCTGTATGTAACTCATTTCGCCAGCAATGCTCAATATCCTTCTTACACCTTATGTATGGGCTATCATCATAATGCCCGCTAGAAGCAGGATTTTAAACCTCTAGATTAGAAAACAATACCCTTATTACAGAATTATAAGCGCTAGTTTTCGTTTTTAATTTCAATATAAGCGGTTTCCAGGTTGCGTATGCGACGGACGATCTCACTGTTTTTGTTAAGATTATCGTTGATCAGCGTGCCGACGATCGAACGATAGTACGCATTCATCGCATGTGTTTTCGTAAAAACATCTTTGTTGCGCTCTATGTATTGCTGAAAATTCTCTTTAAAATAAGGGACTGAAAATGCTTCGCTCATTTGGTGTTCCTCCTTCATTCGTAAAACCATTCATGAAAGGTTCATGTTCTTTATCTATCATAGCCTATCAAATGTGTATACAAAAGTATTATAAAATTTCTATCCCTTGTTTTGACAATTGGATTTCAGCATGTTATAGTTAATTCAACCATTTACGTTGTGAATATCTTTTGGATTTAAAGCGGTCGTACTTTTTGAATAAGAAGTGGAACACTTAAAATCCACTTCAGAATTATTCAGAGGAGTGCGCATTTTTTTATGCCTTTTTATTTACATAGTAAGTCGGTTAAAAGAGTTAAAACGCTTACATAGCGTTTGTAAGGAGGAAACACCCATGCAAAATGGTAAAGTAAAATGGTTCAACGCTGAGAAAGGTTTCGGCTTCATCGAAGTTGAAGGCGGAAACGACGTATTCGTTCACTTTTCTGCGATTCAATCAGAAGGCTTCAAGTCTCTTGAAGAAGGACAAGAAGTATCTTTCGAAATCGTTGATGGCGAGCGTGGACCGCAAGCTGCTAACGTAACAAAACTTTAATAGTAAAGTTTAAAATGCCACACTGCCTTCGGGCGGTGCTGGCATTTTTTTGTAGGTTGAGAAGCCGTGGTTCCCATGGTGAGGTTTAAGAACGTCTTGTCTTTCTCACAAATACATATTCGAGGGATTTGTATTTGTGTGGGGTCAGACCCCAAATTTTGTAGGATGTACAGCGCTTACATCTGTAGTATGATGAAGGAATAGGGGGGATCTAGAATGGAAATGGGTTTGTTTCAACAACAGAGCATGAACCTTGTCATGACAACTGAATTGCGTCAGGCCATCGCCATTTTACAAGTTCCCAGTTATGAACTGACGTCATATCTTCAAGAGCAGGCGTTGGAAAACCCGCTCATTGAAATTGCAGAACCAAAGGGCATGTTCACAACATTAAAGAAGAACGTACGAAAAAATGGGATCAATGGTAGATCGAGTGATCATCAGCCACTCGAACATCTAATCATAGAAAAAGAAACTCTTTTTGATTATCTATATAAGCAATCGATCCTTCTACCGATTCAAGAGCAGGATCAAAAACTTTTTCAATACTTGCTGTTAAGTGTAGACGAGAGCGGTTACCTTACCGTCTCTGCTGAGGAAACCGCAAAACGGTTTTACACAACAGTTGAAAAGTGTGAGGAATTGATCGCGCTTCTTCAAACGTTGGAACCTGTTGGAATTGGAGCGCGTGATCTGAGGGAATGTCTGTTGCTTCAGCTGCAAGACCAGCATCTTGACCACACTTTAAGCTACATAATTGTAGATCAGTATCTCGATCAGCTTGCAGAGCGTAAGATGAAATGGCTTGCCACTCAACTTAATGTAACGCCTCAAGAAATAGAGGAGGCAGCTGATTTACTTCAAACCCTTGATCCGCGACCTGGGGCAGCGTATGCTCCAGCTAGCGATCAGGCGTATTTATATCCAGACGTCTCAGTAACGGAAGAGAACGGAGAATTTCACATCGCGATTAACGAGCAGTATTCACCCATTTTAAAGCTGAATGAAAGCTACGGCACTCTTATAAACGGAAGAAACGCAACATCCAAGTTTTTAGATGCTTCGTTCCAAAAGTTTAATTGGTTGAAAAAGGCGCTTGATCAAAGAAAAGAAACGTTGCTTAACATAACAAAAGAAATCGTCAGAGTACAAGAGAAGTATTTTCTTACATTCAACCGATCGGATTTGATACCACTCACCTTAAAAGAAGTGGCGGACGAAATCGGCGTACACGAATCGACGGTAAGTCGAGCTGTGAAAAACAAAGTGCTTCAAACATCAAAAGGCGCGGTTGAACTTAAATCGTTTTTTACTGCTAAGATCTTTACACAAGATGGAGGAAGCGTTTCTGCAACTTCCGCTAAATCGGAGATAAAAAAACTAATAGAGAATGAAGATAAATCTAAACCTTTATCCGACCAGATGCTCGCCTCTCTTTTAGAAAAGAACAGTGGACTTACGATATCCCGAAGAACGGTTGCGAAATACCGAGAAGAATTAAACATTCCATCTTCTTCAAAACGGAAACGATATACCTCTTAAACTAAGGTCTTTTCTTCACGGAAAAGTCCTTTTTATTTGGCGCTATGGTACACGAGGGAGTTCACTTCGGTAGAATAAAGTTGTTGACGCAGAAGTTTGTAACAACCTTGACGCTAACCGCCACGTGGAAAGCGAGCAACCTGGAGCGGAAATTAACAGCTTGCAAATACAATACGAAAACCCCCTAATAAAAAGAGAAGGAGCACTAAAAATGGGTGAAAAAAAAGTCATTCTCTATACGAAAACGCATTGTCCACTTTGTGATGAGGCACATAAACTATTACAGAAGCTGCAACAGGAGATCTCGTTTGCCATAGAGTCGATCGACATCTATCAAGACGATCTCCTTCTTGAAAAATACGGCTTGATGATTCCTGTTATTGAAGTCGAAGGGAAAGAAGTCGACTATGGAATTTTATCTGAAAGTAAAGTGAAGAAAGCGCTTACTAATTTTTAATAAGTAAAAGTTGTTGAAATGTAGGGAGACTATTTGATAATATAAACTTGCCAGAGAGAAATCCGACACTTTTATGACAAAAAGTGAAGACTGGCACGTTTTAAAAGATCACTTTCAGGGTAATCTACAATAGGTAATATTGGGACTTGGGTTAAACCAAGTTATTTTCTTAAGCTAATGGGACAAAAAATGACTAACCGGGACATAATAAGTCCATCTGGTTTATCATTAAACTTACTCAAAAGCTTAATCGTTCATCTCATTGGATCAGGAGAATGTGCAATGAAAAAACTTATAGAGATACAGAAGAAGTTGCTGCCAGATCTTCTAGAAACGATGCGAAAGCGATACAACGTATTAAATGTTGTGAGAATCCATGAACCTATTGGAAGAAGAAGTTTAGCATCAACCTTGAACCTGACAGAACGCGTACTGCGATCAGAAGTTTCGTTTTTAAAAGATCAAGGACTTCTAAACATCCAGACTGCTGGCATGTCACTAACAACAGAGGGGCATGATGTTTTAGTAGAGCTATCTGAGATGATGAAAGAATTGTCTGGTTTGCATGTTTTAGAATCGAAACTTAAGGATATGTTAAATCTGTCAGAAGTCATCGTAGTACCGGGTGACAGTGATCAAGATGTTTGGGTAAAAAATGATATGGGTAAAGCAGCAGCAGACCGATTGAAGCGTCAGCTGTCAGCAAAGAACATCATTGCTGTAACGGGTGGAACAACACTTGCTTCAGTAGCAGAGATGATGACACCTATACAAAAGGGACAACAATTATTGTTCGTTCCTGCCCGAGGCGGACTTGGTGAAAAAGTTGAGAACCAAGCGAACACTATTTGTTCCACGATGGCTCAAAAAGCAAACGGGGAATACAGGCTGCTTCATCTGCCAGATCAGCTGAGCAAAGAAACGTATTTTTCATTGATGGCTGAGCCTGGAGTTAAAGAAGTCATGGAGCTCATACACTCCGCTGGTATAGTGCTTCACGGGATTGGCGATGCTAAAACAATGGCAGTACGTCGAAACTCTAACCCATCGGTTCTTCAAAAGCTGGAAGAAGAAAAAGCTGTTGCAGAAGCATTCGGCTATTACTTCGATCAGCAGGGTGAAGTAGTTCACCGCGTACGCACGATTGGCTTGCAGCTAGATGAGCTGCAGAATAGTGATTTCATCATGGCGGTAGCAGGCGGGTCTTCTAAATCCGATGCGATCGCAGCATTCATGAAACACGGTCCAAAAAAGGTTTTAATCACGGACGAAGGAGCTGCCCGGCAACTATTGGGTAATTCATAGTTCATTTCCATTCGTTATTAAGGGGATTTCCCTTTATATAAAAAATAAATTCTCTCTTAAATCAAGGAGGTCATTTTACATGGCAACGAAAATTGGTATTAATGGTTTCGGTCGTATCGGCCGTAATGTATTCCGCGCAGCATTCAACAACCCTGAGGTAGAAGTTGTAGCTGTAAACGACTTAACAGATGCTGACACTCTTGCTTTCCTATTAAAGCATGACACAGTACACGGCAAGTTCGCTGGTTCTGTTGAAGTTAAGGAAAATGCACTTATTGTAGATGGCAAAGAAATTAAAGTTTTAGCTGAGCGCGATCCAGCACAACTTGGCTGGGGAGACCTTGGTGTAGAAGTTGTTGTTGAATCAACTGGGCGTTTCACAAAGCGTGCAGACGCTGCTAAACACTTAGAAGCTGGCGCTAAAAAAGTAATCATTTCTGCTCCTGCTTCTGATGAGGATATCACTGTAGTTCTTGGTGTTAACGAAGACAAGTACGATGCAGCTAGCCATGATGTTATCTCTAACGCATCTTGTACGACTAACTGTCTTGCACCATTCGCGAAAGTTCTTCACGAAAAATTCGGCGTGAAGCGCGGTATGATGACAACTGTTCACTCATACACAAACGATCAGCAAATTCTTGATCTTCCACATAAAGATCTTCGTCGTGCTCGTGCGGCAGCTGAGAACATCATTCCAACATCAACTGGTGCTGCTAAAGCAGTTTCTCTAGTGCTTCCTGAACTTAAAGGTAAGCTAAACGGTATGGCAATGCGTGTTCCAACTCCAAACGTATCTCTTGTTGACTTAGTTGTTGAACTTGACAAAGAAGTTACTGTTGACGAAGTAAACGCAGCACTTAAAGCTGAAGCTGAAGGTAACCTTAAAGGAATCCTTGGCTACTCTGAAGAGCCGCTTGTATCTACTGACTACAATGGCGACACTCACTCTTCTACAATCGATGCTCTTTCTACGATGGTTATGGAAGGAAACATGGTTAAAGTTGTATCTTGGTACGATAACGAAACTGGATACTCAAGCCGCGTTGTAGATTTAATTGACTATATCGCTAAAAAAGGACTTTAATAAATAAAGAAGAACAATAAGGAGGGGGAGAAGTCGTTTCAAACAGGCTTCTACTCCTCTTTCCCATGTAAAACCTGGGGATTGTCATTTCTTTAATCTTTTTACTAGTCAGGAGGCTGCATGTACTTATGAACAAAAAAAGTGTTCGTGACATCGATCTAAAAGGCAAAGTCGTATTTTGCCGTGTTGATTTTAACGTACCTATGAAAGATGGAAACATTACGGATGAAACGCGTATTAACGCGGCTCTTCCTACCATCAAATACTTAACAGAGCAAGGTGCTAAAGTTCTTTTAGCAAGTCACTTAGGACGTCCAAAAGGACAAGTTGTTGAAGAACTTCGTCTAACTCCAGTAGCAGAACGCTTAAGCGAGCTTCTTGGAAAAGAAGTTGTAAAAACGGATGAAGCTTATGGAGAAGAAGTTGAAAAAGCAGTGGCTAACCTAGAAGAAGGCGGCGTGATCTTACTTGAGAACGTTCGTTTTTACCCAGGAGAAGAGAAGAACGACCCAGAATTAGCACAAAAGTTTGCAGCACTCGCTGATGTGTACGTAAACGATGCTTTTGGAGCAGCTCACAGAGCACATGCTTCAACAGAAGGGATCGCGAAACATCTTCCTGCTGTTTCCGGTTTGTTGATGGAAAAGGAACTTGAAGTGCTAGGAAAAGCTCTATCAAATCCTGATCGTCCTTTCACTGCTATCATTGGTGGTGCAAAAGTTAAGGATAAGATTGACGTAATCGACAATCTGTTAGACAAAGTAGACAACCTGATCATCGGTGGTGGTTTAGGGTATACATTCATTAAGGCGCTTGGCCATGATGTAGGTAAGTCTCTTTTAGAAGAAGATAAGATTGAAACGGCTCGCGGTTTCATGGAAAAAGCAAAAGAAAAAGGCGTAAACTTCCTGATTGCTGAGGATGTTTTAGTAGCCGACGACTTCTCGAAAGATGCTAACACGAAAGTAGTAGCGATCGATTCTATCCCATCTGACTGGGAAGGACTTGATATCGGAACAAAAACGATCGAAAAGTACGTAAAGGTTATTAAAGAATCGAAGCTTGTAATATGGAACGGACCGATGGGTGTATTTGAGATCGACGCATTCGCAAACGGTACTCGTTCAGTAGCAAACGCACTTGCAGAAGCAACTGACACGTACAGCGTTATCGGTGGTGGAGATTCAGCTGCAGCTGTTGAGAAATTTGGTCTTGCTGATAAAATGAGCCACATCTCAACAGGCGGCGGTGCTTCCCTTGAGTTCATGGAAGGTAAAGAGCTTCCAGGCGTAGTAGCTTTAAACGACAAGTAAGCTTTTGTGAGCGGTTGATTTCCGCTCCAGGTGCTTCGCTTTCCGCGGGGCAGGCGGTGAGCCACTTGCCGCTTTGCGCCACTAAGTGTCTCACCTAACCGCTTGTCCCGCAGGAGTCTCGCACCTTGCGCTTCAATCAACTTGTCAATGATGTTTGAGAATGAACTTTAGCTCTACCCTAAAAGAAACACTTTTAAGAGGTGAAAAGAATGCGTAAACCTATTATTGCAGGTAACTGGAAAATGAATAAGACATTAACAGAAGCACGCAGTTTTGTAGAAGAAGTGAAAGGTCTTGTGCCTTCAGCTGAAACTGTAGACTCTGTAATCTGTGCTCCTGCTTTGTTCCTTGACAGCTTAGCAGACGAGTCAGAAGGTACACCACTTGCCATTGGTGCACAAAACATGCACTTTGAAGAGAGTGGTGCGTTCACAGGTGAAATCAGCCCTGTTATGCTAAAAGATCTAAACGTTCAATATGTTATTCTTGGACATTCTGAACGTCGTGAACTTTTTGGTGAAACAGATGAGCTTGTTAACCAAAAGACACATGCTGCATTCAAGCATGGTCTGACTCCAATCGTTTGTGTGGGTGAAACGCTTGAACAGCGTGAAGCTGACAAGACGAAGGATGTTGTTAAAGAGCAGACTGAAAAAGGTTTATCTGGTCTAACAGATGAGCAGATGAAACAAACCGTGATCGCATACGAGCCAGTTTGGGCGATCGGAACAGGCAAAACAGCTTCTTCTGAAGATGCGAACGAAGTATGTGCTTACATCCGTAGTGTTGTAGCCGATCAATTCTCTCAAGATGTTGCAGATGCTGTTCGTATTCAATACGGCGGCAGTGTTAAGCCTGATAACATTAAAGAATTAATGGGTATGTCTGATATTGATGGCGCTTTGGTTGGCGGAGCTAGCCTTGAGCCAAAATCTTACCTTCAGCTTCTGGAGGGCGTTAGCCGATGAGTAAAAAACCAGTAGCTTTAATCATCTTAGACGGTTTTGCTTGCCGTAATGAAGACAAAGGTAATGCTGTTGCACAAGCGAAAAAGCCCAACTTTGACCGCTACTGGGAAACGTATCCGCACGCTCAACTAACAGCTAGTGGGGAAGCCGTTGGACTTCCTGAAGGTCAAATGGGTAACTCTGAAGTAGGTCACTTAAACATTGGTGCAGGACGTATCGTCTACCAAAGTTTGACGCGCGTGAATCTATCGATCAAAGAGGGCGATTTTTACGAAAATCAAACGTTTATGGATGCGATGGATCATGTGAAAAAGACCGGCAAAGCCCTTCATATCTTTGGATTGCTTTCTGATGGTGGTATTCACAGCCACATCGAACACATTCTTTCACTATTAGAACTAGCTAAAAAGCAGAACGTGGAAAAGGTATATCTGCACGGATTCTTGGACGGGCGTGATGTACCACCGCAATCAGCTAAAGGCTATATTCAAAGAACAGTGGATAAGATGAATGAACTCGGTGTTGGTGAGATCGCAACACTTTCTGGCCGTTACTATTCCATGGACCGTGATAAGCGTTGGGACCGAGTTGAAAAATCGTACCGCGCTATGGTTTATGGTGAAGGACCAGATTATAAAGATCCGTTTGAAGTTGTTGAAGATTCATACAGCAATGGTGTTCATGATGAATTCGTTCTTCCTTCTGTATTGAAACAAGAGAACGGAGAACCTGTTGCGACCGTTCAAGATGGAGATGCAGTCATCTTCTGTAACTTCCGTCCTGACCGTGCGATTCAAATCTCACAAGTGTTTACGAACGAAGATTTCCGTGGGTTCGATCGCGGAGAAGCGTTCCCGAAAAGCCTTCACTTCGTATGTTTAACACACTTCAGTGAAACGGTTGATGGGGATGTAGCATTCAAACCTACAAATCTAGACAACACGTTGGGTGAAGTTTTATCACAACAAAACTTTAAGCAACTTCGTATTGCCGAAACTGAAAAATACCCACATGTAACGTTTTTCTTCAGCGGAGGACGTGAAGCAGAGTTTCCTGGTGAAACGCGTATCTTAATCGACTCGCCTAAAGTGGCAACGTACGACTTAAAGCCTGAAATGAGTGCTTATGAAGTTACCGATGCGCTTGTTGGAGAGATTGAAGCAGATAAGCACGATGCGATCATCTTAAACTTTGCCAACCCTGACATGGTAGGTCACTCAGGCATGCTTGAGCCTACGATCAAAGCGGTTGAAACAGTTGATGAGTGTTTAGGAAGAGTGGTCGATGCGATCCTTGCAAAAGGTGGAGCAGCGATCATTACAGCTGACCATGGTAATGCTGATGAAGTAATTACGATGGAAGGCAATCCGATGACAGCTCACACGACAAATCCTGTACCGGTAATTGTGACACAAGAAGGAATAGAACTACGTCAAGACGGAATCTTGGCCGATCTTGCACCAACGGTTTTAAAACTTCTAGGTGGAGAACAACCGAAAGAAATGACAGGTACATCGTTAATCAAATAAGTTTCTTTTACGGAATATGTACAGAGACTCTTGTACATCATGCCAGAAATGCCTTATTCTCAAATTACATTTTCTTTTAAAAGGAGAGACAATTATGTCAGCTATTATTGAAATTTACGCTCGCGAAGTTCTAGATTCTCGCGGTAACCCAACAGTTGAAGTAGAAGTTTACACAGAATCAGGTGCTTTTGGACGCGCAATCGTTCCATCTGGTGCTTCTACAGGTGAATACGAAGCAGTTGAGCTTCGTGATGGTGACAAAGAGCGTTACCTTGGAAAAGGTGTTATGAACGCGGTTAACAACGTAAACGAAAACATCGCTCCAGAACTTATCGGCTTTGATGTACTAGACCAAGTTGGAATCGACCAAACGTTGATCGAGCTTGATGGTACTGAAAATAAAGGTAAACTAGGCGCTAACGCAATCCTTGGTGTTTCTATGGCTGTTGCACATGCTGCTGCTGATTTCTTAAACGTACCTCTTTACATGTACCTTGGAGGATTCAACTCTAAAACTCTTCCAGTTCCAATGATGAACATCTTAAACGGTGGAGAGCATGCGGATAACAACGTAGACATTCAAGAATTCATGGTTATGCCTGTTGGTGCTGAGAGCTTCCCTGAAGCACTTCGCATGGGTACTGAAATTTTCCACAGCTTAAAAGCAGTTCTTAAAGAAAAAGGATTGAACACAGCTGTAGGTGACGAAGGTGGATTCGCTCCAAACCTTGGTTCAAATGAAGAAGCTCTTCAAACAATTATGGAAGCGATCGAAAAAGCTGGTTACAAGCCAGGTGAAGAAGTTCGCCTTGCAATGGACGTTGCTGCTTCTGAATTGTTCAACAAAGAAGACGGAAAATACCACCTATCAGGAGAAGGTGTTGTTAAAACTTCTGAAGAGATGGTTGCTTTCTACGAAGATCTTGCTAACAAATATCCGATCGTTTCAATCGAAGACGGTCTTGACGAGAACGACTGGGATGGCTTCAAGCTATTAACAGAGCGTATCGGTGACCGCGTACAGCTTGTTGGTGACGACTTGTTCGTAACAAACACTACTAAGCTTTCTGAAGGTATCGAAAAAGGAATTGGTAACTCAATCCTTATCAAAGTTAACCAAATCGGTACGTTGACTGAAACGTTCGACGCGATCGAAATGGCTAAACGTGCTGGTTACACAGCAGTAATCTCTCACCGTTCAGGTGAATCTGAAGACAGCACGATCGCTGACATCGCTGTAGCGACAAACGCTGGACAAATCAAAACAGGTGCTCCTTCTCGTACTGACCGTGTTGCGAAGTACAACCAACTTCTTCGCATCGAAGACGAGCTAGGCAACCTAGCTGTATACCCAGGAATGAACGCATTCTACAACCTTAAAAAATAATTGGGGTCTGACCCCACACAAAGACAAACTCGCCATTTTGTCTTTGTGAAAAAGACAAGCCCCCGGATTAAGCACTATAAGCGCTGATCCGGGGGCTGTCTTCATTTAAGAGGGGTTAAGCCAACTCTGCTGCTTATCGAGAGCGATTGTTAGAATGAAGGATAGTAACAATGAGCATTGAGAAACTGATCATGAGCGACATCGTTTCAAAAACAGTCATTTTTGATCCCTCCAATCGTGTTACCCTTAAGATTCGTAAAAGCAGGGTTGTCCTATACCTAAAAAGAGAAAGATAGGTAATAAGGCTTGTCTTTTTTGCTTGATGGATTTCAGAATAAAATACATATAGTGTTTTCATGAGGGTTGTGAGCGATTCGAAAGTCTTATGAGCGATTCCAGAATTTTGTGAGCGATTCGAAAGTTTTATGAGCGATTCCAGGAATTTGTGAGCGATTCGAGAGTTTTATGAGCGATTCTAGGAATTTGTGAGCGATTCCAGAGTCTTATGAGCGATTCCAGGAATTTATGAGCGATTCGAAAGTTTTATGAGCGATTTAAGAACTTCACGCACCCTTCTCAGAATCTCAATGTCACTCATTAGAGTCATTCACGAGCGTTCCAAGTTCTAAATTAACTAAATATCTACCACATCTCTTACCGAATTTCTCACAAAACCTCATAATCCTTCTATTTTTAACGAAAATCATTTAAAATGCTTATAACAAGTACTTGCTTGATGTACGGGGGAATTTTTGATGAATGATAGTTTATACATACGTATAGAAGCTGGGGATCCTTATGACACGGGGAGTCTCATGCCATTGAAACCTGAGGGAGAAGCACTTGTCTTCGGCCGTTCTTCTCAAACAAACGAAACAGATGTGTCATTTATTAGTCCATACGTTTCTCGAAAGCATGCTGAGATTTACATGCAAGACGGGGAATCTTTTATTCGAGATCTAGATTCAAAGCACGGAACGGCGCTCAATAATCACCTACTCGAGCCACATATGCCAAAACAGCTGCAATCTGGAGATGTGATCAGCTTGGCAAAGGGAGTTATCCTTTTAACCTATCTGAACACTGAAGCGGATCAATCGGACCTTACGATGGAGTTCACTTCACCTATCGAACCTGCAGAATCACAGATTACAAGTGGGTTGCATATCATTCCTGAACGCCGCCAAATCTCGATTGATGGTGAGCCCTTATTTCTGTCAGGAAAACACACCGACCTTCTAGTATTTTTGTATCGTAAAAAGAATCAGGCGGTCAGCAGTGACGAAATAAAGATTCAAATATGGCCAGAGAGAATGGTTGCTGGTTCGAACGACATACCTGACGTTGGAAACGATGAGATCAATGCTCTTGTCTACCGACTTAGAAAGAAGCTTGGTCCATACGGAGATTCGATCGTTACCGTTCCTCGTTATGGATACATGCTGCAAATTAATTAAATAGGAATACTCCCTTTAGTCTGTTAGAACACAATCGTTCTGATAGGCTTTTTAATTTCTAAAAAACCCCTTCAAATTATCAGAAACTTATCATTTTCGTATGAGGAAAGAGTCATGATAAATCCATTTTAGACTAGACAAAAAGAGAGTAAATTAAATAAAAGGAAAAAACTCCTTTTTAACGTAGTTGTTTCTTTGAAATAGGTGTGGTGAAGAAGTAATGAGGGTAGAGGAAACTAGACGGGATCGAAGAGGAAGATCATATCGATTTCGATTAATCCGGGCATTTATCATTTTATTATTTACGATTCTATATATACGAACCTATGACCTGCAGATTACAAATGGGGAGAAAGCTCGTTTGAAATCTAAGACCTATGAAGATGTTGTAATCAAAAAATCCATTTTCAATGATAACTACTACTCGTCAAAAAAAGACACATCACTAGAAACAGACATAAAACTCAACAAGTAACAGTAAAATGAAAATGGGGGATGTCCCCATTATTACGAAGAGGGGATGTTTATGATGCAACCACTTAAACAAGAATCTTCGGATGGTGCAGAAAACAAACTGGAAAAATTGAATCCGATCAGCTTTATTGGAAAAGTAAAAGAAACCAATGGCCAAGTATTTACCATCTCTCATAAAAAAACATTGATGAAAGTAAAACTGGATGCTAAGACAGAGTTGCTCGATGGAGACAAGACGCTTGATATTGCGCCAGACGAAGCCGTTCAGCCAGGAGCTACCGTTCAAGTAGTAGGAATGTTAAACAAAAGACTGAATGTCATTAGAGCGGTTCGCCTCTATATTTTTCATAAAGAATTTGATATCAACTATTCAGGAACAAATTAATGAAGGTTCTGAAAAAAGCTTTGCCTCGTCCCTTCAAGTTATGGTACATTTAGGGTAATGTAACGTGGAACGGTGGAGGTGTAACATACATGCTAACAGCAGCAAAAATCCTTCTTATTTTAGTATCAGTCGCATTAATCGTTGTCGTTGTTCTTCAATCAGGTCGTTCGGCAGGATTATCAGGTGCGATTACAGGTGGAGCTGAACAGCTTTTTGGTAAACAAAAAGCACGTGGAATCGACGCATTGCTAAGTAAGTTAACGATCATTCTTGCAGTGTTGTTCTTCATTCTAACGATTTCAGTAGCATACTTTATTCCGATGAATTAAAGAACAGTCAAAAACAACAAGCGGTGAATGCCGCTTGTTGTTTTTTTAGTCTGTAGAAACGCCGCATAACCTTTATAAGAGTGGTTGTGATATGATTTGATACGAGGATAAAAGGGTAACCTATAGACAAAAAAGGTGGTAGCATGATTGGGTGTCTTTGTTTGCATGGGTTCACAGGTGGACCTTATGAGATCGAGCCAATTACAGAATATCTTGAGAAGCATACAGATTGGTTGTTATCTGTGCCCACTTATCCTGGTCACGGAACTGAGCTCTCATTAAGAGGTAGAACACATACAGAATGGCTTCAAGAAGCTGAGAGTGCCTATTTGGAGCTACGAGAAAAAGTTGAACAGATCTATATTGTCGGCTTTTCGATGGGTGGGATGATCGCGGGATATCTCGCTTCAAAGTACGGGTGCGACAAATTAATTCTTTTGAACGCAAGTGCCTACTATCTTAACCCCGCACAGATGATTAAAGATATTGCCAATATGATGGTCTCTGGTCTGAACGGTCAATTAAGAGATCATGAATTATATAAAAGGTATCGAAAAAAGTTCCTTGATACACCTTTCAGTGCAACGAGAGAGTTTCAGAAGCTTGTAAGGATGATCAAACCTGAATTCTCACAAGTCTCGGCACCAACTCTAATCGTTCAAGGAGAATGTGATGGCCTTGTTCCGAGAAGAAGTGCAGAATATCTGTACAAAGCAATAGCAGCATCTAACAAACGTCTTTGTTATTTTAAAGAATCAAAGCACATGATCTGTCATGATGTAGAGAAAGAAGAATTAATACAAGAAGTATATCAATTTTTAACGAATGAATAGGAGAGGTACAACATGAAAATCGCAGCACCAAAACCGTTTTTCTTTGAAGGTGGAAAGCGGGCAGTCTTAATGCTTCATGGGTTCACGGGCAGTTCAGCCGATGTACGAATGATGGGGAGATTTCTGCAGAAGAAGGGCTATACATGTCATGCCCCTCAGTATAAAGGACATGCCGTTCCTCCTGAAGAATTAGTACACACAGGGCCCAAAGACTGGTGGGAAGATGTGATTGGCGGCTACAATCATCTAAAAGAAAAAGGATACGACGAGATTGCTGTTTGCGGTCTTTCGTTAGGTGGCGTATTCTCTTTAAAACTTGCTACTGAACATCCCGTGAAAGCTGTTATTCCGATGTGCGCACCCATGTCTATCAAGAGTGAAGAAGTGATGTATAAAGGGGTTTGTGCGTACGCTGAAGAATATAAAAAGCGTGAACAGAAATCAGCAGAACAGATTCAAGAAGAGATGGAAGAATTCAAAAAAACACCGATGAATACGTTAAAAGCTCTTCAAGATCTTATTCAAAGTGTAAGAAATTCAGTAGATCTCGTATACGCACCTACGTTTGTTGTGCAGGCTAGAAATGATGAAATGATAAACACGAATTCTGCAAATATTATTTATGATGAAGTAGAAAGTGAAACGAAAGATTTAAAGTGGTATGAAAATTCATCACACGTTATAACATTGGACAAGGAAAAAGAACAGCTGCATGAAGATGTTTATGCTTTCTTAGAAGACCTCGATTGGTCAGAATAGAACCTTTTTTCCTTAAAAGGAGGTCAGTTTTTGGATAAACTGCAAATACTCCAGCTCATGAAAGAATCGGAAAAACCGATGACAGTAACAGAGATTGAAGAAGCTCTTCAACTTCCTGACGCTGAAGCTTTCAAGAAACTGGTTTTAACACTTAATGAATTAGAAGATGAAGGATCTGTCGTTCGAACACGTACAAACCGTTATGGATTACCTGAAAAGATGAGCCTGATCAAAGGACGCGTTCAGGGACACGCAAAAGGTTTTGCGTTTCTTATCCCAGAAGACTCTGAACAAAAAGATGTGTATATCTCACAATCTGATATGAATGGTGCAATGAGTGGAGACACGGTGCTCGTGCGCTTAAACCAAACATCTTCAGGATCACGTCCTGAAGGTACGATCATTCGTATTTTGGAACGAGGCGTTACAGAGGTCGTCGGAACGTTCCAGGAGAGCCGTAAATTTGGTTTTGTTGTAGCTGATGACAAACGGATCCCGAATGACATCTTTATCCCTGCAGACGGCGTTAACGGAGCTGTAGAAGGACATAAGGTTCTTGTGAAGATCACAAAATATCCTGAGGGCAGAAACAGTGCTGAAGGAGAGATCATTCACATTATCGGACACAAGAATGATCCCGGTGTAGATATCATCTCTGTTATCTTTAAACATGGATTGCCAAGAGAGTTTCCAGTTGAAGCACTCGAGCAAGCTCATAACACACCAGATGAGATCGATCCGAAAGATATTGAAGGACGTCGCGATCTTCGAAACGAAACCATCGTTACCATCGATGGAGCAGACGCGAAAGACTTGGATGATGCGGTTCATGTGATCAAGCTGCCAAACGGTCATTATAAGCTTGGGGTACATATCGCAGATGTTACGCACTATGTAACCGAAGATTCTCCGATCGATAAAGAAGCGCAAGAGCGCGGTACGAGTGTGTACTTAGTCGACCGTGTAATTCCGATGATCCCACATCGTCTATCCAACGGGATCTGTTCATTGAACCCGAAAGTAGATCGCTTAACGATCTCTTGTGAGATGGAGATCAACCACGATGGAGAGGTCATCAAACATGAAATCTTCCCAAGTGTGATCAAAACAACAGAGCGAATGACGTATACCGATGTTCGTAAAATTTTGCAGGATGAAGACGAAGCGGTTAACAAGAAATACGAGTCACTCATCCCTTTCTTTAAGTTAATGGGAGAGCTTGCTGAAGTTCTTCGCAAGAAACGTTTTGCACGCGGTGCGATTGACTTCGATTTTTCTGAAGCGAAGGTGCTCGTAGATGAAAACAGCGACCCACAAGACGTTGTTCTTCGCGAACGATCCGTTGCAGAAAAATTGATCGAAGAATTCATGCTTTGTGCCAACGAAACCGTAGCACAGCATTTTCATGAGCTCGAGCTTCCGTTCATGTACCGAATCCATGAAGATCCTGATGAAGGTAAATTAGAGCGATTCTTAGAGTTCATCGGTATGTTCGGTTATGCGTTGAAAGGAACCGCGAGCGATATTCACCCGCGCAGCCTTCAACAGCTTTTGGAGACCGTAAAAGGCGAGCCAGAGGAAATGGTGATCTCAAAGATCATGCTTCGATCTATGAAGCAAGCGAAGTACGATCATATGTCACTTGGTCACTACGGATTGGCGACAGAATTTTATACGCATTTCACGTCACCGATTCGTCGTTATCCAGACTTAATCGTACATCGCCTCATCCGTACGTATCTGTTTAAAAAAGACACAGGACCAAAAACAGTCAGTCATTGGAAAGCAGAACTTCCTGGAATCGCAAAACATTCATCTGCGATGGAACGCCGTGCTGTTGATGCCGAACGTGAGACGGATGAACTGAAAAAATCACAGTTCATGCTCGATAAGATCGGTGAAGAGTTTGACGGAGTGATCAGTTCTGTAACGAATTTTGGATTGTTCGTTGAACTTCCAAACACGATTGAAGGTCTCGTACATGTTAGCTATCTAACAGACGACTACTACAGATTTGATGAGAAGTTCATGGCGATGATCGGTGAGCGTACAGGTAACGTATTCCGAATCGGTGATGAGATTTCCATTCGAGTTGCGAACGTAAATGTAGATGAGCGAGCGATTGATTTTGAAATCGTCGGAATGAAAGGAACACCTCGTAAACGCTTTAAAGATCGCCAAAAAGTGATTGATATTGGAGATACACCAAAACGTGGCCGAGGAAGAAGAGGTAAGAACCGCACGAGTGAATCAGAGCGTTCAAACGGCCCTCAAGATTCAAAGAAAGGGAAGAAGAAACCTTTCTATAAACCAGTAGCTAAGAAAAAAGGCAAGAAAAAGAAGAAATAATAAGCATGTTCAGTCAAGGTTCATCTACAGTGGTGAACCTTGACGTTATTTGACCATATTGCTATAATTAAACTTCACTTGCTGTGGGGAGGATTGAGTTTTACATGCCAAAAGGAGAAGGGAAAGTAGTCGCACAGAATAAGAAAGCGCGGCACGATTACCACGTCGAAGAAACATTTGAAGCAGGAATTGTCCTTCAGGGCACGGAGATCAAATCCATTCGCGCAGGCAGGGCAAATTTAAAAGATTCTTTCGCACGTGTGCAAAATGGCGAGTTGTTCCTACACAACATGCACATCAGCACATACGAGCAAGGAAACCGGTACAATCATGATCCACTTCGTACGCGCAAGCTGCTTTTACATCGCAAAGAGATTAACAAGCTGTTAGGTGCAACAAAAGAACAAGGTTATTCAATCGTTCCTTTGAAGATGTATCTGAAGAATGGGTTTGCGAAGCTATTGATCGGACTTGCAAAAGGGAAGAAGCATTACGATAAGCGTGATGATCTGAAGAAAAAGGATGCGAAGCGTGAGATCGAGCGTGCATTCCGAGATCGCCAAAAAGCTTAATTGGTTCCTTTTACAGGATGTTACAATTGAGACGATGAAGCAAAAATGTTATACTGAGTACACAAGTGAATAGAAGCGATTGAGCTTTTATCTCTCTTTCCGAGGTTCGGCAGAATTAAGTTTCTGCTTACCATTTTATAATGGGGACGTTACGGATTCGACAGGGGTAGTTTGAGCTTAAGTTGCGAGTCGAGGGGGTCGGCCTCGTTAAAACGCCACAGCCAATAACTGGCAAAACAAACAACAACTTAGCTTTAGCTGCGTAATAGCACTTTAGCTGTTCCTCCCTCCATCGCCCATGTGGTAGGGTAAGGGACTCACTCTTAGTGGGCTACGCCGGTTGTCCTCCGCCTGAGGACGATGGAAGAGAATAATCAGGCTAGCGGTCCAGGCGCCTGTCGGCTGGCAGACGGATCCGCGAAACGCGAATAAACCGACTACACTCGTAGAAGCTTAAGTGCCAATATCTTTGGACGTGGGTTCGATTAATAATTAGTCGCCTTATGTGGTAACACATAAGTGATAATTCGGCTTTATCGGTGAAACCTAACCAACGTTTATCGTTGCAAGGCAATGCCGAGCGGTATGTGGAGCAATCCAACAGCCGTGTATCGACTTATAGGCTGCCATTCTTGGTAGTACTAGGATACGAAATTCTGCTTGGACACAAGTAAATTTATATTTCGTATAATACGCCGAAGGACCTGGGATCTTCAGGTTCAAGATATAGTCAGTGCCATGACGAAAGCATGGAATAACATGTCCCACCGTCTCCACCATACATAGGTGGATAACAGATCAGCATGTGACTTTGACCATATAATTGCCGTTTTGGCAAGGTTATAGTTCAAATTACTTTTGGCCAATTTATACTTCAAAAATGAAGTAGTTTGCTTTAGATCAATTGGATAATAGAAAAAAACTAGCTGAGTTCAGAGCTAGTTTTTTTCTATTTAAGATATAAATATCCATACATACAAATAGCTTTTCAATTTAAATTAGTGGTAGTCTTTTGAAGTTGAATAATTACATTTATTGTTAGTAAATAGATTTTTTCACATAAAAAGTTTTCTTTGTTCTGTTACAATATAATTACTTAATTGTAATTATATAACAGGGAGAAGTGGTTGGTTTGGCAAAGTATAAAAATATAATTTCAACAATTGGTCGTGATAATAAGTTAAGTCGATTTACGGATGATGAAGATAAAAGCTTCACGCGAGAAGAAATTATTAATAGTTGGAAAGCGTCATATCATGAGAGAGTGTCTCGAAATGAAGATGAGATTGGTTTACGTTTGCCTCAATTCGGAGCATTATCTGCAATTCGTGCACACTGGGCTACATCAAAATCTCCAGCAACTATTGTCTTACCAACTGGAACAGGGAAGTCTGAAACAATGTATGCTACGATTATTTCTGAAAGGATACCTTCAACACTTATCATTGTACCCTCTAATCTTTTGAGGGAGCAAATTTTTGAAGGCGCGAGCCATTTTGGTATACTTCCAAAATTAGAAATGATTTCAGATGAGGTTATTTTCCCAACGACTTTTCTATATAAGTCAAAAGTAGGGAATGAGGATGAAAAAGTTCTGATTAATGCTCTTGAAGAGGCTAATATAGTTGTTTCAACTCCCGGTATGATTAAAAATTTGCCTCCTTATGTTTTGGATAAACTCGTTGAAAATGTAGAGGTTGTAATATTTGATGAAGCTCATCACCTTGCTGCTCCTGATTGGGGAACAGTGAGAGAAAGATTTTCAGGGAAAAAAATTCTACAATTTACTGCCACTCCATTTAGAAATGATGGCAAAAAGGTCGATGGTAAAATAATTTTCAATTATGGCTTGGCATTGGCTCAAAAATCTGGGTATTTCAACCGATCGATTTTTATCCAATTCAAGAGTTTGATGAGCGAAAGTCTGACGAAGAAATTGCAAAAATTGCTGTTAAGCAATTACATGAAGATTTAGAAAAAGGATATGAGCACGTACTTTTAGCCAGAGCAAATAGCCGGAAAAAAGCTGATGAGTTATATGAGGAAATTTACTCTCAATATAAAGAGTATAATCCAGTTGTGATTCACACGGGAATTCCCTCTGCTCAGAGGAAAAAATACTTACAGCAAATTAAAGAAGGTAAATCAAAGATTGTTGTTTGTGTAGATATGTTTGGTGAAGGCATAGACATTCCAACATTAAAAATTGCGGCAATTCATGACAAATATAAGTCGCTTCCGATAACACTTCAATTCATTGGACGTTTTGCTCGAACAAGTGGAAATAAGCTAGGAAATGCAAGTCTCATCACGAATGTGGCAATGGACGATTTGAAGGAAGCGATTGAAGAGCTATATCATCAGAATGCTGACTGGAACCAACTTCTTAATATCCATTCAAATCAAGCAATTAATAATGAAGTTGAGCTTGGTGAATTTATTGATAAGTTTGAAAAAGGTCATGTAAAGGATATAGATTTATCCCAACTTAAAATGAAAGTAAGTACCAGGATGTTTCAGCACACTTCGAAAAAAGTTTTTGTAAATGGATGGAAACAAGTATTGGATCCAGAAAAAACTACATCGTTAATAAATGGCGAAGATTTTGTTTTTGTTTTCATAGAGGAAATCGAAACAAAGGTTGCTTGGTCAGATCAAAAGTATATAGTTCAATATGATTATGATTTCTTTGTACTGTTCTTTGATAAAGACAATGGAATCGTTCATATAAACGAAACTGATGCTGGAAAAGGGAATCGACTTGTAGATAATATGTTTGCTGGAGCAGCACCAATTAGAGGAGATTCAGTATATAGAAGCTTAGATGGAATTAACCGATTGATGCTTGGAACTTTAGGATTAAAGCAAAAACCTAGCGGAAGAATTAGTTTTAGAATGTTTGCTGGTACTGATATTAAGGCTGGAATTAGTGAGGCTGTTGCATCGGGGTCAACTAAGTCTAATTTATTTGGTTATGGGTATCAAGATGGAGAACGAATAAGTATTGGTTGTTCATATAAAGGGAAAATTTGGATGCGTTGGGTAGAACGGATTAAATTTTGGACAGACTGGTGTCAAAAAATAGGGAAGAAGGTTTTGGATGATACTATAGATACAAATAATATATTAAATAATTCCCTTGCCTTAGAGGTTATTAAGAAATTTCCAGAAGGTGTCCCTTATAAAATATCAATGCCAGAAATAATTGAAGTCTCCAATTCTTCTACTCGACAGTTGTATTTATCAAAAGAACAAAAGGAATTTCCGTTCTTTCAAACATTTTTAAAGAATCCCCATATAGTTAATGAAAATCTTCGTTTTGAATTTTGGATAAATGAACGAAAATTTGTCTTTGAGCAGATTATTAATGAGACATCATTTAGTTTCAATCAAATCGAGGGTGAAGAGCTATTAGTTAAATCCAGTAATGGAACAGTTAAAATGACTGAGTATCTCTCTGAATACTCACCGGAAGTTTCTTTCATTCAAAACGATGGAACTATTGTCGTAGTACAAGAAAATTTACAAACGGTAATAAAACCAAAAAGGGACATCGAATTGCAACAAGACTCTTTAACTGCTGTTGATTGGAATGAATTTAAAGTCGATATAAAATCTGAATCTCAAGGAAGAGGGAGAAAGGCAGACTCCATTCAATACGCTACGATACATAAAATTGTAGATCAGTCATCAGATATTATTTTTGATGATGATGGAGCGGGAGAAATTGCAGATATCGTTTCAGTTAAAATTGATACTCAAAACCAAAAAGTTTTGTTTCATTTGTATCATTGTAAATATTCAGCAGAAAAACTTCCTGGAGCTCGTGTGAGCGACTTATATGAAGTGTGTGGTCAAGCTGAAAAGTCAATCATGTGGAATGATAATGTCTTACAAATTGTTCAACGGATGATTGAACGAGAAAATATTAGGCAAAGACAATATGACGGAACTCGGTTTGAAAAGGGAAATTTACGAACTTTGCATATGTTGAAAAAGATGGTGCAAACTGGATTCGAAACGGAACTTGAAATTTCAATTGTTCAACCGGGAGTATCGATAAAGAAAATCACAAATTCAATGAAACAAATTATTCTAGCAACTGATTCCTACCTAAAAGAAACCTATGGCTTACGTCTGACATGTTATTTTAGTGAATGATAATATAGAATTTTTGAAAAACCGGCTGAGTTTTGGGCTGGTTTTTTTCTTTTGAAATTAATGCTCAAATATTGTTTAGTATACAGATTAATTATTTTGGCGATGACTATCACCTAAGAAATTATAAGAGGGTGAATAAGGAGTATTATGGATTATAGTTTCAAAGATTCCCTACCTAAGGAAAGAGTGGAAACTATGATTGTTCAGGGTGTGCTGACGCTGAGCACTGAGAATTTTGAGTCGCTTAAGGCTAGTAACAACGACCTAGTTCGCTTATACTTGGAGGAAAATATTCAGCAGTTTACCGAAAACATGGATAACTATCCGTTGGAACATGAGAGTGTGGTGCAGCTGTTTCATTCAGAACGCATCCCGAAAAATTATAAAGGCCTTTTGATTGAGGCTCTGGATGTAGCTAGCTTATCAAAAGAAGATACAGCTTTTGCTGAGGAATTAGCTGGCTTTATTCTTGAAAATCGTGTGAAACTATCCAGGGATTTAGTTAACTGGCTAATAGCAGTTGATATGCGTGTCGATGAGAAGCTCATGCTTATCAGTAAACGGATCGATGAGCTTGATTTTGATACTATTACAGAATTGTTAACAAAATTGGGTGATCCCTATGCGGAGATAGCGGAAAATGGAAAGCGGCCGCAGATTAGGTACAATGAAGTGCACCGAGATTTTGTTCAGGCTCTGAAGGAGAAACACTATATTTCTTCGTCACGAGTAAATGGGAGAAATATTAGGATTCATACTAGGTTAAAAATGGAGGAAGCTATGCAAAACCAATAATAGAAGCTTTATCGTCGAGAAAGTTAATTAACTCAATGAGGAAACTTAGTAAACCCCACTCATTTGAAGAGTGGGGTTTTATTGTAGTTAAAAAAGCTGCTTCTTATTCCACGATACCAGCTAATAGAAGGTCAACAGATAAGCCTAAATAAGTTTAAAAGTACATGTTACAATAAAAATGAACATAAGCTTCAAAACATCAATTTGAAGTTATTGTAATTAAAGTATTTTATTGGTTGGGGTTTATATCTTAAGGTTGCAATTATTATCTTCTTACTAATTAGCTTACCAAAGAGCGATTTTTAAAAAAATACTGCACACCTCAAGATGCATCAAAATAATAGATAGACTTGGGAATATCACCAAGCCAATGCATTTTTAGATTACCAGGGTACATCTTCTCCAAAACAAATAATTTCTGGATCCTGTTTAAATAAAGTTGTATCAAATGATTTATCCTGGCGTGCCGGCCTTCCATCACCACAACTTGGACAGATAACCCACCATTTTCTTCTACTTTCTATTTGTAAATGGTAGTTATTCATATGTTTTATGATTTTATGACGATTGGAACGACAGTGTACTTTCACCCAAAATTCATTACAGGATTGACACATGTAATAGTATTTTGGATAACCGTATTGAGTTAAAAGTTGACGCTCTTGTACTTCTTCTGTTTCACCGCAATTCCAACATACCTTATGATCACCAAGATGATATTCCATAATTAAACGGAACCAATTCTTAAAAACATAGGTCTTAGAAGGAATCATATATATAGAACCATATTTATGTGCCTTTTCATCTGATAAATTTGTGTTAAATAGGGTTTCATTATACATAACATGATATGGATTATATTTGTCCTCGTTGTTATCTGAAATTTTTACATCAGAATGTAAAATGCCGGATGCCATGATTGGGAATTGCCACTTTGTTTCAATTGGTTGCATATTACCGTATTTAGTAATTGCTATATCATTAATATCTTTTACCCACTTTTCTATACCTTGTGATTCGTAATTACGATATTTTGCATCTAATATAACAAGTCCCATAGTACTTCCATTTCTTTTAAATTTAAAAACAAAGTCTGGTGTTAGGTAATTATCAAATGGAAGATTGATCTTTGGCTCATAATAAAGTTCCAACTCCCAGTGCTGCCAATGAAGGGTTGCTGAAAAGTTTTGGAGGCCTTTTTCAGTTCCCTCTAACATGTATTGATCTAAACGTGCGGTAACATCTTTGTTCCCGTCTAATCTCCAACCCATTTCCTTGGTTAAAGCATGAATAATTTTATAGAGTGTCCATACTTCAAAAATATATTCCACCTTACCTGTACTAACCTGTCGTTGATGTTGTTGTACATATAATGAAGCGGACAATTCATACTTAATTCGCTGCATTGCTTGCCAAGCTACGCGGTAGGTAGGATTATGTAAAAACAATTGTGTTGGTTTTATCGGAAGATGTTCTTTTAACTCAAGTTTGGAAAATAAATTTAAATCAAGTAGCTCCTCTGCAGCTTCCTTTAGATCATCGAATTTCCTAGAAACGTTATGAATATCTTCCATCTGATTAGTCAGTGATTGAAGTTTCTCTAACTGCTTTAAACGCATAAATGAATCTTCACTTTGATCTGCATTATTCATCATAACAGGTAACTCATTATCCAAGAATGCAAGTAGTGAATTTTTATCTGAGGGAATATCTATAACAATACCATCTACTAGAATATTAGAAATGTAAACAAAATCAAACGTATAATCTATGTAATTATCAAACTGTCTTGGTGTGGAAACAGCATCTACTCCAAAAGGTTGTTTCCGTACCATCCCACAAATTTTAATGCTCATAGGTTGATTTATTGACTCTTGCTGTGCCTTTTCAGAAAAAGCCTTATAAAATCTCATATGTGATTGTACATGTTCACTTGATAATTGAATCGTTCCAAAATAACTCCCATTGGGTATCTTTGATAGATTGTTTATAAAATAATTCCTTACTTTTAAATGTTGTTGACGACGATCATACTTTAATTGAGCAGCCAAACCTTGATTGGATTGACGGTGATAATACTGATTATTGTTAGTCAACAATCCATTCATTTCTAGTATTAACTCAATATACTCTGTATTGGACTGTGGGTTTGGAATCTTATAATAATCTGCCGATACTTTAATGTCCTTACGTATACTGTTTTCTTCATCCAAGTACTGTTGCATATCTTCCATTAACTTATTGTGTACATGTTTATAAGTTTCCTTATCCTCTACCTTTTCGACAGAGCCTAGTAATCTTTGAATTTCTAAATCACTTTTTCGAAAATACACGGCACGCTCATTTAACATACTATTTAGTAATGATTTGGTAGTAATCTCTTTTGAGCCCATAGCAGTAGCATATCGAACCAAATCTAATAACATTTGTTTTATGAGCATATTCTCAAATGTGGCAACCACTGGTTTAAGTTCACGACCTCTATAACTTGGTTTGCCAGGATTTATATGTTGCTCAATTTCCATGCGAAGATCAAAACGGCCATAATTTTGTGGTTTTTTCTTAGTAGTTTGTAGCTTAAGTGTTGAGTTTGGACTAGCATTTATTTGTTTAATTGCAATTTTTAACTTTCTTAACTGTTCCTGCAATTCCATTACAACTTTATTTGGATTTATTCCAACTCTCGCAATGTTTCGGTCATCGCGAACAATATCCTCACGAATACGGTATAAATCCGCGATCATTTCTTCATAATCCTCTATTGGTAATGATGAAGGTATGAAGTGGATGGTTGCGAAATCCTTACATTCACAATTTTCTTCATAGCTTAGCTTGGCCGTTCCTGCATTTGTTAGACCTGTTAATATACTAGATTCTTCAAATAAGTAATATCCTTTTCTTTTCTTGTTAGAAAATCGTGTTGGTTCGAACCATATATTTTCTTTAGGATAAAAGACAAATTCACTTCTAAAATTTCCGTCCGGAGAAGAGATAGAAAGTGCCGTTACATTATTCTCCTTATCCACAAAGCGAATTCCAATTTGCCGCATGAAATTTTCATTTTGACTACGATAATGGTTTGGAATAACCCACTCATGTTTGTTTTTTTGAGCTATTTTATCACCTACATTTATAGATGTGATTGGCAATAATTCTCTTTGAGGCTTTCCGCTATGGTTATACCATACCTTAATCATGTATAACTCTACCTGCATGCATTATCAACTCCAATATGAGAATAAGCCTGTTTGTTTAAATCTAAGTTTCATTTTTTCTAGTTTTCTCTTACTTAATAATTCATCTTTGCCATGACGTTCAATTACTTGTAATAGTGTTGTAATGAGTTGTTCATCCTCTATCATTTCATGTAGACGAGGTAGTAGTTTCATTAGTGTAATATCATCTACCTGTTGCTTAGTTGAAAGTCCCAAATTTTTTGATGCTACATAGTAAAGCAATATATGTTTTTCAAATCGTTCATTGTATTCTATATTCCACTTTTTCAGTTCTTGCTGTATTTCATCAATTGCTTCGCGGAGCTGGTTGGAGATTCTAGGTGTTTCCGTTATATTTGTTGTAAAATATTCAGCGGAAATATCATACTTTCCAATTTTAGATACTGAATCTACTATCTCCTTATCCTGACGATTTATTGGAATCACAAAGCTACGATCAATTACTTTTGGACTTAACGCCTGTACAGCTCCATCAACATTCATTGTTCCAATAATTCGAACATTCTGTGGTATATCAAGGAGAGGTTTGTAACGTTTTATGTTTTCAAAACGGGTAACCATCTCATAATGGGCTATTGAATCCATTTGGATCTTTTTAAGTGCTTCTTCAATAGATGAAACTTTCTCTTTTGACATGCGTTGAATAAACCATTTTATTTCATTTATATTTTGCTTATATTCAAAATCACTATATAAACGAAGCTTACCTTGTTCCAATTCTCGCACACTGAGTAAGTCAGCTAAATAATATTCAATTTGTGCAAGGTTTACTTCGTCTAAACAAATAAAGTACAATTGATCTTTGTTTTCTTTCGCTTCTATAAGACAATCTAAAAATGGAGATGGAACATATAATTTTCGGATAGGATTATAAAAACCTAGTAAATCTTGTTTATCCGTCCAGCTGGGTTGGACAGGTATGATTTCATAATATGCATTTACAATAGATGCAAGTTGCTTTACTATCGTAGTTTTTCCAGTTCCTGAAGGACCAGATAATATAATCATTTGATCTGTGGTAAGTGCTAGTAATATCTGCCGTATTGTCTTTTCTTCATAATGGTATCCGCGTACACTAAGTTGTGATTGTATTCCTTTTAATAATTCAGAAGGTGTTTCCGGTGTATCAAGGAATGATTCCTCTGATTCTTCTAGTTTTTCTTCAGATTGTTTGTCAAATACAAAACCTAATTCTTCTAGTTTTTGCTGAAGTGAATATAGATTTTGTTTTGTTTTATCTAAACGTTCCTCCTGCCTTTCCATGTACGATAGTTGTTTTTGGTTTTCATTTAATATTGAATCAAGATGCTTTATATCATCTTTAATTTTAGTTTTTATAATATTAGCCGCATTAATAAAACGACTTTCTCTGTCTTTATATAGAGATGGTTTTGCTAAGGCGATAATACCTACCTCTTCTTTATTCATCCCAATTAAATCAAAGATTTCATCACTATCTTCAATCGGATACACTTCTTCTAAAGTGGTATTTAAGATATTTCCTTTTTTTATCTCATTATTGGACTCAGTGAGATGCAACTTGGCAGCAACCAATGTTCCGTCTTCATATGGTTTATCCGTTGCCTTTTTTCGGCAATAGATTGATAGAGGTCGAATAAAATCATTAAAAATTTTAGCTTCTAATGATACTCCTGTATATGGGTTAATCAATTGATCAATAAAGAAAAACGGTTTTTCTTCAAAAGGGTACCTTACATGGCCAATAAGCCAAAAATCTTCTAACTGCACTCTATCTAATATGTATGCTTCTCTATCATTAGACGATAATTCAGCAAACGCTTCTATAGTAATAGCCTCAATCATCTATAAACCCCCAATAAATTGTAATTTAATTTGATTTTAGCATAAGTAATCATACTAATTTCCTATATATTCCAAAAAACTGTTAAAATAAATTTAAGAAATATACCTACATATTTAAATGAGGTGTTAAGATTGCTAACAATTGAAGAATATGTTGCAAGGAGAAAAAAAGAAGATAAGATAGATGAATTTAATATAGATGAACGAAATGAAAATATGAGACTGTGCGTTTATTACGTCTTTGAATACTTTAATAATTATATAAATATTACTGTGGCTGAAGAAAAAACTGCACTAAAAGATGAGAAATTAACTAAATATCAACAGCAGTTGAAGGAATATGATCCTGAAATAATTGACTGGTTAACAGGTATTTATTCTGAATATGGTAAGCAAATAAATAAAAATATTGGAAATATTTTAAAAGAAGATGATTTCTTTTTTTTATATAGCTCTGACAAGGAATTTAGATCATTATCCTATGATTGTTATTCGAAGTTGATCAAAAAGCTTCCTTTCATAAAGGATCAAACGGAGATGTTGTTTTTATTTATTAAAGATTATCACAGGGTAGTGAGTCAGAAAGGAATGCATAGTGAGGGTGTATTCCTTTCAGTTGAAATCAATGAATGGATTCAAAATACGTGGACAAAGTACCAGGTTAATTTGCATGAATTTTCGTTTCAGTGGGTGAACCACTTCTGGGATAATGATAATTTGTGGCAGGCTTCTCATAGGAAAAAGAGTACTGCTGATTATAGGAAATACGATTATGATTTTAAACAAAAAAGCAATTTGTTTAATTTAGATTCCCTTTATAGAAAAATGCCGAAAAAGTCATATACAAAAGGAAGAAAACAGGAATTTGAAATACTAATGATGTATTATTGGCTCCATGAATTAAATGGTGATGAAGACTATTGGCAGGAGTATCTTGAGAAGACATTACCTTACTTGCAACCCAATTAAAAATTGTGGGTTATCACGATTTACATTATTAAATCTTAGAGTGTTCGAGAGATTATGCGTATCATAATTTAGAAATAAAAGATGCGAATGGTGTTCCAATAATGCATGTTTCGTGAAAAGATGTTTATGATTTTGCTGCAGCTGCATATTCATTCTCATCCAATTCAGAAAAGAAACTACTAAAGAAATTAAGGGGGTTAGTGACAATGCAAAATCAAAATTCTAATGAGGTATATATATGTTGTATCACTAGGTTCTGGTAAGCCGATAGATTGCACGTTGACCTGAATTGATATAGTGAAACAAAAGAATAAATACTTTCATCCAATGGGTGGTAGCGGCTGGCCAAAAGAACCACCAAATTACATAGCATTCAGGTACGATGGAAAGCTACAATCAATACACCATATAGAAGGATTCGATAATTCAATTAACCCTCACAATATTATATCTGAAATGCCAGATAAAGAATGGGAACGACACTTTATTTATACGCTAGGTCCGGCAATCAAGCCCTATAATGAAGTCAAGACGGGAAAGGTTTATCCAAGTGGCCGAGTGTGGTGTCATTTAGATACATTACTTACATGCGATACTATATCAGAGGCTAGGGATTTTACAAAGAAAAGGATGGGTTAGTAAATTAAAATGTGAGGTGTTGAAAATAATTAATCTTACAGATGAACAGATAAAACTTGCAGAACAACTCCTAATTACTGTGCAGAAAAAGGAACCAATTGTGGAATATAAAGAACTTGGAGATAGAATTACCCCACCAATTCACCACCGACAGGTTCCCAGACATATTGGTGTTATTTCTGAACTATGTTATCAACTGGGATTGCCATTCCTTTCAGCAAAGGTTGTAACAAAAGGATTAAATGTGGCAGGACAAGGATTTTATAAACTTTACACAGAGTATTTCCCTGAAACAAAGAAGCTTACTCCTAATGAAGTATTTAGTGAAGAACTGAAAAAAATTAGAGAATGTACTGAATGGTATAAGCTAGCAGAATATTTACATATTGATACTGACTTCCCAAGACCACCCGCCAAAAGTGATGTAATCCCATCCATAAGAATATTGCCAATGAGTAGTAAAGATGAATTTCCCGGAATGAGTATTGAGGATCTCCAAGATGATTTCTTTTTAGGAGAACTTAAAGAACGAGGCGGTATCTTTTATTTCAGAAAAGTTGGGATGAATGCACCGAATGGTTCTCTAGTACTCTATCAATTTGATAATTTAATCATTGCTTCAGCTCGCCTTCAAAGCATTGAAAAGTTTGAAATACCAGAAGAACAACAATATTTTGGAGCCTATAAATTTGGTATAAATACGGTGAAAGTTTTTCAACCTATTACATTAGCAGAGGTAAATAATATTGATAGCAATATCACTCGTTTTTCACAATCGAAGCAAGAAATTAATTCTTCTCTGATGTCTGAAATTCAAGAACTTATTCATAAAAAGCAAAAGGGACTTTTAGCAGATGAATTACCTGTATATGAATCTCAGAAACTTAAAGAAGGAGCTAAGAAACAAGTTTTAGTTAATTCATATGAAAGAAACTATAAAGCAAGACAAATTTGCATTGATTATTATGGTTGTTCCTGTTCAGTTTGCAGCTTTGATTTTGCTAAATTTTATGGGGACGAATTTGAAGGCAAAATTCATGTTCATCATCTGATTGCATTATCTGAAGTTAATGAGGAATATGAGGTGGATCCATTAAATGATCTACGTCCAGTATGTCCAAACTGCCATTTAGCCCTTCACTCCAAAGTTGGAGAAAAGCCTTATACAATAGAAGAATTGAAAGAGAAAATCTACAGAAATTAATTTTTGAATTAGAGGGGTTAAGGTTATGATATCTAATGAAAAGACCGAGGAGAAAGTTTAAATGTCTGAAGATAAAATGATAAAAAACTCAAATGAAATTAGTGAAATTGTTGTCTCTAACACTATAGGCGATGAGCTATGTTTGGAAAAAGTAACTGATAATAAATTGGAAACAAAGAAAAAATACAGGGAGGTCTTTGTATCCGACTTGTCATTGATGACGGGTAACATTTCACAGGCGGCATTGCAAGTTGCTAATCAAGGAATGACTTTAGCACAAGTTGCCAAACAAGCACCTAATGGTTTGTTTACTGCAACTGCCAATCCAGCCAATTTGTCTAAATTTGCGAATGGAACTACAACAACTATGGTGCGAGACTCGGCAGGGCGTTTAGTTGAGCATGCTGGTTTTGCTGAAGTAGGTTTAAATGTTACTGTGAATCCAGCCATTATTCTTTCAGCAGGTATGCAAGTGATGTCAGCTATTTCAGGGACAATCTATTTACATAAAATTAATGCTCAAATGAAAGATATGGATGCGAAATTGGGAAAACTACTAAATTTTCATCATGATATAAACATTGGGCGTTTGATTGCAGCTAGAAAGGGTTTGTATGAAATTGCGAATAGAGATTTTGTTGATACGGTAGATTTATCTGCGGTTAGGAACTATAAAAAAACTGCAGATGAAATTCATGAAGAATATGCGTATCGTTTGAAAAGACAAAAAAGAGAATTGCACATTAAAATTGATACAAAAGCTGAAAAAGAGTTGCTTTTGGAAATAAATTTTACAATGACAATTGCTTTTGAGGCTAGTAAATTATCTCTGTTTGCAGAACTAATTGAGATTGGAACCAGAATGAAGATTGGTGGTCAAATAGAAATGATTAATGGACTAACCAAGCAGTTAAAACAAAATTATGATCAAAGTTTTTATCATCATATTGATTTAGAAGTTGAGAGGGTCTATTCAATGATACAGCAGCGGAGCAGTAATGAATTGATTGATAAAAAGATAAAATTTGAAGAAACATTAGATGAATTAACTGATAATTATAGTTCTAGGGGGTGGGGCATATTACCTGAAATTGTAATGAGGATGGCCGTTGCTGGCAAAGCTAAAATCAATGTTAATAAAGTCAACAAAAAAGTTGAGTCAGAAAACAAAAACTTTAGCACCCTAAAAACAGGTATGAAACAAAGCAAGGAGAGCGATGGAATTGATCATATTATTGATGAAATCGTTGAACTGCCATATAAAGAAAAAGAAATTCTATATATTCCCACCGAAAATAAGAAACAACGAATATTTGTGGTAGTTGAAGATGAGTAAAATGTTTGAGGAACCCTGAAATTAGGGGGTACATCATTACGCAAAATCGAATTTACGCCTTTTAGTATTCTATCAAAACACACGTTGTGTGTGGAAACATCCAAATAAATTGATGAGGGTTAGACCATAAAAAGGCATCGGTAAGAGTAGTTTACCAATGCCTTTTTTGACTCTTAAACCACCACGGTGAATCGTATCATAAGTAAATGAGGTTTTAGAGTTTATCCTAAAAGCAGTCTATCCCAAATTAGTGAAGGTAGACTGTTTTTTTTATGAAATTAAATGGTTTAATATGTATATGTAAGCAATAGATGGAGGATATATTTATGAATAAGTATAACGAAATGAAAGATTTATTTGAATTAGCTAATAGAAAATATTTAATTGAACAAAAGGAGCTCATAAAAAGTGGAGTCTCAGAACGAACTTTATGTGGTCAGTTAATGCTTTACCTAAATAAAGTAAAAGATAAGGCTATATATAGGCAATACTATGTTGATGTTGAGTACAACAGAAATATTAATGGAAGACTAAAGACAATAAAAGATGGAGAAGGAGAAATCATTACAATCAACTGTGATTTAATTCTTCACAGTAGAGGGGAAAATCTGGTACAAGATAATTTGATTGCTTTAGAAATGAAAAAGTCTAATGGAAGAAGAAGTGAGAAAGAAAAAGATAAAGAGCGATTAAAAGCTTTAACAAGACAATCTTTTGATAATATTTGGAGCTATGATGGAAAATCTTTACCAGAACATGTTTGCAGATACATACTAGGTGTTTATTATGAATTGAACATTTCTCGAATGGAAGCATTAGTGGAATATTATCAAAATGGGAAACTAATGCAAAGCTATACTTTAAGTATTTAGTAGTTTTTTGACCATAAATTATTAAATATGTAAAACACAAGTTTAAGTTTTGATGATTTTAATTAATTAGTCTAATGACAGAATTGAGATATAGTTTATTAAAAAACAACAAAGAGGGGAATCGTTAATGGGGCAAAATTGGCCGAATAATAATCCGAATTTTATGCAATTGGGTGACGTTGAAGAGAACATCATAACCATTAGTGGAAACAGTAATTTACAAGAAGAATTTTTTAATTATGCTTTGAAATTTAAAGAGTCTTCATATCTAATAACTGATTATATATTAGAAGTGTCAGATATTAGCAAATTGGATAATTACTTTTTCTCGTTAGCATATCTTTATAGACATAGTTTAGAATTAATTTTAAAGGCAATAGGATTTAAATATATAACAGCATTAGAAGATAGAAAATTATTTGTTAAGGAAACTTTTCATAATTTATCTCGAATACTTGAATTCATTAGCACACATATTGAAAGTTGCATAGAGAAAAACAAGGATGCTTACGATTGGCTTGTTTTATTATTTGAAAATATGAACCAAATCGATAAAGAATCAGATTCATTTAGATACCCATTCGGTATATCTGTAAAAAAAGGTGATGCTTTTCTTGATACACCAAAGCAATTTATTATTAACATATTCATTGAAAAACAAACACATATAGATTTAGTAGCTTTCGCTAATAAAATGGAAGTAGCTTTTGAAATTCTTAAGAGTTATTATTCTGACGATACTAAAATAACAACTGATTACTTAGACTTTAAACCGTTACTATTAGAAGAAGGCGGGAGCTACTATGGTCAAAGTGTTCTCGGATATTCTTATAGTAGAAATAAGTTTTATTCATATGTTAAGGCCTATACTGAATCAGCTGATTTCTTTTACGAAAAGATATGTAATAATAACCATTTAAAAGAAACACTTTTTATACCTATGTGTTATTTATATAGAAATGGTATTGAATTAGCTATGAAAGAAATTCTATTTGAAGAGTGTTCATATGATTTACAAAAAGCTATCCACTTACTCAAAAGTAATAAGCATAATCTATCAAAACTTTGGAAAGCGATAAAGATTGATGTTATAAAACATGCAAATGCTTCTGAAGGTGATTCTACTATTATTAATGCTGAAAAATACATCAAGCAGCTACATGAATTAGATAGCTCTTCAGACAAATTCAGATATCCAACTAACAAGCATTTATGTTTACATTTTAAGAGAAAAACAAAGTTAGATATAAAAAACGTTGCAATGTTTTTTAAAGATATAGCTTCATTTTTAAGTGGAGTTTGTATGATGATGTCAGCCCAAAATGAATGGAAGGCAGAAATGCAAGCTGAATACGCCTCGTATTATGACCCCTCAGACTACTCATAAAAAAGATTGGACTAGAAGTTGATAGAACTCAATCCCAATAGTTATAGCTAAAATAAAATGCACATTTTTTTGGCATTTAATTATTCTCCGATTCTCCCATTTTTATTAGTCTACATAAAAATACCCCTATAGGGCAGACCTTTTTTTGAGTGTCTACTCTATAGGGTACAGTCTAATTTCTGACTAACCTTATATTACGATCGGGTGCGTTCGTTGAATAACACATAGGTAAATAATCAATCGTTTTTATAAAAACTTAAATATATTTTGTAGCAGTAGAAGTCATTTTCATCAATCTTTTTTTAATGACTTCTTTTGTTTTACTTTATGAATATATTCCAAAACTCATTAGGAAGTATATATTTGCCACGAGTAAAATAAGGAAACATAAGCTTGCCTAAAGTACAAAAAAATTTAAGTAATGAAGGTCAAAATAAACAATAAAATAGAAAATTTGGGTTTTTATTAAAAATCGAAAAGATGAAACCCCTTTATTTATAAGGGATGGCAATAATATGGGTAAGTGTACGGCAATTATATGGTCTAAGTCACACAGCATTCTATGCTGGTCTTTTTTATTTTATTATAATTCAAAAAATCTCTTCTCAAATAATATCTTCTGATTCAATTGATCAGCTGTATATTTACCATTTCGAGCGGTAACGCGATTATATTCTTCAAGAATGAATAGAGCTCTATTTCTTTTTTTATCTATTCTTAGAAAAGTAACAATTTGATTTAAGATAGAAAAAACAGTATTTTTCTTTTTAATCGTTAATGTAAATGATTTTTTATGAATAATTGGTTGATAATTCTTTTTACCGATTACTATTCCTCCAGTGAGTGAATGCACATATTGCAACAGTTCTAAGTCAGTAGATGCAATTGATATACAAGGACGACGAAATTCCTTCTTGTGCATTCTTGTCAGCATGATACTACCTTCTCCGTCAATTACCCCAGCTAGGTAAGCGGCTTCCCACTGTTTCATATTGTCCACCTTTTTCCTTTTATTGTAACATAAAAACGAACGTTTGTTCCTGCTTTAATTAAAAAAGTTTTGGTAATAAATATTTATATTTTCCCCATCCTATAAAATAGGAAGGTGAAAAATGATGGACTTATTAAAAGAATTAACGGAAACGAATGGTGCTCCTGGTTTTGAAAAAGCGATCCGAGAGATTATGAAACGCGAGATCAGCAAAACAGGTGCCGCATTAATGAACGACCATATCGGTAGTGTATTTGGTGAAAAACACGGATCTACAAATGACGGTCCTAAAATACTTCTTGCAGGTCACATGGACGAAGTCGGATTCATGGTCAGTGAGATTACAGAACAAGGTTATTTGCGTTTCGTTCCTTTAGGAGGCTGGTGGTCACAAGTTCTTCTCGCGCAACGCGTACATGTGCAGACGAAAAGTAAAACATTTACTGGTGTCGTTGGATCAAAAGCGCCTCATATACTTACCGCGGATGAACGAAACCGAGTGTATCCGATGAAAGAGATGTTTATTGATATTGGTGCGAAGGATAAGGACCAGGTGAAGGAGTGGGGAATCAGAGTAGGAGATCCGATTCTTCCGATATGCCCATTTGAACTGATGCCTGATGGTGATACGATTCTTGCAAAAGCACTCGACAATCGAGCAGGCTGCTACACAGCGCTTCAAGTTTTAGAGCAGTTACAAAACGTTAAGCACCCAAACACCGTTTATTGTGGTGCGACTGTTCAAGAAGAAGTAGGACTCAGGGGAGCAATCACAGCACCTGCGATCATGGAGCCAGATGTGGCAATCGCTCTCGATGTAGGAGTTGCAGAAGATGGTCCTGGTGGGAACGCGAACAAAGCGAAGCTCGGACCGGGGCCTCTCATTACGTTCCTTGATTCATCTATGATTCCGCACACCGGTTTTCGCGATTTAATTATCGAGGTTGCAGAGAAACATAACATACCTTACCAAGTAGACGTGATGCTTGGTGGAGGAACGGATGCTGGTAAGTTTCATCTCTTCAAAAAAGGAATTCCAAGCCTTGTTGTTGGTGTTGCGGCTCGGTATATCCACAGCCATACATCTATGATCAGTAAAAGCGACCTTGAAAATAGCACAAAGCTGCTAGTAGAGCTAGTGAAGGTTCTGGATAAAGAAAAACTGCATTCACTTTTGGATTACTAAAAACTACCTCAAAAAACCTCGTTGGATTTCATTCCGACGGGGTTTCTCACTTTATCGCAATATGTTACAGTGTTATAAAAAGTTTTACATCATTCTTTGCTAATCATCGAAAAACGTCTATTATATAGAGATGAGAGTATAAGTTGTTAAAGGAGATCAGTTATTTTTATGGACATCCTATTGTTGTTAAAAGCCCTTATTCTAGGGTTAGTAGAAGGTTTGACGGAGTTTGCCCCTGTTTCATCTACGGGACATATGATTCTTGTTGATGACATGTGGTTAAAATCACAAGACTTTTTGGGTAAATATCCAGCGAATACATTTAAAGTTGTGATTCAGCTGGGTTCGATTTTAGCGGTAGTCGTTGTTTTCAGACAACGATTCATCGATATGCTGGGACTTAGCAGAAACAAAGAGACAAATGAAATTACGGGGAGCCGTTTAAAATTAACTCAAGTCATTGTAGGTCTGTTACCGGCAGGTGTTCTAGGATTGTTGTTCGAAGATTATATCGATGAGTACCTTTTCACGACGAACACCGTACTTATTGGACTAGCGATTGGTGCGTTCCTTATGATTTTTGCCGATCGATTTGCTGCTAAAAATCAAAATCCAGTCATTGATACAGTGGATAAGATTACGTACAAGCAGGCTTTCTCGATTGGATTGATTCAGTGTTTATCACTCTGGCCAGGATTTTCGCGCTCTGGTGCAACGATTTCAGGTGGTGTCCTTCTAGGGCTTAGTCACCGTGCGGCAGCTGATTTTACATTTATTATGGCAGTTCCGATCATGGCAGGTGCGAGCGGAATATCACTATTAAAAAATCTAGAGTATTTTAGTATGGATGCTATGCCGTTCTTTATTGTTGGATTTATCAGTGCGTTTGTATTCGCTATGTTATCGATCCGCTTCTTCTTAAACGTTATTGAAAAAGTTAAGCTCACACCATTTGCGATCTATCGCCTCGTGCTAGTAGCTGTAATCTTTTTTGTAATTATGTAAATTGAACCCTGAACGTTGGCTCACTATAAGTGCCAATCTGTTCAGGGTTTTTTTATAGAAAAGATCCTCAACAGGATGATAGTCCCGATGTTGAAAGACAAAATCACGCAATTTTTCACATATTGAATTTGGAATATTTAGTCTATTGTCCACTTCTTTCTTACAGATAACTCCTTTAATGTAGGAACTATTAAGATGGAGGTGGCTAAAGGGATATGAACAAATTTGCATCGAAAATTTTATTGAGTACACTTGCGCTTTCCTTAGCAGGTGGAGGAATTGCTTTAGCATGCGAAAACGGACAAAAAAGTTACATCGAAGCTGGTGAATCTACGTTTGGCGGAATTCCCAAAGTGGAAGGATCTAAAAACTTTGAGCATCTTAAAGAAGTGTCAGCTGTTCCCCTAAAAGACCTAAAAGGGAAACCTGCTACAACTGCAGATGTATATGCGTTTAAAGGATACGCGTATCTTGGTACACACCGTGGTCAGATGACAAATGAGGGAGTAAGGATTTTTGATATGAAGGATCCTGCAAATCCTAAAGAAGTTGCTGTTCTTGCCAATGATATTCCTGGCACATGGCAGGAAAAAGTAATCGTTCAATCTGTTAGTACTCCGTCATTTAAAGGTGATTTAGCTGCTGTAAGTGTTCAGCGCGTAGATAAAGAGCGTTATGGTTACGAGGGGGAGACTTCTGAAAATGGTGGAGTTGTGCTTTACGATGTCACAAACCCGAAAGAACCGAAAAAGTTAGGATTTTGGAAAACGCCTTCTAATCTTCCTACTGGAACACATGAACATTGGTTGACTGAACAAAATAATAAAGTCTTACTTTTAGCAACGAATTATCAAGCTCATCGTTATAAGGACAAAGGGGTAGATGTTCATGACTTTTCAATCGTTGATGTGACTAACCCAAGCAAACCTAAAGAACTCTCAAACTGGGATCCAACTGAAGTAGGCGGTAGCTTTAATGGTGACTATCAATATGAAGATGAGACAGGAGCACAGCGTACTGCATTTTTACATAGTGTCATCACAGATGAAACAGGTAAATATGCATATCTCTCTTATTGGGATCTTGGCACGATTATCTTAAATATTGAAGATCCTGCAAACCCTAAATTTGTTGGGAGAACAAAATTTGAACGTGATGTTCAAGGAGCGGCACATTCTGCTGCACTAGCTCATGGCGGAAATATCTTGATTGAAACAAGAGAAGTTTTTAATCCGGATCCTCATGACCCAGGATTTGAAAGAGGTTGGGGATATGTTCGTGTATATGATATAAAGGACAAGAGCAACCCTGTTCTTTTAAGTACGTTCAGAACGTTAAACTCCATGGTTCAGATTAAAGCGGGAGAGCGCAAACCTGGAACATATACGGTTCATGATCCAAAAGTAAGAGGAAATACACTCTACCTCTCTCATTATTCTGATGGAATACGTATGGTTGATCTTACAGATCCAGCAAAACCAGTTGAAGTAGGTTCATACGTGTCAGATAAGGCTAACGTATGGGGTGTTTTCGTAGATCGAAACTATATTTTAGCATCGGATATGGGACAAGGATTAAAAGTCTTGCAGAAGAAAGCGGATCCTAATGTGAAAAAGATGAATTTACAATCTGTTCTTATTAAATAAGATCAGACCACAAAACAAACCCCACTAAGTGCTCACTTAGTGGGGTTTGTACCATTTTTAATATTGCTCCATTCTGCTATACCAATCGTCGTATTCACGTTCAGCTTCTTCACGTTTTCTTCCGTGTCTTTCTTGAATCTTTCCGATCATCTTTTCACGGTCACCCTGTGCTTGATCGTAATCATCATCTGTCAGGTTGCCCCATTGTTTCTTCGCTTCACCTTTAAGTTGCTTCCATTTGCCTTCCATTGTATCGTTTTTCATGTTGAATCATCCTCCTTTTAATATTTGTTGGAATATGAATCTTCATAACGATGTGCGTTTGTTGAACGGTACGTACGGAATGTATCATTAACTTGCCTATGTCGACTTACTTCATTCGTATCAACGAGAACGAGAATGTCCCCAGCTTCAACGGATTGTTCGTATTCTTTTGCTTCATTTTCAGGTATCCCTAATCCTACAAGAGCTCCCACGATTCCGCCTGCGCCAGCTCCTACCGCTGCTCCACCGAGTGCTGCAGCAATGGGTCCTGCCGCTACAATTGGGCCGATTCCTGGAATAGCAAGTGCACCTGCACCAAGTAATAGCCCGCCAAGTCCTCCAAGAATGCCACCTGTAGCCATTCCTGTGGCAGCCCCTTCAGGAGCTTTTGAGCCGGTTTCTTCCTGAATGTGTTTTACTTCTTTTTTGTCTTTTGCGATCACTGAGATTTCGTTGTCACTATAACCTTGGTCTCTCAGGTCTTTTATTGCATCGATCGCATCATCTTCTGAACGGAAAACGCCAACCACTTTACTATGAGTATCCATCGACTTCCTCCTTTTTTTGTAGAAGATTAGTACGTAGTTTGTGTTCCCACTGGATAGAGAGATAAAACATGAACTTGCAGGTTCGACAAAAGTATACATGAAAAAGACAAGGTGACATTTGGAAGCATTTAACACAAAAACACGTATTGTGCTTGTTTACAATTTATGGTTTGATGTCTATATAAAGGAAAAAAGAAAAATTGATTATTGAATGTGAATGGGGATTGAAATGGATATTTTTATTGGTAGACAACCGATCCTAGACAAAGATGAGAACGTTGTTGCTTATGAACTTTTATATAGAAACAGTGAGAATAATAGATATGATGGATTGGATCATGATAGTGCAACGATTGATGTTATGGTGAATAGTTTTGCTGGGATCGGAATAAAAGAAGTCGGAGAACGCAAGAAATGTTTTATCAACTTTACGGAGAATCTGTTGTTAAACCGGATTCCAACGTATATTTCACCTCAATATATCGTCGTCGAGATCTTAGAGGATGTCCGTTTAACGGACGAAGTGCTTGAGGTGTGTAAAGAGTTGAAGAATAAAGGATATATCATTGCGCTCGATGATGTATCGGTAAACCGCAACTTGAATAGAGTGCTTCCTTATATCGATATTATTAAAGTAGATTATATGTTAATGGACGTTCAAGAGATGAAGATCATGATTGAAACGTACCGCGAGCAGATTACATTTCTGGCAGAAAAGATTGAAACGCGTGAGCAGTTTGAAGAAGCTAGAGAGCTTGGATTTGAGTACTTTCAGGGCTATTTCTTTAGCAGACCCGTCATATTGCAAGGAAAGGATATCGCTCCTATTCCAACGAACTATCTTTTGCTATTAGAAAAGTTGAATGGTTCAGATCCAGACATTCATGAGATCAGCAATTTGATCCAACGAGATCTCTCACTTTCTTATAAGCTTTTAAAAGTGATGAATTCTGGTACTTACTTTTTTAAAAGTAAAATCACAACGATTAAACAAGCTGTCGTCTTAGTCGGACTATATGAGATCAAAAAGCTCGTCATGATCTTGATGATGTCGAGCTTGAACAGAGTTGATAATGGATTAGAAATCGTAAAGATGAGTCTAACGCGCGCATTCTTTTTTGAACGCATCGCCAAATACGTAGGTGTATCCAAAAACCATCTCTACATGTTCGGAATGTTTTCCCTTATCGACACGTTGCTCAGTAAAGACATGAAAGATGTAATCGCTGATCTCCCGATAACGAACGAACTGGCTGAAGCTCTTTTAGGAAACAAGGATTCCTATAATCTTGCATTAAATATTGTACAAGGTTTGGAGAGAGGTTCATGGCTGGAAATTCAGTCGAAATGTGGCAGGATGAATTTGACAGAAGCTGAACTCTATACGCATTACCGAGCAAGTACATTATCTGCTGATCAATTTGTAAAGACGGATACAGAAGTGAAAGTCTAGCATTATTAGGAGACAAGAACCTCAAAATGGGGTTCTTTTTTATTTGGAAATCCCCAAGAAAGTAAAGAAAGATACTTTGGAGTAAAATACTAACATGTAAAGGAGGAGGTAGGCGATGAAATTAAGCATACTCGATCAATCCCCAATCTCATCCGGTAAACGTGCACAAGATGCTCTTCAAGCTTCTATGCAACTGGCAAGAGAGGGAGAAAAGCTCGGATATACCCGTTATTGGATTGCGGAACATCATAACTTCAGCGGCTTATCTTGTTCAGCACCAGAAGTGATGCTGAGCTATATTGGGGCAAACACAGAAAAGATTCGGCTCGGCGCAGGTGCTGTGCTTTTACCGCATTATAAACCTTATAGAGTTGCGGAAACCTATAACATGCTCGCTACACTTTTTCCAGATAGAATTGATCTAGGGATCGGTCGTGCCCCTGGAGGATCGGCAGAAGCGTCGATCGCTCTTTCGGACAATTATCTGGAGAATGTTCGAAGAGTTCCGGAATTAACTAAACAACTGCTGCATTTTCTGCGTAACGACTTTCCTAATGACGATATGTTTTCTAAAATACAGCCGTCTCCTGTCCCAGATATAACACCCGTTCCATGGATTCTTGGAACAAGCCAAAAGAGTGCGGATCTAGCTTCTGAATATGGAACAGCTTATGCGTTCGGTCATTTTATGAGTGAAAAATTAGGACCTGAGATTGTAGCCTCTTATCAAAAAACATTTATACCAAGTGTCTCATTAAAAAAAGCGAAAACGATTGTTGCTGTATCTGTGATCTGTGCAGAGACAACAGATCAGGCTGAGGAACTTGCATTACCAGGCATTCTTTGGAGAAAACAGAACGCTTCTGGCGAAGGAAATGGCGTTCCAACCATAGATGAAGCACATCGTTCTTTTTCAATAGAAGAACGGAAACAATTCATATCGGAAGCGAAAAGAAAAATGATTATCGGCAACCCACAAGAGGTAAAGAAAGAACTATATAGACTTCAAGAAACGTATAAAGCAGATGAAATAATGATTGTGACGATCACCAACTCTTATGAGGACCGATTGAAGTCATATGAGTTAGTAGCCAAACAGATACTCTCAACATAAGGGATAAGCAGTATTTTTTATTTAAGAAAGCAAACTTGTTATACTAGTAGCGAATTATTAAAATATAGTAGCTAATTTTTTGTTGCTTTAAATAAGGAGGACGTTACGATGTCCAATAAAAAAAGTTTGAGTGATGTAAAATGGTCAGTCCTTGACCTTGCACCGGTCGTTGAAGGCGGAACGGTAACAGAATCGTTTCAAAATACGTTAGATCTCGCTCAGCATGCTGAAAAATGGGGATACAACCGTTACTGGTTAGCTGAACATCATAACATGCCTGGGATCGCGAGCTCTGCCACTTCGGTCGTAATTGGACATGTGGCAGGAGGTACTTCTAAAATTCGCGTCGGCTCAGGAGGAATCATGCTTCCTAACCATGCACCGCTCGTGATTGCTGAACAATTTGGTACGCTTGATGCTCTGTATCCAGGTAGAATCGACCTTGGACTCGGCCGCGCACCAGGAACGGATCAGGTAACAGCACAAGCACTTCGTCGTGATCTCGGCAACATGGGTGATGATTTTCCGTATCAGCTAGATGAGTTGCGAACGTATCTTGATCCAGAACGAGCAGACTCGCCGATGAAAGTTAGAGCGGTTCCTGGAGAAGGACAAGATATTCCGATCTGGCTTTTAGGTTCAAGCGGATTTAGTGCACGATTGGCAGGCAGAGAAGGACTGCCGTTTGCATTTGCGAGTCATTTTTCGCCAGACAATACGATTCCTGCTCTAGAGCTATACCGTAATACATTCACACCATCAGAAGTACTTGAAGAACCGTATGCAATGGTTGGAGCGAACGTGGTAATCGCAGATACAGATGAGGAAGCAGCACGAATCGCTACATCTCTTCAGCAGCAGTTCGTCAACTTAGTGCGTGGAAACCCAACAAAGTTGAAACCACCTGTTGAGAGCATGGACGGCATCTGGAGTCCGTATGAAAAAGCAGCACTCGATCAGCAGTTACGCACATCCTTTATCGGCAGTCCTGAAACAGTCAAAGCCAAGCTGCAAGCGTTCTTGGACGAAACACAGGCAGATGAGATCATCGTAAATGGTCAGATCTACGACCATGCTGCAAGATTGCGATCATTCCAGTTGTTATCTGATATTGTAAAATAGAATTGTGGTGATCAGCGTACTCTTGAGTGGAGTGCGCTTTTTTGTTGGGGTATTGGAGCTACTGAATTTGTCGAAGTTTGTAGACTCGCGAATAACTTTTGGATTGAGAAGCAAAACTCGTGGATAAAATCACAAAACTCATGGATAAAACCGCAAAACTTTTGAATTAAGAGAGAATTCTAATTGATTGGGACCTTCTAATACCTAGCTAGGTATATGTCGCTTCAAATTTTAAAACGTACATAATGTGTTACACCGCCTAATTTCCACGGAAAGCGAGCAGCCTGAATTGGAAATCAACTACTTTCCAAACAGCTTTCTAAAAAAAAAGAACATTTGTTTGCATTTTTAAAGGAATTTTCCATCTCAATATCGAAATTAGTACTTTGAATAACAAACTTGGAGGTAAGAACGATGGAAAAATCGCTACAGCTTCACCAATTCAGCTCTTGGGCTAATGAAAGAGTCTTTGACACGCTAAAAGAACTCCCAACCGAAATGTACAGAAAAGAGGTAGAAAGTGTTTTTCCTACGATTGCTGATGTACTTGTACACATGTATCAAGTCGATTTTGTATGGTTACAGGTTCTAAAAGGGGAAACTTTCGAAGATATTTTTAACTCTATAAAACAGCTACACGAAGAATTAAATGCGTCTGATCTACAAAACATGCATATGAAGTTTCAAACTATGTCTGAAGACTACGAGAACTTCATCAGAGGAAATAAAGATTTATCTGCTGATATAACCGTTCATCATCCACACTTCGGAACACTTCATTCAACCTATGGTGATCTTATTCAGCACATCGTGAACCATGGCACGTATCACCGAGGTCATCTATCGGCAATCGTCAATCAGCTAGGCTATAAAGGTGCATCGATCGATTATATTTTTTATCTTTATTCACTACAAGAAAAAAAGCAAACCTCATAAGAATGATGAAGACATATCTAAAGAGATATGTCTTTTTTGTTACGTTTAAACAGATCTCTGCAAAAGTTATAACAGGGTGATTGACAAGCGGCTTGTCCACCATGTAATCTAAATCTGGAAATAAATAGTTCAATGATTGAACAGTTAAAAAAATGAACAAATAGGAGGAATATCATGTCACAACTATCCATTAAAGAACTTGTTGATCGTTATATCGATCTCACATTTGCTGTTCATAAAAAAGGGGAGTCCCTTGTAAAAGAAAAGCTACAGAGTGAACTTTCAAATGATCAATTTTATACATTGAAATATATCTACAAGACAGAGAACTGTACGTCAACAGAGCTAGCGAAAGTTTTTGATGTGAAAAAAAGCGCGATTACAGCTGTAATCTCAAAATTGTGGGATCAAGACTTGATCGAGAGAACGAGAGATCAAAATGATCGCCGCGTCGTTTATCTCACATTAACGGAAGCGGGACTCGAACTTTACAAAAAAACCGAAGAAAGAATTTATAACTTGGTAGAATCCATCATCACTCAGTTTGAAGAGCGGGAGATTAAACAATTTATTGACACGTACGAAAAAATCAATAACATTTTAACAACACTTCAAGAAAAACAATAAGCAGGGGGAGAAATCGTGCGGTTTATTTTAAAACAAAAATGGCTGGTGCTTATAGCGTGGATAGCAGTTGTGGCCGTTCTTATGTTCTCGGCACCTAACATGGCTGAACTTGTACGAGAAAAAGGACAAGTCGATGTACCAGACGGCTACTCATCATCATTAGCTTCAGACATTATGAGTGAAGTTCAGGAACAAGAAGGCGGTGGAGATGAGTCTTCGGTAGCATTGGTTTTTACAGATGAAAAAGGACTTAGTGCTGCAGATAAAAAAGAAGTTGAGCGAGCGATCCGTCAACTTGAAAAAAATAAAGAAAAACTAGGAATTACGGAGATTCTGACTCACTTTAATGAAAAAAGTCTTGAGAAGCAGTTAGTCTCAAAAGATGGAAACTCCATCTTAACGTCTATAAAAGTAGCTTGGAATGATCGAGAACCAAGTGAAGTGAATGAAGCTCTATATAAAACGATTGAAGACAATAAAGTAGAGCACTATTACACAAGTAACTGGATGATCAACGAAGATCTTGTGAAAAGTTCTGAAGAGGGACTTAAAAAGACAGAAGGCATTACGGTAGTATTCATTCTAGGCGTATTGCTCTTAGTATTCAGATCTGTAGTTGCGCCACTCATTCCATTATTAACGGTTGGTGTGACGTATCTCGCTTCACAATCTATCGTGGCGATGTTAGTCGATTCGTTCGATTTTCCGATCTCTAACTATACACAAATCTTTTTAGTTGCTGTACTGTTTGGAATCGGGACAGATTATTGTATTCTTTTGCTAAGTCGATATAAAGAAGAACTAACGCTCACAGAGAGTAAAACAGAAGCGATCATCGCGACGTATCGTCAGGCTGGACGAACCGTTTTCTTTAGCGGTTTGGCCGTAATGATCGGATTTGCTGCAATCGGTTTTTCTCAGTTTATTCTGTATCAATCAGCAGCAGCTGTTGCGGTTGGTGTAGGTATACTATTAGTTGCTCTATTCACGATCGTTCCATTTTTCATGATGGTCTTAGGTCAGAAGATCTTTTGGCCATCTAAGAAAAAAGCAGAGCATGGTGAGAGCAAGCTTTGGGCGGTTGCTGGGAACTTTTCGTTAAAACGTCCGTTGTTGTCGCTCATATTCGTTGCGGTCATTTGCGTACCGTTTCTTGTAACGTATGATGGGAAACTATCCTTTAACTCTTTAGAGGAAATCTCAGGGGATGTTTCTTCGATCCAGGCGTTTAATGTGATTGAGAAAAGTTTTGGAGCGGGAGAGTCGATGCCAACAAACATCGTTATAAAAAATGATGAAAAGATGGACTCGACTTCATACATGGAACTTGCCGAAAAGATTAGTCAGGAACTAGAAAAGGTTAACCATGTTGATTCGGTAAGATCTGTTTCTAGACCTACTGGCGAACCTGTGGAAGATTTCTTCGTCTACAAGCAGGCAGAAAGCTTAGGGGATGGTCTTGGTGATGGAAAAGAAGGAATTAATAAAATCAGCAGTGGGCTTATGGAAGCGAGCGGAGAGTTATCAAAATCTGAGCCGCAGCTGACTGGTGCGACTGACGGCATTCAGCAGCTTATCGACGGCACGAGTGCTACTCAATCTGGTTTAACTGAGATACAACAGAACCTAGTTAAGATAGAAGATGGCATCCGCAAAGGAACGATGGGAGTAGCTGACACACAAAAGGGATTACAACAGATAAAATCTAAACAACAAGAGCTGCTGTCAGGTTATCAAAAGATTCAGCAGGGTTATGAACAAGCGGGAGCAAATCTATCAACGATTCAATCAAACTACGTAAAACTAGGGCAAGGGTTAGGAAGCTTGAATACTGCACTCGCATCAATTACAGATCAAGACTTTCAAGCGTTGGAAAATCGTTATGGGATTGCAGATGACGATGCCGAGTATCAAAAGATCAAGAACACAGTGAAAGCTACTCAAAACCAACTGCCTGTTATTAAAGGTCAACTAGACCAATTAAACGGTGGGTTGAATCAAGTTTCATCAGGTGTTCAACAAGCCAATGGTAAATTCAAAGAAATAAACAGCTACCAACAAGGTATAATCGGTGGACTTCAGCAAGTGATTGATGGTACGAATCAACTTCAGTCAGGACTTGGGCAACTTGCTGACGGCCAAGGTAAGATCGTTGATAATGTGCCTAAGCTAACAAACGGCTTAAACGGTATCAATAATGGCCAACAGGAACTGTTAAAAGGATTTGAAGATCTTGGTGGTCAGTTTAGTCAGTTAACGACTGGCTTAGATCAGAGTGCTGATGGATTGAATCAAGTTTCCAATGGCCTAGGTTCTGCTCAAGATTATTTGAACAACCTAGCCGAAACAAAGGATAAGAGTGCTTTTTATATGCCAGAAGAGGTGCTTCAAAGTAAGGATTTTGAACAGGCACTTGATGCGTATCTATCAGAAGATCGCAAAACGATGACGATGGATGTTGTGTTTGGAATCAACCCTTATTCTAACGAGTCTATTGATGAAGTAGATGAGATAAAAGATGCGATCAATCGAGTGACGAAAGGAACAGAACTAGAGAACGCAAAAGTGGCTGTGGGAGGAATTACGAGCTCCAATGCTGACTTACAAACTGTGTCTAGCAATGATTTTTCAAGAACTGTTCTGCTCATGTTAGTAGGGATCTCAATCATTCTCGTATTCTTGTTCCGTTCTTTAATCATGCCAGTCTACTTGATCGGTTCACTCATTTTAACGTACTACACGTCAATGGGGATCAATGAGTTCATCTATGTAGATCTATTGGGATATACAGGGATCAGTTGGGCTGTACCGTTCTTTGGATTCGTAATCCTAGTCGCGCTCGGCGTTGATTACAGCATCTTCTTAATGGATCGATTTAACGAGTATAAAGATCTTACGGTTGCCGATGCGATGCTTCTTGCTATGAAAAAGATGGGGACTGTTATCATTTCAGCCGTTATCATATTAGGTGGAACGTTTGCTGCGATGATGCCTTCAGGAATGCTTTCACTATTGCAGATTGCCTCCATCATCTTAGTAGGATTGCTTCTATACGCATTTGTCGTTCTACCATTACTCATCCCGGTTCTGGTTAAGAACTTTGGAGAAGCAAACTGGTGGCCTTATAAACGAAGTTAAAAATAAAAAAAGATGGTATTAAAGTGCTCAGAGACACTTTATACCATCTTTTTTTAAATCTTTTTATTAGAATTTAGCTGATTGAATGCATTCTAAAAGCTTGTTTCTTTTAAGTCTATTTCATTTCCTTCTTTGACTTTTGATTGTAGTGGAAGGTGCGTGCCTGCCACATGAGAAACTTCTTGCAAGGCATGCGACGAGTAAGCTCACTACGGAGTATTAACTTGTAGACGCAGGAGCAAGGAACTTTTAAAGGCTGGCAGTCCTAAAAGTGGGGATCGTTCAGCCACTGCAAATAGTCAGGTGAGACACTTATACGGAAACGTACGAATGTGGCTCAGCGCCTGCCCCGCGGAAAGCGATCATCTGCAACGGAAATCAACTACTTTCAAAAGCAACAATGAATACGTAAACAGCTCTTATATGCTATTGCTGAATCTATTAATTATTCAGGAGTCTTACTTTCTTTTTGAATCTTTTGCTTCAATTCCTCGATGTATTTCTTTTTAGCTTTTTCACTCTCTAGATTGTTAGGGTTCTTTTGTTGTAAGTATTTTTGAAGGGCATTGTTGATTTCTTCTGTTGTGGCATCCTCAGGTATTTCGCCTTTCTCTTTAAGCATCTGTATAATTTTTTCATCATTCGCAATCATGGTTGTCACCTCGTTCTGCTCCGCTTTATTCGAACTAGAGGAATCTTTTGTATCGGATTCTGTCTTTTTCCCAGAATGATTATCGTGTTCTTGTGTGCTGCAGCTCACAAGGAAAATCAATGTAAAAACCGTTAAAAATACGCGTATAAACTTTTTCATCTCATACCCTCCTTATTAACAGTTTACCCTAGGAAAATAAAACCCAACTGCAAGTATACAGTTGGGTTTTATAACAAATGTTTATTTCTTGCGAGAGATCTTGATCTTCGCTACAGAATTATCTTTACTCTTGCCTTCAACAGAGAACTTTAGACCGTATTGTGGAACGTTACGTCCAGCGTCTAGAAGTCCAGGATTAGAGTAGTCATCTTTATCATTGAACACGGAGTTTGGATGGATCGCGTTATCCGTAAGCGATGTTCCATTGATTTCTTTGTAATCTAAGAACATCGGTTTACCTTTATCCGTGTTGAATGCAGCATCATGGATCAAGTAGCGAGTTGAAGCCACTTTTCCATCACTCCATTTTAGCGTTTCTTGGTTCGCATCGACTACGCCAAGGAAACCATCTCCAGGGTGAATGCCTGTCCAGTTATCGGAATAGCTGTTATCCACGTACCATACAAGAAGTCCGCCATCATAAGACATTAAGCTTTTACCACGTGCGATATGAGCAAGCCCTTTATCCACACCTTGGTGATTTCTCCATTCTAATAAGTAGTAATGATCAGAATAGAACTTTCCTTGGTTCTTTGTAAATCCTTCTTCTTTAAATGAAGATGTTCCTTCAGCATCATCAAATATAACTTGTGAGCCATCGACATTTACAGAGATATCATCTACAAAGAATCCAGGCATTGTTGCAGCTACATCTGTCCAATAGTTGAACTTCAGGTCGATCTTCTTACCAGCATAAGCAGATAGGTTGAACGCTCCGTCCACCCATTCACCGTTCGTGCTTCCTGTAATACCATGGCCAGGGTTTTGTTCATGCGGATTCGTATCCGTAGTCAGGTTTCCTTTAACAGTAACCCAATCTTTAGCTCCTTCTTCTTTTACTTGAATAGAAGCATAATCCCAATCTGTTTCAATGTCATACCATGTTTTAAAGTTTAGTGTAGCTGTTGAAGCTTTTGTAAGATCAAGAGATGTAACTAATGAGTTGTCTAAGTCATCTCCGCTGCCACTGAAGTATTGATAATCACCGCTATAAGGCTTGTTAACAATAGTTTCTTTTTGTGGAAGATCAACGCGAACGGCATCGTTGTTCGTGCCTTTCGTGTTTGCCTGATCTAGAAGAACGTCGATTCCTTTACGATCGATCTCTTCATATACAAATGTCTCTCCACTTAACCAGTTACCACCGATATACGATTGTAAGAATTCTTTAGACCAAGCACTGAATCCAGTCGGCTCAGTACCTGGAACTTTTCCAGCCCAGCTTCCGCTAGACATGATCGACCAGTATGCAACAGGCTCACCTTGTCCAGAGTATTGTGTATCGTACTCATCTGGAAGCTCAAGGTCATGACCATATTCATGTGCGAATACGCCAGCTGCTCCATCAGCAGGTTGAACCGTATAATCGTAAGCTCCCATCATGCCATTCCAATAATCAACTTCAGATTCTGAGCCTGCGATTGGGAAAGGCTGTCCTAAATTCCAACGGTGGCTCCAGATCGCGTCTCCACCAAGTGCCCCCCCGCCAGCTTCTTCACCAACGCTTGAGTGAACGATCATAAGGTGGTCTACTAAACCATCAGCTTCACGCGTGTTGCCATCTCCATCTAAATCGTAGCGATCTTCTTGGTCATAGTCTCCTAGATTGATGTTAGGATCTTTTGCCGCCGCTTCTAACGCTTCTTTTACGAGAGAACGAGCGTCTTTGTCGTTACCGTCTGGAGCAGGAACGTTACCTCCATAATAAGCAGCTGGATGTTTAGCTTTATACCATCCTCCAACACTACCTGTTACAGAATAACTTCCACCAGATTGCTGTTCATAGTATTGCTTCATGGAGATCAATTTTTCTCCATTCGGCCCTTTGTATCCTTTGTTTCCAAAGACTAAGTCTTCATAGTGGTTCTTAGGATATTCTTCATAAAACATATCTGTTTCGTCTGCTTTAATGTTCGTAGCAGGGTAGTCTGGGAACTCTATCATAAGAACAAGAACGTTATCTACGCGCTTTTGTCCTTTCCACTTTTCTTCTTTCACGTTCTTAATCTTATCTTCTTTTTTACCGTCTTTTTTAAGTCCTTCTTTTTTGTGCTTACTTCTAATTTCTTTACGCTTTTCACTATGCTCATCTTCTAAAGTACCTTCAGAAGAGAATTTTGAAGCGTTCTCTTGTTTTTTGTGCAAGTATTGCTGTAATTTTTTCTGTGCATCTGCTTCAGATGCGTTTTTACTGATTTCGCCTTTTTTCTTCAACATTTCGATCAACTTCTCATCATTAGCGATTCCTAAATCAAAAGGACCGCCACCATGTTTATGACCTTTATGATCGTCCTGTTGTTGTGTTGCTGCATCAGATGATACATTTGCAGGTGCAGCACTAACACTTGAAAAAGCAGAACAACTTAACATCGTAGCGAGTGCAGCAGAAACCCATTTCCCTTTTTTCACCAAGATTCCCCCTAAATCATAGTAGTTTCCGAAAACCGACATATATTGTCGGATAATTCCGCTTATTCAAAATGTTACCACGATAATTCAACTACTAGAATAGGAGATAACTCCCGTGTTTCGGATTTAGAATAGGGAGTATTTACTATTTAAAGAACTATTTTCAAACACTTTAAATTTGAAAAAATGGTGAAGAATGTTTTAACTTGGGAGTTTTCTTATAGTTCTTTAGCCACAGAAGAAAAATATCCCTCATACAAGAACTGTCTTTGATCATTTTTGTCTAATTTTTAATTTATCTTTTAGTAAACACGCTATAAATGTATGACTGAAATGTTTATTTCATTTTACTTAGGGTAAATAAAGGGGTGGACCATCAAGGCATTGAGACAGAAAGATTTTTACAAATGAAAGGTTGGTCATTTACTTTGTCTATGCATCTAAATTCAGCACTTAAAAATAAATCGGTTAAAAACTTTGAAGAAGCAACTGCGAACATTCTTCATTTTATGAGCAAACTTATCAACATCAATACGTTGTTTATTGCCAAGAACGACAAACAAATAAATGAAATCAAAAAAGCTGTAAATAAGAATACAGTATTGATTCAAGAAGGTGCAACAATGCCTTTTCAAGAAACGTTCTGTAAAGTGAGCGTAGATAAAGGCAATGATATTCTCCTTATAGAAGATATTACGCAAAATGAACGGACGAAGCATCTGAGTGTGACAGCTGATTTAGGTGGGGGAAGCTTTATTGCGATTCCAATCTATTATGAAGATGGTGAAAATTACGGGACCATCTGTGGTCTTGATACGAAAACATTTGAGTTTAACGATCAGCATATTGAGCTTTTCCAGACGATGTCTTCCTTGTTGACTTATGTTTTAGAGCTTGATAAGGCGAATAAAGAGATTAAGGAAATTTCAGTGCCGATTGTTCCTTTAACAAAAGGTGTTGCGATACTTCCGATCATTGGCCATATTAATGAATATCGAGCAGAACTTATCATTCAGAGCACACTTGAAAGCAGCATGAATCTAGAACTCGAACACATGATAATCGATCTATCAGGAGTGAGCAGAATCAATAACTCTGTTAGTGAATATCTGTTAAACATCGTGAAGTTGTTAAGATTAATAGGAGTCACTCCAATTCTTACAGGGTTCAGACCCGATCTTGCCATAACCACTTTACATGTTGATGTGGATTTCAAAGGAATCATGATCACTAACAATTTAGAGAGCGCACTGACTCAAATCGGATTCAGCCTAAACAAAAACGATAATAATCATTCAAGATCACAGGTTGTTATGTGATCTTTTCTTTTTTAGTCATTTGTTATCGAGAAATTAATTACCGTGTAAAGGCTTGCTGTCTATAGAGAAGACGTTGATCACCCTCGTCTTAAAATGTAACTTAGGAGTTACTCAGCTTTCAAAGAAAGGGAATAAAGAAAACAGTAGTCATAATATTCTTTTTTTTATATAATTAAAATAATATAAACTTATCAGTCGTTTTTATGTATTTACCAATCGGAGGGGAAAGTATGAAGTCGTTTGAAGAAAAGTTGGATCAATATGCTGAATTAGTGATAAAGGTAGGATTAGGTTTAAAAGAAGGGCAAAGGTTGCTTATCAGTTCGCCAATTGAAACGGCAGAATTTACACGCAAGGTAACGAAGCATGCCTATGAGAACGGTTGTAAACGCGTGATGGTGGATTGGACTGATACACAAACAAGCCGCATTCACCTAACGCTTGCGGCAGAAGAGGTTCTTCAAAATGATCTGCCGTCTTGGGAGATTGACAAATATAATAGCCTTGTGGAAAATCATGATTGCTTTTTGATGATTACAGGAAATGATCCGAACGCTTATAAAGGTGTTCCTTCTGAGCGCATGATGTTCGTTCAAAAAAATCGTGGTGAGAAGCTTCAAGCTTTCTCTGCAGGACAATTAAGAGGAGATATGCACTGGGCGATCGCGGGTGCACCCACGGTTGGTTGGGCTAAGAGCGTATTCCCAGACAAAAATGATGAAGAAGCGGTAGATGCATTATGGGAAGCGATCTTCAAAACCGTTCGAGTTGATCAGAATGATCCGGTAGCAGCGTGGGACGAACATGTGAAAACGTTGACTGAGAAAGTAAGCTACTTAAACGATCAGAAGTTCAAAACGCTTCATTACAAATCTGAGGGTACTGATTTAAGCATCGACCTTCATCCGGATCACACGTGGATCGGTGGAGGTCACCATTCAACGTTCGGAACGTATTATATACCAAATTTGCCAACAGAAGAAGTGTTCACAACACCTAGAAAATATGGTGTAAACGGTAAAGTTTCAAGCTCTAAGCCACTTTCAGCGATGGGGAATATCATCGATAATTTCAGCTTAACGTTTAAAGACGGAAAAGTGATCGATTTCACGGCTGAGGAAGGATACGATACGTTGAAACAACTGCTTAGCATCGATGATGGAATGGGATACTTAGGTGAAGTGGCATTAGTTCCTCACGATTCACCGATCTCAAACTCAGGCATCACTTATAATAACACGTTGTATGATGAAAATGCTTCATGCCATCTGGCAATCGGAACATCCATTACGATGTCAGTGAAGGATGCAGGAAATCTTTCACCAGATCAGATGGAAGAAAAAGAAATCAACTTCAGCCGCGGCCATACAGATTTTATGATCGGTTCTGCAGATCTTGAAATTGAGGCTGAATATGAGGATGGTAAACGTATTCCGTTATTTAAGAACGGAAACTGGGCGATATAAAGGTTTAAAGACTCCACGCTGTTGGGGTCTTTTTTCTTTTGAAATGTATTATGAAGGAAGTTGATTTCCACTCCAGGTTGCACGCTTTCCATGGGGCGACCGGTGAGCCTCCTGCCGCTTTGGGCCTTTAGGAGTCTCCACCTGACCGCTCGTCCCATAGGAGTCGGCAACCTTGCGCTCCAATCAACTTGCATAGGAAGTAAAAAGAAAACATTCAAAAGCATTAGTCTTGCAGAAATTAGCTCTTTTTTATACACGAGTTAGTTCCTTGTTTTGTACCTTATGAAAGCTAAGAAACTAACAGGAGTTGAATGTACGAGCTATCTATTTCTAAAAAAGCGAATAGGACAAACCTCTTCTTGGAAAAATAACGAAAATGAAGGAGGTTTGTTTATGAAAAAGATAGTCGCGCTTTTAGCGGCGTTTATGATTGTACTTAGCGGATGCGGCAACTCTAACAACATGAAAGAAAGCGAAGCTGCGCCAAAGAACATGAGTAACGAAACGCGAAATAGCCCAAGGTTAGAACAGATTAATTCGCCACAAAAAAAACAGGTGGACATCTCTAAAGCTGAAACGAATCATGGTAAAACTAAGATTGAAACGCTAGGGTTTTTAGAGCCGATTGAAGCGAAACAGTCCATAAGAGATGTACAAGAATCAGTAAACGATTTAACATACGTAGCGTTTTTTAGTTATCAAGTAAATAAAGATGGATCACTCAAGCCGATTAAAGATTATGCGGCACTTCAAGAAGTGAAGAAATCTAAAGCCATGCCGATGATGGTTTTAACAAACTTTATTGATGGAAATTTCTCGCCAGAGATCGCACATAATATCTTTACAGATAAAACTGCTTCAAAAACGCTGATCGGAAGCGTTATTAGCATGATGAAGCAAAAAGGATATAAAGCACTGAATATTGACTTTGAACATATTAAAGAAAAAGATCGAGAGCTTTATAACGGCTTTTTAGAAACGATCATCCCACAAGTTCAAAAAGAAGGCTTTAAAGTTTCTACTGCATTGGCACCAAAAACAAGTGATGAACAAAAAGGACCATGGCATGGAGCACATGACTATAAACGTCATGGAGAGCTAGCAGACTTTGTTGTTCTCATGACCTATGAGTGGGGTTGGTCTGGTGGACCTCCAATGGCTGTTGCACCAGTACCTCAAGTTGAGAAAGTAGTGAAGTATGCAACATCTGTCATTCCTCCAGAAAAAATCGTGATGGGTGCTCCGTTATACGGATACGATTGGACACTTCCTTATAAAAAAGGAAATAAATTTGCTAAACGCGTCGCGCCAGCAGAAGCACATGATCTGGCATTAAAAGAAGATGCGACTGTAAAATACGATAACGAATCTCAAGCACCGTTTTTTAATTACAAAGATGACAACGGAAAAGAGCATGTTGTCTGGTTTGAGAACGAACAAAGTGCTGAAGCAAAGAATCAACTCGTGAAGAAATATAAGTTAAGAGGTCTTGCTTATTGGGTGCTTGGAGAACCGTTCCCTGAGAACTGGACGCTACTAAGAGACCAATTTAAGATTGTGCATAAATAAGAAAAAAAGGATTGAGCATTTTAGGTGCTTAATCCTTTTGTCTGTTTATCGGATGTTTTTATTTACTTCCTTTAGCTATACGGAACAATGATCATAAAGCGGCAGACAAACATTTCTCAACAACAACCCCTCTGCGGTCAGGAAAAACCGTTTCAAAGTGGTATTGAGGAAACAACGTAGAAAGTTGTTCCGTGATACCAGCCGCTTTTTGGTGAGGAGTGAAACAGACGATAGAAGGACCTGAACCACTTATAGCTGCTCCATAAGCACCGAGCTCGATCGCTTTTTCCTTAAGTTCAGCATACAGAGGAACCCATTTCGAACGAAACGGTTCATGAAACAGATCGCGGTTCATCATATCCGCTGCTTTCTTCCAATCATTTTTCATCAATGCTGCAACAAGAACATTGCTGATCGCACTGCCTTCAACCGCCTTGTTGAAAGGAAGAAGATTTGGCAGAGAGCCTCTAGACTGTTTCGTATGAAGAACTCCATCTGGAATGGCGACGATCATCTCAACTGCCACATCTGGAACATGGACCGTTTCGATCACTTGTCCATTGTAAAAACTGATCGTAAGACCACCAAAGATGGCAGGAATCACATTATCAGGATGTTCTTCTAGTGAACTTGCAAGAAGTGACTTGGATTCCTTAGAAAGTTCAAGGTCTAAAAGGATGTTTGAAAGTTCGATGCCCGCTACGATCGCAGATGCAGAGCTTCCCATCCCTTTTGATGTAGGAAATGTACTCACCACATCTAACTGGCAAGGAGGCAGTTTCTTTTGAAAAGAATCTGCGGTGAAGTGTGCGGCTTGCATGATTAAGTTGTTTTCATCTTTATTGAATGCTTGAAGTTCCTCTCCGTGAAATGTTGTTTTGCGCGGAGCGAACGGTTGAACATGAACGGTTAAGTATCTGTTTAGAGCAAGACCGACAGAATCAAAGCCCGGACCAAGATTGGCTGTACTGGCTGGAACATGGATAGAAAAAGGTTCTGCTTTCATTTAAACAACACATCCTTTTAGCTGTTGACGTAAAAGATCAAAATCATTCGGAATCACGATTGGTTCTTGTTGTACTGTTTTTAGCGCGATATCAGGATCTTTAAGGCCGTTGCCTGTTAGGATGGCCACAACGGAAGCGCCGCTTGGAAGTAATCCTTGTTTGTGTTGTTTATACAGTCCAGCAATCGTACTGCATGAAGCAGGTTCAGCGAAAACACCTTCTTTGGAAGCGAGCATCTGATACGCTTCTAAAATTTCTTCATCTGTAACAGAATCAATGACGCCACCAGATTCTTCTAACGCGGATGAAGCTAACTTCCAGCTCGCGGGATTACCGATTCGAATGGCAGTTGCAATCGTTTCAGGATTCTTTACAACAGATCCATTTACGATTGGAGCTGCACCGGCAGCTTGAAATCCATGAATCCGAGGAAGTCCAGAGGATTTTACTGCATCATACTCTTTGAACCCTTTCCAATAAGCACTGATGTTGCCAGCATTTCCGACCGGTATAGCTAGGATGTCAGGAGATCCATTCAAGGCATCAACTAATTCGAAAGCCGCTGTTTTCTGTCCTTCCAGTCGATACGGATTTACAGAGTTAACGAGAGTGAAGTCTTCTTCTTCACTCATTTTTTGTACCATCTGAAGAGCTTCATCAAAATTTCCTTCTATCGCAAAGATCTCTGCTCCATACATTTTTGCTTGAGCCAGTTTTCCTTGTGCAATCTTACCGTCAGGAATGACAACGATACATCTGAGGCCAGCTCTTGCGCCGTAGGCTGCAGCTGCAGCAGAGGTGTTTCCTGTAGAAGCACAGATGATTGCTCTGCTGCCTTCTTCTTTCGCTTTTGCCACAGCCATGACCATCCCTCTGTCTTTAAAAGAACCTGTAGGATTCGCTCCTTCGTACTTAGCAAAGAGGTTGATGCCCCATTCTTTTGAAAGATGTGTGAGTGGAATAAGTGGAGTATGCCCTTCATTTAAGGATAGAAGGGGAGTAGACTCATTGACCGGCAAATATTCTTTATATTGATGTAAAAGTCCTTTCCAATGCATATTAAGCTCCCTCCACACGATAGTGACTTTTAATTTCTTGAACGACTTCAGAGTCGCGAAGCAGGTTGTAGACGTGACTATCTTGCTGTTTGTTCGTTCCGTGCGTCACGATCACAATTTCTGCGACCCCTTTATGATCTACAGGGCTTTGAATTAACTTTTCAAGTGAGATGTCATGCAGTGCAAACAGAGAAGTGATAGAAGAGAAGGCACCTGCTTCATCTTTCACGTACAACCGGTAAAAGAATTTTCCGTCGATCTCATTAGGTTGTTTTAGTTGTTTATCAAATTGTGGAGCCACCACGCTTTTCCCATTAACTCCAAGCCGCATGTTCTTCACCACAGCTACTAAATCTGAAACAACGGACGTAGCAGTCGGTAACTGTCCTGCTCCTGGTCCAAAGAACATCGTTTCTCCGACAGACTCACCGTACACATAGACTGCATTGTATTCATTGTGAACACTAGCTAACGGATGTGAGTCAGGCAGAAGAGTAGGCTCAACACTGATCTCCACTTTTCCGTTATCCTTTTTTGCGTTTCCGATCAATTTTAGCGTATAACCGAACTGACGCGCATATTCAAGATCCTCTTGTGTAACTTTTGAGATACCCGACACGGTTACATCATCCAAGTGGATATGCATAGAGAAGCCGAGTGTTGAGAGGATTGCCATTTTTCTTGCTGCATCAATACCTTCTACATCTGATGTAGGGTCCGCTTCTGCGTATCCAAGATCTTGAGCTTCTTTTAATACTTCTTCATAGTTGCGCTGCTGTTTATCCATTTTTGTAAGAATGTAGTTCGTTGTTCCGTTGACGATTCCCATCATCTTCGTAATTTTGTCTGAAGCCAACCCATCAACAAGTGAACGAATAATAGGGATACCTCCTGCTACACTCGCCTCATAAAAAAGGTCACATTCATTTTCATGTGCTACTTGTAAGAGCTCTGCACCGTACAGCGCCATCAAGTCTTTGTTTGCCGTGATCACATGCTTTTTATTCTGAAGTGCAAGTGTGATATATTCTCGAGCTAGTTCTATACCACCCATCACTTCAATAACTACCTGTATATTTGGATTTTGAATAACATCTTCTGGATGCTGTGTTAACCATTCATTGTTTATGGAGACAAGACGTTCTTTGTCTACATTCTGAACGAGTATCTTTTCAATAAAAACAGGGCATCCCACTCGGTGCTGCAATTCTTCGCGATTTCCTTCGATCATTCTAACAACACCACTGCCGACAGTTCCTAATCCTAAAAGTCCTACTGATACGTGAGTAACCATTTTATCCGCCCCTTTGTTTTAATGGAAAATACACTTGTTTGTTTGATATGGACATTTTACATGTAGTTAGAACATCACACAACAGTGTTTTTTGTAAAGATTTAGATAGCGCTTACATTACTAGAACTCTTTAGTCTTTTTAATAGAGTAATAGGATGAACTCAGATATGATAGGAGCAGGACTGTAAAAAAGGGGAGCGCTTCTTATGGCTTATGAGTTAGAAGAAACAATTAAGGACACACTGAATTGTTTAGAAGAGAATATCTTTTATATAGATCAAGACTTCCATATTTCTTGGATGAATAATAGCAGCAAAAAGTTAATAGAAATGATGAAGACTTACCTTAATATAGAATCTGCCGAAGACATTCTTGGTTTACACATTAGAAGTTTTCATAAAAACTCTTTTCAAGAAGAGCTGATGAAAAAAGGTGAGTTTCCGATTGATATGCAGATTGTTCTCTTTAATCGATTTGTTGCAAGATTAATCGTGAAAGAACTAATCGTGCAGAAACAAATACGGGGTTATCTCTTAACGTGGAAGGATATCACAGAGCGCGAACTGGAAAGAGAAAGAACAAAAGAATTGCTGAATGAACTAGCAACACCAATCCTTCAAACAGTTGCAGAACATACGCTGTTAGTGCCCCTGATTGGTGAACTTACCCTTGAAAGACTAGAAACGTTGACTACAAAACTATTGAAAGAATGTCTGAACAATGAAGCAGATTACGTAATAATAGACTTTTCAGGCGTTACTACCATCACAGATTCTGAACTTGGGATCGAGATTCAAAAGCTTACAGATGCAATAAAATTGATGGGAGCAGATGTATTGTATTGTGGTTTTCCGAAAGAAATGGTTAAAAATATGGTCTCTCTTGGTGTAAATACGAATCAACTTTCATTTGTCTCTTTCCGCAGTGCTATTCGTTATGTTGTCTCAGAACAAGAAAAATAAAGAAGCAGCCGTTTTTAAAGCGGCTGCTTTGTCTTTTTAATATTTTTTATCGCCTCTTTATAGGAGAGCGGACTTAACTCCTCTTTATGAACGAACTCCCATACCCAATCAGCGTCTGTGTAGGCATATTCTCTCAACGACCATCCGATGCCCTTTCGAATAAAGAAGTCTTGATCGTACTTTGTATCTCTAATAATTTGCGCTAGAAGCTCTTTATCGGTCTTATCTTTGTACCCTAGTTGAAACAGAATTGCTGATCGCATAAGCCAAATGTTCTTGGATTGAACCCAACGTTTCGTAACGAGTTCGATCTCTTCGGGAAACTTCATTAAATAATACCCTGCGATATGTTTAGCGATGTGATCGACCGTATCCCACCAGCTTTTATTCACGATGGTATACTCGATCCATTCTATATCCTCTTTTGTCATCTGCTTCTTTAACTTTTCAACAATTGTAAACGTCGCATACTGCATTTCCCGTTCCGGCCGAGACCATGCTTCTTTAATAAATGATGGAAGTTCTTCTTTAGAAGGCAATCCATATTCCTTTAAAAAATCCTTCATACTTTGTTTCAAAATCGGAGAACGAATTCCGAAAAATTCGAACTGATCACGCATATACTTTTTCATTGATTCTGCATCATCTTGATTAGCTTGTCTGTTTAAAAACTGCCACAACTTCTCTTCATACATGGGATTTCACTCCTTTAACAAAATTATACAAAATTTTGTTAACTAACTGAAACTTTTCTTTTTTGAACTCGTAAATATCTATATAAAACCAATATTGGAAATTAATTGTTGTCGACAAAATTTTACAATCTTTTTTGTTTCTCTTTGTTAAGGTTATATCAAATTCGACAAAAGGGCGTGATTGTTTATAGCTTTGCCATAAAAGTTTATGGAGATAGGAGAGAAGACCATGGAATTATTCGGATATCCGTTGTCTACGATCTATTTAGGAAGTTTTATTATTTTCGGGTGCATTACATTCGTGTACATCCTATTTGGTGACATGCTGGATGCAGCTTTGGACTTCTTGCATCCAGCGCTTATCTTATCCTTTTTTACGATAGGAACAGCGTCAGGCTATTTATTAGAGATCATGACGGATATTAACAGCTGGTTCATCATGGTATTCAGTAGTTTATTATCGTTGTTGCTCGTGACGCTATTAAATGTTTTCGTACTGATGCCGATCCGTTCATCCGAAGAATCTTTAGCTTATCGAGATGAAGATCTTAAAGGCAGAGTGGGCACCGTATTAACTTCGGTTCCGACAGATGGGTTTGGCGAGATCTTAATCGAGGGCATCAGCGGAAGGATCTCAAAATCCGCAATAAGCATGGATAACAAACCGATCTCTCAAGGAGAAAAAGTGTTGATCATTGATATCCAAAAAGGTGTCGTATCTGTCCTGCGTTATGAGCAAGTGGAACAAACATATATTCATTAATCTGGAGGGGTTATTATGAGTTTTTCACCATTATTTATTGTGATCGGGGTTGCCGTTTTCCTAGTCGTTGCTCTTATCAGTGTTTTTATTACAAAGTATAGAACGGCGAGCCCGGACGAAGCATTAATCGTTACAGGAAGCTTCTTAGGAAGCAAGAACGTAAATATTGATGAATCAGGTAATCGGATTAAAATCGTTCGCGGGGGCGGTACGTTTGTACTTCCTGTTTTCCAACAAGCAAAGCCGCTTAGTTTGTTAACGAGTAAGTTAGACGTTCAAACACCAGAAGTATATACAGAGCAAGGTGTTCCTGTTATGGCTGACGGAACGGCGATCATAAAGGTTGGAAGCTCTATCGGCGAGATCGCGACTGCAGCTGAGCAGTTCCTAGGAAAGTTGAAGGAAGATCGTGAAAATGAAGCACGCGAAGTTCTTGAAGGTCATTTACGTTCCATTCTAGGATCGATGACGGTGGAAGAGATCTATAAGAATCGTGAAAAGTTCTCTCAGGAAGTTCAACGTGTAGCTTCACAAGATCTAGCTAAAATGGGATTGATCATCGTATCATTTACGATCAAAGATCTTCGTGATAAGAACGGATATTTAGATTCTCTTGGTAAGCCTCGAATCGCACAGATTAAGCGTGATGCTGACATGGCGATGGCAGAAGCTGAAAAGGAAACGCGTATTAAACGGGCTGAAGCAGATAAAGAAGCAAAGCAGTCTGAGTTAGGCCGCGCGACAGAAGTCGCTGAAGCTGAAAAGATGAATCAGTTGAAAGTTGCTGAATTCCGCCGTGAGCAAGATGTGGCAAAAGCCCGTGCTGACCAGGCTTATCACCTAGAAGAAGCAATCGCAAAACAGCAAGTTACAGAACAGCAGATGCAGATCAAAATCATCGAGCGTCAAAAACAGATCGAGCTTGAAGAAAAAGAGATTCTGCGTCGTGAAAAGCAATATGACTCAGAAGTGAAGAAGAAGGCGGATGCAGACCGCTATGCGGTTGAGCAGTCAGCGGAAGCCGATAAGCGTAAGCAAGTGGCTGAAGCAGATGCTCATAAATACCGCGTTGAAGCGATGGCAAAAGCTGAGGCTGAAAAAGTACGTTTAGACGGTCTTTCGAGAGCAGAAGCAGAACGTGCAAAAGGGGAATCCGAAGCAGATGTTATCCGTCTGAAAGGTCTTGCTGAAGCCGAAGCGAAGCAGAAGATCGCGGAAGCATTCGAGTTGTACGGCCAAGCTGCGATGATGGATATGATGATTAAGATGCTTCCTGAATACGCGAAGCAAGTGGCAGCACCGCTTTCAAACATCGATAAAATTACAGTCGTGGATACAGGCGGCGGTGAGAATGGTGGAGCAAACCGTATCACAGGTTATGCGACAAACTTGATGTCTTCACTTCAGGAATCTTTAAAAGCTTCATCTGGCATTGATGTTAAAGAATTACTGGAGAACTTCTCAGGCAAAGGCAACGTGCGCCAAAGCATTGACGATCTTCGCATTGATTTTGCAAAAAAGCAGCCAAATGCAGTTGCAACGAAGGAAAAAGCTGAAGTGAAAGCTACTAAAGGAGAATAAATTTAGGTAAAGCTTACTCTGATCGGGATGAAACGTCCGAGGGAGTAAGCTTTTTTCTAAACATATATGCCTAGAGTGGTTTAAAGCTCGTTCAGCGGCATGAAATGCATGCTGAACGAGCGCCATACGAAAAATACGAGCGCCAACCCGAAGCATTCACTCAGGTAAGGGATTACTTTTTATTCATCCGTGCCTCGACAGCCTCGAGCTTTCCTGACATCGTGGATTTTTTATCGCGGCGGTCATCGATGCGAATATTTGTTGCTACTCGTTGAATGCCATTTGAAAATGGTACTTCATGAAGCTGCTGAATCACATGGAAGAGATCAGAAAGCTCGCCTTCGATCAATGTACTCATCGGAGTAAGCTGGTAATTTACTTTATCTTTATTTTGCTGAAGCACTTTTTGTATTTCAGCTACATATTCACTAACGCTCGGAGTTTCAGTACCAATCGGAATAATCGTAATATCAACAATTGCCATGAATAGAACACCTCAACTTTTTTCTTTATTGTAGCAAACCAAGTCATAATGACAAACAAAAGGATGATCCATATGGAAATACATTATGCGAAGAAACACGATCTTTATAAAATAATAGAATTAGATAAAAAAATGATAGGAAGTGAACATAGAAAAGGAGAAATCAATCAGGCGATAAATGAGGACAGATGTTTGATTCTGTATCAGGAAGATGTAATCGCTGGATTTTTAATCTATCACACTTATTTCTTTGACTGTTGTTTTATATCGCTCATCATGGTTGATCCTGCATATCAAAGAAAAGGAGTGGCGAGTAGTTTGTTAACGCACATGAGTAAGATCTCACCCACAAACAAGCTATTCTCATCCACAAATGAATCTAATGAGTCTATGAAAAAGTCATTTCTCAAGAACCATTTTAAGAAGAGTGGTTTTGTCGAGAACATAGACGAAGGAGATCCAGAGATTATTTATTTTAAAATGTGTTACTAAAAGACTAAAGCCTTGCAACAAGCCCTTTTTTAAAAAGAAAGGAAGAGAACAAGATGGTGGAACTAAAGAGAATAGATCAGGCGATCGATGAACTTTTTACATACAAAAATATTGGAACTGACCCAGCGTTTAGTAGGTTTATTCCGATGGTTTACGACCCAATCCGTTTTGATTGGCGCCATGAGTTTGAACCCGAATTTACAAAACTGTTCAACGGACTCATGCTTAGAGGTGGTGAAGAGGTCAATCGAGTATATTTGGCGGTTTTTCCTACAGAAGAGATTTTAGAGAGATTCATTTCTGAAAGTAATCCAGGAGATCTGTTGTTTATGCATCATCCCATTGTAATGGAATGCGGAGATCCAAAAGGGAAATGGGGAAGAGGCTTTATGCCGATACCTCCTCGTTTTATTCAGCAGATGAAGGAAAAGCGTTTATCGGTATTTACCCTTCATGTACCACTCGATTATTCCCGCGTAATCAGCACAAGTGATGCATGGGCAGAAGCATTGAACGCAAAAGTGATTGGAGAACTATTGAAAGATGATAACGGGGCTTGCGGTATTCTGTGTGAAATAGCTTCTACTTTCACAGAGGACTTGATTCATCATTCAACTGACTTGTTCGGAATTCCTTATGCAGATGTACATGGTCCTTTCCGTAAGAATATAACAAAGATTGCGATCGTAGCAGGGTGCGGTGATAAAGTAGAAGCGATGATCGAGGCAGAGAAGATGGGAGCAGAAGCCTATTTGACAGGTGAGGTGCACTGTCACATCAATAATGAATACGGTAAAAAGAAGTATGAACAGATGAAAAGTTACATAGCTCAGACGACAATGAGCTTGATCGGAGTATCGCATTCTGCTTCTGAATATTTAGTGCTCGCTACACAGTTGAAATCTTGGTTTGAAGGTAAGCTTCAATTGCCTGTAACGTTATTGCCTCAAAGTAAATGGTGGATTTGATTCACAAAGATATAGAGATGATTGTGGGGGAAGACATGAACATTCGAAAAGCAAAAATTACAGACGCAGCAGAAATTGCGGAAGTGCACGTGAAAAGCTGGCAGCAATCGTATAGAGGCTTAATAGAGGACGACTATCTATCTCGGATGTCAGTAACGGAAAGAGAAAGAAGATGGAATGAATGGTTGAAGCAAGAAGGGCATATTGTACTTGTTTTAGAAGATGAGAATCATCATTTGTGCGGCTTTATTTCTGGAGGTTCGATCAGGTCTCAACATCAATATGAGGGGGAGATATATGCCTTTTATTTATTAAAAGCAGTTCAACAAAAAGGACATGGAACAAGAATGCTTAAAGCGTTCTCGAAAGAACTTACTTCTATAGGTAAGAAAAGTATGATCGTGTGGGTGTTGAGAGATAATCCATCAAAACAAGCATATATTTCAACAGGTGGGAAAAAGATAGATGAAGAACAGATCACAGTAGGAACGCAGCACTTGTTTGAAGAATGCTTTGCATGGGATGACATAACGTATATACTAACTACTAGTGAAGAACACAGGACCTAAATACATAGAAAACATCCCTGGGTTTAACTGAAATGTATTTTTCTCTTTCCAAATTACCCAATTTATCGTTACAATGGTAGAAGGTGTAAAAAAAGAAGTTGGTGACGTCATGGAATTTGACTTAGTAAATATCATTCATCAATATAGCTACTTTGGAATTTTTTTATTATTGGCATTAGGAATTATCGGATTGCCTATTCCGGATGAGATTCTTTTAGCCACGGTAGGATACTTTATTTTTGCAGGAGATCTTCCAGCTTTACCGGCTGTATTGAGTGCTTTTTTTGGAGCGATCACAGGTATAACGGGTAGCTATTATTTCGGAAACATCTGTGGTAAACCGCTATTAAAAAAGTTAGGTCCGAAATTTGGGATATCTGAAGAAAAGATAGATAAAACACAGAATTTCTTTTTAAAGTATGGAAAATCAGCATTGTTTTTTGGTTACTTTATGCCAGGAATCAGACACCTGACCGCTTACTTTGCGGGAATGTATTCTTTAAATTGGAGACAATTCGCACTTTACGCATATAGTGGTGCTTTATTCTGGTGTTCGTTCTTTATTGTGATCGGCTATCAGCTTGCAGGTCGATGGGCTTTAGTCATGGAAGTCATCCATAAGGTTGGTCTGATCGCATTTACAACCGTGATCCTTAGTGTTGTTGCGTGGATTATCTTTAAGCCGAAAAATAAAGGTTCCTATTCAAGCGGCTGGTTTAAATAATAACGTCTTCCAATGCTGGAAGGCTTTTTTTTATGTCTTTTAACAACGTTCTTTTCTAAAAGATTGTTGCTTTGAACTCCTTGTCACCTTTGAAAATTGATTGGAGTGGAAGATGCGAGACTCCTACGGGACAGGCGGGCAGTTTGAAAAGTGGAAGTGGCTCGTTCAGCCCCGACAAGCAAAAGTTGAATGGGCTATGAAGGCGCAATTTGCCTTCTTGACCGTTTAACTTTTGACCTCGAGGGGCTAGCCACTGCAACTAGACAGCTGAGACACTTAAGAGTGAAACGTACGAATGTGGCTCAGCGTCTGCCCTGTGGAAAGCGAGCAGCCTGGAACGGAAATCAACACTTCCAAAAGCAACAAAGCTTACGAAAACAGCTTTTAATAAAAATCATTGCTATGTATATTTTCTCTTCAACAAACAAATTTTATTAGATGACAGTCAAAAATTTTAAAGGAGTGTCATTTAATGAAAAAGACTATTCTCGTTACTTCAATGGCTTTAATGCTATCTTCGTTTTTAGGTGCTTGTGGAATGAACAACAACGACAAGGACATGGGAAAAGAAGCGCGTAACAACATGACGGAAGTGAACTACGACAATCGTGCTGATCGAAATATGGATAACATGAATAACAACATGGATATGGGTATGGATAATCAGTACGATGAAAACACGCGTATGGATGTAGCGGATAAAGCGGCTAATAAAGTAACAGATCTTAAAGAAGTTGACGATGCGACAGTTATCGTTACAGAGAACAATGCTTATGTAGCTGCAAATCTTAAAGGCGGCGAGAGCATGAAGCTTTCTAGAGAAACAGAAAAGAAAATCGGGGATACAGTTCGAAAAACAGACCCTGATATCAATGATGTCTTTGTTTCAACGAACCCTGACTTCATCGATCGTATGAACGGATATGCAGACGAAATCAACAAAGGAAACCCTGTTTCTGGTTTCGTAAAAGAGTTTAACGATACGATCAAGCGTGTGTTCCCAACAAACCGTTAAATCATGATTTAAGGGCTGAGATTTCTCAGTCCTTTTCTTACGAGTACATTTGTTAGAAAATTCATTATATCTGAATATTGACTCCAATCTCATATCATGTTACAAATACATATGGATATAAAAATATTTCGACAAAATTCGATAAAAACTATTAATGAAGTCGTATAGATGACCACGGAGGAGGAAATTTAATATGCAGAAGCGAACGCTCTCGGTGGGCTTGATGTTATTTGCTCTGTTTTTCGGAGCTGGGAATTTAATCTTTCCGCCAGCCTTGGGTCAGTCAGCAGGTGAAATGGTCTGGCAGTCCATGATTGGCTTTTTTATAACAGGAGTTGGATTACCATTGTTAGGGGTAATCGCGTTAGCACGTACCGGTGGTGGCCTTCAAACGTTAACGGAGCGAGTGAATCCGTTATTTGGGTCAGTTTTCGCGATCATCCTATATTTAGCCATTGGGCCTTTCTTCGGGATCCCAAGAACTGGAACCGTTTCTTATGAGATGGCAGTCGTCCCTTTCTTACCAGAATCTATGAACAATGGCCTAACCCTTTTCTTGTTTACCGTTGTATTCTTTACGGTAACATACTGGCTTTCGTTAAACCCATCAAAACTTGTAGACCGAATCGGTAATATCTTAACGCCATTATTATTGCTCATTATCGTATCTCTTTTGGTTAAGGCGGTTATTACACCGGTTGGAAAACTAGGAACAGCATCTCCAGATTATGTGAGTAATCCGTTAGTTAAAGGTTTTATGGATGGATATTTAACGATGGATACACTAGGAGCACTTGCATTTGGTATTGTGGTCATCACAGCAGTCAAACGACCAGATATGAAAAAAGAACAAGTGACGAAAATGGTTATTAAAGCGGGCTTGATCGCAGCTACTTGTTTAGCAGCTGTTTATGGCATCTTAGCTTATTTAGGAGCAACAAGTCAGGCACTTGGTCAGACGGATAACGGCGGGCAGATTCTTACGAATGTTGTGGCAGAACTATTTGGACCGTTCGGAAACATACTACTTGGACTGGCTGTAGCACTAGCTTGTCTTACAACATCCGTAGGTCTTGTCACTGCATGCGGTGAATTCGCAAAAAAAATGTTTCCGAATGTTTCTTATAAAACCGTTGTACTCACGATGAGTGTGTTCAGTGCAGGTGTTGCAAACTTAGGATTAACACAGCTCATCTCAGTTTCTGTACCTGTTTTAACAGCGATCTATCCGATTGCGATTGTTTTGATCCTGCTTTCTTTCCTACATGATTTATTCTCTGGGAGAAAGGAAGTATACATCGGTGGAATCGTTGCAACTGCACTGGTCTCAATAGCAGATGGATTAAAAGCTTTTGGACTTAAACTTGGTGCAATCGAACAGATTTATTCGCATATCCCTCTTTATGCAGATGGAATCGGGTGGCTGGTCCCTGCGATTATAGGGTCAGTTGTAGGTTTTATCATTGCCGTAATAAGAGGTAGAATCGTTATCTTCTCTACAAATTAAGCAAAAACGAATGCCTTAGGATCAGATCCTAAGGCATTTTTTTGATTTTATTTAAACCAACGCTGGTGTTTTTTCTTTTATCTTAGCTGCAACGTTTTGAGCGATCCATACGCCACATGCACTTGCTTGGGCGAGACCCCGTGTGATCCCAGCACCATCTCCACCAACATAGAGGCCGTGGATCTCTGACTCAAACTTGTCATCGAGCTTTGGACGTGCAGAATAGAACTTAGCTTCTACCCCATAGAACAATGTGTGTTCTGATGCGATACCTGGTGTTACTTTATCTAATGCCTCAGTCATTTCAATCAAACTTTTCATCGTGTTATAAGGAAGCACAAGCCCTAGGTCACCAGGAACAGCTTCTTTTAATGTTGGACGAAGGAAACCTTCTTTAATACGCTTATCAGTCGAGCGACGCCCTTTTAAGATATCACCATACTTCTGAACGACAAGTCCACCCATAGAAAGCTGGTTGGCAAGCCTTGAAACCTCATGAGCGTATTCAGTAGGCTGATCAAATGGTTCAGCAAATTGATGAGACACGAGCAGCGCAAAGTTTGTGTTCTCGCTGCCTAGCTTTGGATCTTTATAAGCGTGGCCGTTCGCAAGCATGATGCCGGAATGATTCTCTACGACTACGTGTCCGGAAGGGTTGGAGCAAAATGTTCTGACTTTTGTGCCGACAGATGTATTAAAAACAAATTTTCCTTCGTAAAGGTGTTTGTTGATCTCTTCCATCACCAAATTGGAAGTTTCAACACGAACGCCAATATCCACTTGATTTGCTGTCATTTTAATTCGGCGTTTCTTCAGAATTTTAGTTAACCATGATGAACCATCGCGGCCAGGAACAATAACCACTTTCTCAGAAGTAAGAGAAGTTCCGTCTTTTAGAAGGATTCCTTTCGCTACATAACCTTCAGCCGTTCGTTCTGTAATGAGATCTTCAACCTCAGCTTTATATTTCATCTCAATGCGCGTTTTTAAATATTCATAGATGCTTTTCAGTATTTCAAGGTTTTGTTCTGTACCAAGATGACGAACTTGAGCTCGTAACAGCTTTAAACCAGCAGCATAACCGCGCTTTTCGATATCCTTAACTTCTGGTGTAAGTGGGTCAGTAATCGAGTCTGTGGCCCCATGCTCCAAGTTGATAGCATCTACATATTTAATAAGTTCAACCACTTGTTCTTCAGAAAGATAATCAGTCATCCATCCTCCGAATTCACTTGTAATATTGAACTTTCCATCCGAATAAGCGCCTGCTCCGCCAAAACCATTTGTGATCGAACAAGCTGGTAAACAACCCGCAAATTCTTTTCTGCCTGCTGCAGGTGGACATTTTTGAATTTTCTTCTCTAAAATCGGACAAGAACGTGCATAGATGTCATGTCCTTTATCTATTAGCAAAATGTTTGCATCTGGAAGTTGTCTCGTTAGTTCATAGCTCGTAAAAATTCCTGCAGGACCTGCGCCAACAACAATTACATCATAATGGGTATTCATAATAATCCCCCTTGAAATACTTGGTAGTTTTTCTTGAATTGTTTTTTCCCTTGGTAAATATAACAATTATTAAAGTGGATTTCAACTAAAATACGAACAATTTAATAAATTTTTTTATTTTTATTCGTGTTTTATCGGTTTGGAGGGGTAGGTGTGAGAATCGGCCGGTAATGTAAAACAAGAAAGGATCATTTCAGCGTACTTTGTTATACGGTGCTGGGTATTAATGAATGTTTGCCACCTATAATCCCTGAAATTTCAGTGGTATTTCCACGAGTTTATACGTTAATCCCGCGAGATATGATCATATAAACGCGAGTCGACATGTATCGACAACTTCTACTGGCGCTATTCCTCCTTAATCAGCACTTCTTTCGAAACAAAAAAACCTAAAGAATAAGCTTCTTTAGGTTCTAGAATCTGATTTTTATGATTTTCCAGCCGTCTGTCATGGATTTTCGTTCCATTAAAAAGGTAAGGGTATCCGTTTGTAAACCGTCATCATCGTATTTTTTTACCCTAGCTCTTATTTCAGTTCGTACAACAGGTGGATACCTGGTGCTTGGAGATCTAATATCATACTGCATACTTGTGATCCCTTTGAACAGGTTTGTAATGGTCGGATCTTTTAACAGAGCTTTGTTAACGACAGGCATGGCTATTTTGATGTCTTGCTGTTTCATGCCGACTAAAAACATGGAAACGGCTTGTTTTGCGCTTGCTCCAGCTGCGTATTTCGTTAGTTGTCCGCCAGCTTTTAAGATCATAAATTGATGAGAAGGATCAATATTGCGTGATCGGTGTGTTGAACTACCTAAAAAATGAATGCAAAAATGGCCAGGAAATCCGTTTTCTAATGCCCCTGCTCCGTGAGGCATTCCATGCATGCTGCCTGCGAGCATTCTCCCATTTACGGGAATTAGTATAGCGCGTCGGTTCCAGCTCCATTTGTCGTTATATAGGTGCTTTAGAACAGCAGTATCGTCTCTAGTCAACGGCTGTACATCCGCATGCTTATTACCTGCTCTTCTTTGAACTTGAAAATAAAAGCCTGTCTCTAAATCCACAACTTTAAAAGTAGCACCTTTAGGAAGGAGTTTGTTTACTTTCTCCCACTCTAAAACCTCCCCCTTTTTTACGATTGGGAAATAAGTTAGGGGTTCTTTTGCTTCAGAGGTGATGGGAAAGAAGAAGCTTAAACAAGTTAATAGAACTCCAATCCTGATCTTATTCCACATAGTCAGTCCTCAATTCCGTATGTTTTCTCTTCCTTAATATGGATTGTTTTGTCCTTTTTATCCTCCAAAAATAATGAACTGAATAAAAAGAATGAGATGGTTCGTCTAACAAGGAAAGGGGGAGCTTTATGAAGATTATTAAAAAATTGTTCATGCAACTGTTTTTAACGATTATTTCAATCGTATTGATCAGCGGTCTGCCAGATTTAATCATGAACAAGAACGTATCCATGTATTTTCAAAAAATTAAACTTGTACTATTAGATATTATTCATTTAAATGAGATGACTTATATAAACCAGGGAAAGCAGAGGTTGTTTTTAGAGGATATTTGGTCACCGTATCTGTATTCGTTAACCATTCTTTTCGGCGCATTATTCATTGCCTTTTGTATAGCACAGCTTCTTACTTGGTGCACGCTGATTATGCCGATGTTTATTAGAAGAATCGTGAAGAACATTCTTACGTTTTTAGAATCTTTACCAGATCTTCTTGTTTTTGCACTCGTACAGATGGCAATTGTTCTTATTTTTAAAAAGACCGGAATACTCGTTTCAAATGTAGCTTCACTAGGGTCTGAAGACAGAATTTATATCGTGCCGATCGTGTGTTTAATGATCCTACCTTTTGTTTATTTTTATAAGATGATGATTCTTCTGTCGGAAGAAGAGCTTGGAAAATCATATGTTGAGATGAGTTTAGCTAAGGGCATGCGAAGAATATATGTACTCATTGTTCACATTACGAGGAACACGAGTGAGGGAATCTTTCACTTTTCAAAATCCGTTCTATGGTTTATGATTTCAAATCTACTCCTTGTCGAAGTAATCTTCAATATTCATGGTATTACTCATTACATGTACAGTGATTTTAGACCAGAGATGTTAGCCGCTTGTCTCATTTTGCTTGTTATTCCTTTTTTCCTTTTATATGCGGTATTCGAATTGACGATCGTTCGATTCTCAAGAAGAGGTGAGCTGGTATGATTCGAAGCATAAAGTTTTGGGTCGGACTCTCGATCTTGGGTGTATTCATCTTTTCCAGCTTTGGATTCGCCTTATTTTATGATAGTGACGTTCGCCAAGTCCAGTTGCTTTATGATGATAACAAAAATCTGATAGGTAGCGCACCTTTTGAGCCATCATTCATGTTTCCTTTAGGTACAGATCCCTTGGGTTATGATATCAGCCAGAAAGTTTTGCAAGGAGCAAAATTTACGTTACTCGCAGTAATTGCAATCGGTGTGTTTCGTGTTTTGTTAAGTTTTATCGTGGCGATTCCATTCGCTTTTTATCTGCCAGAAAAGATTCGTAAAGGATTAGATCAGCTGCTAAGCTCATTCTATTTTATTCCGCTTACAATCATCGCTGTTTATATTTTGAGTCCTATTTTAAGGGAGCAATTGAATGCTGAAGGAGAAGAGTTCTTTCTGTATTCGTTTACCGAACGAATTGGCCTTGAAGTCATTATTCTAACGGTGCTCGTCGTACCATTACTCGGTTCGATGATCGGAAACATGATGGCAGCCGTATTAAAAGAAGAATGTATAGAAGGAGCAAAGCTATTAGGTGCGAGCAGGTGGCGTATATTCACAAAACATGTTATCCCTCACATGGTGCCTAAACTTGTAATTGTATGGTGTCAACAATGCGTACAAGTACTGATTATTTTTACTCATCTTGGCTATTTTAAACTGTTCTTTGGAGGGACAGATATAGATTTCAATCCGATGATGGCAGACCCACCAAAATCATTATCAAATGAGTGGTCTGGTCTTGTTGGCGATTATTATATCCAGATTCATGCCAATCCATATATCGCACTCGGTCCGATCATCATGTTTGGTATCGCCATATACGCCTTTCAGTTAATAGGTGAAGGTTTTCAACATCACCTACAAACGAGACATTATAAAAAGGGGAACCGTAATCGCATGCTAGAAAAACAAACTCTTTTGAGTAAAACAAAATCATCTTTTGATTTCGTGCATAAGAGAAGCGCTTAAAAAAACACCACTTTTCTCTTCTCACCATACTATGTAATATCCTGTGCAGACAGGGGGGAGAGAAATGATTTTTGTTAATGGGTATCCGGTAAAAACGGCTCAAATCTCTGGATTTAACTCACTTACATCAACACAGAAAAAAGTAGGCGAAAAGCTTGAAAAATCCAGAGAATCGTTTTATTACTCAAGTCCACATCAATTTTTATTTGAAGTGGTCATGCGTACAAATATTGTAGCAGCTGCAAACGCTATGCGTGACAGTGGAGCAGGGTTCGCGACGTTCGTAAATTCGCGCTGCAATCCGCAATATTGGAGAAGAACAGCTTATGGAGGTTTTTTGCTTCGATCTGATGCCCGTCCTTCTGACGCCATCTCAGATATTTTTATCAATGGAAAACGGTACGGGTTCGAATGTACTACAGCTATAATGATCATGATGTACAAAGCGATTCTTGAAACAATTGGAGCGGGTATGTTTGATCAATTGTTTAACGGATTGCTTCTCTACAGTACGGAACATGATGAAGATCTACAGATTATCGCTGTACCATCTGGGGATTCGTTGCCGGGAGATGTGAGATATGTTAAAAATCCAGAACATCATCCGAATACGCCGCAATGGCAAGGTGAAAATTTAATCGACCTTGGAAACGGACAATTTTTTGGTCACGGCATCGGAACCGGAACAATTGGAGAGGTTATCGATGTGCTTAATCAAAAAAGAATGCCTGGCGCAACGGTTTCGGCTTTTTTAACAGCGGAGATCATAAGGCCAAACTATCGACTCATGTCGGAATACACACGTCATCCAATTCGAAGACTGCTTGGTGGAGTCATATAAAGTTCGTTAATTCTATAGAAAAGGGTGTAAGAGGTTGATCTCCGTTTCAGGCGCTCGCTTTCCGGGGGGCGTGCGGTGATCCACCTCAGCATTCTTAGAATGCAATTTTGCTCCTGCGTCTACAAGCAATGCTACCGAAGTGAGCTTCCTCGTCGCATGCCTTGCGAGATGCTTATTCAAGCAGAAGGCACGCTAATCCCCCAGGAGTCTCCCACCTTACACTACAATCAACTTAGCAATGATGTCTTTAATAAGTACACCTCCTAAGCAACACCTTTTGGATTGAGACATACAAAAAGACGCTGAGAACTGATCTCTGCGTCTTTTGTATTTTGTTCATTGATTATTGTAGGTATGGTCTTGGATCGACTGCATTTGATTTTGAGCCATTCCATGGGCCTTTATGCAATTCAAAGTGCAAATGCTGTCCTCTAGAAGCCCCTGTGTTACCTTGGTAGCCTAAGAATGTCCCTTGAGAGACAGACTGACCTTGACTAACAGCAGGCGTTGATCTCATGTGAGCATAGAGTGTTGTATACAACTGCCCGTTAATGTAGTGGGTAATATAAACTACGTTACCATAAGAGCTGGAATAGTAAGCTCTCGTAACCGTTCCAGAAGCTGCTGCTACGATAGGAACAGTACTTCCGCCTTGAGCGATATCCATTCCGTAGTGCATGCCTGCGCTTCTGTTACCAAAACCAGAAGTGATGATTCCTTGTGACGGCATGATAAAGTCACGACTTACTGGCGCTGGAGCAGGTGTTGGTGCCGACGGTGGTGTTGGTGCAGGTGAAGAACTAGAGCCACTTCCAGAGTTGGATTGTTTCTTCTCTCTAGCCGCTGCTTCAGCACGAGCCTTTTCTGCAGCCGCGGCCGCAGCTGCTCTTGCTTCAGCTTCTCTCTTCTTACGTTCAGCTTCTTCACGTTTTGCGCGTTCTATTTCAGCTTTAATGGCTGCTTCTTGTGCGGAAAGAAGTTCGTTCGTCTCATCCAACTGCATAATATGATCATGTAGATGGTCTTCTTCCGTCTCGAGTTGGGCAAGAAGCGCATTTTTTTGTTTTTTCTGGTCTGTTAGCTTTTGATTTAATCCTTCTAGTTCAGTTAAATCTGCATTTAAAGACAAGAGTTCACTTTCAACTTGTCCTTTTTTCTTTTCAACAGACTCTTTATCTTGTTTGTGTTCTTCTAAGATGGCTTTATCTTGTTCAGCAATCACGTTTAGTGCAAACACGCGATCAAGGAAGTCGCCAAAATCTTTCGAACCTAATACCACATCTAAATAATTTACGGCACCGCCGCTTTCGTACATGGAAGTTACGCGTTCTTTAAGAAGTGCATCACGTTCTTTGATTCTCTTTTTAAGAACATCAATTTCTTTTTTTAGTTTTTCAATAGAAGCTTTTGTTCCTTGAATAGATTCTTTTTTGTTTCCGATATCTTCAAGAGTCTTGTCGATCGAACTCTCTAATTTTTCAATCTGATTCAATGTGTGGTCTTGCTGATTTTGATTCTTCTTTAATTCACCCTGCTTTTCTGTTTGCTCAGAGCGATTTTTTTCTTTTTTCTCTTTTATTGAAGACAGAGTTTCTGCCGATACCGTATATGTACTAAATACTAGACTGAGAGACAGTGTAGCCATAACTAGCTTACGTTTCAAGATGGGTACTCCTCCTTGTATGTGCAAATGTTGCCAATTTCTTTTCTGAAGTGATTATACCATTGATTAATCATCAGTTATCGCGAAATAATATTACATTTATATTTCAAAATATTACAGATTGAAACAAAATTCGACGGAAACTCTGTAGAGATTTGTCTGTATTAGGAAATAAAAAGGTAAAATCAGCGTGGAAATCGAATAAGGAAGTAGGTAAATAGAATGGGTTTTCATTACAAAAACAATGAACTCCACATAAGTTTAATAGACTAAGATTCTATAACTTACTGATACTGATCTGTTTTTTTACTATCTCCTATAAAAATGAATAAAAAACTCATATTCAATCGTCTAGAGAATAGGGTGTTGGTAAAGGAGGGGATGCACTTGAAGTTTAATCGGGAATTCCATAACGAAGGTATTGATTCACACTCCCTAACTCAGGAGGAATGGATCGTACAAATAATGGATGTTTATCAAGACAAGGTGATAAGAATAGCATACACCTATGTTAAGGATCGGAAGTTGGCTGAAGATTTAGCACAAGAAGTATTCGTGAAGTGTTACATACATAAAGACAACTTTAGAAATGATTCATCGGTCAAAACTTGGGTATACGCCATCACTGTAAACTTGTGTAAAGATTACTTAAGAAGCGGCTGGAAAAAATACATTCATGTGATGGACCGATTTGGTAAGTCGCGAGCATCTTCAGTTCTAACACCAGAACTTTCGATCGTCCAGAAAAGTGAACATGAAGCCTTAGCAGATCAAGTACTAAAACTGCCTCTTAAATATCGGGAAGTGATTCTTCTTTTCTATTATAAAGAACTAACCGTGTGCGAAATCAGCCAAATCTTAAACAAAAAAGAAGCAACGATCAGAACCTTACTTCAGCGGGGAAGAGAAATGTTGCGACGAAAACTGGAGAAGAGTAGGTGAGATCATGGAGGATCCTTTCAAGCAGCTGCCTGAAATTTTAAACAATGGCCGTATGAGAGCAATAACGTTTAAAGAAGAGCATAGACAGAAAGTCCTTCAGAAAACTAGAGATCTCCAGAAGCCACCTGCACCAAAAAGCATGTGGTATCACTGGTTTCATCAAAGTTTAAGTCTAGCTCTTGGTGTAGCGTTCATCTTTATTTTTATACAGTTTGCTGAGAACAGCCCTTTTTCGCTTCAAGAGAAAAAAGAAGCTCAATCATTAGCTAAGATTCCTTATGCTAATCAAGCAATCTTAACAAAAGCGAGACATGATATGCGAAACCATCACAAGATTTCAGGTGTGGTGGCTGATCAAAAGAAAGATACCCTTACCGTTTTTATTACGTTTCCGAAGAATCTATCACAAGAGAAACAAATATTTCTTACTGAATCGTATTTAAAAGAAGTATCACACCTTACCTTAAATGAACCATATGAAGTGCAAAAGAATTTGGGAGAGCTATGGAACTATGTTAATGTAAAAGTCTATACAACGAAAGAATCTGAAGACGAGATGTTGAGACAACTGATGAATGTTGAGCAGAACTTCGAGTGGAAGGGTTCAATCAATAAGCATGACGGTATATTGAAATGGGAACGCATACCTGCGTATAATAATTAATCTACATGTAAAAAGGTTTTCCTTAGAACAGCTAGAAAATAGATAGGAAACAAGCAAAAAGCGGTGAAAAGAATGAAAAAAACACATATTAATTTTTTTACAGAAGTAGGAGCTCAAAAGCCTAATAGTATAAGAAATAAAGAAACACCTTGTCCGTTTTGTCGTATTGATGAGTTAGAGGAAGTTTTGGATAAGCAAGATTCAATCATCCTTGTTAAAAATAAATATACCGTTCTTGATGGGGCATTCCAAACCGTCTTGATTGAAACAGATGAATGTGAAGGTGAGCTCTCAGACTATTCAAAAGATCATCTTTATAAAGTTCTTCGTTTCGGGCTTGAACATTGGAATAACATGTTGAACAGCGGTAAATATACGTCGGTGATGTTCTTCAAGAACCACGGTCCTTTATCGGGTGGAACGATTCGTCATCCTCATATGCAGATCATTGGATTAAACGAAGTAGATTGTCTTCACGATTTTTCCGAGAATCAGTTCAAAGGGCTGACTATTCTTGAAAAAGAGGGAGTCAGCTTTACTGTATCGACTGAACCAAGAGTTGGGTTCTATGAACTGAATGTCATATGGGATAAAGACGCAGAGCTCTCTTTATACGCGGACTGTATTCAAGCTGGAACTCATTTTTTGCTGAACCATTTTCATAGAAGTTGTACAAGTTACAATCTTTTCTTTTATCAACATAAGGAAAAGACATATTGCAAGATCATGCCTCGTTTTGTGACTTCACCTCTATATATGGGGTATGGTGTCCAGCAAGTAGCGAACAATATTGAGGGAATTGCACAAAGTATTAAAGAACTTTACTTTAAACCATAAGAAAACCAGATCTTCCTCAGATCTGGTTTTTTGCTTGATCAAATAACGTTTCCATCGCAAAAATGATTAACGGGTGCGTTTCATCCATGACTTTGTTGATCTCAAGCCGCTCAGTCCATTGATGTGCATCCTTACCGAGTGGACCAATGTTAATAACCGGAATATCAAGTTCTCTCATATCATCAAATGGAATATGGTAACGAGATCCTAGTAATGGGAAGTTACTTGTAAAAGATGAAAGATCACGAGAATCTCCATGAAACCCGATATAGCTCAAGTCAGATAAGCCACTAAAATAGTGGACATTCACTAGCTCGCTATTGAACGTGTTTTTTGCATAACTGACTACCATATCCGACGTAGCTTTGATTAGCGGGTGGTCACTTGAACATACAGCTGGATAAAAAGGCGGTGTGTAGAACAAGACGATCATCGGAGAGATGTCTCTACAAAGACTTGCTAGCTCAAATACATATTGTATCGTCAGCTCTCTTTCATCGGCATTCGGATTGTTCGTCTGAAGCATGTTTTCTCTCCGATCGAGTTCTTCTTGTCCATATTTAGTCACGGCGTGTTCATATAATTCATTAAAAGTAAGTACTTTAATACTTTCTTTTTTCGGCGTGAACGGTACGATTTCAGAGACTTTTTTGCTTCTTTCAAAGAGATGGTCTTCTAATCGAAGCGCTGCGCTTTTTGCACTTTTTACTAACATATCCGTAATATCCGATAGTGATCGATTAAAGAGCATGAGATTAAACAGTGTTACAGCTGCGTGCGGAATCTGAACAGAGTAGTGATCTTTTAAATCCTTTTGAATCAAATTTGTTGGTACAGGAGTAGCCTCCTCACGAAACTTCTCTACATAATCGACGTTCCATTCTAGTTCTCTTGTAATCTCAGCAGCCATCACGTTTCCGTTCATACCTGCTAGTGGCTCACCTACATGGGTCTCCTTACCATAACAAAGAAAACCAGGAAGAATCTTGCCTGTTGATCCTGTATACATGTAGGAAGAAGTATCTCCTGGGTATTTTGTGAAGCTTGGTTCTCCGTTCAAACATGTGATGTATTTTATATCATACTCCTCTTGAAGCTGCCGTAAGACACTGACACCCGCAAGCATTCCTTCAGAATGAACTTCTTCATCCGGAACAGAGATCATGAGTACGTTTCCTTTAAAATGACCGGTTGTCGCTTTTTCGATCATCGACATATGAAGAGCGACGCCAGCTTTCATATCCATGATGCCACGACCGAAGAGCCAGTCGCCGCTATTCAGATCATCTTGAACAAAAGTATGCAGCAGCTCTTTGTTCTCGATGATCTTTTCAGTCAGTTCTTCTGGGCGAAAAGCGAGATGCTTCCATTCACCAAAGTCTTCTACGGAAACAACATCAAAATGGCTCAGCAGAATAATGGTTTCTTTAATCGAAGGATCATTCTGTACAAATGCAGTGATCAGTTTTCGACCATCTGGAAGAGGATGATGGCGAACGTATTCAGGATGTTTCGTGAAATAGTCTAATGATGAGAGCGTATGGTGCAGATGTTCGGCCATGAACAATTCTCCATCATGATGGGTAATGCTGGGGATTGAAACTAGATCTTTTAATAATTTCTTATATCCCTCTTTTGTTTGCCACTTTAACATATGTGTACCTCCTAGATGTTTGTCTTTGTTACCTATACTCTTCTTTCCCTGTAAATCCTTCTTTAAAAAGTTTCTTGGAATGTATTGACAGTGAATCACTGAAAATGGTATATGTGTATTATAACGAATAGTACACTTAGTACAAAAGGGGTGTCAGCATGATTTCTGTAAGGAATCTATCTTATGCATTTAAAATTGGTAAGAAAGAAAAAGAGAATATTGTACCTGTTTTGCATCATGTCGATCTACAAGTAGCAGAAGGTGAGATCGTAGCGATCGTAGGAAGAAGCGGATCAGGTAAATCAACTCTATTAAATCTGATTTCTGGTTTTATTAAATCGCAAACAGGAGAGATCACGATTGATGGACAACAGGTAAGTAGATTGTCTGAATCAAAATGGGCTGAATTTCGTTTAGAGCATCTAGGATTTATTTTTCAAAGCTTTCAGCTGATACCTAGTATGACAGCTTATGAAAATGTAGAGCTACCATTAGTATTAAAAGGCCTTAGCGAAAAAGATAGAAAAGATCAAACGATGAAAATGTTAAAGAAGGTTGGATTAGAGCAGTATCAAAGTCATTATCCTGGAGAGCTCTCAGGAGGTCAGCAGCAGCGCGTTAGTATAGCCCGGGCACTAATTCTGAATCCTCCTCTTATCCTAGCAGATGAACCAACAGGTAGTCTTGATTCTGAGAATGAAAAAGAACTATTAAACTTCATTAAAGAATTGAATGAAAAAGATGGTATTACGTTCTTAATCATTACACATGACCATGAAGTAGCTTCTATTGCTCACAGAAAAGTGGAGATCAGAGACGGTTACTTAAGAGAAGGGAGCAAGCTTCATGAAGTTCAAAGATAAACATCGGTTCGTAAGAAGTAATATGAAAAGAAACAAGACCCGTGTATGGATGACAATCCTGGCATCTACGATGGGATGTGCCTTCTTGATCATGCTCGCCTCTGTAGGTTTTGCGATTCATAAGACTGCAGTAGATGATGTGATGAGTTATCGATTGATGAACGAGATCGAAATACGGAAGGAAAACGGACCTTTGATTGAGGAAGACGTGAAAAAACTCCAAGATATTAAGAATGTTAAAGCGGTTAGTCGAAAGAAATATGTACCTGCGAGCGAAATGTCCCTAGGAGAATACACAGTATATGCTGAAGTAAACAGCGCAAATATGCCTTCTGAGAGAAAAGCGGGTCTACAGCTTGAAAAAGGAAGAATGCCTAAGAGTAAAAATGAGATTATAATCGGACACCATTTTGCTCAAGAACTAAGAAAAGAGATGCCAGAAAACTTTACAGAAGGGATGAGTGAAGAAGAGGCACAAAAGAAGATGAAGGAATTTGCTTATAACGGAGATATATTAAATAAAACATTAACCTATCATATGAAGGTAGATAATCCAGACATCAAAACAGAAACACAGATAAAAACGGTACAAGTAAAAGTTGTAGGAATTAAAGAGAAACCCAAAAAAGAATGGATGACAGATAGTTCGGTCATGATTACAGACGATCTTCATAGTGAAATTATGACGCTATTAAGTGAAATAGATCCTGAACTTAAGAGCAGTGATGATTCTTACACTTCTGTCAAAGTATATACGTCTTCAGCCGAAGATGTTAAAGCAGTGTCCGAAAAGATTAAAGATAAAGGATATCTTACTTATTCTGTTGTTAGCGAACTAAAAGAACTGAACATCTATTTTACATTGTTTAAAGCAGGATTAATCTTTATTGGTGCTATTGCTGTACTTATTGCTTCTATTGGAATATTTAATACGATGACGATGGCTGTTACGGAACGCTCCCAAGATATCGGGATCATGAAAGCGATCGGCGCTACACCAAAAACAATCAAGCGCATCTTCCTTTTAGAGAGTGGATACATCGGTTTATGGGGAGTGGGCTTAGGAACCATTTTAGCGTATCTCATCAGCTATGGAATAAATTTCGCTCTTCCTATCATCGTTGAGCAGTTTATGAACGAAAAGCCACCTGAAGATTTTATTTTATCTTATATCCCCTGGAGTCTGACTGTAATTGCTGTTACGATCTGTATGAGCGTAACTTTACTTTCTGGTTGGCGGCCGGCAGCCAAAGCTACCACAGTTGATGTATTAAAAGCATTAAGAAGAGATGTATAAAGGAGCACCAGCCGATATTAAGTAATCGGCTGGTGCTATTTTTTGTATAAGCGATCAAAACGGATTAGCTCTTTTTAGAGGATAACTCTAAATCACTATCGAAAGGGATATAACAGAGGAGTGAATGAGCATATGAAGCAGAACACCAGAAAGCAAATTATTGCCATGGGAGGCGGAGGCTTTTCCATGGAGCCAGAAAATAAAAGATTAGATCGGTATATTCTGAAGCAGAGTACAGCTGATCGACCTCGCATTTGTTTTATTCCTACAGCTAGCGGAGATGCGGATGGATATATCGAACGATTTTATAAAGCTTTTCAATCAGAAGATTGTGAACCAGCACATCTTTCACTTTTTTCACCACCTGAACATTTGGAGAGTTTTGTAGAGCAGCAGGATATCTTTTATGTAGGTGGAGGCAATACAAAAAATCTTCTAGCGCTATGGAGAGAATGGGGGCTAGATGTTCTTTTGAAGAAAGCATATGAAGATGGAAAGATATTAGCGGGACTCAGCGCGGGATCTCTCTGCTGGTTTGATGAAGGCGTAACCGATTCGTTCGGTCCACTCACTAAGCTAGACTGTTTAGGCTTCATAGAAGGAAGTCATTGCCCGCATTATGATGGAGAAATAGAGCGAAGACCTGCCTATCATAAACTTATCAAAAATGGACTGAAGGCGGGATATGCTGCAGATGATGGAGCGGGACTGCATTTTGTGAATGGCGAACTGCATACCGTTGTCAGTTCAAGGGAAAACGCGAAAGCCTATCTAGTAGAGTTTGATGGACATAAAGTGAACGAACAGATGCTTGAAACACTTTTTTTAAAATAAAGGTTTAAAGTTCTGATGATTGGGCGGAGAATATACTATTCGTTAATCATCAGGAGGTAAATCGCTTTGAAGAAATTAGGAATGGTTTTGTTATACATGATGCTCTTACTCTTACTGGCATCATGTGGAAACAAAGATAAAGAGAACGAACATAAAAATCATGATATGGAAGAGTCCAAAGCGCAATCTCAAGCTGCATCTAGTAAGGTGAAGGGCGGATCTTATATCGTAAACCTTGTTAATGCAAAAGGAGATAAAGCAGGAGAAGCAACGTTAACCCAAACAGGAGATGGCGTTAAGGTGGAAGTGAACGCCACAGGGGTAAAGCCAGGTGAACATGGCATTCATTTTCATGAAACAGCAAAGTGTACACCACCGGATTTCAAGTCAGCAGGAGCACACTTTAATCCTACCGAAAAGAAGCATGGATTTCTGAATCCGAAGGGACCACACGTAGGAGATATTCAAAATGTGAAGGCTGATAAAAGCGGAGTCGTAAAAGACGAAGTTCTATCCAACCTCGTGACACTTTCAGAAGGCAGTGACAACTCGCTTTTTGCCAATGGTGGAACATCGCTTGTTATCCATGACAAGGCTGATGATTATAAGACCGATCCTGCAGGTAATTCAGGAGACCGTGTGTTGTGTGGGGTTATTAAAAAGTAAGGCTATTATCGTTGGCATCCCTATGCAAATACCATTAAAACAAAGCTGTCACCTCATCATAACTGATGAGGTGACAGCTTTTTAATTAACTTCCTGTACTCGTAAATGCCTTCAGCCCTCTATTCCAAAACCAGTACGCAAGGATGCAAGAGACAATTGCGACAACGGGTGTTAACAGAGCCAATCTTTCAAACCCTGAACCTTTAATAAAATAAGCTGCAGGATAAAAAGCAGTAAAACCATAAGGCACAATCCATGTTAGGAAGTGACGAATTCCTTTATGATAGATCGTTAAAGGATAACGAGCAAAATCACTTAAATTAAAGATCGTCCAAACAATTGGCAGACTGTCGACCATCCAAAACGACAAAGTCGCAAAGAAGAGGTTAATCGCCACGAAGATGAATCCAGATGCGATGATCATGACAACCAGTATTAAAAATTCAAGGACGCCCCATGAGATGTCTAAGTGTGGCATGGCTGTACTGATGACGATAATCCCGATGAACAACTGACCAAAGCCATCTTGCTGTAAGCGATCTGCGATAAAATGAAAGAGAGGATTGATCGGTCTGATCAAGAGACGGTCGAACTTTCCTGGTCGAATATACTGCCAGCCAAGCGTCCAAAGATTATCAAAGAATATATGGTGGATGGAGCGGCCAGTGGCAGCAATTCCGTATATAAATAAAATTTCATAAAAGGTCCAACCGTTTAATGCATGTATATGATCAAAAACAATTTTAACGAAGAAAATTCCTGCGAACTGCTGAAGCATAACAGAGAGGACACCAAGTAAGAAATCCATCCTGTACTCCAACATGACTTTTAAGTTTTGTTTGCAGAACAAATAATATAATTTTATGTACCGTGATAGCATCAGTGTCAACTCCTAACCTCCAAAAATAGTTACCTTTTTTATTGCGATTGACCATAACACTCTTAATAGGACAAAGAGTGATATCGCCCAAAATACTTGTGATCCGAGCGCAAGCCAAGCTTCTGTTCCTGAGAGGATGCCAGTGTAGATGGCAACGGGTACATAGACCATCGCTTGGAACGGCAGAAAAAGGCTGATCGTTTGAAACCACTCAGGAAATAAGATGAGTGGGACGAGTGCACCGGAAAAAAAGGAGATAACGGCTTCTTTCATAACTTGAAGACCCCAAAGATTTATGGTCCAAAAAGCTAGAATCGCAATCAATAGATCAAAAAAAGTACCAATCCAAATACCCATAAAGGCACTGAGTAAGAATAATAGACCACTCTGCCATGAAGTTGGCAGTGTGATATCCATAAAAATAAATGCAAGAATGCTAAGAGGCAGAGCACCACGTACGAAATGAATAACTTTATCACCTAGATCCATAGCGACCAACCGAGTAATCAAGTGGTATGGCCTCATCAGTTCAATGGCAACATTTCCATCTTTAATGGTATGTGCCAGTTCCTGCCCTACCCCTGAAACGAACATCTGTAAAAACATTGCAATGATGATATACGTAATCATGCCATCAAAAGCCAGTCCTTCTATTTCCGTTCGGCTGCTGTACACGGCTTTCCAAAAGAAATAGATAACAAGCATCCGTAGCAAAATGGAGAAAGTATTAGCCCAGAACCATGCTGAATAGGCAGCATGTACTTGCATCTGCACTCTAGCAAACTCAACGTATTTCCTCATGCTGAACCTCCTTCTTCATGCCTCTTCCATAGATTTCTTCTACAATTGTTTCTATTTTTGCATCTGCAATGGTTAGATCTGCTACAGCATAATGGTTCATCATCGTATGAATAACTTCTGCACCAGAGATGTTTTTATTGCTGAACGAAAGAGATATAAGATGAGGATCTTCATCGCTTTTTGGAAGTACCTCTGTTAGGGCACTTATTGCTTCCGGTAAAACAAAAGAATCAGCAGCATCTTCTAACTCAAAATGAATAACACGCTTATCACCAAACTGCGATTTGATATCTTGGATCGACCCATCATAGATTACACTTCCATCATCGATGATAATAATTCGCTGACAGATCTCCTCGATATCCTGCATGTCATGAGTGGTAAGAAGCACAGTTGTGCCATATCTAGCGTTCATCTGTTTGATGAAAGCACGAATTCGAACCTTTACAGCAACATCTAATCCGATTGTAGGTTCATCCAAATAAACGACTTTTGGTCGGTGTAAAAAAGCGGCAGCAAGTTCACAACGCATTTTTTGTCCTAATGAAAGCTGTCTTACAGGGATACCAAGTAAAGGTTCTAAATGAAGTACGTCTACGAACTCTTTTAAAGTATCTTCATATTGTGCTTGGGGAATCTCGTAAATGTGTTTAAGAAGCTCATAGCTTTCTCTGACCGGAATGTCCCAAAATAATTGTGTACGCTGACCGAATACAGCACCAATATGACTTGCGTTTTGTTGTCTGTTCTCGTAAGGGATGATTCCATTTACCTTAACCTCTCCTGAAGTTGGAGTGAGAATGCCTGTTAACATCTTAATCGTTGTCGATTTGCCTGCTCCGTTCGCACCGATATAGCCGACCATCTCTCCCGCTTCAATGTGCATGTTGATTTTCTTTACAGCTTTTTTTGTTTCGAATTTCCTATGAAACAATGATTTTATGGCTCCTCTTAATCCAGGATCTCGCTTTGCAATCTTATAATGTTTTTCTAAATTTTTTACGACGATCATATTTGTTCTCCTTAAAAATGGACACAAAAAAACCACAGACAAATACCTGCGGATGTGTGTGCATATGTAATTTTTTGCTCATCAAAAAAACACGCCAGGTTATAAATCGAAGGGATATGAAGTTAGTTTGATTGAATGATAGAAATCCACATAGTATCCTTCTCCTTTTTGAAAACGGTTGCACTAAGTATACCTAAAAGTAAGTCAAATGTAAAATATATCCTTGTTCTCGGATAGAAAGCTCTAGTTTAACGAATTCAAGCTTTGGGAAAGTAGAGCTAATGTAGACGTTTTTATGAAAGGCTCTTTTTTATACTACTGTTGCTTTTGATATTCCATTAAAGGTCATCATTGACAAGTTGATTGTAGTGTAAGGTGGGAGACTCCTGGGGGATCAGTGTGACAGGTGAGACACCTTCTGGCGCAAAGCGGCAAGGTGGCTCACCGCACGCCCCCCGGAAAGCGAGCACCTGGAACGGAGATCAACCACTCTCGAAGAACAACAGTGAATAGAAGAACAGCCTTATTAAATGAGAAAAAGGAGGACGAACATGTACGATTACAATGGAGTTACAGATTCTTGGATGGCTTATTTAGGTAGATTGCCAGATTTGCTTCTTGCTATTTTAGTTTTATTAATTGGTTGGCTTATCGCCTCATTGGTTGCAAAAGCAGTAAAAAAAGCATTACACAAAACGGATTTTGATAACAAAGTCGCGAGGTGGATGAAGCCTGATACCCATGAAGATCAACTGCAACAAACGCGCACCAGCAAGTATTCTTCTGAAGAAGTGATCAGTAAGGTTGTGTTTTGGATCCTTATGGCAGTAGCCATTGTCATGTTCTTGAACATGCTTAGTCTTCCGTATGTCGCACAACCGATCTCTAATGCATTAGGTGTGATTGCGGCAGCGATTCCTAATTTACTAAAAGCCGCATTAATCGCGGCAGTAGCTTGGTTAATTGCCTCTGGTTTATCAATACTAGTCAGAAAGTTAGGTCAGAATACCCGATTTGAAAGGTTATTACACCGTTGGAAGTTGACTCGTGATCCTTCTCAATCTGACAAGGCTGTTTTCTCAGCATCAAAAGCTGTATTTTACCTCACATTGCTATTGTTCCTGCCAGCAGTATTATCTGCATTAGGCATTGATGCCATTTCTGAACCATTGGAAGGCATGCTAACAGGCCTCTTCGCATTCTTACCAAAACTGCTCGGAGCGGCAATCATTCTTTTTGTAGGGTGGTTGGTTGCTAAAATCGTTAAAGAAATCATTGTGAACTTTTTACAGAGCATTGGTACAGATCGTTTAGCTTCAAAATTAGGTGCCGAACGTGCACTTGAAAAGACTTCTCTTTCTCAAATCATAGGAACCATCGTGTATGTATTTATCTTAATTCCAGTTGTTATTTCAGCTTTAGAAACACTTGATATCAATGGTATTTCGGGACCTGCAATCGGTATGTTAGGTCAGATCATGGACATGATTCCAAATATCATTGTTGCGATTCTTTTAGTAGCAGTCGGATTATGGTTAGGAAAATGGGTAAAACAAGCTGTTACCTCTTTATTAGAACGAGTTGGGTTCAATGGTATCCTTTATAAGATGGGTCTTGGATCACTTCATAAAACCAATCAGACGTTTACGATCTCTGAAATGATCGGATATGCGGCTCAAGTCGTTGTGGTGCTGCTATTTACGATTGAAGCCCTGCAGCTTGTTAAGCTAGAGAGCTTAGTTAATATACTATCGGTGGTACTTGCATATATCCCGATGGTGTTAACAGCTGTCTTGATACTAGGAATCGGGTTCTATGCTGGAGACCTTGTGAAACGCGTTGTTCAGAGTATGATCAAACAACAAACTGAAGGCAAGCTGCTTGGCAACATCGCGAAGTATACGATTATCACACTTGCTTTCTTTATGGCACTTGATCAACTTGGAGTAGCGAAAACGATCGTAAATGCTGCATTCATACTCATTTTAGGTGGCTTTACGATTGCGTTTGGTCTAGCATTCGGACTGGGTGGTCGTGAAGCGGCTGGACGTACGCTTAATAAATGGAGTCGGAAAATGGAAGAGACAACGATTCAAAGTCCGGACCCAGCAGAATGGAAAGACAAGACGAGTCTAAAAGATTTTAGAACAGACTCTTCTAAACCGGAAAGCAATCTTATCGATGTGGATATTAATAAGCCTCATACGATTGCAAAAGATCGTCAGTTCGATCATTTAAACACACCTAGTGAAGAATTTGGTATAAACAATAATCCAAAACGAAATGAGTAATTAAAAAAATAGAATGAAATCGGCTCATAGAGGTGAAACTATCCCTTTATGAGTCGTTTTTAATCACGTTGTTGTCAACTGAACTATAAATGCTATTAAAGGATTTAATGAAGTGAGAATAAGTAGGAAAGGAGTTAAACAGGATGTTACTAGCCGCCTTCTGGGGAGGAATAGCAGGTTCTGCTGTACTTTTAGGATGTTTTACAGCCCTAGCTTTTCGAATTCCTAAAAAATGGACAGCTTGGATTATGGCTTTTGGAACAGGAATTTTAATAGGTGCCGTTTCTTTTGAACTATTGATCGAGGCAGTAGAGCAGAGCGATTTAATCGTTACTTCTGCCGGCTTTATTTTAGGAGCAGCGATCTTTACGGGCATTAATAGTTTTCTTGCCAAAAAAGGCGGTCATGAAAGGAAAAAATCAGGCGATAAAAAAATAAAAGGGGTAGGCATGGCTATTTTCCTTGGAACATTGTTAGATGCCATTCCAGAATCTGTTTTGATTGGTGCAAGCTTAATCGATCATAGCAAAGTAAGCTGGCTCCTTGTCGTGGCCATTTTTTTAAGCAACTTTCCTGAAGGGCTTTCAAGTTCAATAGGGTTGTTAAGAGAAGGATTTTCTCGACGGAAAATTCTTGGAATGTGGCTTTCTGTTTTTGCTATATCTGCACTAGCCGCTTTTCTAGGGTATCTCTTGCTAGAGAATGCTTCTGTAGCTTCACTATCGTTGATCGGGGCTTTTGCTGGAGGTGCCATCATGGCGATGGTAGCATCAACCATGCTTCCTGAAGCACATGAAGATGCTGGAGTAGCCGTAGGTTTTATAACTTCTCTAGGCCTTTTATGTTCGATGCTTCTAACTCATCTATCATGATGGATCGATGAAATTGAAAAAAGCTGCCAAAAGTAAAAACTTTTGAACAGCTTCATTATGATTAAAGCTTGAACCAGCCTCTAGATTCTAGATCTTCAGAGTTTCTTTTCTTGTGCTTCTTTTTCTTCCAGTGATCGTGTGTTGAGGAAGACTCTTTACACCAGCTAGAAGATGAAGATGAAGAAGATGAAGAAGATTCTTTTTTGCACAACAGTACAGAAGAACTGGAAGAAGATGAAGATGAAGAAGATTCTTTTTTGCACCATACTACAGATGAACTAGAGCTAGAACTTGAGCTCGAGCTTGAACTTGAAGAAGATTCTGGCTTACATTCTTCTTTTTTCTTGCAGCAAGGCTTTTCTTTTCTACAGCATAAGATTCTACAGTTGCTACTTTCGTCGTCACCAATTTCGCCTGCTTGCGTTATAAAGTTGATAGAGCCGATCGCGATGATTACGAGTTCGTCGTCTTCTACGACTTGGATGGATGTACGGTTAACACGAGTTAGAACGCCTTCAACTTCGCCATCATCGTCACTTCCGTCATTCACTCTTACTTTACAGTTGATCAGTTTTCGTAAGATGGATTGGAACGTATCATTACAAACTTTCTTACGGTCTGTGTTGCAACAGTTTCTATCTGTTGCTACTGAAACGGATCTTACATTATTTAAAGGAAAGTAAAGAACTTCTTTGTCATCTGTCTTGATTGCTATAAAGTCTCTTCCAACACAGACTAGTTTGCCGGATTCTTCTACATCTTCCCCTGCTCTTACTGTTACGTGCTTACATAATAAATTAGCAAGCTCTCGAGGTGAGAGTTTGTTTTTACAATTCAAAATATTGCCTCCTGGTAATGGTATTGACTATTTCTTGTCCATGCATTATATGTAACAAGTTTTGAAAATGCATATGACACTTGTCTATATATATAAGTTTTAAAACTAATTTTTTTGTTTTTTGCAGGTTTATTGACTGGAAGATGACAATCCTTTAAAAAAATGCAGTAAAATTTCACCCAAATTCAATTTCTTGTATATAATGATTGAAAAGAAGAAAAGAGGAGGGATTGTAATGAAGGGAACTCGATATAAAAGTACTCAATTCCTTACAATCCATCTTATTCGAAAGAACAGGTGACATTTTTATTGTCATTTGTTCTTTTTTTGTACCCCGTTTTCTTTATGTGTATGAAGAAGGAGGAAAAAGCAGATGCGTTATAAACGAGTATTAATTAAATTAAGTGGTGGAGCGCTCGCTGGCGAACAAGGATCAGGTTTTGATCACCTTTCTTTAAACCATATTGCAAAAGAAGTGTTATCTGTTCTTGAAAAAGGTATTGAAGTGGCTATCGTTGTAGGTGGAGGGAATATTTTTAGAGGGAATCTAGCAGAGTATTGGGGAATTGAAAGAGTTGAAGCTGACCAGATCGGAACGTTAGGAACAGTTATTAATAGCTTGATGCTTAGAGGGGTACTAAAAAGTAAAATAGATCAAGAGGTAAGAGTGATGAGCTCTGTACCGATCAGTGCTGTAGCAGAACCTTACATTCGTTTAAGAGCGGTACATCATTTAAACAAAGGATATATCGTCATTTTTGCTGGAGGCAATGGTCAACCTTATGTGACGACGGACTATCCAGCAGTTCAAAGAGCGCTCGAGATGAACTGCGATGCCATACTCTGTGCAAAGCAGGGAGTAGATGGTGTATATGACAGCGATCCAAATCGGTTTAAACAGGCAAGGAAATATGCTACTTTGCACTATGATGAGGCTATCAGGAACAATTTAAAAGTAATGGATCAATCTGCCCTCATTCTTGCTCGTGATCATGGATTGCCGATCCATCTCTTTGATTTTAATCAAGAAGGGTCGTTTCTGAAGATATGTAACGGTGAAGATGTAGGCACATTCATCAGTCACAATATAGAAACAGCTCTTGTGTAAATTATTTTTAAAAAGCTAATTTCGTATTATCCTTTGTTGCTTTTGAGAGTAGTTGATTTCCGTTACAGATGCTCGCTTTCCGCGGGGCAGGCGGTGAGCCACATTCGTACGTTTCACGTATAAGTGTCTCACCCGCCCACCTGTCCCGCAGGAGTCTCGCACTTCCACTTCAATCAACCTGTCAATGAAGTAAAAAGCAAAAGAGATTAAAAGAAGCAAAAGTTTAGGGAAGAACTTAATTCAAAAATCATTTTCGTATACATTTTAGCTTTTGAAAGTAGTTGATTTCCGTTACAGATGCTCGCTTTCCATGGGGCGTGCGGTGAGCCTCCTGTCTAGTTGCAGTGACTAGCCCTTCGAGGTCAAAAGTTAAACGGTCAAGAAGGCAAATTGCGCCGTCCTCGCCCTTTTACCTTTTGCTTGTCGGGGCTGAACGAGTCACTTCCGCTTTACGCCATTAGGAGTCTCCACCTGACCGCTCGTCCCATAGGAGTCTCGCATCTTTCACTTCAATCAACTTGTCAATGAAGTAAAAAGCAAAAGAAATAATATGTTTTGGTTTTGCAAAAGCCTCTAATGTTGGTTACATTAATCAACTTTTATACATGATTATCAAAAAGTATTCCGGTCATGGATCGGAATGCTTTTTTGTATATTTCCATTCACCTCATCTCATATTAAGAAGTAGAAAAGAGGTGTGAGTCGTCATGATGAAATGGTTTAAAAAGAAGTCGAAAGAGCAGAGTCATACAATTGATCTGTCTGATAATACGTATAGCGATATTAGAGAGCTTGTGGATAATGCGAAGGAGTCTGCTGATTTTATCCATTATCCTCAAAAGACGGTGCATCACCATATTTACATTTCTTATTATAAAGCGATGATCGATGGAGAACTGCTTCATCGAGATCTGCTTCCTTATTTAATACATAGCAAAGATTTTAGAAACATCAAAGATTTAAAAGATATATTACCGATCGAGAGTGTTACGATCACAAATGATATAAAAGAGATTCAAAATAAGCTATTACGTGGTTTTATCGTTGTTCAACTAGGAGAATACGATGAAGAATGTGCAGTCATTCGTGCAGAGAACTTTGCAACAAACCGTCCGGTATCTGTCTCTGAAATTGAGTTCTCTGTAATAGGACCGAAAGAAGCTTTTATTGAGAACTTAGATAGCAATCTGTATTTGATTCGAAGACGATTGCCTGTTCCTGAACTTCGGTTTAAAGAAGTCGTGCTTGGAAAATTTTCTAAGACCCGTGTAATTATCGCCTATTTAGAAGGGGTTGCTGAAAAAGAGAACCTGAACACTGTGATGCAGCGAATAAAGGATATTGAACTGGAGGTCATTCCGGATAGTTCTTATTTAGAGCAGATCATATCCGATAATACGAAGTCAGTGTTCCCGCAACTCATAACGACCGAACGACCTGACAGGGTAGTAGCGATGTTAAACTATGGACAAATTGCGATCCTCTCAGAAGGTTCACCCCAAGCTCTCCTTGGACCTACGGGCATCTCAGAATACTTTGCATCACCAGAAGATTATTATTTGTCATGGCTCTTAGGTTCATTGTTCCGGTTCATACGCTTTATTTCAGTTATTTTCTCAACCTTTGCAACACCCCTTTATGTAGCCGTACTAACTTATCATTATCAGATGATACCTAAAGATCTATTAGCACCTTTAATTTCGTCGCGCGTGAACATTCCGTTTCCACCTATATTAGAAGTATTGTTTCTAGAATTGACGATTGAGCTGTTGAGGGAAGCGGGAGCTCGTCTTCCTACGAAAGTTGGTCAAACACTCGGTATCGTTGGAGGTATTGTAATCGGACAAGCGTCCGTAGAAGCAGGGCTAACGAGTAACATTCTGTTAATAATCGTATCACTATCTGCGCTGGCATCATTTACAACACCGATTTATAAAATGGCGAATACGATTCGAATCCTTCGTTTTCCATTTATCTTTTTTGCGGCACTTTGGGGTGGGGTGGGCATCGTACTGGCTATGTCATTTATTCTTGTCCATCTTTTGCGACTAGAGTCTTTAGGCAGACCTTATCTACAGCCGATCTATCCGCCTCGTTTGTTAGATATGACTGATACTATCTTCCGACTGCCATACAATCGACTATTGAAGCGTCCGGTCTCGTTAGGAACGAATCTGCCATCTAAAGACAAAGTGAAAGAAATGAGAAAGAAAAAGGACATCGACGAATGAACAAAAAGTATAAACTTTGTATTCTTTTTTTAATCTTGATACTAGCAGGGTGTGTGCCGAAAGAAATCATCGATGAAGTCCAACTTATACATGCGATCGGCTTTGACAAAAAAACAGATGAAAGTATTCGAGGTACCATTACTTATCCAGTGTTTAATATGGATGGTAATGTTCGAGTTGAAACTTTAACAGCAGTATCTCACACGAGTCGGTTTATTCGGTCTAAACTAAATACGCAATCTCCTAAGACACTTACGACAGGACAGCTGCGTGTGGTGTTGTTCAATGACCGCTTTGCAGAAAAAGGAATTTTAGAGATCGTAAATTCCCTTTATCGAGACCCTAACGTAGGAAATCGTCTTTTCCTGACTGTTGTTGATGGCAGCACGAATGAACTTTTAACGAAGAAGTATACTGCTTCTGCTCTCCCATCCATGTATTTAGCCGATTTGCTCGATCAGAATATTAAGAGTGAAAATTTGCCAAAAACGAATCTGCATGTATTTCTTTATAGCTATTACGGTGAAGGTATGGACCCTTTCTTACCAATCGTAAAAACGCATAAAAAGTCGATCCAGCTTGAAGGCATAGCTCTCTTTAATGGAGATAAGTATGTGGGAAAGCTAAATCACATGCAATCTTTTGCGTTTAAAGTTCTTCTGGACGGCTCTAAATCAGGTAACTATGAGGTGGAGATTCAGAAAGAAAAAAGAAAGGGCCATGCGGTTATTCGTAATATAAAAGGAACAACAACCTATGATATAAAAAAAGTGAATGGCGTTCCCGAGTTTAACGTAAAGATGAAGATTCTTGGAGAGATTCATGAGTATCCGCATTGGTTAAATCTTGAACAGCCCGCAAACATTGCCCTTATTGAAAAAACGTTGAAGAAACAATTACAAGATGAAGCACAGGGTATTGTGAAGAAGTTTCAAAAATTAAAAGTTGATCCACTTGGACTAGGAGACCAAGTACGAAGACGAGAAAAAGGTTGGGACTATCAAGTTTTTAAAAAGCAGTATCCTTCTATGAAAATTAAAGTATCAACTGAAGTAGATGTGGTAGAAACAGGAGTTATTGAATAATTTATTTAAGCAGCTTTCCATTTATTGTGAAAGCTGTTTTTTGCATTCTCCTTTCTGCGGACAAAAAAATAAAACCATCGCGAATGTTTATATGGTTATTCCTTTATAGGGATGACGAGTTAAAGGGGGCAATTGATTTGAAGACAACAGATGAGAAAATTAAGATTCGTAATCACTGGTTCAAAATGATTTTAATTAGTTTAATAGCACTTGTATTCATGTACAAGTTAGTGATTACTGAATTTACGTTTCATTTTTCAGACTTGCTAGCATTTCTTGTAGCTGTTTTTGCGATAGGGATCTGCAGTATGTTTTATGTGAAAGTAAATGAAGCACTTATGGCTTTTGTTTCGGCTGGAAAATCTGTTATGCCAATGGCTAGTAAAAGTAAGTCAGAGCCAGAAACACAAGAACAGAGAGTAGAAGAAGTTTACATACAAGATGATAACGCTGAAGTTACATTAACAGAATCTGAAGAAGAAGAGCTCGTGCGAGAATTGTTATCTCAAGAAGAGCAGATTAAACGTATGAAACAAGTTCAGAATGAAGTGAAGAACCGTTTAGTAATGGAAGATCTTCATGAAGAAGATAAAAAAGATTACATAGATTATTTGCTGCAAAAAGAAAAAGAGATCATGTTAGCAAAACAAGAGATTATCCGAATAACAACATTATTAGAACCTTTAGAAGAACAAGAGCAAGAAGATATAGAGGAGTTTGAACAAGAATATATTGAAGAAGAATACATAGATGAAGAGACTGCTCAGACTGGAAACGCGAAAGATATCGTCCAGTTGTTAGGCAAAGAGTTTGTATTAAATGCGAGTTTAGAGCAGTTCAATCACAAGATGAGAGAGATTCAGCACTCTATCACGATTGAAACGGCCAATCAATTAAAAGAAGAAGGACTCATTGATCCGTATTTCAACGTTACTCGTAAAGGGTTGAAAGAGTTTAGACGTGCTGCAAGGAAATTTAGCTATGGTGATGGAGTAAAATTCCTATCTAAAGTCGTGCAACGAGGAAACCGATAACTTTATGAGAAGCTAACAGAGGCGAGAAAGACGCTGTTCTGTTAGCTTTTTTTATATTAGATTTCATTTTATTGTCATTCTTAAACTTTTGTTACTTTCCAAATCCCTGATACAATAAAGCTTAGATCGTTATGAAGGAGCTCATTTCATGTTTATTGTCGCTAAAGCCATGTTATATGTTTGTTTTGCCTTGTTAATGGGTGCGTTTATCTTATATTCAGTTCCACGAGAAAGCCGTCCGGAAATCTTTATTTCCAAAAAGCTCATCCTACTTTTAATAGTTTTCATACCAGTATTTGGGATTGGAGAGCTTATTAGACTTACGATGCATCTTGGAGAAGATTTCGGATATTGGATGACGTTCCAAAATATCGTTTTTAGTTTTGAAGTAGGAAAGGGTTGGCTTTTCTTAACCGGAATTTCTGTTCTTTTGTTCTTCATGGTTTTATTTAATGATATAAAAGAAGATCGATTCTTTGCCGGATTAGCTGTCTTTTTGACAGCGGGCATGGGAATATCCGTTGGTTATGCGAGCCATGCAGCAAGCCTAGAATCGTTAGGATTCTTAGCACACTCGTTGCATTTTATAGCTGTAATCACATGGTCAGGGGTGCTTCTTGTAAGTGGTTATTTCAGCAAAGGGGAGGGACCGAGCCTTTCGTTCTATAGATGGTTCACGCCATTGGCTGTGGGCTGCTTAGTCACTGTGATCGGTGCGGGCTTGTGGTTAATGAACTATATCGTTCCTCAATATGTGAACAGCTATTTGTTAGACTATGGACAAGCATTGTTGATCAAACATGTTCTATTATTCATCATCGTGATTTATAGCCTTATCAACGGAATCTGGCTTAAGAAAAGATTAAAGGAAGGTACGACTGGATTAGCGCTTAACAAATGGATAAAAACAGAAGGAATCTTTTTGTTTCTCGCTTTTGTAGCAACAGCGTTGATGACTCAGCAAACTCCACCTCATGATGTAGCGGATACGTTAAAGATGGAGGACCCATCTAAGCTGTTTACTTTTTTCACTGGTTTAATTCCAGGCGATAATCCGATGCTTTCATTTAGCTTCTCGATGATGAGTCTCGTTTGGCTAGTATTTGCTCTAGTACTTGTATTATCTATATTTGTCACGATAAAGCGAGGCAAAAGTATGATACTTGCAGTCGTCGCTTCAATCCTAGCGGCTAGCACCATTTATTTAGCTATCATGTCTTCCGTATCACTTTAAGTGTTCTAAAATAATCTAGGGGGTATTTAACCGTGGATGATAAATTACAGCAGCAGCTGGATGGTTTAATAGAGAAATACGCTGAACTTCTTTTGGGAACTTCAGATTCAGAGCATAAAGAAATGGTGAAGGCGTATGCTCTTTATTCGTTTATCGCTAAAAGTATGCCCCCATTAGTAAAGCATTGGAACGAAGAGTACCCAGATGCTAAGGATGCCATGAAAAATCTTGTTCAAGAGATTAAAGAATTGAATGAAAGGCACCGAAATGAACAGAAATAAATAAGATATAACATGGGGCAGTCATATAGACTGTCTTTTTTTATTGTAAGCTTTGCCGTTTCTGCTATTATCGGTGATAGGAAGATGATTCCAGGTGGTGAGAAGACGTTTTCAGGTGGAAAAAGAGGTGTGATTAGTGAAACTAGCTCTTGTATCGGTGAGTCTCGGTCATTTACCGGTGAACGTGTAAGAAATATAAAAACACGTACCGTAAACAACAGTTTAACTGTCTCAGTAAACCATGATTCAACAACTTTTCATATGAAAAATATTTTTAATATTGCAAAATCGACAATATTCGCATAAAAAATGATATATTTAAAGCGGTTACATCATAGAGAGAATTTAACCAATCTTATTTTATATTTTAAGGGTATTAGGGGGTAATTGGATTGGAACAACTTATGCGCAATTTTTTCTTATTTCTTGCTAAAAATAAATCGTTAACCAACCTTGCTAAAAGATACGGTCTACGTTTCGGAGCAGGTCGTTTTGTAGCAGGTGCAACACTTGAAAGTTCTATTTCTGCTATCAAACGTTTGAACGAAAAAGGAATGCCAGTTACGATCGATCATCTTGGTGAGTTTGTCGATAACGAACGCGAAGCAGCCGAAATGACTCAGCATTGTATAGATGCCATTAAAGCAATCAGTAAGGAAAAGCTGGATTCACAGCTTTCTCTAAAAATGACTTCCATGGGACTAGACATCAGTGACGAACTCGTGTTGAGCAACATGAGAAAAATCATGGATGCAGCAACCAAACATAATGTTTTCATCACGATCGATATGGAAGACTATTCTCGTTGTGAAAAAACGCTTAAAATCTTCAAGATGCTAAAAAGTGAATATGATAACATCTCAACAGTTATCCAAGCTTATTTGTATCGCTCACTAGAAGATGTTCAATCGTTAGATGAATATCATCCGAACCTACGATTAGTTAAAGGTGCATACAAAGAGCCGCAAACTGTCGCATATCCAGAAAAGAGCGATGTAGATAATAACTTTAAAAAGCTGATCGAAACTCATCTTTTGAACGGGAACTATACCGCGATTGCAACACACGATGATGAGATCATCCAATATACAAAAGATTTAGTGGAAAAACACAACATTCCTTATGATCAGTTCGAGTTTCAGATGTTGTACGGAATTCGTGTAGAACGTCAGGATCAGCTGATGCAAGAAGGCTACAAGATGCGAATCTATGTACCATACGGAAACGACTGGTACGGGTATTTTATGAGACGTCTTGCTGAACGTCCGGCAAACGTTGTGTTCGTATTAAAAGGTGTGTTTGGAAAATAAATAGTAGTAAGCAAGAGGAGTCTGTTTTAATAACAGGTTCCTTTTTTTATAGGCTGTTTTCTAGAGGTTGTTGCTTTATTTCTTCTTTGACTGTTGAATGAAGTGGCCCACCGCTCGCCGTCAGCATCTGGAACGGAAATCGACTACTTTCAAAAGCAGTAACAATGAATACGAAAAGCAGCCTTTTTAAAGGAAGAACTTTGGCGGCGATCCTTAAATAAACAATCCTGCATAAGATGGAAAATGAAAGTTTACAAAAGAAAAAAACCTCAACTATTGCTAAAATTCAGAATATATTTTATATTGGATATAGGGTAACAAATTTTTTTATGGATAAAAAATGAATGAGTATTCATTCAATAAAGGAGGAAGACCATCTTGTCTCGTGAAATCCGTAAAGCTGCAGTACTGGGTTCTGGCGTAATGGGATCAGGCATAGCCGCTCATCTAGCAAACGTGGGAATACCAACATTACTATTGGATATTGTACCGCCTTCTTTAAGTGAAGAGGAAAAAGCAAAGGGGATCACTGAAGATCATCCTGCATTCCGCAACAAATTCACTCTATCTGCTACACAAAAACTATTAAAGCAAAAGCCGGCTCCACTTGCCGTGAAAGAAAATCTCGAATTAATCTCAATCGGTAACCTTACCGATGATCTTGAAAAATTAAAAGATGTAGACTGGATCATTGAGGTAGTTGTTGAACGCCTAGATGTGAAACAAAAACTTTTTGAAAAAGTAGATCAATATAGAAAACCTGGAAGCATCATTACTTCAAATACATCAGGCATCTCGATTTGTGCAATGGCAGAAGGACGTTCTGAAGATTTTAGAGCAAACTTTTTAGGAACTCACTTTTTCAATCCACCACGATACTTAAAGCTTCTTGAAATCATCCCTACAGAGGACACGAAACCAGAAGTTGTTCAATTCATGCGCAACTTTGGTGAGAACGTGCTCGGTAAAGGTGTAGTTGAAGCAAAAGATACCCCTAACTTTATCGCGAACCGCATCGGAACATATGGATTAATGATCACGATGCAAGAGATGATGAAACAAGGTTACAGTGTCGGTGAAGTAGACTCTGTTACGGGTCCATTAATCGGCCGTCCAAAATCTGCAACGTTTAGAACGCTTGATGTTGTCGGTCTGGATACTTTCCTTCATGTTGCTAGAAATGTTTATGAGCAAGTTGATGGAAAAGAAAAAGAAGTGTTTGAGATCCCGGATTTCTTAAATGAAATGGTGGACAAAGGCTGGACTGGGAGCAAGACAGGTCAAGGCTTCTATCTGAAACAAAGAAGTAAGGCAGGCAGTGAGATCTTAGAGCTCGATCCTGCTACGTTAGAATATAAACCACGTTCCAAAATGAAAACAGCTACACTCGAAGCTGCTAAACAGATGAAGACAACAAACCAAAAAGTGAAAGCGCTTTTATATAGTGATGATCGCGCAGGAAAATTGTTATGGGACATTATTAAGCCAGTTCTATTATATTCTGCAGAAAAATGTTATGAGATTGCTGATGACCTTGTTGCGATCGATCAAGCGATGAAATGGGGATTCGGATGGGAGCATGGTCCATTTGAAATCTGGGATGCGATCGGCGTACCTGAATCTGTAGAACGAATGAAATCTGAAGGAGAGACAATTCCTGGTTGGGTAGAAGAACTTCTTCAATCCGAGAAGAACTCGTTCTATACAAAAACAGAAGGGGATCGCTCTTACTATCACCACGGAAGCTATCTTCCTGTGGAAGAGAACAAAAAAGTTGTTCATTTAAGCCGTTTAAAAGAAAAAGGCAATGTGATCACAAAGAATGGCGGAGCAACACTGATCGATCTTGGTGATGATGTTGCGGGCCTTGAGTTTAATTCTCCAAACAATGCGATCGGACCTGAAATAATCATGATGCTTCATCAGGCGATCGATGAAGTTGAAAAGAATTACAAAGGACTAGTGATTGGTAACCAAGGTAAGAACTTCTGTGTTGGTGCCAACTTGATGCTTATCCTCATGGAAGCACAAGATGATAATTTCTTTGAACTCGATATGATGGTTCGTCAATTCCAGCAAGCGATGGCAAGAGTTCGCTATAGTGCAAAACCTGTCGTTGCAGCTAACTTCGGAATGACGCTAGGTGGCGGAGTTGAAGTATCACTTCCTGCTGCTAGACTTCAAATGTCATCTGAAACGTACATGGGTCTTGTTGAAACGGGAGTGGGTTTGATTCCAGGCGGAGGCGGAAACAAAGAGCTTTATCTTCGTTTATTAGAACAGCTGCCAGAAGGAGCTAAGGGAGATCTGCAAAAGGTTGCGAACCAAGCTTTTGAAACGATTGCGATGGCTAAAGTTTCAACTTCGGCTCAAGAAGCACGCAAGCTAGGGTTCTTACGAAAAGAAGACAGCATCTCCGTAAACGGTGACCATCTATTACATGATGCGAAGACACAAGTGCTTGCGTTAGAAAGCCTTGGTTATACACCGCCTGTAAGAAAGAAGATTCCAGTGGTTGGTGAAGCAGGATACGCAACCCTTGCACTAGGTGCTCAAACGATGCAATTCAGTCAATACATTTCAGAGCATGATCTGAAAATTGCTAAAAAATTAGCCTTTGTATTAGCTGGTGGTAGAGTGCCAGAAGGAACATTGGTAGACGAACAATACCTACTAGATTTGGAGAGAGAAGCATTCCTAAGTCTAGCTGGAGAACCGAAAAGCCAGGCAAGAATGCAGCACATGCTTGTAAAAGGCAAGCCGCTAAGAAACTAAGGGGGGAAGAACTCAATGTTAAAAGAGGCAGTAATAGTAGCAGGTGCTAGAACAGCGGTTGGTAAAGCGAAAAAAGGTTCTTTTGCACATATGAGACCAGACGAACTAGCAGCGGTAACCATTAAAGAAACGTTGAAACGCGCAGGTGATTATAACGGAGAGATTGATGATTTGATCATCGGATGTGCTGTTCCTGAAGCAGAACAAGGGATGAACATGGCTCGTTTGATCGGTGCTAGAGCAGGTTTACCTGAAACTGTACCAGCGATTACGATCAACCGTTTTTGTTCATCTGGTTTGCAGAGTATTGCGTATGGTGCAGAAAAAATCATGCTCGGTGCAGCCGAAGCCATTCTTGCAGGCGGAGCTGAATCCATGAGTCTTGTTCCTGTAGTAGGTCATGTTGTAAAGCCTAACCCTTACTTAGTTGAAACGGTGCCGCAATATTACATGGGAATGGGTCATACAGCAGAAGAAGTAGCGAGACGCTTCGGTATCTCAAGACAAGATCAAGACGAATTTGCTGTAAGAAGTCATCAGAAAGCAGCAGCAGCGATTAAGGAAGGTAAATTTAACGACGAGATCGTTCCTGTACATGTTATGAAACGCTGGTTAGATGAACAATCGAAGCTAGTTGAAAAAGAGATTGCTGTGTCTGTTGATGAAGGTGTCCGTGCTGGAACAACCGTAGATGTGCTCAGTAAACTTCGTCCGGCATTCACACCGACTGGTTCTGTAACAGCAGGGAACTCATCGCAAACAAGTGATGGTGCAGCAACGGTCCTTGTGATGAACAGAGAAAAAGCAGAAGCAGAAGGTTTAACACCATTATTAAAATTCCGTTCTTTTGCAGTAGCTGGGGTAGCTCCAGATATCATGGGAGTCGGTCCTGTAGCAGCTATTCCGAAAGCATTGAAAATGGCAGGGCTAGAACTTTCAGATATCGGCTTGTTCGAGTTGAATGAGGCATTCGCTTCTCAGAGCGTTCAAGTCATTCGTGAACTGAACCTTCCCGAAGACAAAGTAAACGTGAATGGCGGTGCGATTGCACTTGGTCATCCGCTAGGTTGTTCTGGAACAAAACTTACATTAACTCTTTTACACGAGATGAAGCGTCGTAACGAACAGTTCGGAGTTGTAACGATGTGTATCGGCGGTGGAATGGGAGCAGCAGGCGTATTTGAACTAGTAGGATAAAGAGGAGGAGAAAGCATGTCGAATACAGCAGAAAAACAAATCATTGGTGGAAGCTTTTTAATAGAAGACATTTCCGCATCAGATATCTATACACCTGAGGATTTTTCAGAAGAACACTTGATGATCGCAAAAACAACGGAAGATTTCGTTGTGAAAGAAGTTGTACCTCAACTTGAGAAGATGGAAGATCATGATTTTACCGTTTCCAGAAAGTTATTAACAAAAGCGGGAGAGCTAGGTCTACTAGGAGCAGATGTACCTGAAGAGTATGGCGGCTTAGGGCTAGATAAGATTTCTTCTTCACTTATCACAGAAAAATTCGCTCGCGGGCGCGGTTTCTCAATCAGTTACGGAGCGCATGTAGGAATCGGCTCACTTCCTATCGTTCTTTTTGGTAACGAAGAGCAAAAGAAAAAATACTTGCCTGAACTTGCAACTGGTGAAAAGATCGCAGCTTACGCATTAACTGAGCCGGGTTCTGGATCTGATGCACTAGGTGCAAGAACGACAGCAAAGCTGAATGCTGAAGGCACTCACTACGTATTAAACGGTGAGAAGCAGTGGATCACAAACTCTGCATTCGCTGATGTTTTCGTAGTATATGCAAAGATCGATGGTGAACAGTTCACAGCATTCATTGTTGAAAGAGATTATAAAGGCGTTTCCACAGGACCAGAAGAGAAGAAGATGGGAATCAAGAGTTCTTCGACGCGTACTCTCATCCTAGAAGATGTAGAAGTTCCAAAGGAAAACCTTCTATGGGAAGCAGGAAAAGGGCATCTGATCGCCTTTAACATTCTGAACATCGGCCGTTACAAGCTCGCATTAGGATGTGTAGGAGCTGCAAAACGCGCATTTGAAGTTTCTGTAAAATACGCGAACGAGCGTCAACAGTTCAAACGTAAGATCAGTTCTTTCAGCCTTATTCAAGAAAAACTTGCGAACATGGCTGTTCAAACGTATGCAGCTGAAAGTTCTGTGTACCGAACAGTAGGTCTTTTTGAAAATCGCTTAGGCGCTCTATCTGAAGAAAAACAAAAAGATGGCCGTGAATTAGCAAAAGCGATCGCAGAGTATGCGATTGAATGTTCACTGAACAAAGTATCAGCTTCAGAAGTGTTGGACTATGTAGTAGACGAAGGCGTTCAAATCCATGGTGGATACGGCTTCATGTCTGAATATGAGATCGAGGGTGCATACCGCGATTCTCGTATCAATCGAATCTTTGAAGGAACGAACGAGATCAACCGCTTATTAGTTCCAGGGACGCTTGTGAAAAAAGCGATGAAGAACGAGTTGCCACTTATTCAAAAAGCTACTCAGCTTCAACAAGAGCTTATGATGTTAATGCCTGTAGAAGTAGGTACGGAAAGCTTGGATCAGGAAAAATATCTAGTGTCTATGGCTAAGAAGATTTTCTTGATGACAGCAGGATTAACGGTTCAAAAGTTTGGTCCTAAGTTAGAGCAAGAGCAAGAAGTATTATCAAACTTGGCAGATATCATCAGCGAAGTGTACAACATGGAATCTGTTCTCTTACGTACAGAAAAAGCAATCGAAAGATCTGGAGCTGAAAAGGCAAAACAAAAACTTCTATACACAGAAGTGTATTGTCAAGAAGCGTTCAACCGCATTGAAGCTCACGCAAAAGAATCCATCATTGCTGTGGAAGAGGGCGACATGCTTCGCATGATGTTGTCCGCGTTAAAGAAACTGACACGCCATACCCCTATTAATGTGATTAAGAAGAAGCGTGAACTTGCGGTTCAGCTTCTTGAAGAAGAACGCTATATCGTTTAATTGATCTGTATTTATTTACGCTAACCTTCAAAATATCTTATCTTTCCCTCCTGCATTTTGTAGGAGGGCTTTTTTTTTGTATAATAACAAGCTTGTATTGTTGATTTCCGTTCGAGGCGCTCGCTTTAAAGTAGATCAGGCGGTGAGCCATCAGCCGCGAGCCTCTCCTGCAGGATTCTCGTGCCTCGAGCTCAATTCAACTGTCACAGAAGATAATAAAAATGAGGTTAGGAAGTAATAATCGTGAAAAAAGGAGTTAACACAGGGATTTTCGGTTGCAGACATCTAAAAAATGCCCAAATAAGGTGCAGTTTCAGGTGCCAAAACGGATTGGGGATGATACCTAATGGGGTATGTAGCGGTATTCTGAAAAATGAATCCATAAATAAACGCCTTCTATCCACAAATTTAGATAGTTTATCCACGAGTTTTAGCTCCCAATCCAAAAGTTTTGGCAGTTTATCCGCGAGTCTACAATCCTCGACAATTGCCAGGTCTGATTATACCCTTGACCCATAAAAGGAAGCAACCTAAAACGGGATCTCGTTTTTAACATCCTGGTCAAACAAATTACCACCGTGCAGAATTTCTTGTTTTATTGGTAACACTAGTTTGTGGTACTATGAGAAGGGGTGATATAATGCTACTGAAAGTGTATGAATATCCAAAATGCTCAACTTGCCAAAAAGCAAAAAAGTGGCTAAAAGAAAATGATGTAGCCTTTGAGCCTATACATATCGTGGAGAACCCGCCTTCTGCTGATGAATTGAAGAAACTGATCAATCTTAGTGGTCTAGAGATCAAAAAATTCTTTAATACGAGCGGCATGAAGTATCGTGAGTTGGGTATGAAAGAGAAGATGAAAACAGCAACAGAAGAAGAGCTGCTTGAAATCTTAGCCAGTGATGGCATGCTGATCAAAAGGCCGATCGCAACAAACGGCAAAGAAGTTACAGTAGGATTTAAAGAAGAGCAGTACGAAAACACGTGGAAAAAATAACATTGTTACTGACTATAATAAATCAATTATTGTAGTTATTATAAAACCAAGAAAAGCTGGAGGGATTACACATGGAATTTCCAAAAGAATTACGCTATTCAGAAGAGCACGAGTGGACTAAAACAGAAGAAGGCAATAAAGTTCGTATCGGTATCACAGCATTTGCGCAAGACGAACTAGGAGATATCGTGTTCGTTGAACTTCCTGAAGTAGGGGACGAACTTACTGCGGACGAGCCTTTCGGAAGTGTAGAATCGGTTAAGACTGTTTCTGAATTATATGCGCCTGTCTCTGGAAAAGTTGTAGAAGTAAATGCAGACCTTGATGATAGCCCTGAACTTGTTAACGAGTCTCCATATGAAAAAGCTTGGATGGTTGTTGTAGAACTTTCAGATGCTTCTGAGGTTGAAAAGTTAATGACTGCTGAACAGTACGAAGAATTAATCAAAGAAGATTAATGAAATCAATCTCTTCAGGAAAGAATAGACATACAGCTATTCTTTTTTGGAGGGATTTTTTTATGAACCAAGATAGACGAGATGTTACATCGCGAGTTTTTGGCAAAATGAAAGGCGGATCTATGTCTCTTTACTTAGATAAAGATGAGATTGGTCAGATTCGCTTTACAAATCAAGGAAACATGTATGAGATGGCTGAGGGTTTTGAATTTGATGCTGACAAGATTTATAAACGTGAAAAGCCTGTAGAATTACCAAATCCATCAAAATATGTGGATGAATGTGATAAAGGTTGGTGCTAATTTCAGCACAATGAGGATGATGTCAAAGAGATACCTTGGCAGTCATCCTCTTTTTACATTTAATTTAGTTTAGTTTGTTTCGTTCAGCACTTCCGCCTTTTGATCCGATCTTCTGATAGAAACTTTTATCTTGTTTTTGGGAAGTAGCGGTGCCACCTTTTTTTCCGATTTCCTGATAAAACGTCTTATTGTGTGTGTTAGAGGTAGAGCTGCCGCCTTTTCTTCCGATTTCCTGGAAGAAAGTCGTGCTATGTTTTTTTGATGTGGTGGTACCGCCCTTTTTTCCAATCTGTTGATAGAATTCTTTTCCGCGTGATTTGGATGTTTTCTCTCCACCTAATCTGCCTGCATCAGCTCGGCTCATTTTTGGTTCCGTTTTTGCCATGTGATGACTCCTCCAATATTCGTTTTATGACACCTAAATTCCCTTTATTAACAGGATGTCAAACGCGTTTAAGGATAATTAGTACAAAACGCATACATCAAATACAAATAGGTAGGAAAATAGGAAAAAGGGGTATAGTAATAAAGAACATCTCTTGCAGGATTTTAATAAAATAAAGCAAATATATAATCTAAGCGATGCATTCATTTTATAGTCTTCAAAGTATAGGAGAGATGAGTAATGAATGAAATCAAAAACAAAGTAATCATTGTCGAAGGTAAATCAGATAAGGATAAGTTAGCCGCAATCCTGGATGAACCGGTTGAAATTATTTGTACGAATGGAACGTTAGGTCTGGATAAATTAGAAGAGCTGGCATTGGCCATTGAAGATCGAGATGTTTATATCCTGGTCGATGCTGATGATGCTGGTCATAAACTAAGAAAGCAACTGCAACGTGAATTACCGAATGCGGAGCATTTATATATTAATAAGATGTACAGAGAAGTTGCAAAAACACCTCTGATGTACCTCGCAAAGGTATTGGTAGGTGCACATTTTAATATTCAAAAGAATTGTTTAGGATAAGCCATGAAAAAGAATTGGTACAGTCTTATAACTGCCTTTTGCTTAATAAGTGGTTGTAATCCTTCAAATAAAGACGAAGTAAGTCCGTCTTCAAAAGAGATCATAAGTAAAAATTTAAATATTCCTTGGCAGATAAACAGCACCCCAAAACAAATGTGGATCAGTGAACGAACCGGGGGGCTTGTTTTATTAGGGCCGAAACAAAAAAAGACCTCTTATTCCCCAAAATTTTCAGAAGCATTGGCTGATGATGGGGAAGGAGGTTTTCTTGGCTTTCTTTTAGACCCAAATTACGGCAGCAATAAAAAAGCTTATGGGTATTATACGTACGAAAAATCGGGTCGTTTAGTAAATCGAGTCGTTGAGATGCGCTTTGAGAATGATGAATGGAAAGAAAGTAGAGTCCTTCTTGATGGTATTCCCGGTGGATACACACATAATGGAGGTAGGATGGAGTGGGGACCAGATAAAAAGCTGTATATAACAACGGGGGATAGTGGAGAAGAAGATCTCTCTCAAAGTTTGAAAAGCCTGGCTGGAAAAATTCTAAGAATAAATAAGGAGGGTTCTGTTCCAAAAGATAATCCATTCTATCCTTCTCCCATCTATACATATGGGCATAGAAACCCACAAGGAATGACATGGGATAATAAAGGTACCATGTTTGCTGCGGAACATGGATCATCTAATCATGATGAGATCAATAAAATTAAGCCGGGTAAAAATTACGGATGGCCACTTGTTCGAGGGGATGAGAAAAGGGATGGATTAGAATCACCTTGGATCCACTCTGGTAATGATACATGGGCACCTTCTGGCATCGACTATAAAAACGGGTATCTGTATGTGGCAGCTCTAAGAGGGGAAAGTGTAAAGAAGGTTAGCATTTCATCTAAAAAGATAACCTCAATTGTTTCCAATGAAGGACGCATTCGTGATATTCTTATAGTGGATAACAAGATGTTTGTTGTAACGAACAACAAAGATGGAAGAGGGCAGCCATCAAGCGATGACGATGTGTTGCTAAATGTATCACTAGAAAAAGTAATGGAGTAATACCATGAAAGAAATCACTCGAAAAAATTGGGAAACCGTTATTGAACAATCGCTACAACATCCATATTTTTTGTATCTTGAGACTCCGCTTTGTGGGACTTGTAAGATGGGAAAGAAGATGTTTGAGGTTGCAGTCGAAACGATACGCGTTCAAAAAGACGAAAATATAGCCGTAGGTGTAAGCAATATTAATGAGATGCCGGAACTTGCTGCCAAATATGGCATAACTAGTGTACCCTGCTTACTCATTCTTTCTAGAGGAATTGCAATCGATCGTATTTATGCGCTTCAATCTGCGGGGAATATATATAAAGCCATGTTAAAACTAGTAGAAAAGGAATATTAAGGATGAAAAAATGTGGGATACACCCCACATTTTTTAATTCATCGCCTAATTCTACAAAAAATTATCTTTTTCGGGGGTTAAACCTTAAGAAAAATATGGGAATTTAATGTCGTTAACACGTCCTTTTGTAATATTGAAGGATGTGTTTTTTTATTTTAAAATAACGCTAATAACGTTAATAGAGGGGTTTTCAAGGGTTATAGAGTAATTATCAGTTTGTTTTGCCAATTCAGTACTTTAACGATAACGTCACAAATGTTACGGACGTTGTAATATTGTTATAGAACTGTATCCTACAAATGTCAAAAGTCATGGTATAAATGAATAGGAGAGCTTGTTTGCATGTTTGCTCCCTAGCTTATTGTGGTAAATAAGAATGATTTTATTTTTAAAATAAAAATATACGATTCACTAATAAACGAAACAAAAGGCAAAGCAATTTTTTAACTGAGGTGATTGATAATCATGGCATCTTTAAATTTAAATGCAGTATTCCCGATTGCAAAAAATAAATTATCGAGCAATAAATTAACGAGCATAGAAGATAAAGTTCTAAGGATCCAAGCAAGAGACGATGAGAAACTTAGAAATGAACTTATTGGTGATTACCAACCATTCATTAAAAAAGTAACATCGAAAGTTTGCAGTCAATATATAGATCGTACGATGGACGAGTTTAGTGTAGGTCTTTTTGCCTTTAACGAAGCGATAGACCAATACCAAGAAGGCCAAGGAAGCCGTTTCTTGTCTTTCGCTGATATGGTTATTCGACGCAGAGTCATCGATTATATCCGTAAAGAAGTCCGCCAGAACCGACTGATCTTTTTACAACCTGATGAAGAAGATGAAGAAGGCCGTTTAGAAGAAAGTTATGCAGAGCAAAAAGCTGCAATGGATCATTTCGAAGACCAGATTCAAGTAGAGAATCGTGTTTATGAGATCGAAGAGTACCAAAAGTTATTAAAGACTTTCGGATTAAACTTTAAAGTCCTAAGTAAGCACTGTCCAAAACATGTAGATGCACGTGAAAATGCGAAAGAGATCGCTCGTCTTTTAGCTGAGAACGAAGAACTTGCCGCGTTTTTAAAAGAAAAAAAGCAATTACCAATAAAAGATTTATTAAATATGGTATCCTGTAGTCGTAAAACCATAGAGAGAAATCGAAAGTATATAATAGCAGTTTCACTTATATATTTAGGCGATTTTCAAGCGCTGAAATCATACATTCAGCCATAAGGTGAGGTAATTAAGATTACCGGCAAGGGAATGCGATGTTCTCTTGCCGGTAATTTATACTGATCCTGCTACATGCGGGAGGGATATCATTGAAGAACGGCAGCGGCATCGTTATTGAAGTTCAGAATAAAAAAGCAACTCTTCTTATGAAGGACGGAACCTTCGTTACAGTAAGAGTACCAGCAGGAAAAAGACCTCTTGTAGGTAATGAGTATCAGGCTTCTTATTTTAAAAACAAAAAAAGAAGTCTTTTTGTGCTGCCATCAATTTCGTTTTCAGTCGCAGCTTTAATCGCTTTTCTTTTTCTTTCAGGTCTCATGCCGAATAGCAGCCATTCCGTTGCGGCTGCATATGTTAGCTTTGATATCAACCCAAGCCTTGAGGTTGGCGTTGACGACGAAATGAGAGTTGTTGAAATGGATGCTTTTAACGATGAAGCAAAACAGATCATAAAGAAATATAATTTTTCTACTGACGACCTTTTGCCGTTCGAAGTATTTGCGGATCAACTCATAAAAGCTTACCAAACAGAAGGGTATATGGAAGAAAATCAATCGATGTTGATCACTACAGTTTCTGATAAATCGAGTGATAAGAAGACAAAGCAGGAATTAGATCAGGCGCTGAACACTATTGTGAAGAAGGCTGTCGTTCAGTATCCTGTAGCCATTACTGTTTCTGAAACGAACCATGAAGTTCGAAAAAAAGCTAAACAACTAGGCGTATCATCAGGTAAATATACAGCTTTTCAAGAAGCAACGAAGAACGACAAAAAACTTAAAGAAGAAAAGATTAAAGAAGTGAAATTTCAAGAACTTAAGGTAAATGCCACTTCTTCTAAAGATATTAAATCTGTTCCACATCCACGTAAAATTAAGGCTGCACCACATGAAGTCAAAGAAATGTCTTCTGATGTGCGCATAAAAAAAGAAACTAAACAACGTTCGGTTAAAGAGTTCCAAGAAAATCCTGTTAAACCTCAAAAAAATACGAATGAAAAACGAAATGGAGAAGAACGTACTAAAAACATCAAGCCTAATAACAAAAATGAACATAAGCAACAAAAAGAGAAAAAAGTAAAACCTAAAATGATGAAGGATCCAGTGAGATCCCAAAAAAACGATAAGAATTTTAAACAACCAAAAGAACATAGAAAAGAAAACAAACAACAGGATAAGAATCACAACAAGCAAAATAACAGAAACGAAACGAAAAAAGATGATCAAAGACATTCTAAGAATGAACATGAGAAGCAAGAAAAGAAACATAAACACTAATTATGAAATAACCTGTCGTAAAAACGATTACGATTTCTTGTGGCTGTCGAAGGGTTTATAAAGGTATATGAATATTCCTCTAGAATCGGTGAAGTAACAACCAATTCGGGGGGATTTTTAATGTTGGATATTCGTTACTTCGAAAGTCAAATCGCCAAAAGTCCATATCTTTCTCTTTATAATATTCCTGTTAAGCCTAGCTTTAAGTGTAATGACGAGACCACGCTGAAAATTGAATATAGAGAAGGGGAGAGGAACAGAACAGTTACGTTTACAGGGAATCCGAAATATCTATCCATGTTGCTTGAAGGGAAAATGAAGCTGAGCACATTATTGAGGCAAGAGATGATCGAGTTTCAAGGAACTCTGAGACAACGCTTAAAATGGGAAGCCATTTTTTACTTGAGTTCCCATTGGGAAGAGATCTCTGCGGGCGTATTAGTTCGAACTGTTAAAAATATTTGACACGAATCGACAAGGATGATAATATTCTTCACAGTGATTCAAATATGCATCGCTTTAACTTAATAAAGTAACACTTTTTTACTTATCACGAGAGGTGGAGGGACTGGCCCTATGAAACCCGGCAACCGCTAGATCATTGCATTCTTATGAATGATGAACTAGAAAGGTGCCAATTCCTGCAAGGCTCTAAGTAGTCTTGGGAGATGAGGAGAACGTGCATAGAATATAATATGCCTTTCTGCTCATATTGAAGCAGAGAGGCATTTTTTGTTTGGTTGTTTTTAAAAGAATTCCTTTTGGGTATTCTCTACATCATCTTTGAAAAGCTGATTGTAGTGTAAGGCGGGACAGGTGAGACACCTAAAGAGCGAAGCACAGTGTGGCTCACCGCACGCCCCCCGAAAGCGAGCATCCTGAAACGGAAATCAGCCACTTTCAAAAACAACTCTGATTACTGAAAGAAAGCATTATTTTATACAAGAAATGAGGTAAGAAACTTGATTAATTTACAGTCAGTCCGTAAAGTCTTTCAAACCAAAGATGGTGAAGTAAAGGCTGTTGATACGGTAGATTTAAACATAAAGCAAGGAGAAATATACGGAATCATCGGTTACAGTGGTGCGGGTAAAAGTACACTTATCCGAATCCTTAACATGCTAGAACGTCCGACTAGCGGTACGGTAACGATCGGCGGCAAAAACATGTCTGAACTGTCACCGAAAAAATTAAGAGAGGCAAGACAAGAAATATCTATGATCTTTCAGCACTTTAACTTGTTATGGTCTCGTACAGTTAGAGAAAACATTGCGTTTCCTCTTGAAATCGCGGGTTATCCAAAAGCTAAGATCAAACAACGCGTTGATGAGTTGATTGACCTTGTTGGATTAGAAGGTCGTGGTGGTTCCTATCCGTCACAGCTAAGTGGTGGGCAAAAGCAGCGTGTAGGTATTGCGCGTGCTCTTGCTAATGAGCCAAAAGTACTTTTATGTGATGAAGCAACTTCAGCACTAGACCCTAAAACAACCGACAGCATCCTGGATCTGCTTGTTGAGATCAATCAAAAGTTAGATCTGACAATCGTTCTTATTACACATGAGATGCATGTGATCAGAAAAATTTGTCACCGTGTTGCTGTAATGGAGCAAGGGAGAGTCGTAGAAGAAGGCGATGTACTAAATGTCTTCAAAAATCCGACAGAACCAATCACGAAGGATTTTGTGAAACAAGTAACAGAGCCTGAAGAAACAGTAGATACGATTAAACAATTTATTTCTGAATTTCCTGAAGGACGAATCGTTCAGCTGACTTTTATCGGTGGACGAGCTGGTCAACCATTAATTACGGAACTGATTCGTAAGTATGAAGTGGATGTTAATATTCTTCAAGGAAAGATTACACAAACTCAGAATGGACCATACGGGACGTTGTTTATTCAAATAAAAGGTACAGAATCTGCACTAGCTCGTGCTATGGAGTTCTTAAACAGTGTCCAGGTTGAAGTAGAGGTGATTCATAATGCTTAGTACATGGTTCCCAAACGTACAGTGGGACGTTCTATTAGAAGCGACAAAAGAAACATTGTATATGTCTGCTATCTCAGTGGTCATTACATTTTTTCTAGGGCTTGCTCTTGGTTTGGCGTTATTCTTAACGTCTCCTGGAAACCTGTGGGGAAATAAGTTTTTAAATAGTGTTATTGCCATAATCGTTAACGTATTTCGTTCGATTCCGTTTATTATCTTAATCATCTTATTGATTCCATTCACACGCTTGATTGTAGGAACGATGTTAGGCGCTGAAGCTGCGCTTCCGGCTCTAATCGTAGGTGCTGCACCATTTTATGCACGTATGGTAGAGATTGCTTTGAGAGAGATTAATAAAGGGGTTATTGAAGCGGCCAAATCAATGGGTGCTACAAATGCTCAGATCATATTTAAAGTTCTAATTCCAGAAAGCACACCGGCTCTTGTTTCAGGAATCACTGTTACTGCGATCGCACTAGTAAGTTATACGGCAATGGCTGGAGTTGTTGGTGCTGGCGGCTTAGGAAACTTGGCTTACATGGAAGGTTACCAAAGAGACAACGCGGATGTTACGTTGATTTCAACAGCACTCATCTTAGTTATCGTCTTCGTCATCCAGTGGATCGGTGATCGAATTACAACTTCGTTAGATAAAAGATAATTGTTTTTGACAACAAGGAGGAAGTTCATATGAAAAAAGTATTATCTGTTCTTGTATTAACCGTTCTTGTTGCAGCACTTGCTGCTTGTGGGAACAAAACAGAAGGTGGAATCAGCGACGAGAAAATCGTAGTAGGTGCATCGAACGTACCACATGCTGAGATTTTAGAAGAAGCAAAACCTCTTTTGAAAGAAAAAGGTATTGAACTTGAGATTAAAACGTTCCAAGATTATGTATTGCCAAACAAATCTTTAGACGAAAAAGAAATCGGTGCGAACTACTTTCAGCACGTTCCATATCTAGAGTCTCAAATGAAAGATCATGGTTACAAATTCGAGAACGCGGGTGGCATCCACCTTGAGCCGATCGGTGTCTATTCCAAAAAATACAAATCACTGGATGAACTGCCTGAAGGCGCAACGATCATCATGTCTAACTCTGTAGCTGATCACGGCCGTATGCTTGGCTTACTTGAAAAAGAAGGCTTGATCAAAGTGAAAGAAGGCGATGGAGCAGAGGCACAGATTAAAGACGTTGTTGAAAATCCTAAGAAGCTTAAATTTAAAGCAGACGTTGATGCAGGAATGCTTCCAAAAGCATATAAGAACGGTGAAGGCGATGCGGTTCTAATCAACACAAACTACGCGATCGATGCTGGATTAAACCCTCAAAAAGATGCGATCGCATTAGAAGGCTCTGACTCTCCATTCGTAAACATCATCGCGGTGCGTGAAGGAGATAAAGACAAGAAATCTGTTAAAGCGCTAGTAGAAGTTCTTCGTTCTAAAGAGATTCAAGATTTCATCAAGAAGAAATATGAAGGTGCAGTAGTACCGGTAACGAAATAACTTTCTATAGAGAACTGACTTTGATGTTAAAGTCAGTTCTTTTTTTCTTTATAGTCCTTCAAACTAACTTATAGACCCTGCGGTTCCATTTATAAGCCCTTGAACTTGATTTATAGACCTATAAAATTTTTTTAGTCCTTCAAAATCATTTATAGGCTTTTCGACAAAAACTTACGAATGTTTATTACATAACCGGCTTATGAATAACTCATACTAAACCTGTTTACTATTTTGACAGGAGTGAATGAAATGAAACAAGAAGAGCAGCCGCTACCAGGATCGAATTCAACGCAATATCACTTAATTCGCTATAAAGAAGGTTTAGGGAAATATAATGAGAACATGCCTGAACTTACCCATGCTTTTAATGAATTTACCCGTCATTGTTTTAAAGAAGGTGAGATCTCAGAGAAGTATAAGCAGTTGATCGCATTAGGCATCAGCATCTATTCGCAAGATGAGTACTGCATCATCTACCATACAAAAGGATGTTTAGATCAAGGGTGTTCAGAAAATGAAATTCTTGAGGCTGTAGGAGTTTCTGCTGCATTTGGTGGTGGAGCTGCTATGAGTCAAGGTGTGACCCTCGTTCAAGAATGTATTAAGGAATTAAATAATCCTCGTCATTAATGCAATGTCTAATTTCCACACTTTTCATGTTTTGAAATCGTCCTAAAAGGTAATGGAAGTAATGTAGCGCATTTAGCAGAATAACATTGAACGTCACAGCTGTTTTCAATAAAAATCATTATGCACGTGTATGCAGGGTGATTTCACTACGATAACAGATTGAGCAAAATATGTGTTGCTGATACGCTAACATTAGTAAATAACTTTAACTTTGAAAGGATTGATTCATTATCCACCCCATTAAAGTAAAACATACGTCCGAGATGGAAAAAGCAATGCACCAGTCACATGGCTGTGGTTTTGCAGAGTATGAGAGGGATTTGGAAAAAAGGTTAGACGTTGAGAAGGTCCGAGATAAGGAATACAAAAAAGGATTAGAAATAGCGGCAGATGCAAATAGAAATCATACGCCGTAACATATGAACTTAAAATTACAAAAGGCTGATTCATAAGGTGGTTTACCGCCTCATGAGTCAGCCTTTTTTCAAATAAGAAGACTGATGAACAGATATTATGACAACAATGGAAAAGTAAACAGCTCGTTCCCTTGAACATACATTTCATTTGTTATAAGATTAGAATGAGAATAAATTGAGAATGGCTATTTTGTGCCTTTTATCAAAATCTTAAGAATGATTTCTTAATGGAGGTTGTATTATGTCAGCACCTAATTTAAAGATTGAAGATCTTCGTGTATCTATTGAAGATAAAGAGATTATTAAAGGTTTAGATCTCGAAATAAACGGTGGAGAAATCCATGCGATCATGGGACCTAACGGAACAGGAAAGTCTACTCTTTCCGCAGCGTTAATGGGACACCCGAAATATGAAGTAACTTCTGGTAAAGTTACGTTCAACGGAGAAGATCTTTTAGATATGGAAGTTGATGAGCGTGCGCAAGCTGGTCTTTTCTTAGCTATGCAGTACCCTTCAGAAGTAAGCGGTATTACGAACGCTGATTTCCTACGTTCTGCGATTAACGCAAAACGTGAAGAAGGCGACGAAATTTCTCTAATGAAATTTATCCGTGAGTTAGATAAAAAGATGGATCACCTTGAGATGGACAATGCGTTCGCTCACCGTTACTTAAATGAAGGATTCTCTGGTGGAGAAAAGAAGCGTAACGAAATCCTTCAAATGATGATGCTTGAGCCTAAATTAGCTATCCTTGATGAAATCGATTCAGGACTTGATATTGATGCTCTTAAAGTTGTTGCAAAAGGTGTTAACGAAATGCGCAACCCTGATTTCGGTTGCTTAATCATCACTCACTACCAGCGTCTATTGAACTACATCACACCTGATAAAGTACACGTGATGATGCAAGGACGTATTGTGAAATCTGGCGGTCCTGAATTAGCTCAACGTCTAGAAGCTGAAGGGTACGACTGGATTAAAGAAGAACTAGGAATTAAAGACGAAACTGTTGGTCAAGAAGCGTAAGCATTAAGGGGGACTATACATGTCAGTTGATACGAGCCTAAGATTTGATAAGGACTACGTAACCGGTTTTTCAAACAGCAGACAGGAACCCGCTTGGCTGCAGGACCTTCGTTTGCAAGCATTGGAATTAGCTCAAGAGCTTCCGATGCCTAAACCGGACAAAACTAAGATCGATAAATGGAACTTTACAGAATTCAAACATGAAGCAACTGGCACTCCTGTTGCGTTCAATGAACTTCCTGAAGATGTTAAGGCATTGATCGGTTCTGAAGAAGAAGCGAAAAATGTTCTTGTTATCCATAATGGAACACCAGTTTATTTTGCACTTGAAGAGTCTGTAAAGGGTCAAGGTGTAATTTACACAGACCTTTTAACAGCTGCAAAAGAGCATGAAGATCTAGTGAAAAAGTACTTTATGAAAGCTGTTGCGGTTGATGAGAACCGTTTACCAGCACTTCATGCAGCACTTTTCGTTAATGGAGCATTTCTTTATGTTCCAAAGAACGTTGAACTTTCTGCTCCTATTCAGGCTGTTTATTATCAAGACGATGAAGCAGCGATCTTCAACCACGTTATCGTTGCTGCAGAAGATAACAGCTCAGTAACATATGTAGAAAACTACTTATCAACGAACGTTTCTACAGACTCAGTAGCAAACATCGTTTCTGAAGTGTTTGCTGGAAGTGGTGCAAAAGTCGTTTACGGTGCTGTAGATAACCTTGCAAAAGGAATGACAACATACGTAAACCGCAGAGGCCGTGCTGAGAAAGATGCTCGCATCGAGTGGGCGCTTGGTCAGTTTAACGACGGAAATACGGTTTCTGACAACACAACTCACTTGATCGGTGATGGATCTTTTACAGATACTAAGACAGTTACAATCGGCCGCGGTGATCAAAAGCAAAACTTCGTAGCTCAAATCTTTAACCACGGAAAACATTCTGAAGGTTATATCCTTACTCATGGGGTAATGAAAGATAATGCGAGCTCTATTTTTAACGGTATTACAAAAATTGAGCACGGCGCAACAAAGTCTCATGGTGAGCAAACAGAACGTGTACTCATGTTAAGTGAAAAAGCACGTGGTGATGCGAACCCGATTCTTTTAATCGATGAAGATGATGTTACAGCAGGTCATGCTGCTTCAGTAGGAAGAATCGACCCTCTTCAAATGTTCTATCTGATGAGCCGTGGTATTTCAAAAGCTGAAGCTGAACGTTTGATCATTCATGGATTCTTAGCACCAGTAGTTAGTCAGATGCCTTTAGAATCTGTTAAAAATCGTTTAGTCGAGGTTATTGAAAGGAAAGTGCGCTAATGAGTGCAAACGAATGGAGAAAGCTGTTTCCTATCCTGGATCAGGAAGTTAACGGCAAACCTCTCGTTTACCTTGACAGTGCAGCCACTTCACAAAAACCTATACAAGTAATTGAAGCTTTAGATAAGTATTATAAAGAGTACAACTCGAATGTTCACCGTGGTGTTCATACACTTGGAACTCGTGCTACAGATGGTTATGAAGGAGCACGTGAAAAGGTACGCCGTTTTATCGGTGCTAAATCCACTCAGGAGATTATCTTTACACGTGGTACAACAACAGCGATCAATACGGTAGCAAGAAGCTATGGTATGGCTAACCTTTCAGAAGGTGATGAGATTGTGATTACTCCAATGGAGCATCACAGCAACATTATTCCATGGCAGCAAGTGGCGCAAACCACTGGTGCAACGCTTAAGTACATTCCTTTACAGCCTGACGGCACGATTGATCTTGTGGATGTTGAAAATACAGTTACAGAGCATACTAAGATTGTCTCAGTTATGCAGGTATCGAACGTATTAGGAACGATCAACCCGATCAAAGAGATCGCAGCGATCGCACATAAGAACGGAGCTGTAATGGTAGTGGATGGCGCACAGAGCGCTCCTCACATGAAAGTAGACGTTCAAGATCTCGATTGTGATTTCTTTGCCTTTTCAGCACATAAAATGTGTGGACCTACAGGCATCGGCGTGCTCTATGGAAAAAAAGCACTCCTAAACAAGATGGATCCTGTTGAGTTCGGTGGAGAGATGATTGATTTTGTAGGACTTCAAGAATCAACGTGGAAAGAGCTGCCTTGGAAGTTTGAGGGTGGTACACCAATCATCGCAGGTGCGATCGGTCTAGGTGCTGCGATTGATTTCCTAGAAGAAGTAGGTCTTGATAATGTGTTAAAACATGAACATGTACTTGCTAATTATGCGATGGAGCGTCTTTCAGAGTTAGATGGTGTTACGATTTTTGGTCCTAAAGAACGAGCAGGACTTGTAACGTTCAACTTAGATGATGTTCATCCGCATGATGTAGCTACCGTTCTAGATTCTGAGGGAATTGCTGTTCGTGCAGGACATCACTGTGCACAGCCCCTCATGAAATGGTTAGATGTTACAGCTACAGCGCGTGCTAGCTTCTACCTGTATAACACTGAAGATGACATCGATGCTTTTCTTAAAGGCTTAACAACAGCAAAGGAGTATTTCGGTCATGTCTTCTAATTTAGATCAGCTATATCGTCAGGTCATCATGGATCATTACAAAAACCCACGCAATAAAGGGGTTATTGAGGATAATGCCCTGACGATCAATATGAACAACCCGACATGCGGCGATCGCATCCAGCTCACTTTAAAAGTAGAAGATGGAAAGATCGAATCGGCTAAGTTCGACGGTGAAGGGTGTTCGATCAGTTTAGCATCAGCTTCTATGATGACACAGGCTGTTAAAGGTCTTCCTGTCGAAGATGCTGTAAAGCTTGCAAAGATTTTTTATGATATGATGTTAGGGAACGACTATGATGATGAATCCTATGATCTAGGTGACATCGAAGCTCTTTCTGGCGTTTCCAAGTTCCCAGCTCGCATCAAATGTGCCACACTTGCGTGGAAGGCGATGGAGCAAGGGGTAGGAAAAGATGAGGAAGAGGAAGAATAAGTTCCTTTTGATAATGATTTAAAGAGTGCCAATCCAGTAAGGAGGGATTCTGTAATGGCTAAGAAAATGCCGGATATCGGCGAATATAAATATGGTTTTAGAGATAAAGACGTATCCATTTTCAGATCGAAGCGTGGGTTAACAAAAGAGATCGTAGAAGAGATCTCACGCATGAAGAATGAGCCGGAGTGGATGCTTGAATTCCGTTTGAAGTCATTAGAGCAGTTCTACAAGATGCCTATGCCTCAATGGGGCGGAGACATGAAGGACTTAAATTTTGATGATATTACGTACTATGTTAAGCCATCTGAGAAATCTGAAAAGTCTTGGGATGAAGTGCCTGCTGAAATTAAAGCGACTTTTGACAAGCTTGGAATTCCAGAAGCTGAACAAAAATACCTTGCAGGTGTATCTGCACAGTATGAATCAGAGGTTGTATACCACAACATGAAAGAAGACCTTTCTGACTTGGGTATTCTTTTCACAGATACGGATACGGCTTTAAAAGAGCACGAAGAGATCTTCCGTGAGCATTTTGGCACGATCATTCCGCCAACTGATAATAAGTTCTCAGCACTAAACTCTGCAGTATGGTCTGGTGGATCTTTCATTTACGTACCAAAAGGCGTTAAATGTGATACTCCACTTCAAGCATACTTCCGAATCAACTCTGAAAACATGGGTCAGTTCGAGCGTACATTGATCATTGCAGATGAAGATAGCTCTGTACACTATGTAGAAGGATGTACAGCACCCGTTTATTCTACAAACTCACTTCATAGTGCGGTTGTAGAGATCATCGTTAAAAAGAACGCTTACTGCCGTTATACAACGATTCAAAACTGGGCGAACAACATCTACAACCTTGTTACAAAGCGTGCTGTAGCTGAAGAGAACGCAACGATGGAATGGGTAGATGGAAACATCGGATCTCGTCTAACGATGAAATATCCGGCTGTTATCATGAAAGGCCGTGGTGCGAAAGGTACGATCCTTTCTATCGCGATCGCTGGTAAAGGCCAGCACCAAGATGCTGGAGCAAAAGTATTGCACTTAGCACCAGACTGTTCTTCTACAATCGTTTCGAAGTCGATCTCTAAGCATGGCGGTAAAGTAACATACCGTGGTATCGCTCACTTCGGACGTAAATCTGATGGATCTAAATCTAACATCAAGTGTGATACACTGATCATGGATAACCAATCCACTTCAGATACGATTCCGTACAATGAGATTCTTAACAACAACATCACTCTAGAGCATGAAGCAACTGTATCCAAGGTTTCTGAAGATCAGTTGTTCTACCTCATGAGCCGTGGTGTTTCTGAACAAGAAGCAACGGAAATGATTGTAATGGGCTTCATCGAGCCGTTTACGAAAGAACTTCCGATGGAATATGCGGTAGAGATGAACCGCCTGATCAAGTTCGAGATGGAAGGAAGTATTGGTTAAGCCCTATAACACTAGGGTTTAATCTGATATTGATGGGGTAACACCCACAAAACACCCACAAATTTTATAGATTCATTTTTGTATACTGCTGATACAGCTCCAATGCTTGGTCCTCAACTTTTTGAGTGACATGGAGATATGTGTCAGCAGTTGTTTTTATGCTGCTGTGCCCTAGACGTTCTGAAACGTATTTTAAACTAGCGCCAGCCTCAAGCAAATGAACTGCATGGCTGTGTCTTAATGCGTGTGGTGATAATACTGGAAGGTTAATACGTTTGCAAATTTCTTTGAAATATTCTCTGACAACATTAGTTCTTAACCAACGGCCCTCATGTTGGTGAAAGACAATATTAGTATCAGCTTTCTTATAATTCATATATCTTAAATAAACTTCACTTCGATTAATTCGATGTTTTTTTAATAGCTGCAAGGTTTGATCATCCAAACCAATTGAACGTTTACTTTTCTTAGATTTAGGTGTAGATAAATATGGTTTCGAATTCGTTGGATAAACTAAAGTTTTATTGATATTAAGTTTCTTACCATCTAGATCAATATCATCCCAGGTTAATGCAAGTGCTTCACCGATCCGTATACCAGTTCGAGCAAGCAATGTGAATAATACATAGTATTGAATAGAATGTTGATACTTGGCATTTTTTTGTGGTGCTTTGACTTTACTTAAGAAGTGTTCTAACTGATGAATGGTGAAAAACTTAACTTCTTTATCATCTTGATTATCTTTAGGGACACTTATCCTGGTAATAGGATTTTCTTTAATGATTCTAAATTCATGAACCGCATCATTCATTGCACTATTCATAATGCTATGAATACGCCTAACAGTTCCTTCTGTATACGTTTCTCTAAGTGTATTAATCCATCTTTGATATTCAGTTCTCTCAATCTCTTTAAGCTTGTATCCTTGCCATTTAGGTAGAATATTTAAGCGAACATTCCTCTCTTGGAGAGAATATGTTATTGGCTTTACGTGTGGCTTTTTATATACTTCTAGCCAATTTTCAAAATACTTGTCCACCATTTCATTTCCATCTTCTGAAAAACCATAATAATCAAGATCCATTTCTACTTTCGCTGCAGCTAATTGAGCTTCTTTCTTTGTTTTAAAACCTCTTTTTGACTTTTCTTTATGTTTCTGAGAACTACGATCTTTGTATCTTACTCGATACTCCCATGTCCCGTTTTCATGTTTTCTAAAACTAGCCATGCAAAATCCTCCTACTACATGTTTATTACGATTTTTTTTAATTTCCCTAGTATTTGCACACCGTTCTTAACAATTTTAGGTGGATAAAGTGGATTTTCAGATTGAAGAATTAAAGTATCATCCCTTTTATAAACTCTTTTTAAAACAGCTTCATCGTCAATTAAAACAGCAGCAATTTCTCCATCTTCAACTTCTGGTTGACTTCTTATAAGCACTAAATCCCCATCAAATATACGAGCATTCATCATGCTATCTCCCTTAGCACGCAAATAAAAATATTCTCCACCATTAAGCCATGATGCCGGAGTATCTTCATATCCTTGAATCTCTTCATATGCCAATCCACCTGATCCACATGAAATTTGTCCGACGATCGGTATTTTCACAGTAGAGTCAGGTACTAAATAATCTGTTACTGAATAAGAAGTTGGAGATTCTTGAACAGAGTTATCATCTTGTTTTTCATTCTTATTCTCATCGATGATGTACTTAAGTAAATCCATTAATTCAATACTAAAAAGTTCAGCCATGTCTTTAAGAACTGGGATAGATGGCTTTCGATCATCATGCTCCCACATGTTTATTGCACTACGTGATACACCCAACTTCTTTGCTAAATCCATTTGAGTTAATTTTGATTTTCTTCTTAAATTTTTAATTTGATTTCCTAGACTCAATATAATCAACCCTTCGAATATATTCATTTTCTAGATTATAGCACATATTGTGCCAATTGACACAAATTGTGCTAAAAAATAATTGACAAGATTTACATATCCGTTTTATAGTATGGATACACCTTGACACGATATGTGCCAAAAGAAAGGGGTGAAAGCATGAATCGAAAGGAAATAGGTCTAAAATTACAGGAATTAAGAGGTGAAAAGCCGAGAAGAGAGGTTGCGGAGGATTTAGGTATAGGTCTTTCTACCCTTAGGATGTATGAAAACGGTGAAAGAAATCCACGTGACGAAATCAAATTTAAAATCGCTCAATATTACAATGTTTCCGTCGCTGATATTTTTTTTGGTCAACAATGACACATTAAGTGTCAAAATTACTGAGAGGAGAAGACATAATGGAAAAGTGTGATCAAGAATACCGTGATTCAAGATGGCATTGGTCAAAAGAAGATGATGACATCCTAAATATCATTCTACTTATGACAGAGGGTGAAAATATTGATTCAAGTTCAAATTGATGAAGAAATCGTCAAGGAACTTTGTAAAGAAAAAATTGAAGCTGTTCTAAAAGATGTTAGTAAAGAGCTTGTGTTTTGGGATCGTAAGGAGCTTATAAGAAGAACTTGTATTTCTTGGAATACCATCGTCGAGAAGTTCTTTCACGATCCGAGGTTCCCAAAGTATAAGGTCGGGAGCAAGTGGTACTTCCCGGCAGAAGATACTACAAGGTTTTTGCTTAAATGGCTTTCGGAGCAGCCAAGGGGTTAGGAATGGATAACAAACAATTAAAACTGGCTTTCAGTGAAATTCAAACTTTTGAGCAGCTGAAGATCTTCATCAAATATGCTGCTCAGTATTTTGAAGGAGGAATGGACAAGCATGAAAAAAGATGAGCTCTTCCAAGAAGTAAAAACCCGAAAGATAAGTATTAATGACGCTCGTGAAGCGATGGGTCTTAAGAGAGTGGATCATCCTCTTTTGGAAACAAAATTAACTAACGCTGAACTTTTAGCAAGGAAGGGGCAGTTGTAATGGATGGGATCATTTTCTTACAACTCGTAACAGCTTTACTAATAGGAATTGGGTTAGGCGTAACGTGGGGCGTAACAGGAAAATGAAACATCCACTTTACCTACTACCTAGTGATTGGGTATCAGTGATGACAGCTATGGATGACTATCGAAACACTCTATCCAATGTCAATGAGTTAAATATGTTTGATATTGCTTACCACAATTTATACGAACAAAAAGAACATGACGGAATGGAATTTACATACATCATTAGAGCTCTTGAACACGCAAAATGTTCCGATCTTGTTTTATGGGTAAGCCACACCATGAAAAGACACCAGAAGATTAATGGTCCTCGATTGAAAGGGGTGATGCTGACAAATAAAGTCGCGATACCTACTTAAATATGAGGAGAGTGAAAAAAGATGTGCATTGAAAATCCAATGGTATTGGCGAATGGCAATGGGATTACTGACCCACAAGAAGATGAAGTTGTTCACTATTGTGGAGGTTGTGGTGGAGAGATCTTCATAGGAAATGAAGTGTGGGCAGTTCATGGTGACTTAATTCATCGTAATTCTGATTGTGCTGAAAAGTATGTGCAAGAGATTGGTTTTCCTCAAATCGCAAAAGAGGAGGAAGAACAGACATGAGACCTGCAGGAACTAGAAAAAACCAGTGGTATAAAAACGGATCTTGGTCTGAAAGTGAACTGTTCTACATGGTTAATCATGTTGCTACTTTGACTGGTGTTTATGGATCTTTTGAAATGGCTGTAGAAGAAACAAGTCGTAGAATCAGCAGAAAGCCGGATGACATTAAAAGAAGATATAAAAACGAATGTAACAAGAGCTGCTACCGGGCAGGGTAACAGCCAAACAAGTATTGTCCTAAATACTTTAAGAACATTATACGACTGTTTGTCCAAAAATATAACCTGGAGGAATCAAAATTGAATATAAAGTTTGTTAGTTTAGCAGTTTCTAATTTTAAGAATCACAACGATTTAAAGATTAAGTTTAGCGATATCACAAACATTAGTGGTCGAAATGGAGCTGGTAAGTCTTCAATCGCTGAAGCAATCACTTGGTGTTTATACGGTATTGATCCTATTGGAACTAAGGTGGACCCTACACCTATTGGTGAGGAACTTCCAGTAGAAGTTAAATCTGAACTTCTAATTGCAGTAGATGATGTTCAAACATTGCTTGGCCGCGCATTACACAAAGGTAAAGCAAAGTATTACATCAATGATGTTCCGGAAAAGGCAACTAAATACTCAGAGTTAGTTGAATCTCTTTTCGATAAAAATCTGTTTCTATCCTTGTTTAACCCTACTTACTTCTCCAGTCAGCATTGGCAAGATCAGCGTAAACAATTGCTCCAATATGTTACTGAACCACTGAATAAAGAAATTCTTGCAGCACTTGGAAGCACCCATACTAAACGACTTGAAGAACCATTAAAGAAGCACTCACTTGATGATCTAGAAAAGATTCACGTTGAATCTTTTAAAAACAATGACAAAGCAATTGAAAGAGCTGGTGAGAGAGTACTAACTCTGCAAGAACAATTAGCAAAATATATAGAGCTTCATGATTCTTCTCAAGATCCAGAGCAGATTAAGAAACAGATCGCTGAGATTGTTTCTAAAAGAGATGCCCTTGATGAAGAAAAGCGAAACGCTCAAAAACATTCTAGTCAAAGAATGAAGTTGGAAATGCAGATTGAAAGTCTAAATCGAGAAATTCTAAAGCAAAAAGATTTGATTATTCAAAAGAAGGCTGCTCCAGTCATTGATACCTGCAGCACGTGCGGTCAGTCACTTAATGAAGACTCCCTGCAAAAGGTAAATGAGTCTAAACAAAATGAAATAAATGCTGCTGTTACAGAAGGTAAAAACATGGTTCAACGACTTAAGGACCTTGTAAAACAACTTGAGCTTATACCAGAGCTTAAGGAAATTGATCACTCTGCATCATTCGCTTTGGATGAACAGATCTATCCTTTAAAAGCAAAGCTCGAAGCGTTCAAACGTGTTGATCAGCTTAAAGAAGAGATCGATGAAGCTTCAGCTGCTAAAGAGAAGATTCGTAAAGAACGGAATATCTCTCAAAGTATTAAAGAATCCATAAAAGAGTTTAGAACTAAACGCTCTGAACTGATGGTGAACAAAATGGACGAGCTTTTTACCACTATCAATATACGCCTGTTTGAAGAACAAAAGAACGGTGATTTAAAGGCTACTTTTGAAATCGAAATGGACGGAAAGCCATATAGCAAGTTAAGTACAGCTGAAAAAATTAAAGCAGGTTTAGAAGTTATTGAAGTTCTTAGTCAGCAATCAGATGTTATTGCACCGACTTTCGTTGATAACGCTGAGAGCATTTTGAAGTTCACTAAGCCATCTGGCCAGTTGATTGTTGCCAAAGTAGTAGATAAAGAGTTTGCTATTGACACTCAAGAGGTTCCAGTGAAATGAGCAAAAGAAAACCTGTAGATGTTTGTGCTCATGTCTTATGTAACCGACCTATATATAAAGGTGAGAAGGTCTGGAAGAGTGGCATCGACTTGTATTGCACGATTAACTGCTTTTTGGAGCAGAGAAAGAGGGAGAGAAGAAGTGGCTCAACAAATAACTAAAAATCATTTAGCTTTCATGAAAGAGGCTAGAAAGGCTTTTGAAGAAAGCAACTTGTTAGAAACATATTGCAACAAAGAAGAGTTCGATTTAATTGCTCTGAGATACGGAATGGATCGTAATTGCATCCAAGTTTATGAGATTGGCGAAGACATTGCAAACTTTGTTCAACAAATGGAACCAGCACCAAAACCACGCAAACCTTTAATGCAATTCGCCTTTGATATGGAAAAGCAACTAAGAGTTAATGACCATAAAAAAGGTTGGGGTTCTGAACACTACGAGTTCCTTATGAAAGAACTCACTAAGAATTACACACACCTTATTCAAGAGCTTCAGAAATTGGATAGAGACAAACACGAAATCACTATCCGAAGTGCAAACATTGCCAACTTCGCAATGATGATTGCTGATAATGAAGGCCAAAACTTATAAAAGGGAGCAAATAAATATGTCTAAAACTCAATTAGCACCAATTAATACTAGCCAGTTTGAGGAGCATTTCACTCAGAAGGAATTGGATGTTGTAGTAAACAGCATAGCTAAAAATGCAACAAATGAAGAGTTAGCTCTTTTCATTCAGATCTGTAAGAACAATGGTTTAAATCCATTTAAGAACCACATCTACTTTATCAAGTATGGCAATCAAATGAGCATCCAGGTATCAGTTGAAGGGATTCTCCATCTGGCTCAAAAGCGAGAAGATTACAAAGGAATTTCTACTCAGTTGGTTCATGAGAATGATGAGTTTGAAATTGGTGTAGATCCTGAAACACAAGAACTTAAAATTGAGAAGCACTCCATTAAGATTCCGCGCGGAAAAGTTGCTGCATGTTATGCGATCGCAAGGCGTGAAGGTTATCCAGATAAAGTCGTTCTAATTGAGATGGATGAGGTTGAACATCTCAAAAAGAAAGCCGGCAGCCAATGGGCAAATTACTTTAACGACATGTTCAAAAAACACACTTTAAAACGTGCTCTTAAGTTACAGTTCGGCATTGAAGCTGAGGACCATGATTCTTCTAGTCAAGTTTCTTATGACGATGATACTTCAAATAGGCAGCGTATCGATATAACTCCTACTGATCAGGTGATTGAGGCTGAGAACGGTTCGTTCAATGAAAAAGAAGAATTAAAGAAACAATGGGATCTAGTTTATGACAAGACAACTAATAATGGTTGGACTGAGGATGATCTTAAATCTTTTATTAAGAACACTCTTGGTAAGGGTGCAAAATATCTTTCACTTCAAGAAGTTGTTGGACTTAATAAACTAATTGATTTCGAGAATTCTAAATCGGCTAAGACAGAAGAACCTAAACAAGATGCATTAGACATCGATTTTGATGTACTAGGAGAATAATGCAACCGGAATATAAGATCGCTCTTCCTTCCTTCTACTGGGAGGAAGTCGATCGTAATCCAAAACTTTTCAAAAGCTTTGTAAAAAGTTACTTGGAAAAGAATCATAGCAACTTAAAGCCTGTTCGGATTACTAAAGGAAAATACATTGCTTGCATAAAGAAGGAGTGTGAGTAAATTGAAAAACGGTAAACGTCCTAATCGAAGTCAGAAGGACATCATTAAGTTTAATGGTTTGAATCCTGACAACTGGTTAATCACTAAAAACCTTCCAGAAGAGATGCATCTGGTGCATAGAGAGACAGGATCTAAAAAAATCATAGGTTGCTAGCAAGGCAATACAGAAGGGGGCGAGGTGATATGGCAAGACCGAAGAAAGAAGGACTCGATTACTTTCCATTAGATGTTGATATGGATCAAGACGACAAGATCGCATTGATCGAAGCGAAACATGGTCTTTTAGGATTCGGAATAGTAATCAAGCTGTTCATGAAGATATACAAAAACGGTTATTTCTACGATTGGACAGAAAAAGAACAATTACTATTCTCAAGTAGAGTTTCTGTCGACATAAACTCCGTTACTGATGTAGTTAATGATTGCATTAAGTGGGGCTTGTTTAACGAAGAGCTGTTCAAAAGACACGAAGTTCTTACTTCAAGGGGTATTCAAGAACGCTTCCTTTTAGCCACCTCAAGGCGAACTGCACGCTTAATTGACGAAGAGTACAGGTTAGTGGGGGTTTCTGCTAACAATAACTCCAAGTCAGCAAGCGTTAATGACAGCAGTAATCCCCAAAGTAAAGTAAAGGAAAGTAAAGTAAAGGAAAGTAAAGTAAAGAAAAGTACTACTACAATCGAGCAAGAAGAGAAAACTCAATCTTTGTATGAAGTATTTCGTTTAAGTTTCAATTATGAACCGAGTCCTGCACAAATTGAATTACTAGGAACCTATATTGATCAAGATGGAATGGAAGAAGAATTAGTTAAATGGATTCTTAATCAAGTTGGTCAGTTAGGAAAAGAATTCTCTTATGCAAAAGGTTGGTTATCTCGATCTATAACAAACAACATTTTTAAACTTGAAGATGCATTAAAAGCTCAGGAAGAGTACGAACGGAAGAAACAGCACTCTCAAGCAACCAGAAGATCTACATATGGAAAGCAGAGTGCCGCTCCTAATGTAACAGTTCCTGATTGGCTAAAATCAGATGCTCCTCAAATTAATATCAACTCTCAGCAAGAAGAGCAGAATGCTAAATGGCTAGAATCACTTTTGAATAAGGAAGGAGAAGCAAATGGAGATTAACGCTTATATGAATGGTTATAAGTCTGATGAAGATAATGAATTTCTTACAGCATCATTAGAAGCTCATAAACAAGAAGTTAAACGTCTGAAGGGAATTCTTAAAACACTAAATGTAGTTTGTGAGAATTGCGGTTTTGAATATCACAAACAACATGAAGTAGATACTCCAGAAGGTGGATATAGCTGTCCGTTGTGTGATCTTCAGGAAGCACAAAATGAAATCATCACAGCTAAAGAGTTTCTTTACCAACATATTCAAACGAACAAGGAGCTCGAGAAAAAGATTGATGAGATTGTAACTGGGATAGAAAACGCATTGCATTATGTTGATTGGAACAAAGAAGAAGCAGAAAGAATTTTAAAGGAAGTTTTACAAATTGCCTTAAATGATTAACCACTTTTAGAAGGGATGGAATCTGATGGATTTAAAAGCAGGCTGTATGTATGATGCAATCCATAAAACGGAGCCTAATAAATCTGTAATCATTAAAGTGGTTGAATGCGGTAAGGTTTATGCCCAAGTCGAAATTAAGGAAATAAACGGACCTGTTAGAGCAGGTGAGTTTATAAATCTCAGCCGTTGGAACTTCTATGAGATTAGAACAGGTGATGCACCAAAAGACGAAGACAGCCTTCTTGAGATTCAAAGATTAGCAGTTGAGCTCGGAAACAAAGATCTGTTTGACAGGTGCAATAAAGATTTACAAGAACTTGGCTACGGGGTGAGTTAATGATGATAAATAAATTATGTGAACTAGCTTATGAAAATGCTAAATCAAAAGGTTGGCATGATGAACCAAGAGAAACTGGAACACTTTTAGCTCTAATTCACAGTGAAGTAAGTGAAGCTTTAGAGGCTGATCGCAAAGGTGACTCTGAAAATTTTGCTGAGGAACTTGCGGATGTCTGTATAAGAATTTTTGATTTATGCGGTTCAAAAAATATCGATTTAGAAAAAGCAATACTGGATAAGATGCATCGAAACAAATCTAGGTCATACAAACATGGGGGGAAAGCTTACTAATGAGATTCATAGGCTTAGACCCATCAACTAAAACAGGCTTTGTCGCATTGGACGAGCATGGAACGGTATTAAAACAAAAGGAGCTCACTGGTGTGGGCTCAGTAGATCCATTAAGAATGCTAACTATGATTGATGAAGTTATGGACTTTATGAAAAGAGATGACTTTATCTGCATTGAAGGGTTTGGATTCGCTTCACAACAAGCAATCCAGCTCGGAGGAATTGGTTGGGGTATTAGAATGGCTCTCGCTAGAAGAGGACATAAGTGGTATGAAGTTGCTCCAATGGCGTTAAAGAAATTCGCAGGTGCTACCGGAAACAAAGGACCTGATGGAAAAGCGATTAAGGCGGATAAAATCGAAGTAGCAAAACAAACATTGAAACGTTGGGATTTTGAAAGTGGTAGTGACAATATCACAGATGCTTTTCTTCTAGCCAAGATAGCAGAAGGGATTTGGCATTATACAGAAGGCGCAACATTTACTTATCCGAAGTTTCAAGAAGATGTGATCTACAATATTTTAAATCCAAAACCTAAAGCGAAGAAAACTAAAAAAAGAAGAGGAGCGTAAAACCATGACAGTAGAAATGAATGTTTTCTTTAAAATGCAACAGAAGGACGATAAGAAGGAGATTCTAAAATTTGAAATCAAAGGCAGCGACTCTGAAAAGAAATCCAATTCACTTTATGAATTAGCCGGCAGCATTATCGTTTTCAAAATTGAAGGGTGTGCAGCAGGCGAAGTAACTGCTGAATTCATGAACATTCAGCGTGATTCTAAAAAAACAGCTTTGAAGTTTGCTATTAAAGGAGATTCAGAGGAAAAGGCTCAAGAACTTTATAAGTATGCCGGCCAGAACGTAAAGATCGAAGTGAATCCTTCTCAAATGACACTTGATGAGTTTTATGGAGAAGAAGATGACGAAGGAATTGAGTATACGGTTGATAACCGCGACAATGTTGAAGTTAATCCTGATCAGGTAAGACTTGAAGATTATGAAGTTGAAGCAGAACAAGAAAAAATCAGAGAGATCTTAACAGACAGCGAAGAGGAAACAGACGAAACAGTTAAAAGCTGATGGCTAAGCGTAAACGAGGTAATAAATGGACTCTGCTCTTCCGAATGGAGGAAGGGCAGAGAGTTTACTTATATGAACCATTGCAACGGCATGAATTAAACAGTCGTTTAAAAAAGGGGTGGAGGGTAATATGAAAACTTATTATCTTTCTGAAGAAGAACTTGAAAAGTATCGGAACATGCCAAAACAAAAAGGTCCTAACATTCCCAGAGAAGTTGGTTTTACTAACAATGTTGGAACAGTACTTCAATCTTGGATGAAGAGACAAGGGATAAAGAGCACTAACTCCTCAAAAGCTCCAGTGGATTGGCGCTGGCCTCAAAATAGGAAGTAGCGTCAAAGTTGAAACAAAAAGTTCAGTAAAAAGGAGGACAGAAATGGAAAAGTTATTTGTTATAAAAGTGGTTAATACATCTCAAGTCGAATTAAAAAAATGGTACAGAAAAAAGGGCGGAGAGTTGTATATTGTAAGACTTAACGCCAAAGGAAACGGTTATACAACAGTTGGTTACATTGATGAAGAATGTAGTATCGGACATATTGAACCTTACTTTTGTGAAGTTCTTACATCATTTGAACACGACGAAGGTTAATAAACATTTCGTTGATGAAGTTTAACAACAATAAATGCCCAGGTCATTGAGCCTGGGCAAAGGTTTGGAGTAAGGGGGTCACTTATATGATTCGTGAAAATAATCATTTCATGGGTATGGAAGATCTTCTTAAAGGCTACAGAAGTACACTCAGACATATTGAAGAATTAAAGAAGCATGCACCTGAAGAAGACAAAGCTGCGCTAAGTGGAATGGCAAGCGATCTACGTTATGCTATCGAATGGATGAATACAGGTAAAAGACCAGGTAATAAAAGAGGGATTGAGAGAAGAGCTGCATATCAAAGGGATAAGCTAGTAGATCCGCTCGTTATGCAGAAGTTTTTTAAGAGCATGAATACTGATCCATATGAGTGGATAGATCAAGAGCCAATCAGCATAATTACTGAAAGCGAGAAAGAAAGGATTGAAGATGCTCTTTGTGTCCTGACTGAACAAGAGAAAGAGATGTATCTTATGTCTAGAGGTCATAGCCTTTCTTACGCTCAAATAGCTGGATACTTCAAAGTTTCAAGAAGTGCGGTGCAAGGTACAGTTGAGCGCGCTGAAAAGAAAATATCTAAGAGAATTAGCAGCAGCCTCTTCTGTTTATCAGAATGAGGTTGTTTTTTATTAGTTTATACTTATTTGAAAGTATCTTATTTTAGGTGTGCAAATGCCACTTAATAATAGAAAGAAAAAAACCACCTGGCTAGAGGTGGATGTAAAGTTATCTTTTATCTTTAGGTGGATTTGGGTCATTTCCATAACTGTTTGACTCACCGATTTTGCCATCACGTTTGTGAATCCTATGTTCTGTCTGATCTCTTTTAGCTTCTTGTCTTCCTTTTTCAACAGCTCTTTCTTTGGTTCTGTGATGACTAATGGTAGTACCACCTTGCTTGTTATCCCAACCACCAGCCTTGTTGGGAACTGTATGAACAGGCGGATCTTTTTTCTTCGTCATTACTATCACCTCCTTTTATTTTACATATTTCGTCAGAATAAGAGGAAATTCCTTCCTTTTATTGAAATATGTATCGTGGAGGGAGGTGATTTAAGATGAAGGACAATTTAATTAACGGAAAGACAGAATGGATACATTCTTTATCAAGTATGAAAAAGCTATTTGTTAGTACTTTAAATGATAAAGATCCTCGAGTAACTTTCATCACGCCTTATGGAATTATAATAGGTGAAATAAATGAATTAAAGGAATATAATTTTTCTGAAGAAAAGATCGTTGAAGAGTTAGAGAATGATCCTAACATTGACCCTTTTGCATTAGTAGAATCAATGCATAGAGGGAGAGCAATATTCGAAGATGAAAATTTAACTGTAACTGATCGTGATAAACGAATCTATTTAAAAGATGTAACCATCATTGGGGGACCAAATCTGCCAAAGATACACATTAATACTTTTATGTTATTCGTTGATCAAATTATAGGAGTATTGCCAGTTGGATTAAATGGCCAAGATTAAACGGACAATCAATCATACCTACGTAATAAGAATTAACTTAGCAATATTAAACTTTTAAGAAGTATCCCGGAATAGGGGTACTTTTTTATTTGATTGCAAACAGTGTATCGCCTCTGTGGTGTGCTTTGTTTGGAGTCAAATAAAACTAAAGGAGTGTTTCAAATGAAAGTACAAACTCGTGTTACTGCACAGGGAACTGAATACTGGGATGCAAAGGAGAAGAAAGTTTTATTTGTACCAGCTGGTGAGGAACCAGACTTCGAAGTAACTAAAGATCCTAAGAGTATGGTGGTCGGTGTAGATGTTGCAAAGGATACTGATCAGACTGTGGTAAATGGTGTTGACTTGGATGAAATGAATCCAGATCAACTGCGTGAATTTGCAGAACAAAACGAAATCAAAGTACCAGGCAATATGAAGAATGAAGATACCATTCGGAATCATATTGCTGAATCACTTAAAGCTGACGATGATCAGTAATGAAGTACTGTGACTTCAACGGCTGCGGAACAAAGATAGACCGAGGCACTTACTGTGAAGAACATAAGAGGTCAAAGAAGTCTATGCTGCAGAAGAGGAAGAAGAGGAACATCTACCACCATGAGAACAAACAGTTCTATAACTCAAAGCAGTGGAAAGATATACGGTCCTTTGTTTACCAAAGAGAACGTGGCTGCTGTCAGAAGTGTAAGAGGTTTGTATTTGGTAGGCAAGCACATGTGCACCATGAGATCCCAATCAAAGATGACCCAACACTAAGGTTAGAACCAAACAACTTAATGTTACTGTGTCCAAAATGTCATACAGAAGAAGAGAACAAGGAAAAGGGAAAAGTGTTTCCGAGTTACTTTGAAAAGCGATAGGAGAGATGACGTGAGTGGTAAGTGGAATGTTTGATGGTTGCGTGCCTGCGCTTATCACCTTATGTATTGTAATGATGTTTATTGGTGCAGGATTATTCTTGGGAATTGAATATTTAATTGATCATATTGATGTTAGTTGGTCATAGCCCCCCTACCCTAATTCAAAATAGCCCATCGTGGAGAGATAGGTAGCAGAGGTGGCATTCCTTTCGTTAGACAAAAATTTTCAAAAATAAAGGGGGGTGTAGATATTGGCAACCAAAAAAGAGCGTCAAAAAATTGTAGCCGAAAAAACAGAGGCTGAAAAAAATAGAATTTTGAAGATCATGAGGGATGCTGATATTTACACCCTTACACTAGATCCACTCATAGAATCCTACCTTGATATTTTTGAAATTTATATGACTATGTACATTCAGTGGAAAGAAAAAGGGTTTCCGGCAACACAGCGGCACACCAACAAAGCTGGTGCCACAAATAACTCAAAGCATCCACTGGCGCAACAAGTAGAAACGTGGTCAGATAAAAAAACAAAAGCTCTTGCTTTGCTTGGTTTGACTAACAATAACAAGCCAGGAAAGATTGTTACTGGCGGTTCATCGGTTCGAAAAGAGGAAGAAATGATAAAGCCTGAACCTGTTGTGGATGAATTAACAGCTCATAGAAACAAATGGAGAAGCGGCAAAGCTTAGGCTGTGGGGGTGGGGTTTATGTGATAGAACGAGGCGTTAACTATGCTGAAATATTCGCTAAAAAAGTAAGAAAGAGTCCTAAAAAGTATCCCGATACGATAAACAAGATGGTAGACAGATGGTACAAATGGAAAAAGCGTAAAGATATTTGGTTTGACGTAGATCGCGCGAATGAAATGATGGATTGGGTTGAAACATTTGTCCGTCATACAAAAGGTGATTTAGCCGGAAAACCATTTATTTTAGAGGATTGGGAAAAATTCGCGTACTCTTGGATATATGGATGGGTGCATAAAAATGAAAAAGGAAAAACGGTTCGTGTAACAAGGGAATGTTACATTCAAATCCCTAAAAAGAACGGTAAAACATTGGTGGCTGTCGGAGCATTGGGCTATACCATGTATGGGGAAGGGGTTTTAAGTGCCGATTGTTATTGCTGTGCCAGTGATTTCAATCAGGCGCAATATGCAGCAAAGCCATTCGCGGCAACAATCCTAAACCATGATGCTTTAATGAATGCATCTCATATTTATAAAGGTCCAAAAGGTACAGTTTCATCTGTTACTTATGATTACATTCATGATGGATTGGCTTATTCTAACCAATTCATTGTAATGAGTAAGAACATTGATTCAATTGAGGGTTCCAATCCCCATTTTGTTTTGAATGATGAGCTGCATAAGCAAGAAAATATGGACCAGTACGACAACTTTAAGTCTGCTCAGATAGCTCGTGACGAACCAATTATGTTTAATATTTCTACTGCTGGTAAAGGTTCGTCCAGTGTGGGTATGCGTGTTTATCGCGAAGCAAAAGAAGTACTTAAAAATGATGATAACGATGCAAACTTTGTAATGATCTATGAACCTAACAAAAATTACGATTGGACAGATCGTAAAGTGTGGGCAATGGTGAATCCAAACATCAGTGTTTCTGTAACCATGAGTGCATTGGAAACGGAATTTATCAGTGCTGAACGTTCTGCACATAAAAAAGCGGAATTCTTATCAAAGCATTTGAATGTGTTTGTAAATGGAGCAGATAACTTCTTCGAACAAGATCAGGTTGAACATGTTCTTGTTAGTACTGAAGAACTTGGGGATCTTACTGGTGAAACTTGTTACATTGGATTGGATTTATCAAAGACAACTGACTTAACTTGTGTGAACTTAAACTTCCCTGTCTTTAATGATGAAGGGAAATCGATTTTAAAAGTGAAGCAGATGTATTTTATCCCCAATGCTGATATTGAACACAGGGAAAAAGAGGATAATGTCCCTTATACAGACTTAGCTGAAAAAGGTTATGTGCAATTTTGTGATGGAAAGATGATTGACCAGGAGCAAGTGCTCGAATATATCACAGAGTGCATGGACTTATATGATGTGCAGCAATTAAACTATGACCCTGCTATGTCTCAAAAGCTCATTGAGAAGTGTGAGAACTTAGGTTTAGAGTGTATTGCTGTTAATCAGTATCCGTCAGTAATGAATGCCATGATTGATGATGCTGAACGTATTATTTATGAAGAGAGACTTTATACTGACAACCCTCTTTTTGTTTATTGCGCTCTTAATCTAGTGGTTGTCACAAATATAAATGGAATGAAAGGGCCGTCAAAACGTCAGTCTAAGAAAAAGATTGATGGATTTGTGGCTTTTTTAGTTGCTCATAAAGAAACCATGATGCAGATGGATGACATAGATGAAAATGGAATGGATGATTTAATCAGTGCAATCTATAGATAGAATAAAAGCCATACCCATCAGAGTACGGCTTTTTCAGTAGTTTAATTGTTGATAACAAGTTTACCGCGTTCAACTTCAGTGAATGGAAAATTAAAACGAATAATGTGTTTGCCAGCATATATTTCTTCTGAAATGATTACGCCGTTTTCATAAATTGAAATCCTTTGGAATTTCTCATTCGCATTTATAACAATATTATGGGTTCTAGTGAATAATCCTTTTGCTTGGATATCAAGAGGTTCCGGTTGATCTTCACCCTTAATGTATTCAAAGTTCAATGAAGTTTCTATTTCATTCATTTTTGTTCACCTCACTTTCATTATGATTATATCAAGTATTTCCAATTTTGAAGAACTATTTTTTAGTAGAAAGGTGGTGAGAAAATGGGATTAAGAGATCGGTTTTCGAAATTTTTGTTCAAGCAAGTTGAAAAGCGCGGATGGTTCGAAGATATCTACTCAAATACAATCCGGTATGGAGGAAGGTATATTGGTGACGACAACATTTTGGAGTCCAGTGATGTGTATGAGTTGCTGCAGGACATCAGCAATCAGATGATGCTAGCTGAAATTAATGTGGAAGACAAAGAAGGTAACGAACTTAAGAATGATTCTGTGTTAAACATCCTTAAACGACCTAATCAATATCTGACAAGTTCAGAATTCATTAAATTGATGACGAATACTTATTTGCTTCAAGGAGAGGTGTTTCCGGTCTTGGATGCTAACCAGCTGCATATAGCGGCTAACGTTTATACGGAGTTGGATGAAAGACTAGTAGAGCACTTTAAGATCGGTGGTACCGAAATACCATCATTCATGATTCGTCATATTAAGAATATTGGTACTGATCATTTAAACGGTGTTGGACTTTTGCTACTTGGTAAGAACACTCTGGAAGGTGTTATGAGTGCTGAAAAGGTTTTAACAGACAAATACAAAAAGGGTGGATTACTTGCCTTTCTACTCAAACTGGACGCTCATATTAATCCGCAGAATGCAGCACAATCTAAGTTGATCAAAGCGATTCTGGATCAACTAGAAGGGATTGATGAATCCAGAACAGTGAAATTAATTCCATTGGGTAAAGGATATTCAATAGATTCACTGAAAAGTCCGATTGAGGATGAGAAGATTCTGTCATTCTTGAATGTTTATAAGAAGGATTTGGGCAAGTTCTTAGGTATTAATGTTGATACATATCAGGCACTGATGAAGTCTGATATAGAAAAAGCAATGATGTACCTACACAATAAAGCCGTTCGGCCAATAATGAAGAATTTTGAAGACCACTTGAGTCTTCTTTTTTTCGGTCAAAATGCAGATAAACGTATTAAATTCAAGATTAATATCCTTGATTTTGTTACCTATAGTACCAAAACAAATATCGGTTACAACATCGTTCGTACGGGAATCACATCGCCGGATAACGTTGCAGACATGCTTGGCTTTCCTAAGCAGAATACACCAGAGACTCAATCAGTCTATATTTCTAATGATCTATCAAAAATAGGTGAGAAGAACGCGACTGACGATAGCTTGAAGGGGGGTGATGTGAATGACAAAGAAAAGGGAACTGAGGACAATTGACATCACCAATTTGAAGACTCGTGATGCTATCAATGACAATCCAGCAGTTATCAGTGGATATGCTGCCGTTTTTAATTCCAAGACGAACATTGGTGATTATTTTGAGGAAGTTATTTCCCCAGGAGCTTTTAGTAAGTCTATCGCTAACAACAGCGACATCAGAGCTTTGTTTAACCATAACTGGGACAATGTGTTGGGTAGGTCAAAAAACGGCACATTGAGGCTCTCAGAAGACGAGAGAGGACTTCGATTTGAAGTGGAGTTACCAAATACCTCTCTTGCACGTGATTTGGCTGAGAGTATGGCTAGGGGTGACATAAATCAATGTTCTTTTGGTTTCTTTGCTACAGAGGAACACTGGGATTATTCAGCAGAGCCGGCGCTAAGGACTATTCAGGAAGTAGAGCTTTATGAGATATCAGTTGTTTCTATTCCGGCGTATGACGATACGGAAGTGGCTCTTGTGAGAAGCAAAGAAATTGATAAGACAGTAGAACAGCGTTTAAAAATACTAAATCAAATTAAGGGAGTTTTGGGAAATGAATAAAAAACAATTACTTGCATTACAAAAAAGAACGAAGGCACGTCTAACGGAGTTACGCACGAAGCTTGAAAAGAATGAAGTTCGCGCTGAGGACCTTGAAGCTGTCCAAACCGAGGTGAAGGAGCTTGCTGAAGAAGCTCAGGCACTTGCTGATGCCCTAGCTAATCTTGGTAATGACTCTAGCGAAGAAGAAACAACAACTGATGAAGAAGAGGCACGCTCTGATGATGAGTCTGACGATGATGAGGAAGAGGAAGAGAACGAACAACGTACACCTCCAGCTAATGTAATAAGTACTGAGAAGCGTAATGAAATCATGTCACAAATTTCTTCTGGGCTTTCGACTCGTGGACATAAATCCACAATGAAGAAGCAATTAGAACAACGTTCTGCATTTGCGAAGTTTGTGGTTGGTCAAATTACGGAATCGGAAGCGCGAGCGTTAGGTGTTGAGACACAAAACGGATCTGTGTTGATTCCTGAAATTGTGTCTAAAGAAATTATTACGTATGCACAAGAGGAAAACTTACTTCGTAAATACGGAACACGAGTTAAAACTCATGGAAATGTGAAGTATCCTGTGTTGGTTCGAAAAGCGAATGCAAATGTGGTTAAGCAAGAGCGTCACATTGTACCGAACCCGATTCCTGAGACAGAGATTGAATTCGATGAAGTATACCTATCTCCAGTCGAGTTCGATGCTCTAGCAACAATCTCAAAGAAATTAATTAACATGGCTGATCCTGGTTACAAAGTTGAAGACATTGTTATCGAAGAATTGAAGAAAGCTTATGTCCGTAAAGAAACGAATTACATGTTTAACGGAAATGACGCAGGAGTAGAAAATGCAGGAGCACTTGCTAAGAAGGCGGTAGCTTATTATGAATCAGCTGCTGTTGATCTAACGAAGTCAGGACTTGAAAACACGCTGTACAAAGAATTGGTCAAAATGAAAGGGCAAGTTACAACAGAAGTGCGTAAGAAAGCAATGTGGATTCTAAATGGAGCTGCACTTACTGTCCTAGAAGGGCTACTTGATGGGCAGGGACGTCCGTTACTTTATGACACTGGTCGAGATGAAATTGGCTATAAGCTTCTTGGACATAAAGTAGATTTTACAGATGCTGCTGATGGTGCTGATCCTACGAAATCAGTATTCTACTTCGGTGATTTCTCTACTTTCCGTATTCAAGATGTAATTGGTGCACTGCAAATTCAAAAATTAGTTGAAAAGTATTCGGATACAAACCGTATTGGTTTCCAAATTTACAATTTGCTTGATGGGCAACTGGTATACTCTCCATTCGAGCCATCTGTATATCGTTATGAAGTAGGAGCTACTGCCCCTGTAGGAGGTTAATAGCTTATGAATGATACGGAATATGTCGCTAAATTAAAAAGCCATATTCACTGGGAGGAGGGCATGGATGAAACCATGCTCCCTTTTTATATTAAAAGTGCTCAGAAATACGTTCAGACAGCTACCGGGAAACAAGACGAATATCTTGTACTAATGGTTGCTGGAATAATGAATGATTACAGAGTTTCCGAAAAGGAACTGGAACAAGCACTTGATGCCTTGACGCCTTTCTTTGTGTTGGAGGTGTACAACGATGTCGAAACGACAAACGAATAATCTTAAATGGAACGCGGAGTTATTAAAGCTTGGTGAAACTGTTGATCCAGAAACAGATCGTGTAGTTATGGGATATCCATTTGAAAGGAATCTTAAATACAACAATATTGGTGTTACAGCGACTGACAAGTTAACCACAAGAGATGCTAATGAGGTTATGAAAAAAATCGAAACGCGATTTGATCGTGCTGTGGAAAATAACCAAAAAGAGTATCGTGTGAAAATTCAGGAGCGGATCTATAACATCGAAAGAATTTATGTGCGTGAAAATGATCGCGTAATGGAGTTGAGTCTAGCGTATGCAGATTAATTTCCAGCAATTAAGAACTATTATGAAGGAATCAGGTATGTCTGTTTTTCGAGACGAGGCTTCAACAACGGCTACATTCCCTCATATCATTTATGAGTTTGTTAATGAAATGCATAAACGTTCTTCTTCAAAAGTATTAAAATCAATGCCACTTTACCAAATTGCTGTTATTACCAACGGTACTGAAGCAGAATATGAACCTTTAAAGGATGTGTTCAATGCTCATGGTGTGGAATTTAGTCAGTTCGAAGCTATACCTTATGACGAGAACGATGCCACCATAACGCAATTTATCACATTCGTAAGGTGTGTTAATTAATGGCCACCAATAATAATGGTTTTGCAGATGCCTTGAATGAAATTAATACACTTTTAAAAGTGGACAAAAACGTTGAAATAAAAGTTTTAGAAGAAGCAGCAGAGTATTTTGTTCGAAAGCTTAAACCACGCATAAAAAAGTCTGAAAAAAATAAAGATAACCATCTTAGAGACAACCTGAAAGTTGTCGTTAAAGATAAAATGGTTTCAGTCGAATTCGAGGATAAAGCTTTTCACTGGTACATGGTTGAACATGGACATAAAAAAGCGAATGGAAAAGGAAAAGTAAAAGGGCAACACTTTGTGCGTAATACATTTGATGCTGAAAGTGAGAGAATCGCAGAAATTATGGCCAATAAAATAATCAAGAAAATGGAAGGATGATTATAGAATGACTAAAGCACAAGAAATGCTTTATCCAGTAGGTGTAGAAAATCTTTTTATTGCATTTATGACTGGTGGTAAAGATTCAGGAGATGCACTCCCTACTTATGATACAGAGATGTATGAACTTCCGACTATTGAAACAATCGGTATAGCTGGGAATCCAACAACTGCAGTCAAATGGGCATCAAATAAAATGTTTGTCAACGCAACTAAAAACAGTACATTTACATTAACACTTGACCACACATCTTTACCGGTTGAGGTTGTTGATAAAATGAATGGAGTTACACCTGAAAAAGGTATTGTATTTGATAACTCAAACGTAAAGGAATATCCGTTTTTTGCGATTGGTTTTATTGCTCCGTTAAGTGATGGTTCTAAGCAAGCACGTTGGTTCCCCAGAACACAAATTACACCTCCACAAGAATCATTTACTACTGCCACGGAAGAAACAACGATCCCAACTCAACAGCTTGTAATGACCGCTTCACCTTTGCTTTTTAACAATGTTACTAAATCTGATTTTAACTCAGCTCGCGATTCAGCAACAGGAGTAACGGCTGCGGAATTTATGACACAAGTAGTTTGTGATGAATCGCAATTAGAAACATTATTCCCAACTACACCTTGATAAAAATTTAAATAAAGTGAGGAATGAATCGCATGGCAAAATTGAGCGATCTAGTAAACATCAATATAAACAGGGATACCATTAAGGTACAAGGGGTGGATATCCCTGTTATCTTCACATTCAAATCTTTCCCTTATGTGGAAGAAGCATATGGAAAACCGTATCATGCATTTGAAAAAGATATTAACAGAATGATGCAAAAAGGCACGATTACACTTGGGAAGAATGAAATCAAGCTTATGAGCGCCTTAATTTATGCCATGGTAAAAAGTGCAGGCACAGACTGTACTCCTTTCGAAATAGAAACAGCAATTCCGATTAGCGATCTACCAGGTGTATTTGAAGTTGCAATGAATATATTTAACAATCAAAACTTCCAACAATCTGATATGAACAAAATTAAATCAGAAAAAAAAAATTGAATAAACACTCCTCAGAATCTCAGTCCGAAGAATTGGATTGGGATTTTTATTTTTATGTGGGTGAAACACTACTTAACTGGAACAGGGTGAATTTTTTTAATAGCACTCCTAATCATCTTCTAAAGCAATACATTATGCACCTTAAATACACTAATCCGGATGCTTTGGTTTCTGAAAAGAAAGTGTATTCATTGGATGAAACACCATTTTTATAAAGTGAGGTGAGATTATGGCTGACAAAGCTAAAAACGTTGTCCTCAATTTTAAAATGGATGGGCAAGTAAAATATGCTGAAACTTTAAAACAAATAAATTCAGTGATGAATACAGCAGCTAAAGAATACAAAAATCATATTGCCGCCATGGGAAAAGATGCTTCTGCCACTGAAAAGCTAAGTGCAGAGAAAAAGAAGCTCGAGATCCAAATGGAAGGTGCCCAGAAGCGTACTAAAATGTTACGTGACGAATATGATGCCATGGCTAAAGACACTAAAACAACCACTGAGCAACTTACAAAAATGTACGGCAAAGTACTTGATGCTGAAAGTGCTGAAACCAAGTTGCAACAATCAATGGAAAGAGTGACTGAAGGGTTATCTGATCAAGCGATTGAAGCCCGATTAGCTAAAGATAAACTTCAAGATTTGAAGAATGAAAGTCAATTATTAGAAGATGAACAAAAAAAGCTTACTAGCTCATTTAAACTTCAAAATGATCAGCTTGGAGAAAATGCAAGTGGTGCTGAAAAATATGAACTTAGTCAAAAACAATTAAGGTCGCAAATGGAATTAACTAAAAAAGCAGTTGATAATCTTGAGAGACAACTAGAAGAGACCAAGAAAGTTTATGGTGAAAACTCACGTGAAGTCATTCAACTTGAAACCAAAATGAATGATGCAAGGAGCTCTGTAAAAAAATTCGAACGCTCTATGAGAGATATAGAAGATAGCGGAAAAGAAGCCAAAAAGTCACTAGATGGAGTCGGTGACGGAATTCAAGCTTTGGCAGGTGCGGCACCAGTTGCTGCTATTGGTGGATTGGTTTCTGGCATGAAAGAATACAATGAAGTTTTGGCTAGGTTAAAAACAAATGCCGCAATATCAGGAAAAGATTTAGGAGTAGTGGAAGAAGCATTTCAGAAAATCACAGTTGTAACTGGTGAAGCCGATGCTGCAGGCGAAACATTAGCAAACTTGCTTGCAAGTGGATTTACTGATGAACAACTGTCTACAGTGATTGATCAAGTAAACGGTGCTTATATAAGGTTTAGCGATACTTTAAAAACGGAAGGTATTGCAGACGGGATTCAAGAAACACTAGCTGCTGGAGAAGCCGTTGGTCCATTTGCTGAACTTTTAGAACGCAGTGGAGTTAAACTTGATGGATTTAATAGTACGTTAGGAACTATGATCGATATGGGCGAAGGCTCAAATTTCATTTTAAAAACTCTAGCTGAACAAGGTTTCGGAGATGTTTATAACAAGTACCAAGAGTTGAATCCCGAAGTACAAGCAAACGCTGAAGCGAATGCTGAGATGGAAAGAACTTTAGCAGATCTTGCGCTAATTTTAACTCCTTTAGTCACTCAGGTAGCCGACTTTACAACTAAAGTTATCGAATGGGCAAATAAAAATCCTGAACTCACTGCAACTATAGCTGCTGGGGCAGCTGCAATTGGCGGCTTAATTACTGTTTTAACAATTGCAGCTCCTATAATAACAGCAATTACACTAGCGGCAGGGGCGATGGGGGTAAGCATAACTTCTGCAACACTACCTATATTGGCGATTGTAGGAGCAATAGCTGCAGTTATTGCTATTGGCGTTCTTCTTTATAAAAATTGGGACACGATTAAAGAAAAAGCAGGACAACTAAAAGATTCAGTTGTGAATAAAGTAAGTGAATTAAAAACAAGCTTTGTCAATAAAGTAAACGAATTAAAAGACGGTGCAGTCACTAAGTTTAGTAATTTGCGAGATAAAGCAGGCGAAGTTATGACGAATGCAAAAGAAAAAATCCTTAAACCAATTCGCGAAGCAAAAGAAAAGATTGGGGAAATCGTTGATGGTATCAAAGGTTTTTTCACAGATTTAAAGTTAAAAATTCCAAAACCGAACCTTCCACCGATGCCACACTTTGAATTAGAATATAGCTCGAAAACAATTATGGGTAAGAAAATCGAATACCCTACAGGGTTTGACATTGATTGGCGTGCAAAAGGTGCAATCTTTACTCAACCAACCATCTTTGGCATGAATAATGGTAGATTGCAAGGCGCAGGAGATGCAGGACCAGAAGCGGCATTACCTCTTAATGCTGAAACCTTAGGAGCTATTGGAAAGGGAATTGCATCAACTATGACTGGAACTAATGGAAATGTTGAAGTTCACGTTTACTTAGATACTGATGAAATGAATACAAAACTTGCGCCTGGCATGAGCAGAAAGCTCAATCAACAGAAAACAATGAAAACAACTGGTCGGGTGGTGATTAGTTAATGATAACTATGGATGGTCATTACAGGTTTGAGGACTTTGGTTTTTCCTGTGAATTAGGAAACGAAGATCCACTAACAGCAAATTTCCAAAGAAAAACCTTAACCATTCCCGGAAGAGCTGGTGTGTGGGATTTCGGTGTTGAAATTGGTGAAAAGCCTGCTTCATTTCCATTAAAAACAGTAGAAAGAATTCCACTGATTATGCAGCGGAATTTCACTGCATTAACTGACTTTTTAATGGATCCATATGGACAGCCGCGAAATATAAAAGTAATTCGTGATTATGCTCCAGACCGATACTACATGATGAAACTAGCACAATCATTAAATCCAGAACGTTTAATGGATGAAGGAATATTAGTACTGCCATTTATTGCGAGTGACCCATACTCCTATCACACGGTGAGCACAGAAGAAATAACCATTGATAGCGAAACGTCTCTAATGTCTGAAGTGTTGCTTGGATCTGAATACGTGTTTAATGTCACATCCGCAAAGACATTACAAGTACACAATTTCAGTCATTACAACATTGTGCCAAAAATCGAAAGCAAAGGTTCATTTACTTCACTCACTCTTTCCGCTAATGGAAAGAGTTTTTCTTTTGGCGCACAAACCAATAAAACGATTGAAGTCAGTGAGTTTGATACAAAGATTAATGGAGTATCCAGTTTATCGGTAATGACCGGTAATCCACTAGAGTTAAAATCGGGATTCAATGATGTTGTAGTGACAGGAGCAGATATAAACGCAACAATCAAATTTAAATTTAAACCTAGATATCAGTAAAGAGGTGAGATTATGGCAGATGTGCCTAAATTAGTAAGTGGAGAACGTTTGAAAGATGCATTTCCTAAGATAAATCAAGCGATTGATAATGCGAATGAAGCGAAGAAAGAATCAGGGCAAGCAAAGACCGAATCTAATCAAGCATTAAATGTAGCTAATCAAGCAAATTCAACGGCGGGTGGGGTTCAAAATCAATTAGACACATTGATTATCGAAAGTGGTACTTCTGATGCAGAAACACTCCAAGCAAGAACTGATAGTAACAATACTACATTCGCGTCTTTGAAAGTTAGGTTAGATAGTAGGGATGCCATGTTTGAAGAAGTTGCGCTAAATGTAAAAAAATTCGGGGTGAAAGGTGATGGAGTAACTGACGATACAGCTAAACTTCAAGTTGCTTTTAATTATGCTATTGCTAATAAGAAAGACCTTTATATTGGTTCAGAGATATTGGTGAACGGTACAATTGATATTGTACGCGCAACAGGAGATAGAGACGTGATAAACGTGAGAGGATCTGGTAGCTTAATTAAGAACAATGCAGGAGATATGTTTTCATCTTCTGGTACAAATCGAAATGGAGGTAATATACGTTTTAGTGGTGGCCTAACATTTAAGTCTACTGCTGGAGCAGGTACTAGAATATTAAATGGCGCCAAGTTAATCCGCATCTATTTCGATAACGTTAATTTCCTTAACGTTGACTCTTTACTTGTTGTTCCTAGAACAAATGTATTTCCTTACGATTACATTCAAACTATTTACCTATCTGATTGCACCGTTGTTGGAGGAATAGGTTATTTTATCAACACTTATACCGCATACGATGTGTCTTTCTTACATTCAGTTATGGAACATCGAGACGCAGGGTTTAATATCGAGCTATTCCATAGTGTGAGAATTATGGATAGTGTTATTGAGGGAATGGACGGAAGAGTTTTCATGGGTGTGAGTGGAAGAAATCTCATTATCTCTGACAATTACATGGAAGCCAATGCACGTGTTACTAATCAACCTTATATTGAGTTTCAGGACTTTTCAACTGTAGATGTCAATTCAGCAAGCGTGACTATACAAGATAATTTGATAATTGGGTCCCCAGAACAACAGGAGAATATTAATTATTATGCTATAAAATTTAAGACCTTATTCACAAATCTCATTATCGGTGGAAATTCTTGTGATGTTAATTTATATCAAGTAACGCTAAAACATACAATAACTCCTGAATTTTTAAAAGTAGCTTATCGTGAACGAATTGAAAGATCTGGGAGGTTCTGTGTAAATACTAGACCCTCTCAACCGGTCATTTTAGGGGGACAAAGTTTGCTGCGTGATGTACGTATACCTTTTTTGGAAACAGTAGGGACGGTAATTACCAATACAGGTATAAATAAAGTTGCTGATGTGGCAGCAAATGTTACACTTTCAACAACGTCGGAGTTGGCGATGTTGTTGCGGGTTGTAAACGCTACTGCTCAAGCGGGTTTTAGTACGAGAAAAGTAAAACTGTCATCCAGTACAAAATATGTTATTGGAATAAGCGGTTATACACGAAAGCGTTCAGGAGCGCAACCCACTACAATTGTTAAGGTAATGGACTCCTCAAATAATGTTGTATGGTCTACTTCTTTAGATTGGGAAAATAAGAAAGACGTAGGAAAGTTAGACGATTTCCATTCTTTAACTCCTTTCGAAGTAAGTAATACAGGAGAATATTGCATCCAGGTGGAATTAGATCCTACAGATGGATTAATACCTGCTGACTCTGGTCTATATATTAGTGGTCTTACCGTTCAAGCTGGGACTATTGCAAGTAATATTAACTCGTATAAGATGGAATCCGCATGGAATGGAGAACACCTTATGATGGGAAACTATTCTTTATGGATTGACGGCAATGGAAAACTTCGAGTGAAAAACGGTAGACCAACAAATGATGCAGATGGAACAATAGTTGGAACCCAGGTCTAAAAAAAACTTACCTATTTTTCAAAATTATATTGCTACAATATAACAAAATCTGTATTATTTTAGTGACTAATTGAAAAATAGGTGGGTTTTAATGATTATCCAAAATGAAATTTCTGTTAAAAGGAATAACTTATTCTTCCGACTATACTTTTTATTTATAATTATGATGGTTGTGAATTTTTTTCTGACTCCTAATCCTTATTCAGCGTTACACTCTGGTAAAGCTGGAATGGACTATCATACAGTCAGTGATAACTTTTTTATTATTCCAGCTTATCTTGTACTATTTTCTTTAATTTCGCTGACGTTATATACGAAAAGACTGCTTTTGGATTATAAAACTATAATAGCAATGACTTTCTTGTTGATCTCTGGATTAATCACCCAGGAATTATTAAATAGTCCAATTACTTATATTTATAATTTCTTATCTTTTGTTTTAATTGCGTCAATAGCAACAACTTCTCATATGTCATTCAACAATATTGAAATTAAAAAATTAAATAAAATAGCTAGGTATTTAACTTACTTCTTAATCATTGGGGTTATATTAGCTATTGTATTCCCTAACAAATATGGTGTCCTCCCTTTTGAATTTTCTAGGTATGCAAGGGGAGAAGTAACATTTTGGAATATTACTGGTGTTTATACAATATATCCAATAATAGCGATATTACTTTACAGAAAAAATAAGACAAAGAAATATATTTTCTTATCTTTCTTAATGACTATTATTGTTCTTTCAACGGCTACACGGTCATTAGTTGTGCTAACTCTACTACCGTTTGCAATAATGTTCCTATTTTATTTAAAACCGGTTTATAAGTTGATGTTTTTCTCTTTCTTGCTACCATTCGGATTGTTTTTCCATGAACGTATCTTTGCATTTTTTACCGGTGCTAATATTAATTATTCTTATGATATTACAAACGGCAGACTTGATTTATGGATGTATCACTGGAGATATTTCAAAGAAAATATTTTCTTTGGTAATGGTGCGTTTTTTATGGATCGTTTTGGGGATTATTACGGAAGGGCAGATTCTGAGATCGGATTTTTAAAATGGTTCTCGGAAAATGGTTTGTTTTTTGGACTGATTTTAACAGTAATCGTAGCTAAATCTATACTTATAGCAATTAAACATCTTTCAAAAGGTCGTCTTGCAACAGATATAGAAGTTTTCTTTTCGTTAATCGTTTTATCAATGTTACCAAATATAATCCAAAGCTACAGTCGTGTTATAAATTTGGACGATATGATTTTTTGGTTTTCAGTGTTTTTCTTAAATGCTTACCGAAAACCGTTATTACCTTATATAGATTTGTTTAAAATTAAGTAAAAAGACAAAGACATCTTATAAAGATGTCTTTTTTGGTGGTGATGTCATGATTAAAATATACAACCAACAACTCCAACTGGTAGCAAAGGTAGAAAATGCTTATGGAATAGGCTACGATAAAAATTTTAATGAGGTGAACTGGGCAGAATTCAGTCTTCCGATCAATGACCCTAAAAATTTACTATGCAAAGCTTTTAATTTCGTTGAAGTTATTGATAAAGATAATTACATCGGCATGTTTCAAATCGTGCCCAAACTAACGTCTAAAACTAACAAAGAAATTAGATATACGCTAAGGCACGCCATCGGGACATTACTCGGTGACGTGCTTTTTCGTTATCATCAAACTGTTAATTTAACCACTCGGGAAAACATTCAATTTATTTTGGATCAACAAAGTACGCGTCACTGGGTTTTAGGAGTATGTGAGTTTACCAGATACTTTCACTACAAATATGAAAATGAAAACGGGCTACTTGGTCCTTTATTTGCGATACCTAAACCCTTTGATGTGGAATATGAGTGGACTTACAATACTCAGGTTTATCCATTCGAATTAAATCTTGTAGCACCAAGCACAGAGGTTTCCTGCATCATTCAGGAAGCACACAATCAGATCGGAATTGAAAAGGATGAGCAAAACGAAATAGTCAATCGAATCTATCCATTAGGATATGGGGAGGGGGTTAACCAGCTTGGTATCGAGAAGGTTAACAATGGTATTCCTTATCTGGAAGATGCAGCATCTATCGCTAAACACGGTCTTCAGAGCTATGTGTGGGTGGATAAAAAGTTTGAAGATCCTAACACATTAAAGGCCAATGCTGCAGCTCTTTTAAAAAAGTGGGCGAATTCTCCTCCGGCATACCGGGTCAAAGCAGCTGATGTATCTTCAATTACAAAAGAAGACATTCACAAACTTAAATGCGGCCGTATTGTTCGTGTGAAAGATAGTGATTTAGGAACCTTTGATCTTCGTATCATGTCTGAAAAGAAAGGAGATATAATCGGTGCTCCTGGTGAGGTGGATTTAAATGTTGGTAGTTTAACATCTGATATGGCAACTACTCTTACAGATCTTCAAAGAAAAATACAGATAAACGAAGCATACAGTCAAGGTTCTGCTTCTCAAGATACTCGTACTTATGCTGATAACTGTGATGAGAATTTCCCTGCGATTATTGAGTTCCCAGTCGATCCTGACTGTGTGTATGTTAATAAAGTAATTCTGAAGTACAAAACAGAGAAGTTCAGAGGGTACACACGAGGTATGAAAAGTGCGGGGCAGGTAGTAAAATCAGTTACCTCTAGCAATGCGGGAGAGCACGTAAGTACAGAAACTTCTAGTAGTGGTGGTGGTTATACAAATTCAGTCACAAGTTCAAGTGGTGGTGGATCATTAGAAACTTCAGATGATAAAACTTTTATTACTTGGACCGCGGTAAGTTCAAACGTAATGAATCCTTTAGGTCAATATGAAGATCATTACCACGAAACTACCCTTCAAGGGAACTGGTTTACTCATAACCATAAATTCAATGTTCCTAATCATTCTCATAACGTTAATCTAAATATTCCTAGTCATAGTCATAATATTAATTTGAATATTCCTGGTCATTCACATCAAATGAGTATAAATATACCGGGTCATACACATGAAAATGAATATGGTATCTGGGAAGCTGCAGTAACTCCTTCAAATGTTGCAATTTATGTAGATGATCAGCTAGTTACCGGAGTTGCAAGTTTAGAGGGTGAGATTGATATTGTCCCTTATCTGTCGAAGGATTCCAGCGGAAACATCAATCGTAATTATCACACTGTGAAGATAGTTCCGAATGATATTGGTAGGGTTGTGGCTAACGTATCTATACAACAATTCATCCAAAGTAGAGGAAGTTACAAAAAATAATGGAACTTTTTGGAATGATAGGCGTATACTTGATATATCGATTTTATAAGGAGTGTACGGATCTCATGAAAAGAGGACTCTTTTTATTATTATTTGTTTTCCTAGTAGGGTGCGGAACAGCTGATACTGAACAGAAATTTGTTAAGACAGAAGGAAAAGGAGAAGTTAAAACCATGGCAGCTTCAACAACTTCTAATCCTGAAGAAAGAACTGTTGATTTTAAAGGTGAAGAACCGTGGAAGAGGAACGCAGCGGTAAGGTTACAAAGTTTAATTGATGAAGGTGAAACAGTCTACTTATGGTCAGATGCTGAAGCATTTGAAGATAAAGTTTTAACAGTTATCGATTATGTGCCACCTAAATCCAATGCTGTTAACGCTCCAGATCCAAAAAAGCAAAGATCAGATGCTTTCAACTCTACAAATGATCATATAAAAGTATTTGTTGGAGAGTTGAGTAAAAGGCATGAAGATAAAAAAGGTTACTTTGATTTAGTTACACAAGCTGGAGAAGCTTTAGCAAATGGGGATACGGAAACTGCAAAAGCAAAAATTGAAGAAGCAAAAACCATTAGAGAATCCGAATAAACGGGTTCTTTTTATTTTGGGGTAAAGGAGGGTCAAGAATGGAGGAGACAACAGTGAATCCTATGAATCCATTAGAAAAAGACATCATTGATATTAAGGGTGACATTAAAAATATCATGAAAGATGTTGAGGATTTGAAAAGAAATGACATCATTCAAGACCAGAAAATATTAAATATTAATGAGAAGTTAGCAGAGATATCGGAAAACACAAAATGGATTAAAAGAACTATTACAGGAGCTATAATTGCAACTTTGAGTACAGGGTTAATTGGAGGCAGCATTGCCGTCATTTTTAATGTCTTTTCAAAATAAGGAGGAGCTTAATCATGACTTACGAAATAACGCATGATTATATAAAACATGGAAATGCAAGACCGGGGACTCCCTTAAGGGGTCCTCTTTTTGGTGTAGCACACGATATTGGAAATGGAGCTTCAAGTGCAGAACAAAACCGATTGTATTTTCATAATCATCAACCTTCAGCAAGTGCTCATGTTTTCATTGACGATAAGAAAATTCTTGTGATCATCCCATTAAATGAAAAAGCCTATCATGTGCAGTATCAAAAGCCAATGGACAACCTTCTTTTTGGTGATGATGCAAATGATGCAGGAATTGGCGTAGAGCTTTGTTGGGGTGGAAAGATTAACTTTGCTGAAGCCTACAAGAGATATGTGTGGTTTTGGGCATGGTTATGTAAAAAATATAACTGGATTCCGCACAAACACATTGTTAGTCATAAGAAACTGGATCCAGAGCGTAGGACAGACCCGGACAATGCTTTTAATAAACATGGAATAACGTTTGAACAGTTCTTAAATGATGTGAGGAAAGAAATGTTACCAAAACCAATTGCAAAGGAGACGGTTAAAGTGAGTGATAAAAAACAAGTGGTTAGTGCATTCGCAAAAGAAGCCCAGAAGTGGGTAATGGAAAAAGGAATTTCAGATGGTTCACGGCCGCAAGATCCAGTCACAAGACAAGAAACTTGGGTAATGCTGCAGAATCTAAGTAAGGAGATGAAATAAACAATGGACTTGAAAATGGATCAACCTTCAATCTTACGTGTCGTGATTTGGATGATAGCTGCAGTAAACATGGTGCTCGCACATTATGGGGTGCTGTTTTTTATTCCTTCCGACTTCTGGGCACCCATCATTGCAGATGTTGTTTTTTTAATTTGGTCGGCTTATGTTGGGTACAAGAATAACTATTTATCACCTCGAGGGAAGCTGCAGAAGCAAGAATTGATTCGAAGAGGACTATATAGACCGAATAAATAAGAAAAAGCCCTTCTCAATCAATGAGAGGGGCTTTTTTACTTTACAGAGCCTTTTAATCCAAAGTAATAAAGATTTCTCATGTGGGGTTCAATTGTAGCTTCAACTATAAGTAAACATTCTGGACAATACTGCCTTTTAAATCCAGGTCTACTCTTCTCGATAAGTGGTGTTAAATTCTTTTTTCTACCAACCCTCAAACAGTATGTACATTCTCCTAACTCTTCTTTACAGGAATCCAAATTTCATCAACTCTCTTCCCAATTACATCAGCTATTTTATAAGCTACTTTAAGAGTAGGCAAGGATTTACCCCTGACGATCATACTCAGGGTACCATTTGTAATCCCTGTTTTATCCACAATAAACTGCTGCTTCATTCCTCTTTCTTCTAATAACTCTTTAAGAATACACTTGATCTCCATATATTCATCACCCATTGTCTTAATTCAATAAATTTTTTGCTTATCCTCCAAAATATTTTTCTAGTGGACAAACAACAGACAAGTTCCTGGGCCATATCCTTTACCATGACCGAAAATAGTACCGAATCAAAGTTCCGAAACAAGCGACCATTTAATGGACCTACAGGGGAACTCGGAATCGGAACTTTAAGACACTTACTCTATCAACCTTTTAGATGGTGTTTAAAGTCTTCCGATTATCAGGGACTATACTTCGTATATTCAAAGGGAGGGGTGGATTGATGATTTTAGAATTTTTATCGTCAGCTGTGATGGGATCAATCGTTGGTTATGGATATTATTTAAAACAGAACGGAGCAACCAATGATGCCGCAAAGATGCAAAGGATATTTCGTAACTGTGGTTTGGTTGTAAAAGAAAACGGAAAGGAAGGCAACGGAAAGATAACAAGAGAAGTTCAACTTTACAGAAGAAAAAAAGAAGCGTGGGGAACGGAATACATTTATCGCATTCCATTAGGTTTAAGTTTCTCTGATTTTGAAAAGAAACTGGATCACATTAAAGATGGCTTGAACAATAAGAAAGCCTTCATTGATATTAACATGGATGACATTAAAGGACTGAACTTAAAAGAAAACATTCCAAATCAATTAAAATCATTGCTAGAACAAAAGAAAAATCTACACAAGAATGTGGATCTCACTTATGACGGAATGCTCAGAGTAAAAGTATTTAATCAATCAATTCCAAAAGGAGTGGAGTACCAGGAGAAAAGTAAAGGGTGGAAAATACTTGTTGGTAAAACTCATTATGATGAAGTATTTCACGACTTTGAAGAAATCCCTCATATGGTTGTAGGTGGTGCTACGCGTTATGGGAAATCTAACTTTTTAAATTCAATGATCATGACCTTACTCAAAAATAATCCTAACAATGTAACTTTTACTTTAATCGATTTGAAAGGTGGAAATGAATTCGGGGATTATGAACATTTAAAACATGTTGTTGGGTATGCGGAAGAACCAGAAGATGCTGAAATTGTTCTTGAAAATGCAGTTAATTTAATGATTAAGAAAAGAAAGGAAATGAGAAGAAAGGGTTTTAGGAATGTCCAAAAAGCTAAAGATCCACATCGGCATTTTGTCATTATAGATGAAGTTGGCGAGTTAAATCCAGAAGAAGCAATAACAAAAGAGGAAAAGAAAATGAAAGAACGCTGCCAAACATACATGAGTAAGATTGCCCGTTTAGGTGCTGGGTGGGGATTCCGTCAGATTCTTGCCACTCAGTATCCAACAGGTGACATTATTCCGCGGCAATGTAAACAAAACAGTGATGCAAAGCTTTGTTTTAGAGTTCAGAACGGAATCGCATCAAAAGTTGTTTTAGATGATGTAGGAGCTGAAGACTTACCTCTCATAAAAGGTAGAGCTATTTATCAAATGCCTGACAGAAAAGTAATTCTCCAAACACCATTAATCAGTGATCAAACAATAAACGAAACCATAAAACCATACATCCAGAAGAAAGCGAGGGATCCATTTGCTAACACCACGAGAAATGAGGGAGGAGGCGATTCTCTTATCGATGAAGAAACTTGGGTACATTAGTCGGAGCCAAATCCAAAAGATTCATGATTTAGGTAGTGATCGTAATGCTAGAAAGGTATTAGCCAAAATGAATCAATATCTTTCTTCTTTCAGAGAAGGTGAAACCGTTTATTACCTCAACCAAGAAGGCAGAGATCGTGTGGATAGTAAAGCAGTTAGAAAGAAGACCCTGCAAGCAAAACACTTTCTGATGAGGAATGAAGTATACATTGCATTTGGCATGCCAGAGACATGGAGGAATGAGGTAAAGAAAGGTACTAAAAAGACTGGGGCATTTATCTGTGATGCAGAGTTCAGTTTTGATAATAAAACCTATTTTGTAGAAGTTGATCATCAGCAAAAAATGAGTGCTAATCGATTAAAGGTTGAAAAGTACAAAAGGTTTCGTGATGCTAGTCTAGTGAAGAATTTCGAATTGATTTGGATTACAACTACTGAATACAGGAGGCAGCAACTAAAGAAGATTTGTCAGGGAATTGCTCATGAAGTTTATACAGTTACGGATTTCAAATAAAGAGGAGGTAAGGTTATGTGTGAAGTTTTCTCTAACTGTCATATCTGTGAAGAGTTCTTTCCAACAGATGAATCGAATTTCAGTTTTGATAAGCCCACTTGCAAACCTTGTGCAGATCATCAACTAAAAGAATGGGAAGATGAAGATCAAATACGTTCAGCTGTAAAGAAGTTGATACAGTATGAGATTTAAAGTTACTTCTCCCTATGGAGCTCTGGAAGAGTTCAGGGAACATGCTCACCGCGGTATTGATCTATCCATGCCTATAGGTACAGACATATTAAGCCCTATAAATGGAGTTGTGGATAAGATTGTGGATTATGGGGGGGGAAATCTAGGGAAAGGAATAATCCTCCACACTGAAGATGGGAAGAACGTTATTTTAGGTCACCTGAGTGATGTGAAAGTAAAGGTTGGCGAACACATAAACATTGGTCAACACATTGCAGAATCAGGTAATACAGGATTCTCAACAGGACCGCATTTACATCTTGGACTTAAGGATTCGGCTGGACATTTTATAGATCCTAAACCAGTAGCAGACATTATTCAAAAAACAGATTGGTTTTCAAATGTAAAAGAGTTTATCTTCATGCCTTCACCATTAACCGAATGGTTAAAAGAGATCGGATTTAACATTGTTCAAAGCGAAGTATTCTTTCTAATACCTGCAGCCTTATTTATAGGACTAAGAATAATGGCTGGACGTAACTTCACAACAAGTTGGATATTACCTTTGTTGTACGCATTCTTTGTGACAGAAAAATTCTAGGGGAAATTACATGATTATTGCATCAAGAGCAAAACAACATATTTGAGTATAAAGGAATTTATGAACAGGGATTATGTGCAGATGGTTGATATGCAAACACTAGAAAAGTTTCTGGTCTTGTTTGCTGCAGTATTTATGCTTCAATGTGGGTCTGTTTTAGCTCCAATTATCACAACATTTCTAGGGGGAATGTAAGATGGGGAAGGTTCAATCTTTAGGAAGCATTTCAAGTTTTATGAATGGTGATCATAAAAAGAAAAGCAAAAAAATAGATCGTAAGCAATTGAAGGTTGCCGCGACCTCGATACTACCTTTAACTTTCTTACCGCATGTTACAACATATGCAGCTTCACCAGAAGCAATTACAACACTAAGTGCCACTAGCATTAGTTCCAACACTCTTTCAGTTATTGCTCATGCTCTAGATCCAGTAGTTCAACTACTTACTGCAATATCATTTCCAATAGCATCAATTATTATGGTGGGTGGCTGCTTCTTCTTCATGTTTGGTAACAACGAAAAAGCATGGTCAACTATACAATCTGCTGGTTTAGGGTACATCTTAATACAACTGTCTCCACTGTTCTTAAAAATCCTTAAAGAAATCGGGAATGCTGTATGATGACTTCTGCATTTACTATTCTTAAGATCATCATGATCTGTAATCTTATATGTAAATTTGTTTTCCGAAATAAAAACCATTTTAATAGAAGGTTTTCGAAATAAAAGGATAGACTTGGATTTAATTGGATTGTTTTTCCATTTGATTATTGGATAAATATTCCGATATAATTGCTGTATAAAAATTGCCATATAGACAAAAAAACTCCCGCGGGAGGGCGGATGCATCCACCTCTATTGCCGCTTACCTTTAGGGACTTCAATCCAGTCATAAAAATCTTCTGCATGACAATTGAGGATCCTAGAAGCAAGTACTGCATTTTCATAGGACATTTCTCTCTCTTCTCTTAACCAGCGAGAAACAGTTGAGTCAGCCACCTTCATTCGACTAGCGAATTCCGTCTGACTCATATCTCCTAATAAAAAACGCAACCGGCAACTCCCTTTACGGAGAGCCATGTTTTACCTCCTATATTCTTGTAATGAAAATTATATAGGTTAATTTATAAAATGAAAAGGTGGGTTACTTCATGCTAAACAGCCAGAAGTATATTGAAGAGATTGCAGAAGAAATTCATTGTTGTGGAAGTTCGCTAAATGTAAAAGGAGTGATCGATGTAGATCGAAGCGAACTGGTTTATTTTATGACCTGTAAAATATGTAAAGGTACAATCGTACTTAAAGATCAGGATTAAAATAAAAAGACCCCTGGATAAGAGGTCTTGATTGTTACACCCACCGCACCCACAAATCACCCACATTTTTTTCATAAAGTATGAAAAGTTATGATAAGTGTTTTGTTATAAAGCCTTATAAACAAAAGAAATGCAACACCTCAATATGATTTGAAAATCGAAAAATAATCAAGTTCGAGATGGAAGGTTCTATCGGTTAATGAAGAAAAGCCTTGGTGTTAACATACACCGAGGCTTTTTTTGTGGTACATCTATTATTTTATCTTTTGAAACCCAAACTTCTCAAACGTTTTTAAGGTTTCTTTCTTTTGCAAATAGTTATAGAACTGCTCTGCTTCTTTCTTATGAGAAGTAGCTTTTATTACTCCAACAGGATAGATGATAGGTGCATGAGTATTCTCTTTAGCAACAGCTGCTACCTTTACTTTAGATGAGATCGTTGCATCCGTTTTATAGACAATACCAGCATCTACATTCCCGGTTTCTATGTATGTAAGGACTTGACGAACGTCTTTTGCATAAACAATTTTCTTTTCAACTTTCTTAATTAAACCTAGGTTTTTTAGTGTATCTGCGGCATATTGGCCTGCTGGAACTGTTTCAGGAGTACCGATTGCTATCTTTTGGACCTTTATTAAATCTTCGAAACGTTTAATGTCTTGTGTGGAGTCTTTCCCAACAACTAAGACAAGTTCGTTTCCAACAAAATCTCTTCCTTGTTCCTTTTCAATAAGTCCTTCTTCAACAAGCTGGTCAAATTTATCTTCTGCTGCTGAGAAGAAAAGATCAACAGGTGCTCCGTTAGAGATTTGCTGTTGAAGGGCTCCAGAGCCTCCGAAATTGTAAGTGATTTTAACATTTGGATGTTCTTTTTCATAATTACTCGCAATTTTATTTAATACATCCTGTAAACTGGCTGCTGCTGAAATCGTCAATTCTACCTTGGAGTCCTTGTCGGTTGATTTTGAAGATTCATTTTTTGAGCAAGCAAATAAAAACGTTACACACAAGCAAATTAGAAGTAAGATTAAATAAATTTTCTTCATTTTTCTCTCCTCACATATTCTTTGTTTTCGTGTGTCAGGTAAGAAGATATAGAAAAAAGACGCCCGATTGGACGTCTTTTTTGCGTATATTGCGGCGAGAGACAGCACTCCACATAGTGCATTGCCAAAAAGGCGCGTCAATCTCGTCTTATGCAATTAGCTCATCGCTAGAATATTATACCACCACTTTGCGTTAATGAGAAGAAGATATTTTTGAGACTTCAAATGGTTCGCTTTTTTATATACGAAAAAGATATAATGCAAACAACAATATCTTTAAAGAAGGAGCATATGTGATGAACGAGATGATAGAAACGATATTAGCTCATCGATCGATTCGAAAGTTTAAGGACAAGCCAATAGATGAAGAAACGGTTAGAACACTTGTGCAATGCGCTCAGGCTGCATCTACTTCAAGCTATCAACAAGTTTGCACGATTATAGGGGTAGAGGACCGGGAAAAGAAAGAACAACTAGCTGAGCTTGCGGGTAATCAATCGTATGTCGCAGATAACGGCTATTTCTTTGTTTTTTGTATGGATTACAACCGACATCAAATAGCAGCAGATATGAAAACAATAGATATTCACGAAACGATTCAATCGACGGAAGCATTTATCGTAGGAACAGTGGATGCTGCTCTAGCTGCACAAAACCTTTCTATAGCAGCGGAGTCTCTTGGATTAGGTATTGTATATATCGGAGGGCTTCGAAATTCTCTGCAAGAAGTTTCAGAGCTGTTGAATTGCCCAGACCATGTTCTTCCGTTATTTGGTGTAGCTGTAGGGTATCCAGATGCAGAGCCTGGGAAAAAGCCACGTCTGCCGATGGAAGCTGTTTTTCATAAGAATCAATACCAAAGAAAAGAGGATACTCAAGATCTCCTTCAACAATATGAAAAAGAAACGGCTGAATATTACTCAGAAAGAACAGGCGGGAAACGTACAGAAGGCTGGGTCACGCAGATCACAGCCTCGATGGCGACTCCTAAACGAACGTATATGAAAGAGTTTGTCCGATCAAAAGGATTAAATAAATTGTAACTCACAGGCAGGTGACTCCTAAGAATGATAAAAATCGGTGTAACAGGCTGGGGAGATCATGATTCTCTTTATCCAGATGGTACTCCTGCAAGAGATAAGCTCGCTGTATACAGCGGCCACTTTCCTGTTGTAGAAGTAGATTCATCCTTTTATGCGGTACAGCCTGTAAAAAACTATGAGAAGTGGGTAGCTTCTACACCAAAGGATTTTTCATTTGTTGTTAAGGCTTATCAAGGGATGACGGGACATTCAAGAGGCAAGCTGCCTTTTGAGTCGGTTAAAGAAATGTATGAGGCGTTTATCGAGTCTATTCAACCTATCATTACATCCGGCAAGCTTGAGATGGTCTTGTTTCAGTATCCTCCTTGGTTTGATTGTAGGAAAGAAAATGTTCAGATGCTGCGCTATGCAAAAGAAATGATGGGTGATATTCCAGTAGCCCTTGAGTTTCGTAACCAAACGTGGTTCAGTGATGAGATGAAGGATAAGACGCTACAATTTATCCGGCAAGAGAATTGGATTCATACGGTCTGTGATGAACCTCAAGCCGGACAAGGTTCCATTCCAATCGTCATGCACACAACACCAGAGAAGACACTCGTACGAATGCATGGCCGAAACGTATATGGCTGGAACAACCAAGGTCAGCCGAACTGGAGAGAAGTTCGTTATCTTTATCGTTATAATGAAACAGAGCTTCAAGAATGGAGAGAGCGTATACAACAGCTTGCTTCAGAAACAAAAGATCTGACCATTCTATTTAACAATAATTCGGGTGGAGATGCTGCTGATAACGCGAAGCAGATGATTGATTTTCTGGATATTCACTATGACTTTTTAGCACCTAGACAGTTGGATTTGTTCTAGATTTTCCTTATATTACAAATCCATTTCAAAGAGAAGGAAACGATTCACTTTTCAATGTAGACTGATATACTAATAGGGTGAACGAAATATTGTTGAACTGGATAAAGAAAGTGGGGATCACTTTGAATTTCAAAAAATTGATTCAGATGATGTACTGCTTACAGATAGCCTTTATCGTCAGTGGCGTTTACCTGCTATGTGTCTACATATATATCAATGATGCGAAGCGCATACAGTTCTTATCTTTAGTCTTATGTCTTAATCTTATTTCATTAAAAATCACAAGAGATCGTTTTAAAGCATAAAGTAACACCCTCTGCCATTTTGTTTCGGTAGAGGGTGTTGTCGTCTTATTGCAAATGTCGATATATTTCATTTTTCGCCGATATATTTGAAAAGTTGCCGATATAAATGATTTTTTGCCGATATATTTCAAATCTCGCCGAAAAAATGCTCTAGATCATTTTTAAAAGTGCTTTTCGCCCTTGCATACCAACTTCAATACCTTTTTCTTTTGCTTCAAGAGTAATAGATTCTAAAGGTGCATCCAACAGCTGTTCGATCGTTCTTACTCCAACAGCGCGTCCTGCGATAATTTTACGGTCTGCTAATTTTTCATTCAATAGTGCCACGTCTAGTGCTCCACACATGATATATCCATTGTCATTGAATACAGCCATAAAATTCGTTTTTGGCAAACGAAGGGTGACAGCGGTAAACGGATGTCCTTCGATTAAGATCGGGTTCATCTCTAACATGCTTCCACTCCTTTCTTCACTATTATTTTTATGTGTACTGAAGGGAAAAAGTGTTAGGTATTGAAGCTATTTTTATGACTTTTCGTATGATACGATTAAAAGAAAAATAGGAGGCGATAAGTGATGAAACAATATCTGGATTTTCTTCAAGATATTCTACATAACGGTACTAAAAAAGAGGATCGGACAGGCACTGGGACCGTTTCTGTTTTTGGTCGTCAGATGAGGTTTGACCTCCAAGAAGGCTTTCCGCTTGTTACGACAAAAAAATTACATTTGAAATCGATCATTCATGAATTGCTCTGGTTCTTAAAAGGTGATACGAATATAGCTTATTTAAAAGAAAACGGTGTACGAATTTGGGATGAGTGGGCAGATGAGGATGGAAACCTAGGCCCTGTTTATGGACATCAGTGGCGCTCATGGTCGGCTCCGAACGGGGAGACGATCGATCAGATCTCGAACGTAATCGAAGACATCAAAAAGAACCCAGATTCAAGACGATTAATCGTCTCTGCATGGAACCCTTCTGATATTCCCAATATGGCGCTTCCACCATGTCATTTGCTATTTCAATTTTATGTTGCAGATGGAAAGCTCTCTTGTCAGCTTTATCAGCGCTCAGCAGACAGTTTCCTAGGGGTGCCTTTTAATATTGCGTCTTATGCTTTGCTAACGATGATGGTAGCTCAAGTAACAGGACTTAAACCAGGTGAATTCGTTCACACAGTAGGGGACGCACACATCTACACCAATCATCTTGAACAAGTTGAGTTGCAGCTATCTCGTGAACCAAAGCCGCTTCCAAAGATGAAGATCAATCCGAATGTAACAAGTATCTTTGATTTCACTTATGAAGACTTTGAGCTTGTAGACTACGAGGCGCATCCACACATTAAAGGCGTGGTGAGTGTATGATCTCGTTTGTTGTAGCGATGGATGAAAATCGCGCGATCGGTAAAGACAATGATCTACCTTGGTACTTACCTAACGATCTCAAGCATTTTAAAAACGTAACGATGGGGAAACCGATCGTGATGGGTCGAAAAACGTATGAATCTATCGGTAAGCCACTACCTGGACGAGAAAATATCGTGGTAACGAGAGATGAACACTATCAAGCTGAAGGAACGACCGTCGTTCATTCTGTTGAAGAAGTCATCCATAAAGAAGCAGAAGAATTATGTGTGATCGGTGGGACAGAGATCTTTAAGCTATTCATGCCAGTTGCAGACCGCCTGTACGTCACAGAGATCCACCATACCTTTGACGCAGATACTTATTTTCCCGAAATTAATCGTGATGAGTGGCGTGAGGTCTCTCGTGAGTCGGGGACCGTTGATGAAAAGAACAAATATCCACACGATTTTGTCGTGTACGAAAAAAATTAAAACCATAAATTTTGAATGAGCCCCCCTCTTGTCTGCATACATATGTATATGTAGATAAAGGGGGGTTACCTTTTGCTTAAGCGCAGAAAAATGAAACTTCGAAAAGGGCCACTTCCATTCCGATTTGTCCTGTTGATCTCATTTATTCTGTTTACTTTTATAACGATTCAAGGGTTATGGCTTGTAAACAAAGGAATCGAACCAACACTCATGTTAATCGCGCAAAAGAAAACAGAGGAAATTGCTGCTCTTGCCATAAGTGAAGCGATCGACAATGAAATATTAGGACCTTCAGAAATGAATGACATCATCGAATATAAAACGGATACAGAAGGAAATGTCGTCTTTGCTGGAATCAATCAAAGTGTTGTCAACCAGGTTGCGAACCAGTCACAAAAAGTCGTTCAAAAATACTTGAAGGAAATTGAAGAAGGTAAAGCACATGAAGTGATCACCAATGATGAGTTAGGGATAACGGCTTATAAGAATGAACCGGGCGTAATTATGGAAATACCACTAGGGCAAGCAACGAGAAATTCACTCTTAGCGAACTTAGGTCCTAAGATTCCGATTAAATTTATGCTGATTGGTGAAGCGAACACAGACATCGAGGAAAGAATAGAGAATTCAGGGATCAATAATACGTGGATCAATATTGATATCGTGGTTACAGTTAAAACGAGAATTGTTATTCCTTTCGCAACAGAAACAACAGTAGTGAAACGACCGATAAAAATAACCGCTCAGTTTATAAAAGGTGAGGTTCCGGTCTATTACAATCAATCAGGTGATCCGATTCAACCAACTGTACCCATTACCCCAGATTTAAAAGAAAAAGACTCTCATGATGAATTGGAGCCTTCTGAGGATAGCTCCACAGAAGAAACGGGTGAGGGTGAAGCAACAGAATAAATGTATTTCCTTCATTTAACAAATCCTGTTTAGGTTGACCATTCGTTTCTGTTTGTTATAATTAGTATTGAATTAAAAATTTTATATGTCTTTAAGCCTATCACCGATGGGGTAGAGGAGCGGATTTTATAAGTACTTTTTCAGAGAGTGACGTCTGTGAAGAAAAAGGAAAGGAACTTCCGCCGAAGCAAAAGGTAACTGTCTGTTCACTTTTGCTGGGTTTACACTAAATAAGTGTAAAACTGTCACTGTTTTGAAACTAAAAGCAGTGGAGGACTACTGATCGATGAGGAAAACCATAAATTACTTAAGTGATTGATAGCGGGTTATTTCCTTGTCTATTGATCGCTTTTTATTTTGTCCTTTTTTCCTCAACGTCCTGTAAGAACTCCTCAATATCGATGGCTAAATGAAAAGAAGGAGGAACATCATGGAATTTGAGAATTCGATTTATTCTTTAATACCACCTGTATTGGCAATCTTAATGGTGGTTCTAACGCGCAGAGTGTTAGTCTCGCTAGGAGCTGGAATCATAGCGGGAGCATTATTGCTTCATGATTTTAGTATTGGAGCAACACTGAAAGAAATTGGTACGATTGTTAAAGGGCACTTTATTTCAGATGGTGCGTTAAATGAGTGGAATGTGTATATTCTTCTGTTCTTATTAATCTTAGGAATGATGACAAGCATTATCTCGTTAGCAGGAGGAAGCCGTGCTTTTGGTGAGTGGGCGATCTCGAGAGTAAAAACGAGAAGAGGTGCTCAGCTGTTAACAGTTGTGTTTGGACTCGTCATTTTTATTGATGATTATTTTAATTCTTTAGCAGTTGGAAATGTAAGCAGACCGATCACAGATCGACACCGCATCTCACGTGCGAAACTCGCTTATTATCTTGATTCAACGGCTGCACCAGTCTGTGTGATCTCGCCTGTTTCAAGTTGGGGAGCGTACATCATCGGTATTATCGGAACGATTTTTGCTACACATGAGATCACAAATATGTCTGCGTTTAGTGCATTCATTCAAATGATTCCTATGAATTTTTATGCAGTGTTTGCACTGGTTCTTGTATTTTTCGTTGCGTATTTCCAACTTGATTTTGGACCGATGAAAAAGCATGAAGAAACAGCTCTTGCAACAGGAGAAGTGATTGCTCCAGATAAAAAAGCTGCAATCGGAGAAGGAATCAAGCTCGCAGAAAGTGACAAAGGAAAAGTGGGAGACCTTGTATGGCCAATCGTGATATTGATTGTTTCAACGGTTGGATTCATGATCTATACAGGTATTCAAAACGTGAAAGGGCTAGAAGAACCAACGGCCATCACACTTTTATCTATTTTTGAAAATACAGATGTACCAAAATCATTAGTATATGGTGGGTTGCTAGGTTTAGCTTCAGCTATATTGTTCTTCCTACCTAAGAAGATGGGGGCTGCCTCATTAGGAAAAGGACTGGGACGCGGTATTCAATCTATGCTCGGTGCTGTTACGATCTTGCTTTTTGCTTGGACGATCATCTCTATCATCGATAGCTTAGGAACTGGGACCTATCTTGCAGGACTAGTTGATCAGCATATGAATTTAGCTTATCTGCCATTTGTTCTTTTTGTACTGTCAGGGTTAATGGCTTTTGCGACAGGAACTTCATGGGGAACGTTTGGTGTCATGCTTCCGATCGCAGCAGAAATTTCAGCATCAACGAATATTGAGTTAATGCTTCCAGTTCTTGCTGCAGTACTTGCAGGCTCTGTTTTTGGTGACCATTGTTCCCCAATATCAGATACTACAATCCTTTCTTCAACAGGAGCAGGAAGTCATCACATTGATCACGTCTTGACCCAGCTTCCATACAGCCTTGTGGCAGCTGGAGTATCTGCTGTAGGGTATCTTGCACTCGGATTAACAGAAAGTGTTTGGATAGGCCTTCTTGCATCTACGGTTATCTTTATCTTGGCACTCATCATCATTAAAAAAGTTTCTAGTAAAAATAGCATGAGTGATCAATCTTATCACGCTTAACTTGAAAGTGTCTGGTAGTTAACCAGGCACTTTTTCTTATATTTATACGACTTTTTCCCCCTTATTCCGACAAAATAACTAAAAACATTTTGACGGTTATGATGTTTTGTAATATACTGAACACAGAATTATCAGAAAAAAGTAATAATTGTAAACTTTTCGACTTCAAAAAAAGGGGGATACAACAATGGAAAATAGGCAGCAATGGGGAAGCCGCTATGGGTTTATATTAGCAGCGGTCGGCTCAGCTATCGGCCTAGGCAATATCTGGAGATTTCCAGCCGTTGCTTATGAGAACGGTGGGGGAGCATTCTTCATTCCATATCTAATAGCACTTTTAACGGCAGGGATTCCCTTACTGATTCTAGAATTTACGTTAGGTCATAAGTACCGTGGCTCTGCTCCACTTTCTTATTTCCGTCTACACAAAAAAGCGGAATGGCTAGGATGGTGGCAAGTATTTGTAGCGTTTGTTATTTCCACTTATTACGCGGTAATCATCGCTTGGGCGATTAAGTACTCCATCTATTCATTAAACTTAACTTGGGGAGACAAGCCTTCAGACTTCTTTTATGGAGAGGTTCTTCAATTAAGTAAGACACCTGGTGATATGGGTGGTATCGTACCAGGGATTTTAATCGCACTTCTAATCGTTTGGGTCGTGACGCTTCTTGTTCTTTATAAGGGTGTTTCAAAAGGAATCGAGCGTTTTAATAAAATTTTCATCCCAGCTTTAGTTATTATGTTTACGTTAATCGTAATTCGTGCCGTAACCCTTGATGGTGCAGCTCAAGGTTTGAACACGTTCTTTACTCCTGATTGGAGCATGATCAGTAACGGTAAGGTATGGGTAGCAGCTTACGGTCAGATTTTCTTTTCTTTATCTATCGCATTTGCAATCATGGTTACTTATTCGAGCTATCTGCCTAAGAAATCAGATATTAACAATAATGCGTTTATTACTGGTTTCGCAAACTCAGGTTTTGAACTACTAGCAGGAATTGGTGTATTCGCTGCATTAGGATTCATGGCGATGCAACAAGGTCTGCCAGTTGATGAAGTTGTAAAAGGCGGAATCGGACTAGCGTTTGAAGTATTCCCAGCCATCATCAACGAGTTCCCAGGCGGAAATGCCTTCTTTGGAACCATGTTCTTCTTAACCCTTGTATTCGCTGGAATGACATCGTTGATCTCGATTGTTGAAACGTATGTGGCAGCATTACAAGATAAATTTGGAATCTCAAGAACAAAAGCCGTTTTGATGGGTGGAGGAGTAGCATCTGTTATCTCATTACTTTTCGCTACAAAAGGCGGACTGTACATGCTTGATATCGTGGATTACTTCATCAACAACTTCGGTATCACATTAGCAGGTCTTGTAGAAGTAGTCATTGTTGCTTGGTTCGTAAGACAATTGGCTGGACTTCAAAACCATGCGAACGCTATATCTGACTTAAGAACAGGATTATGGTGGAAAGTTTGTCTAGGTGTGATCACACCAATTCTTCTTGGCTACATGATGTTTGATAACATTAGACAGAACCTAAAAGAAAACTATGAAGGTTATCCTACAGAATTAATCCTTACGTATGGTGTAGCAGTTGCAGTTGGCGTAATCGTACTCGGCATCGTACTCGGTCTAGTGAAGTGGAAATCTGAAGTGGCAGTAGAAAAAAAGGAGGTCAGCTAATATGACAGGCAGTGCGATTACAATGATGGTGATTGGCATGGTGATCTTATGGGGCGGCCTCCTTGCAAGTATTGCAAACGTGGTTCGTGTTTCGAGAAAGAAATAAAGAGTGAAGCTGATTCTTCTGTTGAAGAATTAGCTTTTTCTTATGATGGCGCTCGTAAATCAGAGCAAGGCTCGAGATTTACGAGCGCCATATGAAAAATACGAGCGCCATATGAAAAATACGAGCGCCATATGAAAAATACGAGCGCCATATGAAAAATACGAGCGCCATATGAAAAAGAAGCCCTAAAGCTTCTTTTTTTACTTTCTTTATCTTCGCCTGTTGCTAAGACGCTCCTGACGTTCCCATGCCTTTAAATAAGGGTATGGGTCGAATGCCCATTCTGTATATCCGTTGTCACGGTACATCCCAAAATGCAGATGAGGGGGGAATTTCCCGGAAGTTCCAGGAGGACCGTATCCTGAACTTCCCACGTATCCAAGCACCATCCCAGGTTCGACGATTGTACCTTTTTCAATTGCTTTATTGAAGCTCCCTAAATGGGCGTAATAATGATACACATTATTGATATCACGGACACCAATTCTCCATCCACCAAAACGGTTCCAACCTTTAATCTCAACTATACCGTAAGAAACAGCTTTTACCGGAACACCGTAATTCGCAAATATATCTGTGCCTTCATGGATACGTAATCCACCAAACCCACGTCTGTCACCCCATGTGCTTCTGTAACTATAGTTGGATCTTAATGGAACGATAAAGCTGTGTTTGTCTAAAGAAACCGTTCCATACGTCTCATAGATCTTAGCGTTTTCCATAATAATATCTACGGCTTTATCTCGCTGGTAATAGCTCCAAAGGCCGATTCTGAAATTTTCTATATCATGTCCATGCTTCTTTATGATCTCACTGAATGTAAACAGAATGTCTTCATCATTGTTTCGATCAGCAATTCCGTCGTTGTTACCGTCTTTTCCGATGCCTCCAAACATTGAGATACGTTCAGGATTTGTATCATCCATAGTTGTGTTTATTGGTCCAGACCATTGTAAGGGAGAAAAGTAAATGCCGACTAATCCTTTTCTGGCAGGTAGATCTCTTCTCGCTTTTCTTACGCTTCTTTCATATTGGTCTACCCCTGCAAAGTAGTGCCATGGAATGAGAGTTACGGATTCCATTTTTTTATAGAGGCTAAGCCTTTCCACATCTTCTTTCGTAAATCGCTCTGCTGCCGTACTCCTGCTTTCCGGAAGAAAGGTTATTAGAAGGGCTGTCAGAGTGAGGAACAGGACTGTAAATTTCCTCATACGTCCCAATCCACTCCTTTCTTTCATTTATCTATAGTTTGTTGAAGTTATAAAAAAACATGAAGGAAAAATGTTGGAAAAAACTCTTGTTTGGAATTTTGCCCTGTCGTATGGTAGAGTATTGATGGGACAATAATGTTTAAGTAGAAACTAAAATACGAACGTTCATTATACGAAAGACCAAGAAAATCTGGGGTGATGATGATGGCAAAGAAAGAAGAATACGTACGTAAACCCGAGTGGTTAAAAATAAAGTTAAATACGAATGAAAATTATAAAGAACTCAAAAAGATGATGCGTGAGAAAAAGCTACATACCGTATGTGAAGAAGCAAAGTGTCCGAACATTCATGAATGCTGGGCTGTAAGAAAAACAGCGACTTTTATGATCCTTGGAGATATTTGTACACGTGCTTGTCGTTTTTGTGCAGTAAAAACAGGACTACCAACAGAACTTGATCTTCAAGAGCCAGAACGTGTTGCAGAATCTGTTGAGCAAATGGGTCTGAAACACGTCGTAATCACAGCGGTTGCGCGTGATGACCTTAAAGATGGCGGTGCTCATGTATTCGCAGAAACTGTTCGTTCTGTACGTGCTCGTAATCCGTTCTGTTCGATTGAAGTTCTTCCATCTGACATGTTAGGTGACTTTGATGCACTGAAAACATTGATGGATGCAAAACCAGATATTATGAACCACAATATTGAAACGGTGCGCCGTCTTTCTCCAAGAGTTCGTGCACGTGCAACGTATGATCGAACGATGGAATTTTTACGTCGTGCAAAAGAAATGAATGCTAACATTCCTACAAAATCCAGTCTGATGATTGGGTTAGGAGAGACGTGGGAAGAAATTGTAGAAACGATGGATGATCTACGTGCAAATAACGTTGATATCATGACGATCGGACAATATCTACAACCTACTAAGAAGCATCTAAAAGTACAAAAATATTATACACCAGATGAGTTTAAAGAATTGCGTGATATCGCGTTCTCTAAAGGATTCAAGCATTGTGAGTCAGGACCACTCGTGCGTTCTTCCTACCATGCTGATGAGCAAGTAAACGCTGCTGCCCAAAACAGCTAAATAAAAAGGAAAGCCAGAAGCAATGATCTGCTTCTGGTTTTTTATTTGCCTTCCATTTCTCCACGCATATTGTTCGTTTCGCCGTTCATCTCACCGTTTTCATTTTCCCCGTAGTTCCATTTCTTGCCTTGAGGCGCTTTTTTCATTTGTAGGATCAACTGGTCCATGATTCCTTCGATCTGTTCGGTATCATTGTTCAAGGATTGATATTGTTCGATCTTATCGATCATTCCTTTTTCATCTGATACATACACATGATAATATCTTGGAACAACAGAGAAACCAGTCATCTTTACTTGATCAGCAGCTGCATTTCGGTCCTTGTTTGTTGTCTTGTAGCCGATCAAAACTTCTTCATCTGTAACTAATGTACCGACATCTTTAATATTAGGTAATTGTAGAACCATATCAGAGATCATATCGGCAAGCTTCTGACGATTTAAGTATGGAACCGCATTTCCTGTTTTTACTTTGTCCCCTGACATATGACGCATATATCCAAAGTCCCCATAATTCATGTTGTTGCCAATTCGATTCTCATCTTTTACATTCGTTTTAGAAAATTTATATTCTTGCCCCATCTTCTTTTGATCACCGCCGCCACATCCAGCAAGCATCAAGCCGATCAAAAAAAACATTCCTAGTTTTTTCACAGGTGTTTCACCTCCTTATTCTATAGAGTGCCTTAAAGTAGAAGATCTTTTACGAAGAAATTGTTGGCTGTAAATAGCACAAGCATGGTAAAATAAGTATCAGGAAACGAGGTGAAGCATTTTTGATTACAGTTGGTAATTATTCCTATGAAGTGATTGAAGATGTAAAAGAAGCCTTTAACGAGGAACAATTTAAAGCGCGCTATAGTGAAATCTTACATAAATACGATTATATTGTTGGTGATCTCGGTTACGAACAGCTTCGACTTCGTGGGTTCTTTGAAGACAATCATGAAAAGGCTACGTTTGATACGAAGATCAGCACATTGCCGGAATACATTTACGAATATTGTAATTTCGGTTGTCCGTATTTTGTAGTCAAAAAAGTTAACCCCTGAGAAATTCAGGGGTTTTTCTTTTTCTTTAGCAATGATCGGCTGGCATGCAAGCTAGTACAGACTAGGCCAAGTTGCCTTATGAGCCTCGAGAATCTTCATAAGGTTTTTCCGTATGATATTCTGGATCATCGTGTGTAGGATGAGCACCAGGATCTTGTCTTTCCAGACCTTCATGAAGGGTTTTGTTTTCATAGTTAAAGGCGCTATAATAACGCTGTTCTTCTCTCCAAGGAGTCGATTTACCTAAAGCTCTTTTGATAGGTGAGCCATATGGACCTTCAGGCAAATCCTCAGGAAGTACGTAATTACGACCAGTCTCTACATTCGAAAAATCGGTATATTGTTCTTTTTCTTTTTCGAACAAAAAAACCATCCTCTCTTCGGCCATTTTAGGATAAGAAAGTATCCTTATCTAAAGTGTCTCCAAGAAAGTATGATTCTTTTTTGGTACATTTTGATTACATCTTAAACAACTTCAGCTAAAAATTCACGAAGCTCCATCGCGTCTTCTTCAGTTAGATTAAACGCGTGTTCCAAATAGCCTTCTTCTTCTAGGTCATCTTGACCGATGATGGCATATGTACTACCTAACATGTTCAGTACTAATGACTTTCCGTAATGTCTGGTTGTTTTCGTGATGGCAAGATCAAAGCGAGTATTACGTCCCATAAAGCTTACAAAGCGCGTTTCTGTTGTTTCTTTATCATCATATAAGAAAAATGTTTCCTCGTTCATTTTGTTCCTCCTTCGTATTAAGTAAAAATTAAATTTTGAGTCCATATGATTGTTCTTACTTTATGTTACACTTTACTTGAGAAACTTACAAAAGGTGATGACTATGTATTTTGTTGATCGAAAGAAAATCAATGAACATTTAGTGTATATGGACGAATTAATTCGTACGTTTAAGGAGTTATCCACTCCTGCAAATAAACTCGAAACACTTGTGGTGGAAAGAATCGGACATATGTTGATCGAATCGATGATGGACGTTGGAAACATGATTATTGATGGATTTATCATGCGCGATCCTGGAAGCTTTGAAGACATTCTTGATATCCTAATTGATGAAAAAGTAATTCCGAACGATGAAGCAGTATCACTGAAAGAAGTGGTGAACCTACGTAAATCACTTGTTCAAGATTACACTTCTGCTGATAGTAAAGTCATATTTGATACCATCTCATCAAAAGAGAAAGAACTCTCAGCATTCCCGTTACACGTTAAAAGGTACCTAGAAGAAGAGTTGGGGCCAGTTTCCGCATTTTTACCTGAATAAGGATAAAAGAGTTTTTATACATTTATATTTAAAAATGTACGTTTACCCTTATTTACGATAAAATGGTGACAAAGGATGGTGATGACCATGAAGAATCACACCTCAACCCGTGATGAGATCATCTATCTTTTAAAAAGAAATAAGAGGATGACTGTTACGGAAATGGCAAAATCCCTCGGAATAACCGAAATGGCTGTTCGTCGTCATCTCAACACATTAGAACGTGACCATGTGATTGAAACGACTCTTGTACGACAGGCTATGGGAAGACCAATCCATTTTTATCATCTTACAGCAAGCGGTGACGAACAATTTCCACGAAACTATTCAGGACTTACCGTTGATTTTTTGAAAGATATAGAAGAAGTGAGTGGTACAGAAACAATCGATGAATTATTTAAACGACGTGAAAATCGTCTGCAGGATAGATACAAAGATCGAATGAACACACTCACAGAGTTTGAACAAAAAGTAAATGAACTGGCTAATATTCAGAATGAAGCAGGTTACATGGTAGACTGGGAAAGAGGAGAAGACCCTGATACCTATGTATTAACAGAGTACAACTGTCCGATCGCGAAGGTTGCTAATGAATATCAGCAAGCCTGCTCCTGCGAGCTTTCACTCTTTAAGCGCATGCTTCAAACAGACGCTGTTGAGCGAAAGACGTGCATGGCAAAAGGCGGAGATTATTGCTGCTATGTGATAAAAGAAGAAAAGCAAACATCTGAAGTCTAAACGCTTCAGGTGTGTTTTTTTTTGAAGTGGGTAAAATGAGAAGGTACATAAAAGGAGAGAGTATGATGAAGGCATATAAAGGATTCTTGATTGATTTAGACGGAACGATGTATCGTGGTACAGAACGAATTATTGAGGCCGTTGATTTTGTAAAAAAATTAAACGAAAAAAACCTTCCCTATTTGTTTGTCACAAACAATTCTTCTAAAACAAAAAAACAAGTGGCAGATGTGCTTGCAGGATTTGATATCCCAGCATCTGCTGAGCATGTGTATACGACGAGTATGGCAACAGCCAATTATATTGCTGAACAAAAACAAAAGAAAAATGCGACAGTCTATTGTATCGGTGAGGATGGAATTAGAGAAGCGCTTCAAGAACAAGGGCTGGAACTAGTAGAAGAGAATCCTGATTTTGTTGTGATCGGAATCGATCGCTCGATCACCTATGAAAAGTTAGCAAAAGCATGCCTTGCAGTCCGTAACGGAGCGACTTTTATCTCAACAAACGGTGATATCGCTCTTCCAACGGAAAGAGGACTTCTGCCAGGAAACGGCTCACTGACTTCTGTTATTACTGTTTCTACGCAAACAGAACCAACGTTTATCGGTAAGCCTGAGTCCATCATCATGGAGATGGCGTTAGAAACACTCGGAACGAAAAAAGAAGAAACACTCATGATCGGGGACAACTACCAGACAGATATCTTAGCTGGTATTCGTGCCGGGATCGATACGCTGCTTGTTCACACAGGAGTTACAACAAAGAAACATCTTGAAGAAATTGATGTGCATCCTACGTATACGGTTAATGGATTGGACGAGTGGGAGATCAAGTAAGCTGATTCTTGAAAGTGGTTGATTTCCGTTTCAGGATGCTCGCTTTCCGCGGGGCAGGCGGTGAGCCCCTTGCCGCTATGCGCCCTTAGGAGTCTCACCTGTCCCGCTTCTAGGAAGCATCCTTGCCCCTGCGTCTACTAGCTGATACTTACGCAGTTTGCTTCCTCAGAAGCTTATCAGGTAGCAGGTACGCACCTTGCACTTCAACCAACTTGCCAAGGAAGCCAAATAATTGAATCACTTACTAATAAATAAGAACTTATGCAGCTTTTAGTTTCAGGGTATTGCTTCCCCCCGTGGGGACTATTTAGCAACAACAATTTAATAGAAAATAAAAAAGGCTTAAGTCTAAGAGAGTTCTCTTGTTCTTAAGCCTTATTTTTATTCTTCATTTGCTGCACGATGTGCTAATCTGCTCGATGCTGCTGCTGCAATAGCACCGACGATGTCATCTAAGAAGGTGTGGACCATGCCTGTAGACTTATCGTTAAGTTTCTCTAAGATTCCTGGTTTTTGTTTATCGATGAATCCGTAGTTAGTAAAACCAATCGAGCCATATATATTCACTATTGAGAGTGCGATCACTTCATCAATCCCATAAAGACTTTCATCGCGAGCCAATATTTCTTGAAGCGGCTGTTCAAGTTTTTTCTGTTCCGCTAATACATCAAGTGCAATACCTGTGAGAATGGCATTCTGAACTTCACGTTTTGCGATGACTCTTTCAACGTTTTCTCTACATACATCCATTTTTAGGTCAGGATGGTAGGGGACTTGGAGAAAATAAACAAGTTCAGCGATATCGTTTACCGTAACGCCCCGTTCGTTCAGCTGTTTGCGTGCAGTTTCTTCGACTTTTTCCACTTTTTTATTTGGCATCCTTGTACTCCTTTTCTCTGTTAGTCTCCTTAGCTTTGTATAGTATATGTTTTCATAGTAAAGTTATGAATTTATAAAAAGTACTAACCACTTCGCCTATATGGGCATACAATGTTGTATCCAATCATGCGGTGGTGTGCTCAAGTTTGATCTAAAAGAGATGATCTGCCGCTGGAAAGCTGAAGGGGTGGGGGGATCGGCTTTGTTTGAAAGAGATATATTTCATCATTATCAACTAGTTTGTGAAGACAGAAGATCTGAATCGGGTTATCGGACCTTCTATTGCAAAGGAAACCAATACATCGTGATACCACAGCAGCAGATGTCTTATGAAAAACTGCAAGAAATGATGTATATCAGTGATTATCTGCAGCAACGAGGAGAGGAGAACATTCCCGTTCTACAGCCAACGATCACTAATATGCCTAGTGCTTATGTTGATGGAGAGTCTGTAATCATCTTTAAAGTGGAACCGAAAAAAGGAGAGCATCGTAGTAGTGAAATGGGCTCTGAGCTTGCAGAGTTTCATAAGCGAGGAAAAGGCTTAGAACAATATTATCCAGTTGAACAAATCGCATACGGACAATGGCCGTTATTATGGATCAATCGAATGGATGAGATGCATAACCGTTATGCAGAAATTTCGGCGAGAAAACAAAAGAACGATTTTGATCAATTGTTTTTGACGACATTTCCTTATTATGAGGGAATGGCTGAAAATGCGATTCAATATATTACAGATTACCAACTAGAGAGAGGACCTAAAGGAATAGGTTCTGCTGCCATCTGTTACGATCGATTCAGCGAGCGGTCATGGATTCGTACGTCTAACAGTTTTGTTAAGCTGCCTGTTGGCTGGGTGATCGATAGTCCGATGAGAGATCTTGCGGAATGTATCAGAGAAAAGATCTATCAGCCAGAATTCAGAAGTCATGAAGTGCTGCAGTTGATCGATGATTATGAAAAAGTTAAGCCATTATCCAAGGGAGCTTGGAGACTTCTTTATGGCAGGCTCCTTTTTCCTTCACAGTACTTTGATACAGTTGATGAACATTATAATAATGAGAGAGATATTGGAAAAGAACTATATGTACGCCGCTTTACTGACTTAATCTCGTATGAAAAGCAAAATGAATATTTCTTAAAAAGCTTTTACAGATCGATCGGTCTTCCGGTCCAAGAGTTAAATATCCCAATGGTCGATTGGCTCGTTCCAATGATCTAAAGAAAGAGGTGGCTCAAAAAGTAAGATTTTGAGTTATACCTCTTTTTTTGTTGTTTTCGTCTACAGAGTTGGCTTTGAAAGTAGTTGATTTCCGCTCCAGGTTGCTCGCTTTCCATGGGGCGAACGGTGAGCCACTTGCCGCTTTGCGCCATTAAGTGTCTCCACCTGTCTAGTTGCAGTGGCTAGCCCCTCGAGGTCAAAAGTTGAATGGTCAAGAAGGCAAAGTGCGCCTTCCTAGTCCATTTAACTTTTGCTTGTCGGGGCTGAACGAGCCACTTCCACATTTCGGCCTGACCGCTCGTCCCATAGGAGTTGGCAACCTTGCGCTCCAATCAACTTGCAGAGGAAGTGAAAAAGAAAAGCAAAATTCTTTTTAGATATATTGTACAAGAATATTACCAGCATAAGTACCATTGCTTTATTTTCTGACTTTACCATGAGAAAATAGCAAGCAAGGAGTGAAAGCGTATGCAAAAACTTTATGTTTTTATAACACGAAAATTACCTAAAGAAACTTTAACTCAATTGGAGCAGGTCGCACAGATCAACATGTGGCCTCATGAAGAAGAGGCTGTACCACGGGAAGTGCTTCTTTCCGAAATCAAAAAAGCAGATGGAATGCTCACGATGCTTTCAGACAAAATTGATAGTGAAGTATTGGATGGAGCCTCTTCACTAAAAGTAATCGCTAACCTAGCTGTAGGCTATGACAACATTGATGTCGCAGCTGCCAAGCAAAAGGGGATAACGGTTTGTAACACACCAGATGTATTAACCGATTCAACGGCGGATTTAGCATTTTCTTTAATTCTTGCGACAGCTCGCAGAGTCGTTGAATCAGCGAATTATGTAAAAGAAGGAAAGTGGAACAGCTGGGGACCTTTATTGCTTGCTGGAGCAGATGTACATCACAAAACAATCGGAATCGTTGGAATGGGTAGGATCGGTGAAGCTGTAGCGAGACGAGCAAAGGGCTTTGATATGGAGATTCTATATCATAATCGAAACCGTAAGCCTCATGCAGAAATTTCGCTAGATGCTGAATACAAAGAATTTCATGAGCTTTTAAAGCAATCAGATTTTGTCGTGTCTCTTGCACCATTAACACCTGAGACAAAAGGGATGTTTAACCGAGAAGCGTTTCAGAGCATGAAGGATAGCGCGATCTTCATTAATGCAGGCAGAGGTGCGACAGTTGATGAATCTGCCCTTATTGAAGCCTTACATAACAAAGAAATCGCTGGTGCAGGGCTTGATGTATTTCAGCAAGAGCCGATTGATGTCGATCACCCTCTTCTGTCGATGAACCAAGTAGTAGCACTTCCTCACATCGGAAGTGCAAGTGTTGAAACAAGGATGAAGATGGCTGAACTTGCTTGCAGAAACATAAGCAATATATTGAATGGAAAAGGCGCAGAAACGCCTGTTACATAAGGAGGTACAAGATGTATCGTTCTTTAGAAGGAAGAACAGCCATCGTTACGGGAGCGAGCCGAATAAACGGAATTGGCGCAGCTGTATGTGTTGAGCTTGCAAGTAGGGGAGCTAACATATTCTTTACGACATGGGGGACATATGACACGACGATGCACACAGGTGATCATACAAATGACCCGGAGCTGCTTGTAGAAAAATTAAAAGATCTAGGAGTGAAATCTCTGTATGAAGAGATTGACCTTAGCGTTTCAGAACATATCCCAAAACTTCTAGAAAAAGTTGAAAGAGAATTAGGTGTACCAAGCATTCTTATAAACAATGCCTGTATGTCACAGAATCACAACTGGGAAGATACGACTAGTGCGATTTTAGATGCTCATTATGCGATCAACATTCGTGCAACAACTCTACTAAGTATAGAGTTTGCCAAGCGTTTTACAGGGAACAGAGGCAGCATCGTTCATCTAACATCCGGCCAGTCGAAAGGTCCGATGCTCGGTGAATTAGCGTATGCTGCTACAAAAGGAGCGGTTGATTCGTTAACGATTTCCCTTGCTGCTGAAATCGGACATAAAGGAATCACTGTTAATGCAGTGAACCCTGGCCCTACAGATACAGGCTGGATCAATCCAGAATTAGAAAAAGTTCTTCTTCCAAAGTTTCCTGGTGGAAGGATCGGGAAACCAGAAGATGCGGCAAGGTTAGTCGCATTTTTAACAACGCCCGAAGCAGAGTGGATAACCGGACAGATCATCCATTCAGAAGGTGGATTCTTAAGACAATAGAAAAATTTTTAAAGACTGACTTTAGTGGTATCTTCGTGTACCGGAAAAGTCAGTTTTTTTATTAAAATTAAATTATTTATAAATATACTATTGAATTAATTTTTATACAGTCCTATAATGAACCATAACTTATTTAAGGAGTGATGGAATGAGAGCAGGAATTATAGGTGTAACCGGATATGGTGGTATGGAACTATTCCGGTTGCTATCTGCACATACGGAGATAACCGAAGTTGTTCTCTATTCATCCTCTAGAGCGGGTAAAGAGCTTTCAGAAGAAATTCAGCATCTGTCTCATGTTCATGATCAGAAGCTAAGATCGCTGAAAAAACTGCCCAGTGATGGATTAGATATCGTGTTTTCCTCCGCACCCAGCGGTGTTTCGTCAGAGTTTCTCCCTATGCTAGTTGATGAAAACTTGAAAATCATTGATTTAGCAGGAGACTTTCGAATAAAAGATGCTGACACCTATCGAGCGTGGTACAAAAAAGAACCTCCTCCACAATCCCTCGCGAATGAGGCGGTATACGGATTAACAGAATGGAAGAGAGAAGAGGTACGAAACGGGAAGCTGATCGCGAACCCAGGATGTTATCCCACCGCAGCTCTTATAGGTATTCTCCCGCTATTAAAAGAAAAAGTGATCGATCCATCCTCACTTGTGATTGATGCAAAGAGCGGGATCTCCGGAGCGGGTGCTACTCCGGGCAAAGGAACGCATTTTACACAAGTAAATGATAGCCTCGGTATCTACAAGATCAATCAACATCAGCACATTCCAGAGATCGAGCAAACGATACAGTCGTGTACGGATATTGAAACGAAGATTACATTCAACACACATCTCGTTCCAATGACAAGGGGCATCATGACGACGATGTATGCGGAACTCACCGGTCCAGTTACTTCACGATCTGTAAAAGAAATCTATGAATCTTATTACGGCAGTGAATTCTTCGTCAGAGTTCATAATGAAAAAGCCAATCTGTTTACAAAGCAAGTATACGGATCCAATTTTTGTGATGTAACGTTTGCCGTCGATGAGCGAACAAATCGAATCACGGTGATCTCTTGTATTGACAATCTATTAAAAGGAGCGGCAGGTCAAGCTGTGCAAAATATGAATGTAATGTTTGGAATGGATGAAACGAAGGGATTAAAAGCTTCACCAATGTTCCCTTGACTAGAGGAGGCAAGATAGATGCAGGCAACAAAAGCGGCTATTCAGAAGATAACAGGTATTAACATCGCGACGCCAAGAGGATTCTACGCAAGTGGAATTCATTGTGGAGTGAAACATAAAAAACTCGATCTAGGATTGTTGTATAGTATTACTCCGGCAAACGCGGCAGGTGTTTATACAACGAACCAAGTACAGGCTGCTCCGCTAAAAGTTACTCAGAATAGCATCTCTCAAGAAGGGAAGCTTCAAGCGATCATCGTGAACTCTGGGAACGCAAATGCTTGTACAGGAAAAAAAGGCTTGAAAGATGCAGAGCACATGCAGAGGCAGACCGCTGAAAAGCTGGATATCCCTTCCCACTATGTTGGAGTTGCCTCAACAGGGGTAATCGGTGAACATCTGCCGATGGATAAAATATCAACTGGTATTGAAAGCTTAGTCCTAGATTCTGAGTTAAAAGGCTCGATCGACTTTTCTCAATCCATTTTAACGACAGATACTGTCTCCAAGAATACAGCTTACTCGCTAAAAATTAATAATAAAAGTATTACGATTGCAGGCACAGCAAAAGGATCAGGGATGATACACCCCAATATGGCTACGATGCTAGGTTTCATCACGACAGATGCAGCTGTCCAACAAGATGATCTTCACGACGCTTTGTCTTTTGCCGTAGAACGTACGTTTAACTGTATTACTGTGGACGGTGATACATCGACGAACGACATGGTACTTATGCTCGCAAACGGAATGGGTGAGAATGAAGAATTAAATAAAGATCACCCCCAATGGCAACTATTCTTAGATGCACTCGTACTCGTTTGTGAAGATTTAGGCAAACTTATCGCAAAGGATGGGGAAGGTGCGAGCAAGCTGATCGAGGTTCATGTTAATGGTGCAGCATCCGATAAAGATGCGAGAATCATAGCAAAAACCGTAGTGGGCTCTCCGTTAGTGAAGACCGCTGTATTTGGCTGCGATGCCAACTGGGGCAGAATTCTTGCTGCAGCTGGATATAGTGGTGTTTTGTTTAATCCGGACGCCGTAAAAATACAAATCGGTGAACATGAAGTTGTAATAGATGGAGAGCCGGTTCCATTTTCAGAGGAAAAAGTTCGTACCTACTTAAAAAGCCATGAGATTCATATTTCAGTTGAACTATCAGAAGGTTTTGGAAGTGGAAGAGCGTGGGGATGTGATCTTACGTATGATTATGTTCAGATCAATGCAAGTTACCGTACTTAAGAGGAGGCGAGTATTGTGTTTCATGTTATGAAGATCGGAGGAAGTACGCTAGCTAACTTACAGTCTGTTTTTTTTGAAACTCTTAAAAATAGGATTCAACAAGGCGAAAAAATCGTTATCGTTCACGGAGGAGGGCCAGAAATTAATAAAAAGCTGTCAGAATTCGGATTGCCGTTAGAAATGAAGAATGGCATCCGAGTAACAAGGACAGAATCCCTTTCCTGTGTGAAGACAGCGTTAAAAGACATTACCAATGCAAACCTTGTAGAGAGATTAAATAACGAAGGCATAGCAGCTCAAGGACTTTCTGGTGCAGAGGATTACCTGCTCACTTGTGATTTTTTAGATAAAGAGAATTATGGCTGGGTTGGAAACGTTCAGCAAGTAAATACAGACATCATCCAAAACGTGTTAGATGATGGCAAAGTTCCAGTCATAGCATCTTTAGGTGTAACAGAATCTGGAGAAACGGTTAACATTAACGCAGACACTGCAGCAGGAGAAACGGCAGCTGCATTATCTGCCGAATCAATCTGTTTTGTAACAGATACCCCCGGTGTTTCCGTGAATGGAGAGTGGATGGAATGTTTAACGATCACTGACATTCTGAAAAGTATCGTTGAAGGACACATAAGCGGTGGCATGGTACCAAAGGTTGAAGCAGCAATTAAATGTCTGGACCTAAACATCAAGCAAGTACGAATCACCGATCAAACTCTGTCTGGTACAGAATTACTGAAGGAGGTACCGATCACATGAGTGCACTTTTTCCAACCTATAAAAGAAAACAGATACAACTTCAAAAAGGAAACGGAACGTATGTATTTGACCAAAACAATAAAAAGTATCTTGATTTCACGAGCGGAATAGCCGTAACAAGTCTAGGACATTGTCATCCTGAAGTGATTGCAGCGCTTCAAAAACAGAGCGAGTGCATCTGGCATACTTCCAATCTCTTTGAGATCCAACAGCAAGAGTTGCTCGCTATGACGCTTATAAAGCACACACAACTGGATTTAGCTTTCTTTTGCAATAGTGGAGCTGAAGCGAACGAAGCTGCAATCAAGCTGGCTAAGAAATTTACAAAGAAAAATAAGATCATTACGTTTAACGATTCTTTTCACGGTCGAACGTTCGGTTCCATGTCGGCGACTGGTCAACAAAAGATAAAAGAAGGGTATGGACCGCTCGTATCTACATTTCTACACCTGCCTTGGAACGATATTGAGCAATTGAAGAAACAGGTAGATAAAGACACAGCTGCGATCATGATGGAAGTCATTCAAGGAGAAGGCGGTATCAAAATCGCTGACCTAGGTTTTTATAAACAAGTGCAAGAAATCTGTGAGAAAAACGATATTTTATTAATTATCGATGAAGTGCAAACGGGTATCGGGAGAACAGGAAAGAGATATGCTTTTGAACACTTCGGATTAGACCCTGATATCGTTACACTAGCCAAAGGATTAGGAAACGGTTTTCCGATCGGAGCTATGTTAGGTAAAATAAAACTAGCCGAAGCGTTTGGACCAGGAAGTCATGGAACGACGTTTGGTGGTAATCCTCTCGCTTGTGCAGTCAGCCAAAGTGTATTAAATATCATCTTTAATGATGAGTTCTTAAACGAGGTTGCTAGAAAAGGAAAGAACTTTAAAGAGCAACTAGAGCATCACTTAATAAAATTTCCATCCGTAAAAGAAATAAGAGGAGAAGGATTGTTGATAGGCATGGAGTGTGAGGAAGCTGACGATATAATAGCGAACTTAGAAGAACAAGGTCTATTAACCGTTCCTGCGGGAAAGCATGTTATTCGATTACTACCCCCGTTAAATGTTACGGATGAAGAGTTATCGGTAGCTGTAAACACGATTCAAAGAGCATTTAACAATATGTATGAAAAAGTGACCTAAAAAGGTGCTATTTTTTTACACATAAGTGAATAAAAATACAATAATATATTAGTTTTATACAAGGAGTGGAGTTCCATGAAAGGCTGTATAACGCTATCTAACAGTCACACATTCGAAGGTGATTGGATTAGTGATCATCATTTTGGTTCAGGTGAAATTGTATTTTATACAGGAATGACGGGGTACGAACAAGTTTTGACTGACCCTTCCTATCAAGGACAGATCGTCGTTTTTTCTTATCCTTTTATCGGAAATTATGGATTTGATCCTAAGAGTATGGAATCAACAAAGATTCAAGTGGCTGGAGTCGTGATGGCAGAGTGCTTTGAATTTGCTGCTAAAGATGGTCGTCAATCTATCGTTGACTTGCTAAACGTCTATCAAATCCCTGCGTTAACAAATGTAGATACTAGATCTCTTATTCAACAAATTCGAATACAAGGATCACTGCCTGCTGTGATGCATGTATCAGACATCTTGCCAGATTCTTTTAAATTAGAAGAATATTGGCCTGCGACATCCATTAAAAAGACGGGTTCAGGAGATACGCACATCGTCTTGATTGATTTTGGATATAAAAAGTCCATCGCTGATGCTCTCATTAACGAAGGATGCAGTGTAACAATCGTTCCGTTCGATCAAGAGGTCGCCGATATTGAAAAACTAAATCCAGATGCTCTTGTATTTTCAAACGGTTCTGGTGACCCTATGAGATTCTCTAACTATTTTCATCGATATAAAAATCTAGCGAAGCGCTATCACACATTAGGCATCTGTCTCGGTCACCAGATTCTTGCTTTAGCGTTCGGTGGTGAGACGCGAAAGCTGAAATTTGGTCACAGAGGTGCGAATCAGCCAGTTATGAACTTGAAGACAGGTAAAGTATCAATGAGTTCTCAAAATCACAGCTATGTGGTCCAAAAAGAAAGTTTAGCACAAACAGGGTTCAATATATGGTTTGAGAATGTGAACGATGGAAGTGTCGAGGGATTGTGGCATCGTTCATTCAACGTTGCGAGTGTACAATTCCACCCTGAAGCAGCACCTGGTCCGAACGAACACAAAGAAATCTTTAGACATTTTATTAAGGATGTACAACATACAGAGAAGGTGAGAAGTTATGCCTAAACAACAAGACATCAAAAAAGTGCTCGTGATCGGATCAGGACCGATCGTAATCGGGCAGGCAGCAGAATTTGACTATTCCGGCACACAAGCGTGTAAAGCACTAAAAGAAGAAGGGATAGAAGTGGTCCTGATCAACAACAATCCTGCTACGATCATGACGGACAACACGTTTGCAGACGTTATATACTTTGAACCCCTAACAGCAGAATATGCTGAACAGATTATTCATAAAGAAAAGCCTGATGGACTGCTAGCAACAGTTGGTGGTCAAACAGGACTTAACTTGGCGATGGACCTTCATGAGAAGGGAATCTTAAAAAAGTATGAGGTACAGCTTCTAGGTACGGATATTAACTCGATACAAAAAGCAGAGGACCGAGATCTGTTTCGATCTTTGATGAAGCATCTTGGAGAACCTGTGCCAGAAAGTGAGATTGTTACTTCAATAGATGAAGCGGTCCATTTTGCCGAAGAGACTGGTTATCCAGTGATTGTTAGACCAGCATATACACTTGGAGGGTTTGGCGGAGGAATTGCTTCAACGAAAGAGAAACTGACGACTTTGGTCAAACAAGGTCTATCGGCAAGTCCGATCAATCAATGTTTAATCGAAAAAAGTATCGCAGGCTACAAAGAGGTTGAGTATGAAGTGATGCGTGACAAGAACGGAACTTGTATCACGGTTTGCAACATGGAAAACGTTGATCCTGTGGGTATTCATACAGGTGATTCTGTAGTAGTAGCTCCTAGTCAGACGTTAACAGATGATGAATATCAATCATTAAGAAAGGCGTCATTGACCATCATCTCGGCGCTTGAAATCGTGGGAGGATGTAATATACAGTTCGCGCTTCACCCAGATAACTCTCAGTATTATTTGATTGAAGTGAATCCGCGTGTGAGCAGGTCTTCTGCTTTAGCTTCAAAAGCAACCGGATATCCGATCGCAAAGATTGCTGCCAAACTTGCACTCGGATATAACCTGCATGAATTGAAGAATCCAGTAACCGGAACGACCTTTGCGAGTTTCGAACCAGCTCTAGATTATGTAGCTGTAAAAATGCCAAGATGGCCGTTCGATAAGTTTCCTCATGCTGACCGAAAACTAGGAACTCAGATGAAAGCAACTGGCGAAGTGATGGCGTTAGAGAGAAACATGGCTTCTGCTTTTCAAAAGGCTATTCGTTCACTTGAACTAAAAACGAACGGCATATATTTAAAAGAGCTTTCTGCTCTAGACGAGGATACACTTGTAGACCTCGTAGTTTCAGCAGATGACCGACGCTTTTTCGTTGTAATGGAACTTTTGCGAAGAGGTGTATCTTCAGAAAGAATTCATGAATGGACTAAAATCACACCTTACTTTTTATCCATTTTTCAAGGTATGGTCTCTTTGGATGAAACTCTGCAAAAAACGAGCCTGCAACAAGTAGAAAAAGAGCAGCTTCAGTTGGCAAAAAAACATGGTTTTACAGATCGATATTTATCAGAGATCTGGTCTGTTTCGGAAATAGAGGTACGTCATAAAAGAGTAGAATGGAACATCACGCCGACGTATAAGATGGTGGATACGTGCGCAGCAGAGTTTGAAGCAAAAACAACTTATTTTTATTCCAGTTGGAGCGGGAAAAGCGATAGAATTCCTGATCCAAAGAAGAAGGTCGCTGTTATCGGGTCCGGTCCCATTCGAATCGGGCAAGGTGTTGAATTCGATTATTGTTGTGTGCATAGTGCAATTGCTCTTCGTGCATGTGGATATGAAGCGATACTGATCAACAATAATCCTGAGACCGTAAGCACGGATTATGAAGTATCTGACTCTTTATATTTTGAATCTCTAACTTTTGAAGACATACATCACGTTTTGGAGTTTGAAGGCATTTCAGATGTCATTCTGCAATTTGGCGGTCAAACATCGATTAATTTGGCTAAAGAGTTAGAAGAGGCAGGGTATTCTGTTCTTGGAAGTCCGGCAGACACGGTAGATCAAATGGAGGACAGAGATCGATTTTATCAATTTTTAGACACATTAAATATTCCTAAAGTTCCAGGACACTCCGCAATGAGCGAAAAAGAAGTTAAACAATATGCAAGCCGACTAGGGTTTCCAATCCTCCTGCGTCCTTCATACGTGATTGGTGGTAGCGGGATGAAGGTGCTTTATTCTGATAGGGAACTGACCAGTTATTTGAACGAAGAACAAGTAAATTATCCCGTTTTAATTGATACATTCTTAGAAGGAACAGAAGCGGAAGTAGACGTTTTAAGTGATGGTACCGATGTATTCATTCCTGGCATTTTTGAACATTTAGAAGGAACCGGGGTTCATTCGGGAGACAGTCTGACTGTTACACCTCCGCAATCTTTATCCAGTTCTGTAATTGATCAAATAAACGCTTACTCTGAAAAGATCGCACGCAACATAAGGTATAAAGGATTGTTTAACGTTCAGTTCGCCATAAAGAGTGAAAAGGTATATGTGATTGAAGTGAATCCAAGAGCCTCTCGAACAGCGCCGATCATGAGTAAGATTACGAACGTAAACCTTGTCCAGAAGGCAACACAACTGCTTCTTAGTCACTCATTAAAATCGTTGAACCTTGAAGATGAGCATAACGGCCAACCAGAAGTTACCGTGAAAGCACCTGTTTTCTCCAACATAAAACTGCCTGGTGTCACCCCAGTGTTAAGTCCGACGATGCTCTCAACCGGAGAAGTGATTGGAACGGACGCTAACTTTCATGGAGCTTTAGTAAAGGCTTTAAAAGGCTCTAGCCTTCAATTAGCAGATCTTTGGAATCATGAAGGAAGTATTTTTGTGGAAGGAACTCTCGCTGAAGCTGCTTCAAAAGGCTGGGAGGAGCTTGGTTATTCCGTACTTACAGCAAATGACCTGACATTTGATGAGTGGTTAAAAACAGATAACAAAGCCATATATATAAACTTTTCGAATGATAGTGAAAGCCAAAATGCTAAACGTGCCGTTCTAGAAAGAATTCATGTGCTTACAAGGAAAGAAACATCTAACGCATATTTGGATGCCATAAGCACCTCGAATAAAATGAGAAAGGAAGTGTTGATCTGATGTCTATCGTACACCCACTTCGCCAAACGGAAACTCAGAAAAATTTCCTAACGTTGATGGATTATTCTACATCTGAAATTATCGATTTATTAAATCTTGCAAAAGACTTAAAGAAACAAGGACCATCTGCGCCACCTTTATTAAAAGGAAAGATTTTAGGAATGATCTTCGAGAAATCTTCGACTCGTACTCGAGTGTCGTTCGAGGCTGCTATGCTGCAGCTCGGCGGTCATGCCATCCATCTGTCGACTCGTGATATTCAGATGGGCAGAGGAGAATCAATCTCAGATACAGCAAAAGTTTTGTCTGGTTATCTAGATGCGATAATGATACGCACGTTTCATCAATCCACGGTTGAAGAGCTTGCAGAGAGCGGATCGATACCTGTAATCAACGGACTTACGGACGATTTTCATCCGTGCCAAGTACTGGCAGATCTTCTTACGATCTTAGAATATAAAGGATCATTCAAAGGGAAAAAGTTAGCATATATCGGTGACGGAAATAATGTCGCACATTCTTTGATGATCGGCGCTGCGAAAGTTGGGATGGATTGCACGATAATTTGTCCTAAAGACTACGATCCAAAGGAAAAGATTGTTTCTTATGCAAAAAAGATTGCAAAACAACACGGATCTGTTGTCGAGGTAACTCATGATCCGATTGAAGGTGTTAAAAATAGCGATGTGATTTACACAGATGTTTGGGCTAGTATGGGGCAAGAAGCAGAGGCAGAGGTGCGTCTAGAACATTTCAAAGGTTATCAAGTGAATCAAGAGCTTGTGTCACATGCAAAGAGTGATTATATCTTTATGCACTGTTTGCCTGCGCATCGAGAGGAAGAAGTGACGGCAGAAATTATTGATGGTCCTCATTCAGTTGTTTTCCACGAAGCTGAGAACCGTCTTCACGCTCAAAAAGCACTGCTTGTTCGTTTGATGTCATAATTCAAAAAAGCAGTTTTCAGTATTCATTGCTGCTCTTGAAAGTAGTTAATTTTCGCTCCAGGTTGCTCGCTTTCCACGGGGCGTACGGTGAGCCTCCTGACGCTTTGCGCCATTAGGAGTCTCCACCTGACCGCTCGTCCCGTAGGAGTCTCGCAACCTTGCGCTACAATCAACTTGCAAATGATGAGAATAGAAAAACAAAGGTAACACTCTGTAGAAAAGATCTTCAAATGGTGGTTCATGGGGTTCACATCACCCCATGCTTGTCGTTGTTTAACATCACTTCAGCATTTTAATACTAGGAGTCAGTACTTTCCGCTCCAATCATTGCATGTTTGCATCATTAAACTCCCAAAAAGGTCAAATCAACTAGCATTGACTAGGCAGTTTGACCTTTTCTGTACTAGGAAGACAACTTAGAAAATCCCTCTGAATTTAAGTGGTCTTATATTCAAGAATTTTTGTTTTAGACTTCATTGAAAAGTTGATTGGAGTGGAAGGTGGGAGACTCCTTCGGGACAGTTGGGCAGTTCGAAAAGTGGAAGTGGCTCGTTCAGCCCCGACAAGCAAAAGGTGAATGGGCTAAGAAGGTGCACTTTACCTTCTTGACCGTTTAACTTTTGACCTCGAGGGGCTAGCCACTGCAACAAGACAGGTGAGACACTTAAGAGTGAAACGTTAAGAATGTGGCTTACCGCCTGCCCCGCGGAAAGCAAGCAACTGGAAAGGAAATCAACGGCTTCCAAAAAAGCAACAAGCAAAACAGCCAAAAAAAAAAAGCCGCTCTTGATTGAGCGGCTTCTTGCGTTTTATTAAAATACTTGTTCTAATTCAACAACACCAGGAACTTCTTCAAGAAGTGCACGTTCGATACCTGCTTTTAGTGTGATTGTTGAACTTGGGCAGCTACCACACGCTCCCATAAGGCGTACTTTTACTACACCTTCTTCAATATCCACTAATTCCACGTCTCCTCCATCACGAAGAAGGAATGGGCGTAATTTATCAAGAACTTCTTCAACTTGTTCACGCATCTCTAAGTTTTGAGTTTCAGCCATAATAATCAAGGCTCCTTTCTTAAAAAGAACTTACTCTTAGTATACGGGATATGGAATAAAAAATCCATGAGCAAGCATCATGATATTTGCTCCTTTTTCTTTTATGATAAATAAGGTATGATGAAAGCAAATAAGCGCATACATTGAGGTGATTCTTCATGAGTAACTCATTTAGTATTAAAGTATACGGAGCTGAACAGAAATGTGCCAGCTGTGTTCATCTTCCTTCAGCAAAAGAAACAGCTGAATGGCTAGAGGCAGCAATCTCAAGAAAATTTCCAAACTTGGTGTTTCATGTTCTTTATATAGACATGGAAAATACGGAAAATGAGATCGATCAGGCATTTTCAGAAAGAATTATAGAAGAAGACCTTTTTTATCCTGTTGTCGTGATTGATGGAGAGGTAGTAGCAGAAGGTAATCCGAATCTAAAAACAATCTATGCAATTATAGAACAGAATGGCTATGGCGCTGTAAGTTAAGCGCCTATTTTTTAAAATTTGGGTTTGTACACACGCCTTGTACTTCTCTTAAGAATAAGATGTATAGAGAAAAAGGAGGCAAATTGTATTGTTGAACCCTTTAAAAGGTAAAAGTCATAAAGATGAGTCTTCCTCATTTGCAGGACATCATCACCATCATTATCATGATCTTTGTCTAAAGTACATGGGGCAGAAGGTTACGATCGAACTAAATGATGGGAATGTATATCACGGTCAATTGCATAGCTATGATCAAGATAATATGTATATGATCATGCCAGGTGAGAAAGCTGATCGAAATAGCCGTATCATTTTTGTCGGGCCGTTTTTTCCCGGCTTCGGAGTATTTGGTTTCCCGTTTTACCGAATTCGTCGATTCCGTCCTTATTATTGGTAAAATACAGAAAAAATCCCCATGCAACTTGCATGGGGATTTTCTTATACTTGATATTTATATAACCATAGAATTCCTGATTTTAATAAACGCGGAACTCTTCCAATAAGAGCAGTGCTACCCATCGTACCAAATCCGCTCTTCTTACCAAGAGAGCCCATAACACCTTTTAGTTTGATCTCGTTCATCTCAGGAAGAGGCTGCTCGTTCCAACGAGCCAAAAGAACTTGTGAAATCTGTTCGGCTTGCTCCTCTGCTAATTGTGCACTTGGTGCATACGGGAGGCTCGCGCAATCTCCAACCACATAAACATGCTCTTCAGTTGGAAGGTGATGATGTTCAGTAAGAACAACACGTCCTTGACTGTCTTTTTCTACATCTAAATCACGAACGATTCGGCTCGGTTGTATCCCTGCGGTCCAAACGATAGCATCACACTCTACCTTTTCATCGTGATTATAAAGAGCACCTTCTTCGACTTTTGTTACATTGGAATTATTGATTACTTCAACACCGTGTTCAACAAACCAGTTTTGTACATAGTTGCTTAGTCTCTTCTTATAAGCGGAAAGAATCATATCGCCACGGTCAAAGAGTTTAATCGTAAGATCCGGACGGCTCTCACGAAGTTCAGATGCCAACTCAACTCCTGAAAGACCGGCGCCAACTACTGCAACAACCGCATTAGCATGCAAGTTGTTTAGAATTTGATACGTTTGACGAGACTTATCAATGGTCTGGATGCTAAGCGTAAATTGGTCAGCACCAGGAACGTTATGATATTTGTCTTCACAGCCTAGACCGATAACCAGATCATCATATGAAACGGCATCTTGGTCTTTTAATAGAACTTTCTTTTCTTTTACATCAATTGCAGTAACTTCGCCATATTTAATATTCAGACGTGGGTGGTCTGGAAAAGTTACACGAACATGATGGTCAGATATCGTACCTGCAGCAAGTGCGTAGTATTCAGTCTTTAAACAATGATAAGGCACACGATCAATAAGCGTAAGCTGAATGTTTTCAGGGAGGTCTGAGGAATTAAGAAGTCTCTTTAGAACACGCATATTTCCATATCCTCCGCCAAGTAAAACGAGGTGTTTCATTTGTCATTTCCCCTTTTCTTTCAAGACAATTCTTATCTGTTTTTAGAATGCTTTATATAAGTAAATAACCTTAACTCGAAATAAGTAAACGATTACACGTTTTTGACATGTTTAAGTATAGCACTTTGCAACAATTTCACAACTCTTTTATGGAAAAAACACAGGAAGAATGAGTGTTTACATTGACTACAACAATAGAAACCGTTAGGATGGATTCATCAAGAGGTGAAGAATTAAATGAGACCGATTATAGAGTTTTGTGTAAGTAATTTAGCAAGTGGTGCACAAAAAGCGCTCGAAGAACTTGAGAAAGACTATGATCTAGACGTAATTGAGTATGGGTGTCTAGGCTATTGTGGACACTGTGCCAAATCGATGTTTGCTCTCGTAAACGGAGATATCGTTCATGGAGAAACCTCAGATGAACTTGTTAAAAATATATACACTCATATAGAAGAAAACGGAATGTTTTAAGAGGCAGCTATTCAAAAAATGGATAGCTGCTTTTTTCATGGATAAGGACTGTACGATTGGGAAAAATATCTAGCATATAATTTTTTGAAAAACGATTGCATTTTTGTCGAAATTTGTTACATTAGAAAAGGGTCAGTCATTGGATGTCTGACAACTAACGTGCTAATAGTAAGCGTTTTCTTCCAAATTACAAAAGGGGTGTACGAATATGCAAATTTTATGGGGATTAGGTGGTATGCTCGTTCTTCTTGTAATCGCATTCTTACTTTCTCAAAACAAGAAAGCGATTAATTGGAGAACAGTAATTGGTGCACTAGCAATTCAAGTTGCTTTTGCATTGATCGTTCTTAAATGGGATGCTGGGAAAAAAGCATTGCAAGGCGTCTCACAAAAAGTTTCAAACGTTGTTGCTTACGCAAACGAAGGGATCACTTTCTTGTTTGGAAGTATGATTCCAGCAGAAGGAAAAGGCTTTATCTTTGCGTTTCAAGTTTTAACCGTTATTATTTTCTTCTCTTCTCTAATTTCCGTTCTTTACTATCTAGGTATCATGCAATGGGTGGTAAGAATTTTAGGAGGAGCTTTATCTAAACTTTTAAAAACAAGTAAAGCAGAATCAATGAGTGCTACTGCAAATATTTTCTTAGGTCAGACAGAAGCACCTCTAGTTATTCGTCCATATATGAACCGTCTTACTCAATCTGAACTTTTTGCTGTAATGGTAGGTGGACTTGCATCAGTAGCAGGTTCTGTATTAATTGGTTACTACCTATTAGGTGTACCTCTAGAGTACTTGATCGCAGCAAGCTTTATGTGTGCTCCTGCAGGACTTGCGATTGCTAAAATCATTGTTCCTGAAACAGAAGAGCCTGAAACTATGGGTGAGATCAAATTAGAACGTGACAAAGATACAGTAAACGTTATCGACGCAGCAGCAAAAGGTGCTGGAGATGGACTTCAGATCGCACTTAACGTTGGAGCAATGTTACTAGCTTTCATCGCACTTATCGCTCTAGTAAACGGTATCCTTGGCGGTATCGGTGGCTGGTTCGGTTATGAGATCACACTTCAACAAATTCTAGGTTATATTTTCGCTCCAATCGCATTTGTAATTGGTGTACCTTGGGAAGAAGCAGTTAAAGCTGGTACGTTTATCGGTCAAAAGATCGTATTGAACGAGTTCGTTGCTTATTCTTCATTCGCACCTCAAATTCCAGACTTAATGCCGAAAACGGTAGCGGTTGTAAGTTTCGCACTATGTGGTTTCGCGAACCTTTCATCGATCGCAATCCTTTTAGGTGGTCTTGGAGCAATGGCGCCTAGCCGTCGTCCAGACATCGCAAGACTTGGAATGCGTGCTGTAATCGCAGCTACAATCGCTAACTTACTAAGCGGTGCAATCGCAGGTATGTTTATTTTATAAGAATGGTTTGATTTTAAGATGTTCAAGCTGATGCTTGAGCATCTTTTTTAATAGGGAGAGGGTTCCTAAAGCGTAAGATGAAGAATACCTGCGAGGGTATCTTCATCTTAGTATTAAGTCTGAATGAACAAGATTAGGTGGAAATGAGAGTTAATTAAGTCGTAACGATACTCAATTAAGTCGAAATTCTAAAATAAAGGCATTTCGCTAAATTTCGACAACCGATTTGGCATCTAGCCAACCGATATACCCCTACGATAAACAATAAAAAAACCGCAGTGGGAATCCCGAACTGCGGTTTAATCTATTTAAGCCTGCTGAGCGATCTGTTTCATCACCCATGGCTGCATTCGGTTGTATAATGCTACGAACAACAGTGTAATTATCGTACCTTTTATCAAGTTAAACGGTGTTATACCTTTTAATATAAGATCAAGCATCATCTGGCTAGACATCGGATCAGCACCAAGGAACCACGTGTATGCTGGTAAGATGATCAGGTAGTTGAGCAGTCCCATCATAAATGTCATCAAAACCGTTCCTAAGATCAAGCCCGCTGAAAGACGTTTAACAGAATTCTTTTTGCGGAATAAGTAGGATACTGGAAGAATGAAAAGAATACCGGCTACAAAGTTTGCTATTTGACCAACTGGTACTCCTGTAAAGCTCCCTACAATTCCGTAGTGTAGAACATTTTTTATGGCTTCAACCATAATACCTGCCGCTGGTCCGAAGATGATCGCGGCTAGAAGTGCAGGTACCTCACTAAAGTCAATCTTTAAGAATGGAGGTAACCCTGGGAACGGAAAGTCGAGCATCATCAGCACATAAGCAATCGTACTAAGCATCGATACCGCTACCATTTGTTTAATCTTTCCCTTTTGCATTGAAATCTCTCCTCTTTTGTGTTGCGCCATCTCATGATTTCGAATGCAGCACAGCCTGATTATCACAAAAACAAAAAATCCTTAGTCAGTAAATGAGACTAAGGGAGTTTGTGAGTATGATAAACAGCATGTAAAAGATGCACAGTTAAATGGCATGCTTAAACAAAGGGTTCTATTTAAGGATAAATTGAACCGCTGTACCTACATCTTCTCCCATCCAGACTATACTGTCGGCTCTGGAATTACACCAGATCAGCAAAAAATTACATCGATGCGATGTCTAGCCTCAATCAACCAGACACTCGAGGTCACTTACCTCTAGCCCTAAGACACAAAAAGCGTGTCTTTGGTCAAGAGTTAAGTGCTGGTCGTGTCTAAACGGTTGTTTCGGCTTTTCTAAGCTCACGGGCTGATGAAGAGGGAATCTTCAAATACCGCCGGTCGGGAATTTCACCCTGCCCCGAAGATGGATCGCTATTGTATTTTATTACATCACCTATTATACTTTAAAAAATGTAAGTTGTGAACGAATATGCAATAACCATACCTTCCAAATAGAGGATGAATCGATATGAAGTTAACATTTGAATATACATGGCCATATGAAAGAATGATGAAAGATATCTATATTTCGGAGTGTCCGTTCTGCCAACAAGACAATGTTTTGACTTCATTTAAAGAAGAACAACTGAGTCTGGCTCAAGAAGGGATCAAGCAAATCCTTATCATGCCTTGCTGTCACGGCAAGTTAACGATACTGAACGCAGACGATGACTATTTTTATACGGACGAAAAACTAAGAGGTCAATCATAAGGAGCAGGGTTAAAGCAATGGATACATTGAAATTCACAAAGATGCATGGATTAGGCAATAACTACATCTATATAAACATGTTTGAAGAGTCGATTGATGAGGCTGATCTGTCTAGTTTAGCAAGAGCGGTTTCGAATCCTTACACAGGTATCGGATCAGATGGAATGATACTTATCTGCCCAAGCAAATTAGCGCCAGTTAAGATGCGAATCTTTAATAATGATGGTTCTGAAGCTAAAAACTGTGGAAACGGACTTCGTTGTGTAGCTAAATATGCATATGAAAACATCTTAGTTAAAGAAAAAGAATTTCAGATTGAAACACTTGGTGGATTAGTAACTGCTAAAGTAACAACAGATAACAACAACAAAGTATCACTCGTTACGGTTAATATGGGTAATCCGATCCTGCAACCTCAACAAATTCCTGTAACCGGATTTAATCACCTTCAGCAGGTAGTGAATGAAGAAGTATCTTTTGACGGAACACCTTTAAAACTAACTGCTGTATCAATGGGTAATCCGCATGCGGTATTCTTTGTAGATAGCATTGAGGAGGCACCCTTACATTCCCTAGGTCCTATAATCGAAAAAGACAGCATGTTTCCAGATTGGGTAAACGCAGAGTTTGTTGAAGTGGTGTCAAACAGTGAAATGCACTTTAGGGTTTGGGAAAGAGGATCGGGTATTACACAAGCATGTGGTACGGGAGCATGTGCAGCAGCTGTAGCCGCTGTTCTAAACAAAAAAGCAGAAAGAAATACAGACATTACCGTTCACTTAGCAGGCGGTGATCTTATCATTAATTGGAAAGATGATGGAGATGTTTGGATGACTGGTCCAGCTGAAATAATCTGTACGGGTGAATATCATAATAACAGATAGAGGGTGCAGAGGATTAGTTTGCACTTACCAAAAAAAGAAAGCAGAGATGCTTTCTTTTTTTAGTCGTTAACCTCAGCCTGCTCACGATGGTGAACGATTTTGTCAGTATGTTCAATTCCCCATTGAAGCATGGATTTTATAATAGGAATCAATGTTTCACCAAACGAAGTTAAAGAATATTCCACTTTTGGAGGGACTTGTTTATAAACTTCTCGGTGTATGATTCCGTCACGCTCTAATTCACGTAATTGCAGGGTAAGCATCCTCTGTGTAATTCCAGGTACAAGACGCTTTAGTTCATTAAATCGTATCTCTCCATCGATTAAGTGATACAAAATTACGCTTTTCCACTTACCACCGATAATATCTAGAGTCGCTTCGACTGGACAGGAATAGCCGTGAGATTGCCAATTAGATATGTCGAATTGCTGTTTGCTAGTCATAGAAATGCTCCTTTAGTATAAAAAATGATACTATGACACAAAAATGTGCGTACTTTTCATTTTTGTTATTACTTTTATAATAAAGCGTGTAGGGTGAAAAAACAACTTATTTACATTCATAAATATTGAAGGGGCGATAAATCACCATGAATAAAGAAGCTAAAAAACAAGAGATCTTAGAGGCATTCCAGTTTAGACATGCGACAAAGGAATTTGATCCAGAGAAGAAAATTTCAGATGACGACTTTGCATTTATTTTAGAAACAGGACGTCTTTCGCCGAGTTCGTTTGGTTTTGAGCCTTGGCGTTTTGTTGTTATTCAAGACCAAGCGTTACGCGAACAGTTGAAACCTGTTTCTTGGGGTGCACAAAAGCAATTACCGACAGCGAGTCACTATGTCGTGATGCTCGCAAGAACTGCAGAAGATATGGTTTACGATTCAGAATACATTGAGCATATGATGACAGAAGTGAAGAATCTTCCGGAAGAAGCATATGAAGCGATCAGTGGGTTCTACAAGACATTCTTAGAATCTGACTTTAAGCTTCTTGGAAACGATCGTGCTATGTTCGATTGGGCGGCAAAACAAGTCTATATTGCACTAGGAAATATGATGACAGCAGCTGCACAGATTGGTATTGATTCTTGCCCGATTGAAGGATTTGATCAAGAGAAAGTACAGGCTATCTTAGAAAAAGAAGGTGTGCTTGAAGACGGGAACTTCGAAGTAGCGGTTATGGTAGGATTCGGTTATCGCGTAAACGAGCCTCGTCCAAAAGTTCGTCAAAATATGGACGATGTTGTGAAATGGATTAAGTAATGGACAGAAAAAAAGTGGAGGCACATTGGCCTCCACTTTTTAGTATTTTTGGATGATATTATAGAATGTATCGCGTTCTACAGGCACTTTGTTAGCTGTTTTGATTAAATGTACAAGTTCTTTACGCGTGATACCTGACGATGTTAATGCTCCAACAGCATGAGAGATACGTTCTTCGATCAACGTTCCGTGAATGTCACTAGAACCGAACGTTAATGCCATTTGAGTTAACTGAACGCCAATGTTGATCCAATACGCTTTGATATGGTCAAAATTATCTAGCATGAGTCGGCTTATCGCGATTGTTCTCATGTCATCAAAAGCGGAAGTTCTTCTCATCAACCCCATTGATTGTGTACGAGGCTGCATAGCTAGCGGTATAAATACCATGAATCCGTTCGTTGAATCTTGAAGTTGACGCAAGCGGTCCATATGAATGAGACGTTCTTCTTTCGTCTCAATAGATCCGTACAACATGGTTGCATGAGTTTTTAACCCTAATCCATGAGCGATTTCGTGTGCTTCTAGCCACTGATCAGTCGATGCTTTGTCTGGGCTCATTTTTAAACGGTAACGTTCTGTAAGGATTTCAGCACCACCGCCTGGCATCGTATCAAGACCCGCTTTAATCAATTCTTCTAATACTTCCTTCATTGAAAGTCCAGCGATTCTAGAGAAGAATTCGATCTCGGCACCTGTATATGCTTTAACCGTGACTTGCGGATAATGTTTCTTTAAAGTACGGATCGTATCTAGATAATAATCGAATGGCACTTCATGATTGTGGCCACCTACGATGTGAAACTCTCGAATATTATCGTTCCACCGCTTTTCAACATAGCTCAACAACTGCTCATCGTTCATTGTATAAGCGCCTTCTTCACCAGGCTTACGCTTAAATCCACAGAAACTACAAGTGGCTTCACAAACGTTTGTTGGATTGATATACAAGTTTTCGATAAAATAAACGTGGTCCCCGTTCTTACGCGTGTTTACCTCATTTGCTAAGGAAGCAACGCTCAAAAGATCGTTCGTTTCATAAAGATATAATCCGTCTTCAATAGAAAGACGCTCACCGTGAGTAACCTTCTCAGCGATTGCCTCCATGCGCGTATCTAGCGTTAATATATTTGCCATTACTAATCCCCCTAATTTTTCAAATGAAATGTTCGGATGATGTACACAATTTTTTAAGAGATAGGCATAAAGCGACACTCTCTCTTTACCAAATTTATACGAATACTTATGTATTATGAAAATTCAATACATGTCTTAATTGCATAATCATTATAATCCTATTCAAACTGTACGACAAGGGAAGCTGCTTTTTACAGGTAGGTTGTATATAAAAAGTTTTGTTTTTTTACGAGCGACTCGTTGTCTAATAAATAGAAAAAATGTAAAATAAAAGGAACGGATATGTTGAAAACAAAGAGTGGAGTGACAAAAATGAAAGCCACAATACCAGCCACTAGACTTGAGAAGATCGAACAATTAGAGGCATTGCGTAATAAAATGATACAGGCGGCGAACGCGTTAGGTCTGCAGCATCCCATGGTGCTAAATTATAGTAGAAAAATTGATGAGACACATAATAAGATCATGGAGATGCAGCAAAAAGATAATTAATGTAAAGCCGATTCCTTGAGGGCTTATTTAAGAGTCGTTATACTATAGATATAGATCCTTATTAGAGGAGTGATCATGATGATCGTTGAAATAACAGAGAGTGCAGCGAGTAGAATTAAAGAGATGCTTGCTGATGAAGAAGATCAAAATCAATTTCTCCGTGTAGCAGTAAAAGGCGGAGGATGCACAGGTCTTTCTTATGGGATGGGTTTTGATAGTGATAAGAGTGACTCAGACCAAGAAGAGATCATTGAAGGAATTCGCGTAGTAGTGGATGAAGAAAGTGCGAAAGTTCTAAAAGGAACGGTTGTTGACTTTAAACAGAACATGATGGGTGGAGGGTTTACGATTACAAACCCGAACGCAATCGCGTCATGCGGCTGTGGATCATCATTCCGTACAGCAACAAACGCTGGAACACCAGAAGAGTGTTAACACAACTAAAAAAGCTCCTGCCTCTAGAAAAAGAGGCAGGAGCTTTTTTTGAGCTAAAGAACATTAAAGATAAAAAGTACGCCAAGTATATCTGATAAGACAGCAGCACTAATAAGTAAAACTTTCTTTTGCTTTTGTTGCTCTCTTAAACCAAGTGGCATCAAAAAGGTACCCAGTATAAAGAAAACAATTCCAAGAATTAAGTTTGTTTCCATTATGTAATTCTCCTTATCTATAAAAGGATAAAAGAAAACCCGGTGCGCCAACACCGGGTAAAAAGTTCATATCAGTCAGCGGCACTTGTCCGCCTCACAACAATAATAACAAATGAGATGTTTATTATCTATAGCAATTTATTCCACCGTGTATTTTTCTAGCTCTTGCAATAACTCTGTTAAACGTGGAAGTTCTCTTTTCGAATCTTCTAGAAAGGATTCGTCTGTGATATGTAACTGATTGATGATCCTTTGCATCTCTTGAAGGCAGTCAGCGACATGCATTTCTTCTTCAGTAAACTGTCTGTTCATTTTCTACTTTCTCCTTTAAAACAATAGGTACTTGATTAAAAAAATGAATTGGCGCAGGAACTCTCCCTGCGCCAACTTAAGTTTAGAATAAGCTTGTGCTATGCAAAGGTTGCGTCTTCGCGTTTGGATCAATATAGGATTTTGCATTGTTAATCGCTGTAGGCGCTTCTCCGAAACCTGAAGCGATCAACTTTACTTTGCCATCGTACGTACATACATCACCAGCTGCATAAATTCCTTTAATGTTTGTTTCCATCTTGGAATTTACAACAATTGAATTCTTTTGTATATCTAAGCCCCACGTTTTAATTGGACCGAGAGACGAGATAAAACCATAGTTTACGACAACAGCATCCACTTCAACCGTTTCTTTAATATCCCCATTTTCTAGAACAACGGCTGAGATTGTATCTCCATCACCGATCAGCTCTTTTATTTGATAAGGTGTTTTAACAGAAACTTTTGAATTCATCAGTTGCTCAACACTATGTTCGTGTGCACGAAACTTATCACGTCTATGGGTTAAAGTAATTTCTGGACAGATAGGTTCAAGCATTAATGACCAATCAAGAGCAGAATCTCCTCCGCCACAAACTAATACACGTTTTCCTGCGAATGCGTTCAGATCATTCACAAAATAATGCAGATTTTTGCCTTCGTATTGTTGAGCAGTTGCTAGTTCTAAACGACGAGGTTGAAATGCACCTACGCCAGCCGTAATCAATACTGCCTTACTGTAATGAACATTTTTATCTGTTGTTAATTCAAAGATCTCTTCATTTTTTTCAACGTTTTGCACTGATTCCTCTAATACCACTGTTGGGTTGAACTGCATCGCTTGCTCTTTCAGGTTATTAACGAGATCTTGAGCAAGTACTTTGGGAAACCCGGCAACATCATATATGTACTTTTCTGGATAAAGAGCAGATAACTGACCGCCCAGTTGAGGCATGCTCTCAATGATCTTCACCTTCATCTGACGCATGCCACCATAGAATGCAGCAAACAAGCCTGAAGGTCCTCCACCAATAATTGTGATATCATAAATTTCTTTTGTCATAACTTTCACCTCTTCTAGATTTATGACTGATGAACATGTAATATGTTCTGACCAGAACGTAGTATCTCTCATTTTACATTCTTGAAGGAAGCCCAAAGTCCTCTTTTTGTTTGTAGATTTTGACAATCGAGACAATGATAAGAAAGGCAAACTCCACAAGAATTTGAAACATCATCATATCGAAAAAAGGGTTGAAAAAACAAGAAAAAAGGAATAAGATGAGGGTGTATGGTTAAAAAATGTCGAAATTTCGAACGTTTTTTGCATTTATTTATATCTTATTACGTGAAATATATCACAATCTATTCCTTTCCATCATATTTAATGATTGAAAAGGTCAAACTAAAAAAAATGAGAACTGGAAGTGAATTTAAATGAGTAAGCCAAAAATTCTAATATTAGGCGGCGGCTACGGCGGAATCATGTCAGCTGTACGTTTACAAAAAGAGCTAGGTTCTGACGAAGCTGAGATCACCTTAGTAAATAAGCACAACTATCATTACCAAACAACGTGGCTTCATGAGAACGCAGCTGGAACTTTACATCATGACAAAACACGTATCATGATCGATAACATTATCGACATGAACAAAGTGAACTTTGTTCAAGATACTGTTAAGGAAATCAAGAAAGATGAAAAGTTAGTTATCTTAGATAATCAAGAATTAACATACGACTACTTAATTATTGCTCTTGGTTCTGATCCTGAAACTTTCGGTATCCAAGGTCTTAAAGAAAATGCGTTCAGTATTCGCAGCATCAACTCTGTTCGTAAAATTCGCGAGCATATTGATTATTCTTTTGCTCGTTACAATAACGAAGGACAACCTGATGAACTTATTACAATCGTAGTAGGTGGAGCTGGATTTACAGGAATTGAATTCGTTGGTGAACTTGCTGACCGTGTTCCTGAGCTTTGCCGTGAGTATGATATTCCTCGTGAAAAAGTTCGTATCGTGAACATTGAGGCTGCTCCAACAGTACTTCCTGGATTTGATGAAGAACTTGTTGAGTATGCGATAAATAACCTAGAACGTCGTGGCGTTGAATTCCTTGTAAGCACACCGATCAAAGAGTGTAATGAAGATGGTGTAATTCTTGCAAATGGAGAAGAGATCAAAGCTGCTACAATCGTTTGGACTGGTGGAGTTCGTGGTAACCATTTAGTTGAAGAAGCTGGATTCGAGACAATGCGCGGACGTGTTAAAGTCGACAAAGATCTTCGCATGCCTGGATTTGATTATATTTTTGTTGCAGGAGATTGTGCACTTATCATCGATGAGGAAGCAAACCGTCCATATCCTCCAACAGCTCAAATCGCTATTCAGCAAGCTTACACAATTGGCCGTAACATCAAAGCATTGATGAACGGTGGAAAGCTTGAAGAGTTTAAACCTGATATTAAAGGTACAGTTGCGTCCCTAGGTAAAGGTGAAGCGATTGGTAAAGTTGGAAACAAGAAATTATTCGGTGCAACTGCATCTGCAATGAAAAAAGTAATTGATAACCGTTACCTGTTCTTACTTGGTGGGGTACCGATGGTTATTAAAAAAGGTAAATTAAAACTGTTTTAATGGATAATGGTAAACTAAGAGCAGAAGCGTAAAGCTTCTGTTCTTTTTTATTACATTGGGAAAGGGCGAGCGTGCTAAATGACGAAAAAAGACAGAGGAAACATATGGCTTGCAGCAGCTGGCCTTCTGATTGACGAGGATGGAAGATGGCTTGTTGTGAAAAAGAACTATGGCGGACTTAAGGGGAAATGGTCCATACCAGCTGGCTTTGTAGATGCAGGAGAAACGGTTGACGAGGCTGCTGTTCGTGAAGTTTTTGAAGAGACAGGCATCCTTGGAGAAGTTAGTACCATACTTGGTATACGTTCAGGAGTTATAAAAGAAACAACTAGTGATAATATGGTTGTGTTTTTATTGAAAAAAAAGCAGGGAGACCTTTCACAGCATTCAAGTGAAATTGAAACGGCTGCGTTCATGAAGCCTGAAGAACTAAGAACAGATCCGGATACTTCTCTAATGGTTCATTACTTTATGGATAGAAAAGTGAAGTTTCTAGAAGATACAATTAATCCTGGAGATGTATTTGGTTATACCACTTATAAGATTATGGATTGCAGACAAGAATAGTCAGGTTTTACATATAGAGAGAGTTTCGATCAGAGCCTTCAGTAGAGCTCTGATTATTTTTATAGAGGGAATAACAAAAATGTACGAAATATTCTGAAAATTAAAGAATGTTCATGATGATGACGCTTACATTGCTATATTTCGCTTTAAAACCGGTTTTTCAATCCTTCATTTCCTTGTTATTATTATCTGAAAATTTAAACAAAAAAGAGGGAGTGTTACAACATGAGGAAACATGCGATTCAGAAAAAACATGATCAATGTCCATACTGTGAGGGGAAAGGTTATTTTCAGCTCTTGCTTGGAGGATCTGAAACGTGTGTGGAATGCTGCGGAAGCGGCAAAAAAAGAGCTTAGAACAGTAACGCTCTCAAACACGATTGACGTATATGCCCCCGTTTAGTAAACTAACTTCAGATATATGGGGGTGTCTACATCATGGATTTGCTATTGCCGCAATTCATTATTTCAATGTTGCTTTTTATGGTTCTGTTCTTTGGAATCGGTTTCTTGTTTAACATGCTCTTACGTGCTACTTGGTTTATGGTTATTCTATACCCAATAGTCGTCATAATGATAGTAGATGACATTCGTTTTTTCGAGTATTTTACTAAGCCAGGTACGAGCTTTCAATTACTTGGAAGTGATCTTTTAAATTTATCAGCATCAGATATTACGATACTTGCATTCGGATTGATTGGTGCGATTCTATCCGGAGTTGCTATTAAAATGCTTCGAGTACGCGGTTATCAGATGTTTTAAAAACCTCTTTTTAGGGGTTTTTTTATTTGCACTTTTTTTCCTTTTATTTCAAACGGGTATACATAACAACCAGCCGGGGAAGGAATAGATAGGAGAGGAGTGGACAATTTTTGTTGATTGTAAGAAAAATTGTAAAACGAACCACGATCGTTATCCTATTTATTTGTGCTGTATTTACAACATTTCGTTCCATTTCTGGTGTAGAGGCAGATGATCTAGCGACTTGGTTAGATAAAAAACAATCAGGCAACAAGATTGTTGCGTCAACACTTAGTGTTTTAACAGAGTCTTTAAAGACTTTGCCTACCATTTATAAGCCTAACTTGATGCTTTCATCTGCTGAGGTGAAACAGCGATCTCTTGAAGATGAGATGAACCTTACTCAATATCCTTCTGTTCATGTGACAGCAACAGGCTACACGGCAGGTCAGGAAAGTACAGGTAAGTCGAAAAGTCATCCTGCATACGGAATCACCAAATCTGGATTAAAGGTGAGAAGAGACCTTTACTCTACCATAGCAGCAGATCCAGCAGTTTTTCCGATCGGTACGGTTCTATGGATTCCCGGATACGGATATGGAGTAGTTGCAGATACGGGATCAGCCATTAAAGGGAACAGGTTAGATCTATTCTATAACACGGTAGACGAAGTGTATAAGAAGTGGGGCAAGAAAAATATTGATGTGTATATAGTCGAGCGTGGAGACGGAAAGATTACAGAGAATGAACTGAATGATCTAAACGAAGAAAAGTCCATGCAAGTGTTTAGGCAGCAATACTTATATAAATGATAAAAGCTTCAGGTTTACGTGACCTGAAGCTTCTTTATGTAGCTCTCTTCTTCCTCTGGTAAGAAAGGAGGAAAATCGTTCGGATGTATAAGCGCAGCTAATCGTTTCATACCGATGATTAAGCGTGGTGATGGACGGCAGAAGAGGGACTCCTCAAGTTTGAAGATCTCAGTACGAAGATCAGCCTCCAAATGGTCCCAGCCCTCTCGTTTTTGAATATGTGAAATCTGCATCTTATCTGTTTTAACACCGACCCAAACCATTCCTATGATATCTGGCTTACGGTGAACCACGTCTTCCCATGTTGTTTGTACACTTGCCAATTCTACGTCATGAAACAAGTTTTCTCCGCCAGCAAGATAAGCGATCTCTGTGAGCCAATTCACTTTACCTGGCGTAAAGATGGGCTTTGGCCACCATTCAAAATATACTTTTTTTCTGTTTTTTATGAAGTTGCTTATTTTCTCGTATTGATTGATCTCATTCTTCATCCATTCAGTTACCTTTTTAGCTTCTGCCATCTTATTTGTTCTTTTGCCAAGATCGAGCAGATCTTTTTGGATATCAGTAAGACTTTGAGGATTATAAATGACATGTGGGATCCTGCGTCGTTCCAATTCTTCTATGTTTTTCTCCATTCCAGGTACACTTAAACTGGCTAGTACAAGATCGGGCTCTAGAGATTGAAGTTTGTTCATGTCAATCGATAGATCTGGACCTAATCTCGGAAGTTTTTCGATATCCTTTGGCCAATCTGAAAAGTCATCGACTCCGATCAACTCTGAAGTTAATCCTAAATAATACAACAGTTCGGTGTTACTTGGGCAAATTGAAATGATTCTCAAAGAGAAGAACCTCCTATGATATGAACAACCATGATAAGAGTAATGTTTGAAGAATTCCAAGAAGTCCGCCAAAGAATACTTCACTAGGACGATGTCCAAGAAGTTCTTTTAATTCTTTTCTTTGTTCTTCCACCTTTTTTTCTTGAAATCTCTCTGATTCCCTCACATGGTTTCTGAATTCTTCTACTAAGTCATTCAATACGGCTGCTTGTTCTCCTGCATGCCAACGGATACCTTTTGCATCGTACATGACGATGATTGCAAACATGGCAGCGATGGCGAAGAGAGTTGAACCCATTCCGTGTAAGGCTCCAACGGCGGTAGCTAATGAAGTAACAGCTGCTGAGTGTGAACTAGGCATTCCTCCTGTACTAATAAATAACTCCCATCTAATTTTTCTAGTATGATAAAAATGGATAGGGATTTTTAAGAATTGTGCAGAAAATACACCAAGTAAAGCTGCTATTAATGGGAAGTTCGATAGAATATCTGGCATGAGGATTATCCTTTCAATAGGGTGGTTTATAGTATGGCTGTTTTAGATAGTTGTTACCCGATTTAGGACTAGTTCAATCTTTGCGTAACATGGATTGAAGGAGGAAACAAGAATGGAGTATTTTCCGGAGGAGTATTATGAATTCTTCATTGTTTTTAATGATGGAGATTATTACACAGGTCACGATCTATTAGAAGAAGTGTGGCTCACTGACCGCAGTAACCTGTTTATTAAAGGATTGCTCCAGATGACGGTTGCTATTTATCATTATGAATATGGAAACCTCAAAGGAGCTAGACAAATGATGAGGGTGGCTAAAGGATATCTAACTCCGTATAAACCAATTCATTGGCAGTTGAATGTGGAGAAAGTACTATTATTTATTGAACAGTGCCTTAAAGTTATCCCTAATGATGTGGACAGAGTGGAATTTGAAGAAGTTGTTCAACTGCCTGTTCTTCCAAAACTTTATTTAAATTTAGAAGAATAAAGCGCTGTGAATTCGAAATATTCTAAAAGAAAGAGTATAATGAGAAGCAGAGCTTATAACGAATAAGGGGGAACTTTAACATGTTTACGATCAAACAACTTTGGAATACTAGCGAACAAGAAGAAGTCCTACTGGTCGGTTTATTTCAGGAACCCAAACTTACTGGTGTAATGGCAGATATGGATAAGGAACTAAGTGGAACAATTACTGATCTTATAAAAGAAGGGGATCTTTCAAATCGCCTAAAAAGCATAAAAAAGCTTAATACACTTGGTCAGCTCGGCACGAAAAGAGTTTATTTTGCAGGTCTAGGAAAGCGTGAAGATTTTTCTTATGACAAAGCTAGAAGCACGTTCGGAAGAGCAGTACAAGAAATCACAAAAGAAAAGAGAACACACTTTTCTATATTGCTGGATACGTTCCATACGGACCAGCTTTCGATTGAAAAGCTTGCCCATGCTTTCAGTGAAGCAGCGGGTACAGCAGTTTATAAATTTGAAGACTACAAAAAGAAAACGAATGAACCACAAAAGCGGTTAGAATCTGTAACTGTTTATACAGAAAACAGTGAAGTTGAAGCTGGGCTGACGAGCGGATTTGCTTATGCGAAAGGCATTAACTTTGCTCGAGATCTTGTGAACACACCTGCCAATCTTCTAACACCTACAGATCTTGCTGCTGAAGCAATTGATGTGGCGCTTGAATATGGCATGGAATATGAGATCCTTGAAAAAGAAGACATGGAGAAACTGGGAATGGGAGCGATACTTGCGGTTAGTAAAGGTTCAGATCAGCTTCCTAAATTGATCACGGTAAAATATCAAGGTGGGAAAAAGGAAGATTCTTATGTAGCTTTAGTAGGAAAAGGGTTAACCTTTGATGCGGGAGGTTATTCCATTAAACCTGCTCTCAACATGCATGAGATGAAAAGTGATATGGGCGGAAGTGCAGCAGTATTGGGTGCGATGGAGGCAATCGGTCGATTGAAGCCTGAGATTAATATCATGTTTGTGATTCCATCTTCAGAGAACTTGATCAACGGAGAGGCTATGAAGCCAGGAGACGTGATCACTTCACTGAGTGGAAAGACTATTGAAGTTCGAAACACGGATGCTGAAGGACGTCTCATACTAGCCGATGCGATTACATATGCAAAGGAACAAGGGGCTAAGTATATTGTTGACGTTGCTACTTTAACAGGCGGAGTGGTCGTTGCACTAGGAGATTGTACAACCGGTGCTCTAACAAACAATGAAGAGTTCTATGAACATATTAAGCAATCTGCAGCGGATGAAGCGGAACTATTATGGCTCCTTCCAAGTTTTCAGCCATTTAAAGATATGTTAAAAACAAGTGATGTTGCAGATCTTAACAACTCAACAGGCAGACTTGGTCATGCCATTACAGGTGGATTGTTTGTAGGTGAGTTCGCTGAAAATACGCCTTGGGTCCATTTAGATATAGCAGGTACCGCCTATTCTGGAAGATCCACAGAGTTAGGTCCTAAAGGAGCAACTGGAGTTATGGTTCGAACACTCGTTAACTTCGTAAGAAATTTTAAAGCCTTATAGGAGCGGAAAACTGGTTCTCACTGTTGAGAGCCAGTTTTTGTTTTATGTTTGACAAATCCCCTTTATCCATGTTAATTTGTTAAAGGTTTAACATATTAGTGATTTAGCGAAATAAAGCAATAAAGTTGTTTGAGGAGGAAATGAAATGAATGCTGTAGTATTAGCGGTAGCTGTTATGCTAGTACTTAGCCTTTTACGTATACATGTTGTCGTAGCCTTGCTTATCGGAGCCTTAGTAGGCGGATTTGTTGCAGGAATGGGTTTGACAGAAACTATAACAGTATTTACCGAAGGGTTAGGTTCGAATGCAGTCATCGCATTAAGCTATGCGTTGTTAGGAAGTTTTGCCGTGGCGTTATCTCGCACAGGGCTTCCTAAACTGATGGTAGAAAAAGCAATCGTCTTGGTCGGAAAAGAAGGGGAAACTAAAAAGAAGTCATTATCAAAAGTACTTATCTTATTTATCATCCTTATGATTTCTTCATTCTCCCAAAATTTAATTCCTGTTCATATTGCGATCATTCCAATTTTTATTCCACCATTGCTGCACGTTTTAAATGAACTTCAGCTTGATCGCAGGTTAGTTGCAACTGTCATTACTTTCGGATTGATCACACCTTACATGTGGTTTCCAGTAGGGTTCGGAGGAATCTTTCATGAGATTCTTCAAACAAACATGAAAGATAGTGGACTATCTGTAAAGATGGATCAGATTCCTGCTGCGATGACGATTCCATCTCTAGGAATGATCGTTGGTCTATTGATCGCTGTCTTTATTACGTATCGCAAACCACGTCATTATGAAGATAGAACGGCAGGAATGACAAAAACTGATGATGTATCTTATACGGTTCGTTCGATCTTTGTAGCTGTTTTGGCTATTGTGGCTACCTTGTTTGTACAACTACAAACCGATTCAATGATCTTCGGAGCATTATCAGGTATCATCGTTCTGTATTTTAGCGGACAGCTAAAGTTAAATGCTTCAGATGCCATATTGACTGATGGTATGAAAATGATGTCTTACATTGGATTTGTTATGATCTCTGCCGCTGGTTTTGCAGCCGTGATGCGCGAGACAGGAGAAGTTGAAACATTGGTTAAAGATAGTGCTGCATTTATCGGAAATTCAACTGCTCTCGGCGTACTGTTGATGTTGGTTATCGGATTGCTCGTAACGATGGGGATCGGCTCTTCGTTCTCTACGATTCCAATTATAACAACCATTTTTGTTCCATTAGCTGGAGAATTAGGACTAAGTGTTATGGCGACAATCGCCTTGATTGGTACAGCCGCTGCTCTAGGTGATGCGGGTTCTCCTGCTTCTGACAGTACACTAGGTCCTACTTCTGGTCTGAATGTTGATAATCAGCATAATCACATCTGGGATACGTGTGTACCGACATTTTTACATTACAACATCCCTTTGATCGCTTTTGGATTTATTGCAGCGATGGTTTTATAACGATTCCGTTTTGTAGAGACAGATTTTAAGAATCTGTCTCTTTTATTATTTTTACGAAAAATACACATGCTAAAAACAAGGAGGGAAAGACCATGACAAAACGTAAACACTCTTGGGATGCAGCGAAGAAAAATAATTCAACACCAACTGAAAGCATGACGAATGTAGAGTTTTCTGATGAAAAATTCAGTGATGAACTTCCAAAAAGAGATACACAAAGCCCAAGATCAAAAGGAAAGTAAAAGAAGCTGACTCCAATAAAAATTCGGAGTCAGCTTTTTTTAAGGAGATTATTCGAAGAAAGTGAGTTCCGGAACCCATTGCTTCATGTGTGTTTTTATTTCTTCATAAGGCTTTTTCATGGCAGGTAAGTCTTTCATAGGATGGATCACAAATGGTTGATCTACATAAGTTGGAAGAAATTTCGGTTCAGTTAATTCAATGCTTTTTTCTGGTCCTTTTTGACGTTTTGTAACTTTCAGTTGAACGATCCCTCCGATGTCCTTAAATTCACGTCTTTGACCAGATAGGAAATTACCGAGAGAAAAGGCGACGAACGTTTTTGAACCATCACTTGCGGTTTCCCATTTAACAGGTTGCAGTACATGTGGATGGTGACCGATGATGATGTCTCCACCGGCTTCGGTTACAACTTTCACGATGTTCTTTTGAAACTCATTTGGCATCCGTTCATACTCATTACCGAAATGAAGAGATACCACATTTACATCTGATAAAGTTCTCGCTTCTTTAATGTCCCGCTTGATTCGTTCTACTTCGATCAGATTGACAAGATGATTCTTTCCTGTCGGAACTGGAATCCCGTTCGTTCCATATGTATAGCTCAAAAAAGATACTGTAATGTCGTTCTTTTTGATCAGCCTAATATTTTGCCGATCTTTATCTGTTAAATAGGCACCCGTATACATTACATCAATTTGATTCCAATAATTTAAAGCACTAATGATCGCCTTTTCTCCTCGATCAAGTGTATGGTTATTAGCTAACGTTACTAAATCGACGCCGGTAGCTTTTAACGCATCCCCAACTTCATGTGGTGAATTGAACGATGGGTATGAGGATAGACCAAGTTGTGTACCACCAATCATTGTTTCTTGGTTTGCTATCGTAATATCAGGCTCGGATAAATATGATTTTACTAGAGAGAAGTTACGATTAAAGTCATAGCCATTTGCAGTTTTTGCTTTATTATAGACCGTATCATGAATCAAGATGTCACCGATCGCAGCAAGTGTAAGATCCGTTGTTTTTTCTTCAGGTTGAGGAGTGATCGGCTCTGTTTTTATTTCTTTTGGTTCGGCTCTATTTTCCTGTTTCGGTATCTTTTTTTCTTCTACCGTTTGTAAATCTGCGTTATTATACATATATATAAATGCGATTGTCGAAAAAAATACGACTACAATTCCTGTGAACCACCAAAGACGTTTCAGTGGTAACACCCCCTTTGTGTCTATCATAATGGAAGATGTGGGGATATGTATATGTCAAATTACTCTGTATTGAAAACGGTTCCAATTCTTGCATTCGGGAGGAAAGTACAAAATGAGACAAATCACAGCGCAAATCGTAGAACAAATGGACCAAAATGATGAACTAGCTTCTTTTAAAAAAGAGTTCTATACAAGGGATGAATCGATCTATCTCGATGGAAACTCTCTAGGACTTCTATCTAAACGTGCAGAACAGTCTTTGTTAGACGTATTAAATGACTGGAAAGAGCATGGGATAGACGGATGGATGGGTGGTAAATACCCATGGTTTACACTTAGTGAAAAACTTGCTGAAAAGCTAGCCTTACTCGTTGGAGCAGAAGATAAAGAGGTCATTGTTACAGGTTCAACTACTGTAAATCTTCATCAAATGGTTGCCACTTTTTTCGAACCGCAAGAGGGAAGAACGAAGATTCTAGCAGATGAGCTCACTTTCCCTTCTGATATATATGGGTTACAAAGTCAGTTGAAATTAAAGGGGTTAAATCCTGACACCGATTTGATCCAAGTAGGAAGCAAGAATGGTTTAACACTGGATGAACAAGATATCATTGATAAGATGACAGAGGATGTAGCTCTGATCTTACTTCCTTCTGTTCTCTACAGAAGCGGGCAATTGTTAGATATAGAACATTTAACGCGTGAAGCTCACAAAAGGAATATACCAATCGGATTTGATCTTTGTCACTCGATTGGAGCTCTTCCTCATGAATTGAGTAAATGGGGAGTTGATTTTGCTTTTTGGTGCAATTACAAATATGTAAATGCTGGACCAGGCGGAGTCGGCGGATTGTACGTCAATAAAAAACATTTCACGAAAACCCCAGGGCTTTCTGGATGGTTTGGGAGTAAAAAAGAAACGCAGTTTGATATGGACCACCATTTTGATGCGGAGAATTCTGCGGGTGGATTTCAAATTGGAACACCACATATGCTGAGTACTGCACCATTGATCGGATCGTTATCTATTTTTGAAGAAGCCAAGATCGATCGAATTCGAACAAAATCTTTAAAATTAACGACTCTGCTCATGGATTTGTTGAATCAAGAGATCAAAAATGAGTTTGCGATCGTTAATCCACTAGATGATAAAAGAAGAGGCGGTCATGTGGCTCTTATGCACGATGACGCTGCACGAATTTGTAAAGCACTAAAAGAAAACGGCATCGTTCCAGATTTTAGAGCGCCAAACATTATTCGTTTAGCTCCAGTTGCATTGTATAATTCTTATCAGGATGTATACGAGGCAGTCCAAATCTTAAGTAAAGTCATGAACAATCGTGAATATGAGAAATATGAAAATAAAAGAGAAGTCATCGCATAAGGAGTGGTGAACGTGAAATTATATGATATATCGATGCCGTTATATAATGGTGTACCGGGTTGGCCAGGAGATACGCCATATCACTTCGACCTTGCTTGGACGAAAGACGACTCTGGATCTGTGAACGTTGGAAAAGTGGAGATGAGTACACATGTCGGTACTCACATTGATGCACCATATCATTTTATAGATAGCGGCGAAAGAGTTGGGAGTTTGGACCTCAGACTATATATAGGACGATCAATGGTTATTGATGTGACGAATATGAAAGAGATAACCGCAGAGATCGTAAAAGATAAACTGCAAGCTGGTACGAAACGAGTTCTGTTTAAGACAAGATGCTGGAAAGATCGGTCCGTGTTTCCGAATGAAATCGTACCTCTCACACCAGAAGCTGTTCAAGTTCTTTACGAGTTTGGAGTCTGCTTGATCGGTGTGGATATGCCCTCGGTTGATCCCTTAGATAGCAAAGAGCTTGATGCACATCATGCTCTTTATGAACACAACATTCATATTTTAGAAGGTCTTGTATTAGATGAAGTGCCTGAAGGAGAGTATGAACTTGTTGCTCTGCCACTTGCCCTTAATGAGGCAGACGGAAGTCCAGTGAGAGCCATACTTAGAGAACTAACTAAATAACTAGTATAGAAAGCAAACACAAAATGCTGTGTTTGCTTTTCTTTTTACGACGATCTCCAATGAAAACCTGCATGTTTTGAGATTTTATCTATTGTTCCTTATAATAGACAAGAGAGATTTTACTTGGAGGACAGCTATGTACAAATATGGATTCACCCATTATTTTGAAGGAAGCTTACATTTTATAGGACATGATGTTGTTCAGGTTGGACCTTGGACAAATGTATACCTTTCTTTTGAGATAGAAAATGTTGAGGTACTGCCCGAAGGACTTCATGAGCCGAGTGCTTTAGCTGTCTATGATGGAAATGGTGAGCTACAAGAAATTATTGCTCACGATGAGGGTGTCGATTGTGAATATAAATTTACAGATAAAGAAAAAGATCAGATCAACAACTATCTACTGAAAATAGATCTTAAACATGAAAAGGAGTGAGTGAAGATGAAAATTACAGGAATTGAACCAACTCCAAGTCCAAATTCAATGAAGATCAATCTGTCTGAAACACTGCCAGGCACTGAACGTTATAACTATACAAAAGAAGAGGCAGAGCATGCTCCTGCTTTTATTCAGGAGATCCTTAAAGTGGATGGAGTTAAAAGCATTTATCATGTTGCAGATTTTATAGCATTGGAACGAAATTCGCGTGCGAAATGGGAAGATGTTTTGTCAGGTGTTAGATCTGTTTTTGGCCAAGAAGAAGAGTTGAATGATCCTTCTGGTCAACAGACTCAACAAGAAGATGAAATAAAAGAAATTACAGTTCTTGTTCAAATGTTTAGAGGTCTTCCTATGCAGATCAAACTTAAAACCGAGCAAGAAGAGAGACGAGTGGGTCTTGCAGAACGTTTCGCCAAAGCTGCATTAGAGGCTCAAGATTCTTCCGATAACCTTGTTATGGAAAGGCAATGGGAAGAGCAAGGTGTACGCTATGGAACGTTTGAACAAGTAGGCAATGAAGTGGCTGAAGAACTGTCGGCCGTCTATCCGCAAGAACGTTTAGATCAATTAGTAAAACAAGCATATAGCTCAAACACCGAACAAGACTTAGGAGTCGAAAGTCTTTCCACTTCAGAAGTAGCAAAACAACTCCGTGACTCTGATTGGCAGACACGCTACGCGGCATTAGAACGAATAAACCCATCAATCGATGATGTTATGGTATTAAAACAGGCTTTAAAAGATGAAAAGCCTTCTATAAGACGTTTGGCTGTTGTTTACTTAGGGATGATTGAAGATGAAGCTGTGCTTCCCCTTCTCTATCTAGCTCTGCAAGATAAGAATGTATCGGTAAGACGTACAGCTGGTGATGCACTATCTGATCTAGGGAATGCAAAAGCGATACCCGTCATGTGTGATGCATTATCTGACAAGAATAAACTTGTTCGATGGAGAGCAGCTCGCTTTTTATTTGAAGTAGGAGATGAGACAGCACTTCCTGCATTAAAAGCTGCTCAGGATGATCCTGAGTTTGAAGTATCACTTCAAGTGAAAATTGCGATCGAACGTATCCAAAGTGGAGAAGCAGCAGCGGGTACAGTGTGGCAACAGATGACAAAGAGTCGTGAACAGTAATAAAGATTAATAAAGAGGCAAAGCCTATCAACACATAGGCTTTAGCCTCTTTTTTTTATAAATAACATCAAAATGATGAAACTAAGATGTCTCTTGTTGAAAACCTTGGTTGATGCCTAGTTCAATGAAACGTTTAATCTCATTACATATTTCTTGAGGTTTTTCTTCCATCAGCAGATGGCCGCATTTTTCATATACGATAAGTTCAGCGCTTGGAAGATCATGTTTTAAACGATAACCTGTTTTAACTGGCATAACTTTGTCCTCTTTGCCCCATAGCATTAAAACAGGTTGCTTAATCTGACTTAAATCTTGAGAGCACATATCACCCTCACGTTGGCGTAACAACCTAATCAATGAATGGGTGAACGCTACTTCGCTAATGGGTTTTTTATAACTTTCAATCATTTCTTCCGTAACCAGCTTTGAATCATGCAACACAGAGAGTAGATTTTCTTTTACATCTTTTCTTTGTATCCAATTGCGTATTCCCCAAGTGAACAATGGAAGGTAAGAGCATGCGATTAAAGAGCGGCTCGCTCTTTTTACATATGAACAACAGCCAAGAAGAATTAATTTTTCAATTCTTTTTGGAGATTTCTTTGCAGCATGCATAGAGATTTGGCCACCCATAGAATGACCGATCAATATCACGTTTTGAATGTTTAATTTATCTAAAAAGTCGATGATCAGTTGACCATAATTAGATAATTTGTAGATGAAACTCGTTGATTTTTCACTTTGCCCAAATCCTGGGAGATCAAGAGATACAACTTTATATGTTTTCGTCAAGTATGGAAGTAACTTTCTAAAGCTGACCGTAGAAGACAAAAATCCATGCACGAGAACAACTACTTTTGCATCAGGATCTTCATGATCAAAGTATTCATAATAAATTTGAACACCATTAACATTTATTCGATATCCTGGAGAAAAAATATGATTTTCATTAACAGCCATGAATGTCTTACCTCCGTCCGCAGAATTCTATGAGTAGTTTCACCAAACAACCCTTAAGATACAAGGAGAAATTATTTCCTCTTTTTTAGACGTGGTTCTAAAAAAATGGGCTTGCAGATGTTTTGTATTCTTCTATGCAAGTTGATTGTAGCGTAGGGTTGCGGACTCCTATGGGACGAGCGGTCAGGTGGAGACTCCTAAAGGCGCAAAGCGGCAGGAGGCTCACCGTTCGCCCCATGGAAAGCGCGCAACCTGGAGCGGAAATCAACAACGTTCTAAACGCAACAATTTATGTGAAGAAGCCTTTTATCACTTAAAAAAGTAATGGACTGCCAAAATTTGTGCGTTTGCCTCTATTCCTCTTTACCCACTTCGTACATATTTTAATAAGGAGTAAGAACGCATAAAGAAATAAGAGGAGGTAGCAGGATGGCATTTCCATATTATCCTTACTATTACCCGTATGCTTACGGAGCTTACGGTTATGGCGGCTATGGCTACGGTTGGGTCTGGGCTGTAGTAATTATAGTGTTTATTCTCATCTTGATATTTGGTGGCTGGTGGTGGTGGAACACTAGAGATTAACAGATTAAGGCTTGGAGGTAGGGTCTTCAGGCCTTTTTTTGCTTAAGTATGGATGAACGATTATGCGGGGATAATGAAAGAAAAAATGGAGAGATGTTATGCATAGTCGACAAACAGTGCGCTATATTTGCGAAGAATACGTGAGCGGCAACTGTTATTATTACAAGAGTGAAATCATTACACATGATAATTGGAAAAATCTTGACTCCCTTTCCTGGTCAAGGCCCCGTCCAATATCTGAAAAGACCTTTCTCAAACAGAAGAAAGCAGGATATCAAACTGAGCATAAATTCATTAAAAAAGAGCCTGCCGTGGTCGTTTCACTGCACAGTGCAAAAACCGTCTAGATTGGCGGTTTTTTTGTTTTGTAAAATAAAATCGATTACTAGGCGAGCGATTTTTGGAAAAGGGTTACATCTTTTTTAAGAAGGGGATACATGAAATAAGGATATTAAAGGAGGTAGAAACTTTGAATAACTTTCGGATTGCCAAAGATACATTAGGTGAAGTAAAAGTTCCAAAAGAGGCTTATTACGGAGCTCAAACTCAACGTGCGGTTGAAAACTTTCCGATCAGCGGTATTCGGTTACCGTTCTCTTTTATTAAAGCACAAGCCATTATTAAAGGTAGTGCAGCATTCGCGAATAAAGAGTGTAAGGCATTAAGTGATGAAAAAGCGAACGCCATTATATCAGCAGCTGATGAAGTTATAAAAGGAGAGTGGAGAGATCAATTTGTTGTAGATGCTTATCAAGCAGGAGCTGGAACTTCTCAGAATATGAACATGAATGAAGTACTTGCTTCACGCGCTTCTGAATTATTAGGCGGAGAAATAGGAGATTATTCACTTGTTCATCCAAACGACGATGTAAATATGTCACAATCCACTAATGATACGATTCCTACAGCTATACAAATATCTGTAGCAACTGAACTTCATGAAACGCTTTACCCTGCTCTAAGTCGGTTGATTCAAATGTTAAGGGAAAAAGAGACTGAATTTCATGAGATTATAAAAGCTGGCAGAACACATCTGCAGGATGCTGTTCCTATTCGACTAGGAAGTGAATTCAAAGGTTACAGAGGAACTTTAGAGTCAGTTCAACATGCTTTGAAACACTCAGAAACTTTTTTATATGAACTAGGGCTGGGTGGAAATGCAGTAGGAACAGGAATCAATGCTCACCCTGATTATGCGGAACTCGCGATAAGACAGATCGCTCAGAAAACCAATCTGCCATTTACAAAAAGTGATAATACATATGCGTTTATGCAAAACACGAATGCAGCGATTCGAGTAAGCGGCCATCTAAAAGAGTTAGCTGTTCATCTTATCAAAATATCAAGCGACCTTAGATTGTTGAGCAGCGGTCCTCGAACAGGTTTTGCTGAAATCATGCTACCCGCTGTTCAGCCAGGATCATCAATCATGCCAGGGAAGATCAACCCAGTAATATTAGAGAATATGTATATGATCTGTTCACAAGTAATAGGCAATGATGGATGTGTTTCTACAGCAGCGATTGGAAGTCAGCTAGAGATCAATGCAATGATGCCTGTCATCGGCTTTAATGTGCTTCAATCCATCAAGATCTTAAGCAATGGAATGACGATATTTACTGAAAAATGTTTAAAAGATATCAAAGCAAATGAAGACAATATTCAAAATTGGCTCGAGCAGAGTCTCTCACTTGTAACTGCTTTAAACCCTCATATAGGATACGAAAGGGCAGCAGCAGTGGCCAAGGAAAGTTTTGAGACAGGCAAAACATTAAAAGAAGTGCTAGTAACAAAAAAGATCTTATCTATAGAAGATGCAGACCGAATCTTAGACCCAAATTCAATGATTTAAAAATAGTATTGTAACTTTTAAATCGCTTTTCTCGACAAATCTAGTACAGATTCCTTGTTTTTCATATTATTAACAAATAATTAGTGAAGATTGGAATTTACAGAGTTATAATAGAGAAGTTCATTCACATATAAAGGGAAATAAATAATATTCTGGAAAACCAATTAGTTAACTTGGTTTAATAAATGAAAAGTGGACATTTGAACTGTTTTTGGGGAGGAACTTGAAAATGTGCGGTTTTATTGGATATATGTTAAACACGCCTGAGACGGTAGAACAAAAAGAAACGGAACAATTAATCAATATGACAAATATCATTACTCACCGAGGTCCAGATGATAGTGGTCATTTTGTAGATCAATATGTTCGTTTCGGATTTCGCCGTTTGAGTATCATTGATATTGAAAGTGGTAAACAACCCCTTTCGTACGAAGATGACCGTTATTGGATTATCTTTAATGGTGAAATTTATAATTATGTTGAAATAAGAAAAGAGTTAGAAGATAAAGGGTTTCGCTTTAAAACTCACTCTGATACTGAGGTTATTCTTGCCTTATTCAGTGAAAGAAGAGAAAAAGCATTTACAGAGCTTCGAGGAATGTTCGGGTTTTTAATCTGGGATAAAGAAAAGAAAGAACTTTATGGAGCACGAGACCGTTTTGGAATCAAACCTTTTTTCTATCTTGAGGATGAGGAAGGTCTATACTGTGCTTCGGAAAAGAAAAGTATAACCGTTGTTAAGCAGAAACAAGAAGTAGATGCTGAAGCACTTCATCATTATTTAACATATCAATTCGTGCCTGAGCCTATGACCTTAACAAAAGGAATTAAAAAGCTTGAACCAGGGCATTATTTTGTAAAAAAAGCAGGCAGACCTATTTCTATTCACTCGTATTGGAAGCCTAGCTTTAAACCAAGTAACTTAACACTTGAAGAAGCAAAGAAAGAAATTCGTTCTGTCATGCGCGATTCTGTGAAAGTTCATATGCGTTCTGACGTTCCGGTAGGAGCATTCTTGTCAGGAGGAATTGATTCAAGTGCAATTGTTGCTCTAGCAAGTGAACTGCATCCTTCGTTAAAAACTTTTACGGTAGGATTTGAAAGAGAAGGTTTTAGTGAAATTGATGTAGCGGTTCAAACAGCGGCTGCACTAAACGTTGAAAACATTCACTATCTCGTAAAACCTGAAGAATTTATAAAAGAACTTCCTAAGATTATTTGGCATATGGATGATCCAGTTGCTGATCCTGCAGCTGTTCCTCTGTATTTTGTTGCGCGTGAAGCAGCCAAACATGTAACGGTTGTTCTGTCAGGAGAAGGTGCAGATGAGTTGTTTGGAGGCTACAACATCTATCACGAGCCTCACTCGCTAAGGCATCTTTCTTCACTGCCAAAAGGTCTTGCAAAAGGATTAGCTGCTATTGCAAGTGTTTTACCTGAAGGTGTTAAAGGAAAGAGTTTCATGGAACGCGGAAGTATGACCATCGAAGAACGATATATTGGTAATGCGAAAATGTTCTCAGAGAATGAAAAGAGCAAGCTCCTAAAAGAATATCGTCCTGCTTATAACTATAAAAATGTAACAAAGCCATTGTATGATGGAGCAAGAGCTTTTCACGATGTTCATAAAATGCAATATATTGATCTGCATACTTGGATGAGAGGCGACATTCTCGTTAAAGCTGATAAGATGACGATGGCTCATTCGCTTGAATTGAGGGTACCTTTCCTTGATAAAGAAGTATTTGATGTAGCTTCAAGATTGCACCCTAGTCTCACAGTAACGAACGGAACAACAAAATACGCATTAAGAGAAGCAATGAACGGAATTGTTCCAGATTCTGTCTTGCATCGTCGTAAGTTAGGATTCCCTGTTCCGATCAGACATTGGTTAAAAAATGAGATGTACGATTGGGCTAAACAACTGATTCATTCAAGCCATACAGAACAATATTTAAATAAAGATGTGGTATTGGATCTGCTTGAAGGGCACCGAAATGGGAGAGGCGATTATAGCAGAAAAATATGGACAGTGCTCATGTTCATGTTATGGCATCAAATAAATGTTGAGAAAATATATCAATTTGGTAAAGACCACACACCGAAGCATGAACAAATTCTTGAAATGACGGTCTCAAGTCAATAAAACACTCTCTTTATTAGTTTTGCTTGTACGATTTAGTTATGTTATACTTAACAGGTTAAAAAATAGTTAGGAGTGTTTTCATGAATTTTGAAGTAGGTAGCATTGTTGAAGGTAAAGTTACAGGCATTAAGCCTTTTGGTGCGTTCGTTGCATTAAATGATAATGTACAAGGTCTTGTACACATCTCTGAAGTTTCACATGGTTTCGTTAAAGATATTAACGATGCATTGAGTGTTGGTGACGTTGTGTCAGTAAAGGTTCTTTCTGTTGACGAAGACAGCAAGAAGATTTCACTGTCCATCCGACAAACACAGGAAGCTCCAGCTCCTGCACCTAAAAAAGAACGCCGTCCTGGTGGATTCAACAACAATAACAAAAAGAGCAACACAAACAATCAAGACGCTAACAAAGGTTTCAACACTCTTGAAGCAAAACTTAAAGATTGGTTGAAAGAGTCTACTGATCGTCAGGCTCAACTTAACAAGCGCCTTAAAAAGTAATTAAAAAACCTCTCAACCGAGAGGTTTTTTTTTATGCCATTTATACACGGTTATGTTCAGTACGGCCTTCTGAGCTAAGTTCTTCAGAAGGTTTAAACAATAATGTTAAACAGTATAGACCTGAAAGGCCAACTAAGCCATAAACGATTCGGGCAAGAGCAGCGTCTTGACCTCCAAAAATAGCGGCTACTAGATCGAATTGGAAGAAACCAATCAGACCCCAATTGATAGCTCCAATAATAACTAAAGCAAGTGCGAAGCGCTGTAAACCACTCATGTCATTACCTCCTCTTTATATGAATAGACAAAGCTTCTTTAGGGTGTCAATTGTTGCCTATTTTTATTCATTCCCTAATTCTGTAGCATGAAACAAAGGATAAAAACACATGCTAGTATTCGGTAAGCTAATTACTTTACATTACATTTCATGTCCGACATAATACGGATTAACCAAGTAAGAAGGAGAGATATCGATGAACGAATATATATATTACAATCCAACTCGATTAGTATTTGGTAAAAATCAAATTCAAACACTAAAGGACGAACTAGGGAAATTCGGAAAGAAAGTCCTCGTTGTATATGGTGGAGGAAGTATAAAACGAAACGGTTTGTTTGATGAAGTCATGAATGAACTGAAAAAGATGGATGCTGAGGTTAGTGAGCTTTCAGGTGTAGAACCAAATCCGAGAGTGTCTACTGTCCGTAAAGGGGTAGAGATTTGTAAAGAAAAGGGCATCGATGTTCTTTTAGCTGTAGGTGGTGGAAGTGTTATTGACTGTACAAAGGCTATTGCAGCTGGAGCAAAGTATGATGGAGATGTATGGGACATTATTACTTTAAAAGCTCAAGTAGAAGATGCACTTCCTTTTGGAACAGTTCTTACACTTGCTGCAACAGGATCTGAAATGAACTCAGGTTCTGTTATCACGAACTGGGAAACGCAAGAGAAATATGGTTGGGGAAGTCCGCTTGTATTCCCTAAATTTTCGATTTTAGATCCAACTTATACGTTCTCAGTACCTAAAGACCAAACGATCTATGGAATGGTAGATATGATGTCGCATGTATTTGAACAATATTTCCATAACGCGACAAATACACCTTTACAAGACCGCTTTGCAGAATCCATTCTATTAACAGTGATGGAAACAGCACCTAAGCTTTTAGATGATCTTGAGAATTATGAGTTGCGCGAAACAATCCTTTATAACGGAACGATGGCACTAAACGGTACACTTCAAATGGGTGTTCGAGGTGACTGGGGAAGTCATAACATTGAACACGCAGTTTCAGCAGTCTATGATATTCCGCATGCTGGCGGTTTAGCTATTCTTTTCCCTAACTGGATGAGACATAATGTGGATACGAATGTTGCTCGCTTTAAGCAGCTTGCAGTGCGCGTATTTAATGTTGAAACAGAAGGAAAGTCAGATAAAGAAGTCGCTCTTGAAGGCATTGATCGTCTTTCTGCGTTCTGGACGTCACTTGGGGCTCCAAATGCTTTAAAAGACTATGACATTGATGATTCAAAACTAGAGCTCATTGCAGATAAAGCAATGGCAAGAGGTGAGTTTGGGAACTTCAAGAAACAGAATAAAGAAGATGTACTCAACATTTTGAGAATGTCTTTATAATCCACCTGTAAATGCAAGCCATATAAAAAGAGGGGAGTGACCTTTCTTTTTATATGGCTGCTTTTTGAATATTTCGTCTTTTTTAAAGAAAACGATTACATTTGTCTGGTTTCTTGATTTGGTCCTTGTACTTGTATAAAGTGAAAGAATAATGATGTTCTAGGAGGCTTACATATGACAAAAAAGCTTAGTTTTGATTATAGCAAGGCCCTTTCTTTTATTGGTCAGCATGAAGTAGATTATTTGACAGGTGCGGTAAAAACAGCTCATGAAGCAATTCATGAAAAAACTGGGGCGGGGAATGACTTTCTCGGCTGGGTTGATCTTCCAGAAAACTATGACCGTGAAGAGTTTAGCCGAATCGTAAAAAGTGCGGAAAAAATTAAAAGTGATTCTGATGTATTGATTGTTGTAGGAATCGGTGGTTCTTATTTAGGAGCACGTGCGGCGATTGAAATGTTAAATCACTCGTTCTATAACCTTTTAGCTAAAGAAGACCGCAAGACTCCTCAAGTATTCTTTGCTGGCCAGAACATCTCTTCAACATATGTTAAAGAACTTTTTGATGTATTAAAAGATAGAGATGTATCTGTAAATGTGATTTCTAAATCTGGTACTACTACTGAGCCTGCAATCGCGTTCCGTATCTTTAGAAAGTTCTTAGAAGAAAAGTATGGAAAAGATGAGGCTCGTAAACGTATTTATGCAACGACTGATAAAGCTCAAGGTGCATTGAAAACGTTAGCGAACGAAGAAGGCTACGAATCCTTTATCATTCCTGATGACGTTGGCGGACGTTATTCTGTATTAACAGCTGTAGGTCTGTTGCCGATCGCAGTAAGTGGAGTAAATATCGAAGAGATGATGAATGGTGCAAAAGAAGCTGCAGCTGACTTTAACAATCCAAACCTTGCAGAGAACCAAGCGTACCAATATGCAGCTGTTCGTAACGCTCTTTATAATAAAGGCAAAACCATCGAACTGATGGTAAACTACGAGCCAGGTCTTCACTATGTATCTGAATGGTGGAAACAGCTTTACGGTGAAAGTGAAGGGAAAGATTATAAAGGCATCTACCCAGCATCAGTAGACTTCACTACAGATCTTCACTCAATGGGACAATACGTGCAAGAAGGACGTCGTGACTTATTTGAAACCGTGTTATATGTGGATCAAGCAAGAGAAGAAATCACGATAGAAGAAGACAATCAGAACTTGGATAAATTAAATTTCTTAGCAGGTCAAACGATGGACTTTGTTAACAAGAAAGCTTTCCAAGGAACAATGCTTGCTCATACAGATGGTGGGGTTCCTAACCTAGTCGTAAGTATTCCTGAAATGACACCATATCATTTTGGTTATCTCGTGTATTTCTTTGAAAAAGCATGTGCGGTGAGTGGATACTTGTTAGGTGTAAATCCATTCGATCAACCGGGAGTAGAAGCATACAAGAAAAACATGTTTGCTTTACTAGGTAAACCAGGATTTGAAAAAGAAAAAGAAGAATTAGAAAAACGTCTATAATCAATCTTTCTAGCCTGACTCAGAGCATTCTATGAGTCAGGCTTTTTTATATTTTTATAAAATATAGCTCAAATAATCTTCTCTTTCTTTGGAAACGCTAAGAAATAGATTATGAAGGGGTGACGATTTATGAAACCGATAAAAAGCAGACTTGAAAATGAGTGTTGTGCACTGAACGAAGCTGAAGATGTCTTGAAAGGAATGGGCTTTTCCTATGGAGGAAACTGGGATTATGATCACGGATATTTTGATTATAAGCTGGATGATGAATTAGGCTACACGTTTTTAAGAATTCCTTTTCAAGCCATTGATGGGCAGTTAGATAAAAAGGATACGACGATTCAATTTGGAGAACCCTTTTTATTGGCTCACAAATATCAAATAGGGCTTGATGATAATGCCGAAACAGGTAACATTTCAGGAAGTTTTAATCAGTTTTCAGAACCACAAGATCCTGATGCAACTGTTGATCAAAAGTGGATTGGCATCGCAAAAGAATTAGTCAAAAAGGTAGAAACAACTGTTTTAAATTAACGCTCTTTTCTAAAAGATTAATGCTTTGTACCCCATGTCACCTTTGGCAATTGATTGTAGTGGAAGGTGCGAGACTCCTACGGGACAGGCGGGCAGGTGAGACACTTATACGTGAAACGTACGAATGTGGCTCACCGCCTGCCCCGTGGAAAGCGAGCAACCTGGAACGGAAATCAACACTTTCAAATGCAACAAAGTTTACGAAAACAGCCTAAATGAAAAAAAGATAGACGTGATTGCTATCTGTTTTTCTTATCATATCTCTTTTGCAAGGCTAGAAACCATTGCATGTGAAGCTAAGTTCGAAGTGTGTATAATATGATTTGCACCTGCTCTTTTTGCGTTTGTCGTTTGATCTGTTGTTAATACTTCTGCATGAATGGATACTGTAGGATTTAAGCCTCTAGCTGTTAGAATTGAAAGAATTGTGTTCGTATCGGCTTCATATTCCTTTAAGTTTGCATCTGCTGTGATCAGGATGGTATGTGCCTGCTGAATATGAGCCATCAACCATGTATGATCTTCACTAGGCTTAGCATGAATAAAATGAATACCTTCAACATATAATGGATTTTCTTTTAAAGATTCATCGATTAGAACAATATGGTTCGATTTAAGTTTATCTTTAAGAGCTTGAATCGTATGTCTAGCTCTTTCGTTCCAGCCGACTATAATAAAGTGATCTTTGTTCTTATACATACTTTTCCCCTCGAAGAAACGATTTTCTCTTTTCACAACGGAACTTGCTAGATGAACAGTTAAAAAAGCAAAAAAAGATGCGCCAATGAACACAAGGAAGATAGCTAGTAATCTGACTTGCGTGGTTTCTGGAGTGAAGTCTCCATATCCAACCGTTCCTGCCGTAATAACTGCCCAATAGAAACCTTCAAATAACGTCGGAAATGTTTTCTTTTCTAAGAGGTGAGCTAAACTAGCGCTTAAGAAAAGAATGCTAAAAAGAATGATGGCAAGTCGAATCAGCATCGGCATTCTTAAATAAGCATAGTAAATTGATCGCATACAAACACTCTCCTCCTATTCTCACTATTGCCATAAAAGTTAGGTATCTATACGAATTGAAAACAAAAACCCCAGGACTCTTTTTTCGTCCTGGGGTTTGATCATTATGAAGCTTTTTCTAAAAGAGGTTCTTCATTGACTGATTCTGTTACCTCTTCATTTTCTGTGTCTTGTTGTAGCTCTTTATTAGGTTCAGCTTGTTTCACTTCTTGTGAACTGGCTGAAGTAGCTGTATGGCATGAATGTTTTTGAGAATTTTGTTGGTAAGTAGCTAAGGCTTTTTGCTTCAATTCAGCATCCGAAACATTTGTTGTTACTTTAATGCGTACTTCAATCGTAATACCATCAATGATAATCTCAATATAAATCCAATGCTCTTTCGGTTCTGGCTTAGTTTCTTCTTTAGGTGTTTCTATCTTGGGAGTCTCCTCTTTAGGAGTTTCCTCTTTAGGGATTTCCTCTTTAGGGATTTCCTCTTTAGGTAATTCCTCTTTCGGTTTTTCTTCCTTAGGTTTTTCTACCTTAGGAATCTCTTCCTTTGGAGCTTCTTTAGGAATGTTTTCCTTCGGTACTTCTGGCTTAGGTTTTTCCTCTTTAGGTAATTCCTGTTTTGGTCTGTCATCTACAGGCTTTTCCTGCTTAGGTTTCTCTTCCTTTGGTACAGTTACAACAGGCGTATTCTTCGCAGGTGCCTTATGCGTGTTGTTGTCCTGGTCACTAACAGAAGGGACAGGAGGATTAACATGCTTCTCTTGTTCAACTTTTACGGGTTTATCCGTTTGCTTTTCTTCCTTTTTTGGTGATACAGGAATCTCAGCGTGAGTAACAGGCAACTCAATGGTTTTCTTTCTTTGTGGTTCTTGTAGTTTTTCTTGAACAGGTGTAATTTCTTTTTCTATTTTTACCTCGTTTTTCGAATCTTTTATATCCAAGATAGGAAGAGGTGGTTCATATACTAGATCCGTTTTTTTGTTTACAGTTGCATCAACTGTTTCAATATCCTCTTTCAGCAGCTCTTTAATCGGTCCCACTTTTTCGGAAATTTCTTTAATTGTAAGGCTTGAAATCTCATTCTTTGTGATCTTCTTACCAGACTTCTTAGCTGCTTTATAAATCGCATAGTGACCAGGTGACATTTTCATCTTTTTTGATTGTTCACGTTCTTCAGAACTCATGACAATTGTTGTCATTTCTATTGATTTCTTTTGAGCTTTTTCAGTCATGACTTTATTTACTTGTTGCTTGATCTCTTTTTCTTTGTCAGAAGGTACTTCCTCTGAGAGGGTTGTAGTGATTAATACTTCTTCTTTTGACTTTAGATAGCCTAGGTCTTCACACGTCTCAAAAATAAGATCAGTTACCATTTCAATTTCTTCATTCTTCCAATCATCTAACCGATCAAGAACCATATGTCCTTGCTGATTGTAAGCATAGATATCAAGAACCTTCATATCCTCATCAATCTTTAACTCTAGACTAGGATCCATGTTTATACCGACATAAGCATATGCTCCAGGTCCAGAAACCGGTGCGAGAACTTGGAAGAACAAAAGAAAAATCGCTAATGCTACAGCCGTTCCGGTTTTCCAATTAAAGATAGAGAAAGCAGGTTTTTTGTTCTCTTGTCTTACAGGAAGTCGGATTTCTTGGCCGACTGTATAGGCGGCATTGGTATTTTTTATTTTTTTAAATTCTCCGCCCTCAGCAAGAACGATGACATGGCGTTTGTTAACTTCTACAATAATCGCTTTGTTCATTAGTGTTTTCCTCCCGTGCCAGGAACATATTGCAGCAACACTTGATAATTTTCTATAAATATAAGGGTAAGAGCGGTTATGTATTCTCGCTGTTTTTTCATGGTGACCTTTTGATGCTGTGTACTTTCATTATGAAGAAGGGGCAACCGTTTCCACGTTAAAAAGTAACTCCGCATCTCAGGATCTTTCGAGATCTCTTCAGCAACTTTTATAGCTTGCTGTCTGTTTTCAACATTCTTAGGAGTGCTGGAGACTAAGTGACTAAACTCTATTCCATATTCTTTTAGACGCATTTTAAAATGCGATATTTCTTTTGCAGGATCTGGTTCATCCGTTGCATTCGTGCATAGACTCAACGATGAATGTGTAGACGGTGTTTCAAATGCAGGCTGCAATGATTTATTTTTCTTCGAAAACCAACGGCGGATCAATTGTTCCCCCTCCTTTCAACGAATATGTAAAATAATATATTTCAAGATAATAATAACCAAATTATTATAGTATACTTTCCTATGAAAAAATAGGGAAGAAAGTCACAAGAGTAAATGTTTATGAAGTTTGATAGCGCTCATAGATGGAAAAACTGAGAGTGGGTGATGAAGTTGAAATATAATAAGGAAGATCGAGAGAAATATAGTGAAGCGATAGATCGCATGCAAGAGGGTTTAGACACCATGATTGATTTGTACAACGAAGCTGAAGATGATGAAGAGTTGATTCAATACAATGAAGAAGTCATAACGGCAATCAGGCAAGCCAAAGAAAGCTTTGGAGAGGATTTTATCAACCAAAAGATAAACACGATTGTTAAAGAAGTGCTCTCACTTATGCAAGGGGGTAAGACCCCCGACAAAGACAAATAGTGCTTATTTGTCCATCTAACGAGGACAGTCGTAACCTTCAAAACGAAACACCCGTCTTCAGTCATTTCAGAAGGCGGGTGTTTCGTTTTCTTATAGAATGCATATCATTGAACATACATAAAGATCGGAAACATGTTCCAGCATAACCAAAGTGTTAAGATAAATAGGATGGAGATTGGAATAGATACTGTGTACTGAATCCATCTTGTCGTTTCTGAACTGAGCTGCCACACTTTACGAACGACAAGGATGAACAAAGGTATGGTCAATAGAAGAAAGAATAATCTTACCCAATATACATAAGTCACGGTATCAGGTGTTAAAGAGAATAAAGAGATAAAGCACACGATGCCTACTATTCCATATAAAGGCCAGATGACTTGTTTCACCTTCTTAGAATCATATATCGTTAGAAGATAGAAACCAATCATGCAGATAATGGTGAATACGATCATTAAAGACCCTCCTAGTCTGGTATCTTTTACTCTATTCTTTGTTTTTATTTTTTATGAGATAACGATGCAATGAAGTGATATTCGACCATTAAAATGATGCATAACAGAAAGGTGATAAAGATGAAAATCGCAGTTATCAACGGAAGCTCTAGAGAGAACGGAAATACAGATGCTTTAACACAAAAAGCATTAAACGGGATTCAATATACTTCTTTTTACCTCAAAAACCATAAAATAAATCCTATAGATGATCAGCGCCATGATAGCGGAGGCTTTGATAAGGTTGATGACGATTATGAAGAGTTAATCAATCAGATCCTACAGCATGACGTACTTGTTTTTGCTACACCTGTTTATTGGTATGGCATGAGCGGAGTTATGAAAAACTTTGTAGATCGGTTCTCACAGAGTTTAAGAGATGAAAAATTGAACTTTAAGAAAAGGATGAGCAATAAAAAAGCTTATGTTATTACAGTAGGTGGGGATTCTCCACGAATAAAAGCACTGCCTTTGATCCAGCAATTCCAATATATATTTGACTTTTTAGGAACTGAATTTGTTGGTTATTTAATAGGAGAAGCAAATGCACCACAAGATATATTATCCGATCCTAAAAGTCTAGGAGATGCTCTATCGTTTAATGAAGTTTTATCAAAGCACACTGAAAAATAATCAGTGTGTTTTTCTATATTACTAACTGTAAGTAAAAAGAATTTCACCAATGTTGTACAAGAGTTGTTTTTCTTTTGAAGTATTAACCTGTGCAATTCCATATGGAGTGTTTAAGGATAAACATTAGTGCGAATCCAAAAAGATGAAAATAACTCTTGTGTTTTTTTGTATTTAATAGAAAAATAGAGAAAAGGCATTTCTTGTAAATACTTTAAAAATAATTCAACAAGGATGTAGAACATGCGAGAGACTTCGTTTGAATTACAAAATAAAAAACAAATGATGCACACGTTCTATGAAGCGGTTAATAGCGGGATTATCGTATTAGAACAATGTGGCACGATTCTATATGCCAATACAAAAGCGTGTGGCATGTTAAGATTGACTGATTCTGAACTTGAAGGCGCATTTCTATATGAGCTTCCGTTCTTTATTACTAATTCAAACAATGAGAAATGGTCACTTAAAGAAGCTTACCTTCACTATGTAAAAAACCAAACACAAGAATATCAGGTTGAAATAGATTTAATCTGTAACAACACAGGCTTTTCGTCTTCGTTGTCTATTTCTATCGTTCCTCTTAAGAAAAATTTGAGCGAGCTATCCGTTATTACTTTAACGGACAATCAGCAGTTAAAACGTACAGAAAAAAAGTTGAATCGCAGTCAGCAGCGCTTTTACTCACTTGTCAACTCAATGGAAGACACCGTTTTTACGTTAGATACCAATTTTGTACATACAGGCATCTATGGACGATGGATGGAAAAGCATGGTGTGAAACCATCCTACTTTTTAGGTAAGACCGTTCGTGAAGTTTTTGGCGCTGAGATTGCTGAAGGGCAAGAGAAGGCATGTCATCTTGTTCTACAAGGTAAATCTCAATTTTATGAATGGAGTAATGTTCGTGATGGTGAACGTCTCTATTATCAGGCTATCCTGTCTCCTATCAATAATGATCAAGGTCAGGTTGAAGGAATTGTTGGTGTTTCTAGAGATATCACTCAAAGTAAGAGGATGGAACTGGGGCTCAGAGAGAGTGAAGAGAGATTTCGCCAGTTTGCTGAACATGCAAAAGACATCTTTTGGATGCAAGATTACAAAACGCATCAGCTTCTTTACATATCAAAGGCTTTTAAGCAAATTTGGGATACTGAAGAAAGAGATCTCATTGAATCTGTTTTTACAGACGTTCACTCGGAAGATCAAGAATCAGTCTCAGCATTCATTAAACTGATCGCACAACGTGAATCACAGATCGAATATCGTATACACGGCAAAAATAATAAAGTACGCTGGATCCGCACTAGAGCATTTCCGATCACCAATGACGAGGATGAGATCTATCGAATCGCAGGAATCTCTGAAGATATAACAGATTTAAAAGAAAAAGAAGAGCTGCTTAGAAAATCTGATAAGCTCACCGTCGTGGGTGAACTTGCAGCAGGCATCGCTCACGAGATTCGTAATCCGCTCACTAGTATTAAAGGGTTCGTCCAACTCATGAAAGCGGATATGGAAGATCTTCATAGCGAGATCATCTTATCAGAGATGGATCGGATCGAATCGATCATCACTGAATTTTTAGTATTAGCTAAACCACATCAGGAAACGTTTTTTCAGCAGAGAAATGTGAATGATTTTATTAAACAGACAATCACGTTGTTAGATTCTGAAGCAAACCTTAACAACGTTCAATTTGAGACGCATTTAAAGAACGTGCCTCAGATTCTTTGTGAAGGAAATCAAATAAAACAAGTAATCATCAATGTTATCAAGAATGCTATAGAATCCATGGATAGCGGAGGCACCATCTTTGTAGAAACAGGAGCACATGATGAAGGCTATGTCTTTATTAGAGTGACTGACCAAGGAGTGGGGATAAGCGAAGAACGGCTTGCGAGACTTGGCGAACCCTTTTATTCTAATAAAGAAAAAGGAATTGGATTAGGCCTCATGGTATCATTAAAGATCATAGAAAATCATCATGGAAACATTACTTTTGAAAGTATGTTAGATATTGGGACAACGGTCACGATATTGCTGCCCACAAAGCTATTACCATAAGATTTGATAAAACACATCTCAGCAAGCTGAGATGTGTTTTATTTTGCTTGCTAAATAAGTGTTTACGGTTTTTTTGTAAAGGGTAACCATATAAAAGATGCATGAAAAATCTGATCTTTTTGATAGGTAAGAATTAACGCAAAATTGAGAAGATTTCTAATTCATGCTACCCTTGTTTAGTAGGGGGATCTACAAAAAGGGATATTCAAGGAGGATAAGAATGAAAGATTTCAAAAAGAAGATTGGTATTTTAGCTGTTGTTTTTTCAATGTTTGTACTAGCTGCATGTGGTAGCAGTGAGTCAAGTGACGGGGGTCTAGAATTAAAGAATGAAGGAGAATTTAACTTCATCGTATCAGGAGAGTTTCCACCATTCAGCTCAGTTGATAAGGGAGGAGAACTAACAGGATTTGATGTTGCAGTCGGTAAGGCGATTGCCAAAGAACTTGGCTTAAAACCTGTTCCAGAAAAGTTTAAATTCCACGGCGCTGTATCCGCCATTAAGGCAGATCGTTTTGACGCAGCAGTGGCAAGCCATACAATCACTGAAGACCGAAAGAAAGCAGTGAATTTTAGCGAGCCCTATTATTACTCAGGTCCGGTAATCTTTACAAGACCAGACAGTGATATTAAAACAAAAGAAGATTTAAAAGGAAAAGAAGTTGCTGTTTCAAAAGGTTCTACCTATGAAAAATCCGCACAAGATTTTACCGATCAGATTAAAAATTATGATAGTGATGCGACAGCATTGCGCGCGTTGAGCGAAGGAAAACATGATGCGGTTATTACTGACGCAATCACGGGTAAACAAGCGATTGAAAAAGGATTTAAGATTGTTGAACAAGAGCAGCTTGGTACGAGTGAACAAGCGATCGCCATAAAAAAAGAAGATAAAGAATTGCTTAAAGCGGTAAATAAAGCGTTAAAGAAAATGAAGGATAACGGTGAGCTTGCGAAGCTTAGTGAAGAATACGTCGGTGCTGATATCACGAAGAAGCCTGAATAATGGTGGAGCCGCCCTCATGAGTTTACGTGCAGGGTGGCTTTCTTTTATCCAGACAATCCTACACACCATAAACCATTAACAAAGAGAATAAAAAGGGGAGGACAATGGCATGTTTGATCTCGCACACATTTTAGACGTATTAGTAGAAAGTTATCCACTCTTCATGAAGGGACTTTGGGTCACACTTCAACTTACCTTTGTATCCGTTTTGATCGGTACGGGAATTGGACTTGTTTTTGCATTATTTAAAATATCAGGAATTAAAGTCCTGAATTGGATCGCCAATATATATATAGCACTCATTCGCGGTACACCACTGATCGTACAGATTTTTATCTTTTACTTTGGTCTAGCAGAGTTAGGTATATCAGCATTTTGGTCGGCTGCATTTGGTCTTGCTATGCATAATGGTGCTTATATTGCAGAGATTTTCAGAGGCTCTATTCAGTCGGTAGATAAAGGGCAGATGGAAGCAGGACGCTCTTTAGGTATGACATATGGTTTGGCTATGAGAAGAATCATCCTGCCCCAAGCCTTTAAACGAGCGTTACCTCCTTTAGGTAACCAATTTATTATTGGGCTGAAAGATTCATCTCTTGCATCTTTTATTGCCCTTAACGAATTGTTTAGTATTGCAACGACACAAGGATCTAGAACATTTGATGAGATGACATACTTGATTATTGTAGGTCTATATTATCTAATACTCGTTCTTCTTTTCACATTACTTGTTAACTTATTAGAGAAGAAACTATCAGCTGGGGAATAGGAGGTGTCTGAGTTGAAAAAAGAAATGATACGGATTGAAAATTTGAAAAAGAGTTTTGGAGATCTAGAAGTATTAAAAGAAGTGAATTTAAACGTACAAGAGAGTGAAGTGGTCGTCTTAATTGGTGCCAGTGGTTCTGGAAAGAGTACTCTTCTTAGATGCATTAATTTCCTTGAGATTAAAAATGGCGGTAAGATCGTTATTGAAGGTGAAGAGATTGATCCAAAAACACATAACTTAAACGAAGTACGTCAAAGAGTAGGAATGGTTTTTCAGCATTTTAACTTATTTCCTCACAAAACGGTATTGGAAAATGTGATGGAAGCTCCTCTTAATGTAAAAAACCAAAATAAATCAGAAGCTGAACAGGAAGCAAAAGCTCTACTTGGAAAAGTGGGTCTTTCTGATAAAGCAGATGTTTATCCAGCCAAATTATCAGGTGGACAGAAGCAACGTGTTGCTATTGCAAGAGCGCTTGCGATGAAACCAGATATTATGCTGTTTGATGAACCTACATCAGCTCTCGATCCAGAACTTGTAGGAGAAGTGCTAGCCACGATGAAAGAGCTTGCGCAAGAAGGCATGACGATGGTCGTTGTGACTCATGAGATGGGCTTTGCGAAAGAGGTAGCAGATGAGGTCGTTTACATGCACGATGGACAGATCTGGGAAAGAGGAAAGCCAGAAGAGCTTTTTAACGCTCCGAAAGAAGAGCGTACGAGGGATTTCTTAAGTTCTATTCTATAAAGAAAAGAAGGTGCAGCGAAGATGCTGCACCTTTTCTATTGGCTATTTTTGTGCGGCAGAAGCTTGAACGGACTTGCCTGTTCGTTCTTGAATCATAAGAACGGCACCTAATACAAATAAAATCCCGATACCTTGAACAACGGAGATGGATTCTTTGTACAGCATCATGCCCATCAAGGTTGCTACTACAGGTTCGATAGTAGACACGATGGATGCTTTACTCGCATCTATTTGTTGTAACCCTTGGGTATAGAACCAGTAGGCAAATACGGTTGGAAAAAGACCAAGACCGAGCACGTTCATTAAAACTGAAGGGCTATAGACTTGGATGTCAGCAGAGGAAATACCGCTGATTGGAAATAGAGCAAGCATAGCAAAGAAAAAAGTATAGATACTGATGGTTAATGTTTCGTATTTTCGACTAGCTAACTTACCAAAAATGCTGTAAAGAGAATAGCCAAAACCAGCCCCTAACCCTATCAAAAGACTCAACATCGATAGTTCTAATTGAGCAGAGAACAGACCTGAGACAAGTGTACAGCCAAAGAAGGTAGCAGCGAGTGCAAAGAGTTTCTGCCGGGTCAACTGCTCTTTAAAAACAATAGCTGATATGACAAGCACAAATGCTGGGGCTGTATACAAAAGAATAGCAGCAATAGCTAGTGAGGATGTTTGTATCGTCGTAAAATAACACCAATTGAAAAAGGATACACTTAATATACCTGTCCCTAAGAAATACCAAATATCCTTTACATCGATCTTTAGCAGGCTAGAATTTTGTACAATAATCCATGCCAGGAATAAAAGAAATGCGCTTGCAGCTCTTAAAAAAACGATCTGTAAGGATGTAAATCCCGCCTGTGAGAGCTCTTTAACGAAAAAACCAATGATTCCCCAAAGAGACGCACCTATTGCTACATATAAAAAAGCAAGTTTCGTTTGATAAGGCAAATTGGTTCATCTCCTACATAAGAATAATCAACATTCTACTGAAACTCTAACAAAAAACACCCTTACTGTATATTACAATAAAGGTGTTTCACAATTATTCCATCTTATGTTTTATCTTTTCTACTTCCTCTTCTTCCTCTTTCACGATATCATCATCAATGTCTTCTTTAAAAGCGAAGGAAAGTAACAATGATACTAATATCCCTCCACCGATCAAGTTACCGATCGTAGCAGGAATTAAATTAAGAAGAATAAATTCATACCAACTGTATTCAAATCCTTCTAACACGGTAATGCTAAAATACCCCATGTTCGCCACGGCGTGTTGGAAATTTCCTGCTTCGAATATGATAACAGGTAAAAGAATTCCAAAAATTTTACCCATTACATCTCGTGCAGCCGTAGCAAGAACGGCTGCAATTCCAATAAGCCAGTTTGCAAGAATACCAGAGAATAATACTTGAAACCAACCCCATGTTCCTCTTTCAGTAAACTCCATCTTTTTTTCCATGAACTTTAGAAGTACTTCATAAAATTCTTTATCTAATGAACCTGACATGTTAAGTAGAAAACCAACAAACAATGCTCCTAAAAAGTTACCGATATAACAGATTCCCCAAAACCTCAATACCTTTTTACTGATCCAGTACTTAGATTGTAAAATATAGCTTGGCAGTAAGACGTTGATTTCTGTAAATAGAATGGATCCTGATAGAAAGATCATCGTATAACCGATAGCAAATCCAACCCCTGATAAAAGGTTAAAGGGACCAGTCGTTTCAACCCCCATGGATAATAAGACGGAACCTAATGCGCCAAATGCGATAAAAGCACCTGCCATAAAAGATAAAATGAATTGTGCTAAGTTAGAAACTTGTAAAGACGCTTTACCTTCTTCAATAAAATACTCAATAATTTGAACTGGAAAAAAGTATTGCCGATCTGGAACAGCTGCTTTTTTGCTATTATTATTGTCTTGATTCTCTTTCATGTTCTGCATTCCCTCTTATTATGTCATCCTCGTCCTACTACTCTTCCCATAATTTGAAGTATGCAAAACCAAATATGAATCATTTTATACAATAAAAATAATTATTTACTTTTATATACCAAATTTATGTGAGGTTTGACTTAATTACGGTAATCAAATTGAAACATTAAAGCCGACTATCCTCATGCGAAGCGATACATTTCCTTATCTATACTATTAATATACTCAAATAATAATAGGTTCAGTTGGAAGGAGAGAAGGCTTTGAAAAAAGGTTTAGTGTTGTTTATGGGGCTATTGCTTGGGAGCTTATCATTTTGGAGTTACAAGGGAGAAGCAGCAAGCTATGTAAATCCAATTCAAACGTATACATATGAAACCATGACGAGTAATATTAAAACACTTGCTCAAAAATATCCTGGATTAGTCCAATATCGTTCACTCGGGAAAACACCTTATGGCAGAGATATATGGGCAGTGAAGCTGGGTAGAGGGGATGCGACGATACTCTACAATGCATCTCATCATGCCAGAGAATGGATGACGACAAATATCGTAATGGAAATGATCGATCAGTATAGCGAACGTTATGTAGCCAACAGTACGATGGATGGTTACAATGTTGCAAACGTATTGAATAACACGTCGATCTGGTTTGTACCAATGACTAACCCAGACGGTGTCACACTTCAGCAAAAAGGTCTATCTGCTTTTCCTACAACAGCTCATGCCAACCTCATTAAGATGAATGGTGGAAGCAAGGATTTTAAAAGATGGAAGTCGAACGCACAAGGAGTTGATCTGAACAGACAATATCCTGCGCGTTGGGAACAGATTTCAAATAATGCGAAAGCTCCTTCTTATAAAGACTACAAGGGTAGTGCTCCACTTGTGACGAAAGAAGCAAAAGCGATGACTGCTCTCACTTACCTCGTAGATCCTGAAATTACAAATTCTTATCACACAGCTGGAAGAATACTATACTACCATTTTAATTATGGAACAAATACCTTTGAGGGAGACAAAACGCTTGGTACAACCCTGGCTAACATGACCGGCTATAGACTCATTCCTCCTGATACCCAGCTATCAAGTGGTGGTGGCTACAAAGATTGGTTTATCCAAACTTTCAAACGCCCTGGTTTTACGTTTGAACTTGCTCCATATGCAGGGGAGACGAACCCGCCGATCACGATTATTAACGAAGAATGGACAAGGAATAAAAAAGCAGGACTTTATATGGCAGTGGAAGGGGACAAGCGTTGGGAGAAGCGTATAACACCTATTATTAAAACCATAACTCTCACACAAAAGGTACCATTGCATGACAGACCGAATGTCAATCACAAGATGGCAGCAGCTAGTCTATATCCAGGAACGTACAAAGTGAATGCAGCGTATGGAAACTTTTATCGTATACAAACGATACTTGGACCAAAGTGGATCGTAAAATAAGTAAACGTAAAAACAAGCGGTGTAATGGCTGCTTGTTTTTTTTTGCTTTTTAGTATACCTGGGAAAGTAATAATGTGAGGGTATACGGCTAGCAGTTGTTTGTCGAATTTTGTAAACCCACCGATATATGATCAAAACTCGCCGTATTATAGCCAAATCTCGCCGAAATAATTATGAAATTTCTCGAATTACTCCCAAAGTTTCTCGAATTAATTATATGTATACCCCGTCTGGTATCTGGATCTCTGGAAATTCTCAGCGATTTTTAGCCTTTTACGAATAAACGCCGATGAGGAAGGAAAGATAAAGTGGTAAATATATGAAGGAGGCTCTTATATGCAACAACAGAACCAAAATCAAACACAGAATCAGCCTGTATTTCAAACTCCGCCACAAGTGATCACAGGTAAGGATTTAAATTATGTGATGGACATGCTTTCGTGGAACTTACTAGGAATGAAAAAAGCACACTTTATGGCAAATCAATGTCAAGATCCAGAAATAAAAGTTGTACTCGAAAAAGCATGCCAAATGCATGAAAGTCACTATAAGCGCATCATCAACCACATTTCAGGACAACAGGCAATGTTGAATCAATCACAAACTGGATTGCAGAACTAGAAAGGAGAATGTATATGGATCAGTCAAATAAAATTAAAAACCCAGAATCAACAGTAGCAAAGACTCCACAGATGAATGATAGAGATTATATCAATGACATTCTCTCTTACGAAAAATATATGACAGATTCTTATTCAACTGCGTTGAACGAAGCTAGTCATCATGCACTTTATCAGGATCTGCTTGCCGTTTTTAATGAAACGCAAAACATGCAAAGAGAGCTATATAATATGATGTTCAAAAAGGGCTGGTATGCACTTGAAGCAGCTGATGCTCAAAAGATGCAGCAAACGTATCAGCAATTTTCGAATTATATGAATCAGTTTCCACATCAGGGGCCAACCCAATAACTATACTAGAGAAAGCTTTGGCGAGTTCCATAGTCAAAGCTTTTTTCTATGTTCAACTGGACAAGTATCATTGTATCGAATAGCTGATTTGCATCAACAGCAATCTCTAGATATATCACCGCATAATATTCACTTGTTCCAAGTCTTATATCAACAAAAAGACAGATTAAAAGGTTATTTAATAGGAATTGAGCCGTTTGAAGTGAATTTTCATATCGGACTTAGTGAAGGTATGATTCAGAAGTGGGATAACTTACTATCCGAAGTAAAAAGAATAATGAATAAGTTAATTTTGAACAGGACTGATGATTTTCATTGCCGTATAGAAGAGGGAAGTATGTAATCGGAATTTTTGGAATGAGTTCACAAAAAATAATCCCCTTTAAATAAAAAGATAGTTTTAAAATCTGTCTATTTAAAGGGGAGCAAACCTCAATGCTCAAGGTTGTTTTTATACACTAATCGTATGAGATGAATCTACTTTCGGTTCTGGAACAAACATAAGAATCGTAATACCAATGATGAACAGAACCACAAGGCTGAACACAGCACTAGCAGAGTTTCCAGTCACTTGAGCGGTTACTGCGATTAACAACGGGCCCATTATGGAAGCGAACTTACCGAAAATATTATAGAAACCAAAGAATTCGTTCGAGTTTTCTTTTGGTACTAGTTTAGCGAAATACGCACGGCTTAGCGCTTGAATTCCACCTTGGGAAGTGGCAACAAGCATGGCTAAAATCCAGAAATCCATGGTTGTTTTTAAAAAATATGCATATATACAAACGATAATGTAGACCCCAATTCCTACATAAAGCATCTTCTTGCCAGTAAATCTCTCTGCTAATCTTCCGTATAAAATGGCAAAAGGAGCAGCGACGACTTGTGTGACAAAAAGAATGATTAAAAGATTAGTAGAACTGATTCCAAGATCTGAACCATAAGCGGTGGACATCGTTATGATGGTTCCAACGCCATCGATATAAAAGAAATAAGCGAGCAGAAATAAAAACAGAGCACGATACTTTCGTATTTCTTTCATTGTTTTACCTAAACGTTTAAAGCTGTTGATCAGAGGTTTCGGCTCTCGTTCGATGCCATACTTCTGGTAAACGTTCTTCAACATAGGAATCGTAAAAACTCCCCACCAAATCGCAGTGATCAAAAAGGCGATTTTACTTGCTATTGTAGTTGAGATCGGCAGAACCTCATTTTGTGCCAATACAATAATTGCGATACTGATTAAAAAAGGAATCGTACTCCCGATATAGCCTAATCCGAAGCCTCTTGAAGACACTCTGTTCATTCTATCTTCCGTTGTTACATCGGTTATAAAAGCATCATAAAAGACATTAGATCCGCTAGAGCCGATTGCAGTTAGCGTATAAAAAACTAATAATAAGAGCCATTGATCACTTGGAATAAAAGCTAATGCTGCAGTAGAAATAAGGCCGAGTGCAAAAAAGAATGTGAAGAATCGTTTCTTTAAACCTTTATAATCAGCTATTGTACCTAAAACGGGGCTAAGCATCGCTAATATAAACGTGGCAATCGCGATGGTATACCCCAAATAAGCGGTTGAATCCGATGAGCTGACTCCTGCATTTGTCGCAGCTGCTTTAAAGAACAAAGGAAATACAGCTGTTGAGATAATAATTGAATACGCTGAGTTTGCCCAATCATAATACATCCAGCTATTCTCTTCTTTCGTAAACCGTTTCATAGGTTTTGTCCTCTCTCTACTTGAATTCATTAAAATCTAGCTGGTTAAAAAATCTTGCACGACTTTACCATCTGTTTTTCCTAAATTTAGACCTAATAGTTTAGCAAATGTTGGTCCTTCATCGATTAAATGCATGGAAGGAACGATGACATTTCTTTTTATCCCTTTACCTGCTAATAACAGAATAGTTGAGTAGTCTTCTTTTTCAGGAGAATACCCATGACACGCATGTGTATACCGCTTTCTTCTCACATCTTGATCAGTAATTTCATTCAGAAAAGAGCCTTCATGATCTTCATTAAAATAAAAGCCGCGTCTGGCTTCTACCATAAACGCACAACGATCATCAGCACCGGTTGCAGCCGCTTGTTCTTGACTGTAGATCTTTTCAATACCATTTGTTTCATCAACCAATAAGTGGTTCAAAAGTTTGTGAACGACCTCCTTTGTTTGTAGATCAGATGAATCCTTCAGGTAAATATATGCTGATCCATCACAACTTTTGCAATAGGCTTTCCAATTTTGTATAGCCCCTTTTGATTCTGTTTCAATTAATCCATGTTTCTTTAATAAAACATTCAGTTTAATCGCTTTACTTTCATCAAGTGCGCTATGATCCCCTAATACTGCGATCGTGGTTTCTTCATAGATACCGGCTTCCTGTAAGGATTCGACAATTCTACCAAGTCTGTTGTCATGTCTCTTTATTGCATCCATTGCTTCATCAGAAGAAAAGCCGTGGTAGTGCCTCTGTGAATCGAGATCCACAAAATGAACAAGCAATAGCTGAGGTTTTTTATTCTTAATCGTATGTATTGTGGATTCTAAAACAAAATCATCAAGCTCAGGCTGGTTCAAACCACTACGCAGATGTCCGAATCGACGGTTCAAATCAAGTTGGTATCTTTTACTTCCGTTTAAGAGAGAAACAGGAATCTGGTGGTGCCACTTACGGTTCGCAAAGATCTCAGGCATGTTGTAATCGATGTTCGCTCTGGCAGTGACTGGCCATAGGAGTGCACCGGTAGTCATACCTGCTTTTTTAGCTTCATCATATAAAGTAGTTCCTTTAATATGTTTTCTGTGCCAATACCAATCAGGCGAAGCTTTGCCCGGCTGTGTTAGCGTGTTGTTTACGACTCCATGATTTTTGGGGTACCTTCCTGTAACAATCGAGGTATGACAGGGATACGTTACAGAAGGATAGATTGTCTCTACTTTTTTGCAATGGGAGCCTCGATTTAAAATTTCCTTAAAATGCGGAAGTTGCTCTAATATAGGAAAATCAAGGGAAGAAAGACAGTCAAAAGAGATGACAACTAAATGATTGGTTAGACGGGACATAACACTCCTCCAAAAGTTGCTAAGATTAACCATTCTAAATTAAATGATAGCATAAGGGAATATACCACGTGTAAAGTCTGTGTATGAATTATAAAAAATCATATCATTTTCTTTCCAAACTTTGTAAGTTGTGTTATGAATGAATTATCTCATTAAATAGCGGGTGATGAAATGATCAAATGGTGGTTAGGTGTTGTATTGATGTTTTTTATCACAACCGGGGTAATATTGTACGTCTTCACGATGGATTACGCTTCCGAAAAAGCAATGGTAGAAATCACAAAAGAATTAAAGTCGAATGAAGATGAGATTACAAAACTTCTAGAAGATCCTGAGATTAGAAAGTACATAGAAACAGGAAAACCTCCAAAGCAGAAGTTGCCATTTACTACGAAGAATGATGCGGTTCAATTTATCTCTGAAAGATACTCGGTTCAAGAGTTAGCAACCATAAGAGAAAAAGTAAGTAAAGGCTTGAACGAAGATGAAAAGCTAGCGGTATATGAGAAGTTGCTCGAAAAAGTTACGGATGATGAGCTGATGGCGTTAAAAGTAGTCGCTTTAAAAGAGATAAAGAAGAAATAAAAAAAGCCCCTACGTAGGGCTTTTTTGTGTCTTTAAAACGATACTCTGATTTTTCCATCAACTTTTGAAATATAGTAGCCTTGATTTTCGCCCTCCTTGACTTGAATGGGTTCTCCCGTTTTAATGACTTCTTGAATTTGATCTTTAATCGTGGGATGCATATCGTATAGAACTTCAACGTTTTCGATCGAAACCGTATTGATGCCCGTACTAAAGCCCATAATCAATTGATCGGTAGAATTATCAAACATCAAAAAACAATCACTATTCTCAATCGCATAAAGAGCAGCATCATGTTTCTTTGCGATGGCTACAAGATGTTTTAAGTTCTCATGTGTGTCATCCATTAAGCTCACGTATGTGTAGCCGTCGATGATTTTCGTTTCCGGTAACTTCGCTTGTGTTTGCTCTTTTTGTTTAGGTTTTTCCTCTACAATTTTTGTTTGAGGCTGAACAGCAGGCTTTGGTTCAAGATTTGTTGTTTCATTTTTATTTTCTATAGGCTTTTCGGAAATCTGCGGCTGTACTACTTTTTCTTTTTTAACTGGATTTTGAACTGTTTTTTCATTTTGAGATTGAACAGGAACGTTCACTTTCGAAACTGCTACCCGTTCTTCATTTTCCTCGACATCATTTTGTTTATGTTTCAGAACCTCGTTTAATCGTTCAGAAGTAACAGCCTCATGTTTAAGAGGAGCATTTTGTTCTGTTGCTCTTACTTTGCTTTCAAAATCGTTATTATTTAATACCCCGAGAGTTAGTAATGCTGTTGCTGTAAAGATTACCGTACGTTTTTTGAATTTCAATTTAAATCCTCCCCAATGTCTTGTTAATTATTAGACGAGAGAAGTGCTGTTATGGTTTCACTAATATTACAGAAATATTTCATGAATGTTACAAAACGATATTTTCTAGAAAAAATTAGGAACTTTAAAGGGGATTCTATGGATAAAAAGAAGTCATTTAATACGTCGGTATTAGGAGGAATGATGAGAGTAATTTATTTTACATAATTATGAAAGCGCATTCAAAGTAATTTGTTTTCACACATTGGAGGAGATTATGCTTATGCTGGGAATGGAAGATGGACTTATCACATTTGTATGGGTGGCTACTGTTGTTTCGGCATTAGGGTGTGTTGTATTTGGTGGATTCATGTGGAACAGAGGAGGCGATGACTCAAAATGAATTTTGCTGTCCTTATCCCAATTCTTATCGTTTATATGGGTATCATGTCCTGGCTTGCTTATTATGGATATAAAAAGACCGTAACAGAATCAGATTATTTAGTGGGAGGGCGAAATATACACCCTGCGATCATGGCATTATCGTATGGAGCAACTTTCATTAGTACATCTGCCATTGTTGGTTTTGGTGGTGTGTCGGCAGCTCATGGATTTAGCTTGTTATGGCTTGCTTTCCTTAACATTGTACTAGGCATATTTGTAGCATTTGCAATTTTCGGGACCAAAATTAGAAAGTTGTCACTTGATCTAAACGCCACAACGTTTCCTACATTGCTAGGAAAGAGATATGATTCAAAATTTATCACGGTTTTTTCAGGAACTATGATTTTTATTTTAATGCCAGCCTATACGAGTATCGTTTTGATCGGGGGAGGAAGATTTCTTCAAGAATCACTTTCCATGAACTTTAATCTCGCTCTTATTCTGCTAGCTGCAATCATTGGGATATATGTAGTAACAGGTGGAATTAAGGCCGTCATGTATACCGATGCATTTGGTGCGGTTGTCATGTTGATAGGAATGGCTATCTTTTTATTCGTTACCTATCAAGCCGTAGGTGGCATTGTAGAGGGGCATAATGGATTAACAGCAATGAAGAATCTCGTACCTCAAGCACTTGTCGATCAAGGTCATCAAGGCTGGACAAGTATGCCTGAATTTGGATCTCCACTTTGGTGGACCATTGTTAGTACTATAATCATGGGAGTTGGAATAGGAGTACTGGCGCAGCCTCAACTCGCGATGAGATGCATGACTGTAAAAGATGATCGAGCACTTTATCGTTCTGTATTAGTCGGCGGTGTTTTTATCTTTTTTATGACTGGTGCAGCTTTTGTGATCGGCCCTTTAAGCAATCTTTATTTTTATGAAAAAACCGGTGAGATCGCTTTAACAGCCGCAAAAGGAAACGTCGATCTTATCATCCCTATCTTCATAAACCAAATCATGCCTGAATGGTTTATCTATCTGTTTACACTCACTTTATTATCTGCCACAATCTCTACAGTTAGTTCACTCATTCATGTTCAAGCAACAGCTTTTGGCCAAGATATTTTAAAAACTCTTGGTGTCCAATCCTTATTTGGATCAAAGCTCAATCCTTCAAGAATCGGCGTGCTCATTGGAGTAATCGCTGCTGTTATATTAGCTTACTTGCTTCCAGCTGGGATCATCGCTCAAGCAACGGCTTTTTGGTTTGGCATATGCGCAGCCGGATTTATGCCGGCTCTGATTGGAGCACTTTATTGGAAAAGAGCTACAAAGAGCGCAGCTACAGCAAGTATGATCGTCGGATTTACTGTAAGTATCATCGGTTTCTTATTCATACACCTTAAAGAATCTGCTGCTATCGGGTTATCACAAGCGTGGTTTGGAAAAGCAGCTCTATTTCCTTATCCATGGACGCACATTGATCCTTTATTCTACGCTTTACCTTTATCTACAGCCGTATTCATAATCGTTAGCTTACTCGATAAAAGAACAAGCTTTACACAGAAAAAAGAAAAAGAACCGATGATACCAGCTGTATCTGAATAAATCTTTCGTGGCAAACTCAATTCATTTCAAGAAGTATGAACCTCCGCTATTTGTTGCAAACTAGGAACAGATAAAGGAGGTTTTTTACATGGATCAAGTAAAAGTCATTATTATGAAATTTCTTGTGTGCCTGATCGCATTTTGGATTGGACTCGATCTGTTCTTTGACGCTTCGATCAGTGATATCGTTTCTTTTGCGGTTACAACAACTGCAATCACATATATTGTAGCGGACCGCATATTGTTACCGAGAATAGGTAAGAACAACACGTTAATGGCAGAATTTATTTTAGCGTATCTAGTGGTTTGGATTTTCGGATCAATCTTGTTAAACGGATACTTGCAGATTGCGTGGGGAAGTGTGATCGCAGCGGGGATTATCACCGCTACAGAAGTTTTTGTTCATCAATACTTATTAAAGCACATGATTTCAAAGGATAAAGAGAGAAACGTGAGGCAGCAAAGAAGGTTTAGACCAGGCTTTCGTTATGCAACGGAATTTGCTGAAGAACAAGACCCAAGAAACAAAAATAATAAAGAAGAATAGATCCCTCAAAAAAGTATCATTATGTATACGTATGAAAAAATCCCTTGAGTTCTCTCAAGGGATTCGTTATTTTTTACATTTGTATGGTGGTGGAGACTAGCGGGATCGAACCGCTGACCTTTTGGCTGCCAGAGGAAATCTTGAAATAAAACTGAGTCAATTCAGATTAATCAAGATAAAATAAGTCTTATTCTATAAGGTATTTCTCGATATATAGATAAATGTAAGTAAATCTAAACCAAAAGAATAAATTATGTCTGTGCACCATTTTGTGCACTGCATTTTATTTAAATAAATAAGGAGTATAAGAAAATCTCGGATTGATTTGAATTGGAGCTTTATTGATTTAAGGTTTTTGCCCTTTAATGCGAACTTTTATAATCCCAGTAACCCGTTTCGACTTTTTCCAATTGATCTCTCACGTATTCCTTTAGATCGTCTTCCATTTCATCCCCTTCAACCTCATCTGTAGTAAATGTAATTTGCCTTGCTCTTTTAAAATCCATTACTGTTACCTTTCGATATAAATTTGTAGGACTCTTTACTGTAAACATAATTCCATATCTCATTTTAAATCACCCCTTTGGAAATTATTATATACGAATATACGTTCGATTTAAATTTAAATAAAGCGCTGCGTTATAGTGTATAAAAGGGATATAAAAGAAGGATGTCACCTAAAAACCTTTAAATCGCAACTAATAAGAACCAATTTAGATATTTAAATTGTTTAATACGGAGAACCGCAGGATATGGAGGAAAACCAACATTGATTTTTATTTGTAATAGTGTAAAAAGCTGAAAAGTTCCTATTCCACAAACGGGCCAAATAGTGGAGTAACTCTCTTATGGCGTAATAAAAAACTATTTTAAACTTGAAGGTATTAAGAACTAAATCGGAAAAGCAAAATGTATGTGATAACACACCTAAGCTCCATTACCGTTTTCGAACGTAGAAACTTCATCTAGAGGGCGGAAATAGAATCTACTGGGACAAAAAATAGAGATAATGGCTGATTCGAATAGATTTTCAAATCAGCCTATTTTGTCTTTAAGAACACTATAGGAATCCATGTGTTTTCTGGTAATATTGTAATAAGTTGGTTTTATTGAAGGAAAGATATGCTGTTGCTGAAAATTGTTATTGATGAGGAAAATGCAAACCATAGCGATATGGTATGAGATTGCTCTTATAAAGAAAAGGCAGATTGGGTGAAATCTGTTATTAGCAATATTAATTTGTGTATAAAAACACACGCATTGCTTGAAGGACATTTGAGATTAACATATCTCTTTACTTTATTTTTGGGAAAAGCACAGATCAGTCAGAAACACGCAAGAATGGATGTTTTAAAAAAGTTGGAAGGACTGTCTAGAATTATGGCTAATAAGAATGCAAATCAGATTATTGAATTGGATAATATTGAAACTACTGACTTTAATCTTGAAGAAGTAGAAGGTCTCTTAGCAAAACAGTTAGAGGAAAGCTTTTCTGATTTAGAACTATTGGAAAATGATAGAGAATCAATAGCAGATCCTGATTCTTTAGGAAAAGTAGTATTGGATGAAGTTTGGAAACAATTTGGTAATCAAATTGGACTCGACATGACGAATGAGACATTAATTCAAAAATATGATAGAGAGCATCCTGAACTATATAAGGATATTGCTGTCTCGGTTTTACGAGATCAACAATACAAAGACGCACATAAGGCAATGACGGAACAACAAAAAGCCGGCACTTTAAAGGATGAATATACAGGGAGAAATTTAAAGCGTAACGAAAATGCTAATTTAGATCATGTAGTATCGAGAAAAGAATTATTTGAAAATCAAAGAAGAAAGCAAGCTAATTTAAGTGTTACTGGTCTTGCCAACAAAGAAGAAAATCTAAAGGCTACTAATGAATCTTTAAATAAAAGCAAAGGTGCAAAGAGTAACAAAGAGTATTTAGAAAAACGCGAGGTTAGAGAAAAAGAACTTATAAAACAAAACGAAAGGGCAAATAAAAAAATTGATGAATCAAACTTGTCAGATGTTGATAAACGTGTGCAAAAAGAAAAAAATAATAAGCGGCTAAAGGATAAGCTTGCTGCTGATAATGATCTTATGATGAAATCTGATAATGAAGCAAGAAAATCAATTAATAAAGATATTGCTTTTAATGCAGCAAAAGAAGTTGGCAAAAAAGCAGGAAAAGATGCCTTAAAGGCAATGGCTGTTTCAGCACTATTTACATTGTTGAAAGAAATTATGAACGGCTTAATCCGTTTTATTAAGGCGGGTTCTAAGTCGTTTAATGGATTTTTATCTGAGATGCGTGAATCGATAAAATCGTTCTTTTCCAAAATTCTCAGTTTTGTTAAAACGGGAGCATCAACATTAATTAGTACCATTATATCTGAAATTTTGGGTCCGATTGTAAGTGTATTCAAGAAATTGGCAAGCGTCATAAAGCAAGGAGTATCTTCTCTTATTGAAGTAGTTAATTATCTTCGTGATAAGAAGAACAAGGACAAACCGTTTTCAATAAAGATAGCACAAGTCGGAAAAATCATAACTGTTGGAATAGTGGGTGGCAGTGCGCTTTTTTTAGGGGAAGTGTTTGAAAAATTTTTACTAACTGTTCCTGGAATGCAATTTGAGATCCCTCTAATGGGTTCTCTTGCTAATTTGATTGGTTTATTTTTATCAAGTTTAGTATCTGGATTAGTGGGTGCCATCGTGTTAAATCTTATCGATAAGTTTATCGCCAAAAAGATTAAAGAAGAAAAGAACAAACAAATTATCGGTGAGAAAAATGGAATTATGAATCTTCAACAAGTACAACGTTTTGTAGCTCAAAAACGTGTAGTAGCATTGAAAGAGAATGTGATGAACGAAATCTCAGAGAATCACGCCTTAGCGAAGGACATAATGCAACAATCTCTTAATAAGATATTTGATGATAATCAAGCTAGTGGCTCTAAAAACAAGAACACTATTACTGAAAATCAGAGTGAAATACTTCAAATGCAAAAAGATTTAGAAGGCTTACTTTAAAGGTGATGAGAAATGACAAAGTTATTGACGAAAGAGGAATCCTCAACTAATGACCAAACAATCATCGTGTCCACTAGAGGTAAGGGTTTCAATAAAAAGAAAAATGAATTAAAAGCATTCAGTGAGAAACTGCCTAAAGAAGCAGAATTACCTAGTGTACCAGTTACGGGAGGCTTATTTGGGTGGTTTAATTATGATGTTACGGGTAGTGACTTAAACAGGCTCACTGAGAGTATTCAAGATAAAATGATTGATCAGAATAAAGTTCTTGTTAGAACGATTCAAGAGTTTAATACCATTTACGATACGTTTTCTGCATTAGATAAAGAGTACATTCAGGGAATCTTAGTCTCATTGAAAGCAGCTGAAGAAGCTAATGCAAAAGCATTAAAGGGGATAGAAGGCGTTGAGGTTAATCAAAACGAGATCAAACAAATGATCAATCAACAGAAAAAGGTAATCCAGGTCCTGCAAAGCTTTAAAGAAAAGATTGAGAGAATAGAACACCTAACAGACGTGGATACAATTTTTTCTATCTATTCAACCATGCAAGAGAATATTACTGCAATTGATGCAAAGATTGAAGTACAAGATCAGACAGTAACTGATTTGAATGTTGAAACAAAATCATTGTTATCTTCGCAGTTAGATTTTCAAGATCATCTGAATCAACTAAAAGAAAGCCAACGAAAACAATTTCAAACAGTAAATCAACGGGTATCACATCAAAATAATAATATAACTAAAATCGAAACAATTAATACAGAAAACAAGACTAGTATCGAAACTCTAAATAAGGAAGTTGCTAAACAGGGAGAGAAATTCGGTGATTTAAAACAATTATTTCAGGACGATATCCAGACTCTATCAAAAAAAATCTTTCGAAATCATTCAGAGTTTGATGCAAAACTGGATTTAACAACTAACGAAGTCAGTAAAAACAAGATAGATCATGAAGATGCTATAAAGGAACTAAGCGTTGGAATTGAGCAAAAAGCGGAAAGAATGTCTTCGTTTTTTGAATCTGAATTGTCAAAGGCAAAAGATGAAATTACAGAGCTTAATCAGTTTACATTACACTTATCAAAAGGGTTGAAAACTACTAGAGTTTTTTCATTTGCTAGTATTGCTATAACATGTGTTTTAGTGCTTTTAATAGTAAGCGGTGTGCTATGATGATTTCAGAGCATTACAAACGTCAGCTGATGAAAGAAGCAAAGCAGTTAGACATCACTCTAGGACAAGCATCTGAATTGGAAATATTAGCTCAAGAAATAACGGATGAACAAAATGATAAAGCTGCTTTGGAGCTCATTAAAAATCTAGGTATCCTAACGAAGAACCAATCTATACCCAGTATGGAACAAAAGCAAGAAAAAGTTATTGAAACATTATATAAATATTTAGGAGCCTCAAAGGTTGATAGTCTTATCCAAGACTTAAAAGAGTCTTCAAATGTGTCGCTAGATGCACTACTTAACCAACTAGACGAACTGGTTGGTCTGGAAGATGTAAAGCAACAAGTCCGTGACTTGATCGACTTTAATCAAATCCAACAATTACGAGTAAAAAATGGATTGAAGAAGTCTAATAAAACGATGCATATGGCATTCCTGGGCAATCCCGGCACAGCAAAAACGACAGTGGCTCGTATTGTTGGGAGGATGTATAAAGCTATCGGATTATTAAGTAAAGGACAATTTATTGAAGCAAGTAGGACTGATTTAATTGCTGAGTATCAAGGACAAACAGCAATCAAGGTAAAAAGGTTAATTAATCGTGCTAAAGGTGGAGTCCTATTTATTGATGAAGCGTATAGTCTAACTGAGAATGATCATAGTGATAGTTATGGGAGAGAAAGTCTTACTGAGCTAACAAAAGCTCTAGAAGATTATCGAAATGACATCGTTGTAATCGTAGCTGGATATACAGATTTGATGGACAAGTTCTTTAAATCTAACCCAGGATTAAAGTCAAGATTTAATACTTTTATTTCATTTAGTGATTACTCACTAGATGAGCTTAGTCAAATATTCACTTACACTTGCAAACAAAATGACTATATTGCCGATGAGCAAGTGATTAAAAAAGTCCGCGATTTACTGCAAACGAAATTAAATGAAAAAGAAGATCACTTTTCAAATGGTCGTCTTGTTCGAAATTTATTTGACGATATAACACTTAATCAATCGAAGAGACTAGCGAAATCGTCGGGGCATATTTCTAAAGAATCGTTAATGTTCATTTGTAAAGAAGATGTGCCTCAATATAGCGGAATTGAATTTATAGACCAATAAGCTATTTTAATAATTCCTGCCACGTGTAACGATACTGTTCAGTTATTAGTTAATAATTAACCATCGGGTGCATTTCTTTTAGGAGGAGGAATGCTCTTTTTTATATTGACGCATCGATAGCAGAATAATGGAGGGGCACTTACTATGCATATAGGTTTAAGACTAATTTAAATGATTAAATTATAAGAAACTATGATTTTTTCTTCAACAAATAAGGTGTATTTCTTCTAACTACAAAAAGGCACCATCTGATAAGAGATTTCTGCTCTTGATCGTGTCCTCCTGATGGCTGATAGAACTTAATAAAACGGAACATCGATATTCATCTTCTTTTTTTTCATAACCTTTTTTTCCGGCCTTTGATATACCATTTGCACTTTTACAGGCCTACCATTTTCCTTTACATGGTCAATGTCAATAAACGAAATGAATTTTATGATTTGCGCTTCCCCAGGCTTCAAACTCAAGATATGAAAACATTCTGTCTCACTTGGATGAGATAAGTATAATTTTTCTGCCTCGTCTCCAGAATCTAATTTATTTAAGTCAATTAATAATAGCCCTATTAATTTTGCATTGTTAATACTACTAACCTCTAAACTAAAATCAGTCAATACTTTATTAGCTGTTGAGTTATTAAAAAACAATAATTCGAAATTTAATGTGTAATGTTGACTTGATTGATAATAATAATCGGTTGTGTAAAGTTTTTCTTCTTTTTCTTTTCTTAATTTCCTTTCTCTTCCATCATCGTTTGAAGATAACCAAGAGTTTCTTTGGAAAATTTTTATTTTTCCTGTTTTACCAAAAAAGTAACTAAGTGTAAACCCAACTATAGCTCCAATTACACCCTGGAATTGACTTAGATGTTCAACAATATTCAAAAATCTTCCCCCTTATCCCACTTAACACGCTTCACCTTTACTCGATGTTTGATTATTTTTGTTTCTACATGTGTTGGCATTATAGTCATTTTACCATTTCCATTTGAAATCACTACCAAATAGATGAAGTTATTTCAATGAAATAGATTTAGTCGGTAACCCCTAAGCTCCTTGTAATGTCATAGGTTCGTTTGTTAAACGGGATCCTTCTTGTCCCAACCAGCCTGAAACATGTTTATACAAGTAGGGGGTGAACAGTTTTGCTGACGGGATTTAATCCCACGGGTGCTACGTTCTACCCCGACTACCGCTATAATAAGACCAAATAGAAAAAGGTCAACCAGAAATTCTGGCTAACCTTATATTACTATCGGGTGCTTTAACAGAATAAGCGTTTAAACCATAGAGCATGTGGTATAGTGGTCTATTTTTAGTTGATATAGCCAACATCCATCGAATGAATCTTCTATATTCCATTTTTAGCGGTAAAACGTTCATTTTATGCAGTTTAAAGCCTATCAGATACCCCTATTTGAGTAAAATATGCGCCTAGCATGTCACTTTTCACACCCATGAAAAATTAATAGATTCACCCAATATTTACATGTAAAATGGATATGGGTGATGAAAATGACTTTATTAGAAGAAAAAGTTTATTGTAAATCATGTAAGGGGATAAGAAATCATTTTATTATATATCAATATCCTGTTCACCAAGATAATGAAGATCTGGAAATTATTTTAAATCATTCAGTGTTAAAGTGTGCTGGTTGTGATGAAATTACTTATGCAGACGTTTATAACATTGCACCATTTGATGAATATTCAATTGGTCACATTCAGATATATCCAGATCCTCCAGCAGTTAGTAAAGCCATCCATAGTAAATTTTTACCGTTTGAAACAACTATGCCTTTGAATATCCAAGAAATTTTTGAACAACTAATCTCTTCTTATAATCAAAAACACAATCTTTTATGTGCTATTGGATTAAGAACTCTAATCGAAGCGATTTGTAATGAACTAAGAATTACCAAAGGATTTAAATACGACAACACTGGTAAACCTCTAACTCAAGAAGGTAAGAAAGAAAGTATTGAAGGAAAGATATATGGTTTATTTGAACATAAGCATATAGTTTGGTATGAAGCATTGATATTACAAAGAATTAGAGAAATAGGAAATGCAGCAGCCCATGAATTAGTTACTCCTACATCAGAAGAATTGCACAGTGCTATTGCCATTGTGGAGAAACTAATAGATAACATATACCATTTAAAAGAGCATAAACTTTTGAAGAAATAAAGGAAATATCTCCCTTTTTGTCGTATTTAGTAGATAGAAAGGGGGTGTGGAAATGGAAAAAGAATTAACCCTTAGAGAAATAAGAGATAGATATCAGTATGATAAAACATTAAGAAAATATTCAGATAGACATTATTTTAAAGATCATTCTATTTTCGGAAATGTTAACAGTAATAATGATGTAAAAAGACATAGGAACTATCTCGTAAATTCACTCGAGACTTATAAAAGCATTTCTCCCTTAGTTCAAGATGATATAAAGGATATTGAACAAGCGATGGCAAGATACGAAATAGCAGTTAGGAAAGTAATTTCTACATTTGACAATCCAAATACTAATTTTGACTACAATGCTAAGAATTAAATAAACTTATTGAAGATGTATTTTTACAACATGAAAGTGTTCATAAGTTGTTAATGAGAAAGTTGTATCAGGATTAGTAGCACTCCTAACCGAGTGCTTTATTCAATTTAAGGGCGAATAATGGTCTTTATTACACGAGTATTTTCAAATTATGTACATAATAAAATGACAAAAGAAGAATCAAGATCGTTGATTCTAGGTATATTTGCAATTCTTACTAACGAACATAAATCAGATGAACAAAAGGTAAAAATGATTGAGAATGTATACAAAAAAGTTTTTCTTAATCACGATAAAAAAGAACACTCTAAATAGGGTGTTTTTTTATTTCCTATACCAATTTTAAAATCAGACATGGTAAAATTAGTTAAAAGAGTAAAGAGAAGTGATAATGATGAATAAATCTATTTTAATTCCAAAAACACATCTTTCTGAAGCAGTTGGTTGGTCTGAAAGTACTGGCAGAGCATGGGTAAATAGATTTAAAGATTTTATTCCAAGTGTCAATAAAGGGAATAAAAAATTTTATAACGAAGAGTCCATTAGGATTTTTTCATTAATAAAGAAGTTAAATGAAAGTGGACTGTCAGGTATAGAGATATTAGAAATATTTAACACTCAAGGTGTTCCTAAAAATGATGTTGAATTAAAAGACATAATTAAGCACTATAAAGAAATATCTTTAAACTATGATGAAAGGATTGCTGAATCTATTCCTTCTCAAAAAGATTTAGTTATTCCAATTCTAAACTATTTAAAAGATGGCAATGCATATACTACTTCAATGTTAAATCAAAGTATCGCAGAACATTTTTTACTTACAGAAGATCAAAAAAACGTTACCTATCCTTCTAATAATCGAGAAAGTATTTTTTTACATAGGATGAGATTAGCGAGGTTTAGTTTAAAAAAGCAAGAATATATTGATGAGGTAAGTAAATTTACTTATCAAATAACTAATGGTGGGTTAGAACTATTAAATGAACGCATAGATGAAATTGAAGATGAAATTGAAGAATTAGAAAAGGTTATTGATCCTTTTGAAGTAATACAGGAAAAAGTTGATGAAATTGAAGGGGATCTAGTTCATGACCTAATAGACCATCTTAAACAAGCCCATTGGAGAAAGTTAGAAATAATTGTTGTCCAACTTTTAACTGCTATGGGTTACGGAGATGGAGAAGTTACTGGGAAAACAAATGATGGTGGATTAGATGGAATTATTAAGGAAGATAAGTTGGGTCTAGATAACATTTATATTCAAGCAAAGAGATGGGAAAATACAGTAGGTAGACCTGATGTTATGAGTTTTTCAGGGGCGTTAGACGCAAAAGGGGCTAGAAAAGGCATTTTTATTACAACTTCAAGTTTTACGAATGGTGCTAAGGAATATGCAGACCGTTTAGAATCTAAGAAAATTGTGTTGATAGATGGTAAACGCTTGGCGAGGTTAATGATTGAAAATAACATAGGAGTAAACATAAAAAAATATTTAGTTATTAAAGAAGTTGACTTCAGTTATTTTGAAGGTGAATAAAAAGGAAATTACTTCCTGTATGTCTAATATACTGGTTATAAAGACTTATAGGAGGCTTTATATGGGATTCTTTAAGAAAGCAGTTTTTTCATTTGCAAAGGAAATGGATAAGCAACGAAGAAAAGACCATGATAAATCACTAAAGCAAAGAGAACATGATGATAAACGTCAATATTACTACAATGTTGCTGGTGAAAAGTTTGATGAAATTAATCAAATACTAGATGAATCAAATAAAATCACAAGTGAACTCTTAGATACAATTATTATTGAAGATGATTATTACGTTTAAACAAATAACTTAGATAGAATGATAAGTGTCTTAAAGAATACAAAAAATAAACTTGAGTTAATACCTAAAATTTATGATCTACCTACTTCAGCAAAAAAGACGTTTGAAGATGGATTTAATCATTTAATAAAGTCGTTTGAATATAATATACATTTACATGAGGTAAAACTAATAATCAATCAAGGAATTATACAAATGCAAGAAAACAGGGATAATGAACAACTAATTATGGAGATTGATAGTAAACTTGACGAATTACCTAACCTAGATGAACTGTCTACACAATCACATGATTTACATATGTCGTTTTTAAAACATTACGAACAAACAATGAAAATTCTTGACCAATGGTAACCCACTCTTAGTAGTGGGTTTTTTATTTTTGAAAGGAAGATGATAAATGACTAACTTACAAAGATTAGAATTAGAAATTAAAGGTATCACACTTTCACAAGATGAATTGTCTGTATACCTTATGGAAAGTGATTTAACTCCACATTCTGAATACTTACCATCATCAGCCACAAACAAGCGTAATATTTATCGTGCAGCGTTATCTATACTTGAATCAATTGCAAATAGTCCTGCCACCATGAAGAATTACAAGCAAGACGATATGACTGTAAGTGACTTTGCAGACAATCTACAATCCCGTATAGATCAACTGGAACGTAAAATTAGAACAATGCCAGTAGATGAGCAAGATGGAAATAACTTCTTTATGTTGTTTCAATCATAGGAAAGGAGTTAGCCATGTTTAACATATTTGAAAGTAATAATGAGGATATTACATACATAGTAGATAACTTTGGTCATGAAGTATCTATAAACAATAAAACTGTGAAAGCAATCATTACAAATAATGTTGTATCAGAGTATGAGGATAGGTACATTTCATCTACTCTATCCATTAAGCGTGGTGACATAGTTAAAGATAGTACTGTTAACTATTTAGTCATTACTGAATCAGTCTCAAAAAGGTACTCAAAGTATAAAGCCATCATGAGACACTGTAATTACACATTGGATGTTCCTAAAGAAGTATGTGAACTCATTGGACGTGATAGTTCGGGAAGACCTGTATATGACTGTACAAACCAATTAATTCCTACACCTGTAATTGTAGATAATAAATCCTTTTCAATAATGGAAGGTGCTATAAGATTACCTAATAATCAAATACTTGTTACTATGCAAGATAATGAAGCAAATAAAACAGAAATGGTAACAAATAAGGAATTTGAATTAATGGATTCCACTTGGGTAGTACTAAATGTTGATCTAACCAAGAATGGTTTATTGTTAATGACTTGTGAATTTAAATCAGAAGTATAAGAAAAAGCAGGAGAGTAATATCTCCTGCCTACAATAAACCTCTTAATGGATTAGCCTTGTCCATAGTTTCTTTTAATTCATGGGCAAAATAACCAATGTATTGACGAGTTACTTCTATCTTAGAATGTCGTGCAAGAAGTTGTACTTCTCTAAGGTTAGCACCGTTCTTTAGTAAACTCTTTATATAAACATTTCTCATTGTATGTGCTGAAAAGTGTGTTTCAATTCCTAATGTCTTTTTAATCCGTTTGAAGAATAGTTGAATTCCGTTTTTAGTTAATCGGGTGTTTTTTCTTGTTACGAATACAGGAATAGGAACTTGTCCGAAGTGATTCTCAAGGTACAATCTCCATTCTAACAATTCAGTAGCAAGTGTTTCTGATAATGGTACAGATTGAGACTTACGACTTTTACTTTGATTGATGGTAATAAGGTAATCTTTAAAGTCGATATCATCCCAATTTAAGCGTTCGACTTCGCTTAATCTCATTCCAGTCCCGATAAGATGAAGTAATAAAGTATAGTTTCTCCTAGCATTGAAAGAATCTTCTCGTCTTTTAATTCTTCTCAAGTGACGTAATGCTTGTTGAATATCTGAATCCTTAACCATTTTAGGTGAGTCATCCTGCTTCATGGTCTTTACACCTTTTGTGAACATTTCATTAGTGATCTGTTCCTCATGTAACCATCTAGCAAAGGCACGTAATGATTTTAGTTTAGAATTGATTGTTCTAGGTCGGTTGTTATTTTCTTCAAGACAGAACGTGAGATATTGTTTGATAACTCTTGGGGATAATTCTTCAACTTGTCCAATGTTTTGAGTAACTAACCATTCGTTCCAAGTTGTGAAGAGAGTGACATAACCAGTGATACTATTTTGAGTCAAACCTTCAAACTTCTTTTCTGCAAGAAATTCTTTTTGAGCCAATTCGATTAACATAAAAAAGACCTCCAATTCGATTTGAACTGTGGTCTAAATTAAACAAAAGTAGGTCACCGTTAGACCATTGTGCAACTTTTGCTTGAATCCCTTTTGGTGGAGACTAGCGGGATCGAACCGCTGACCTTTTGGCTGCCAGCCAAACGCTCTCCCAGCTGAGCTAAGCCCCCAAATGTTACTGACATAAAAAAGTATATAATTATTATGAGAATGGAGCAAGGGATTTTTGGGAAAATCTGAATACCCTCTTTCTGAACTTCAAATAATAATTAAGATATATAAAATACTTTTGATCATTTGAAACCTCATCTATATCTCAACTCTTAAAGATTCTAATTCTCCTCATAAATGATACTCTAACAAAAATATATAAGTCTTTTTTACCTTAAAAGTATTTTTATTAAAACTGGTATAGACAACTAGGCCTAGTAGCTTAAAGGACTTAAGTTCTGTTTTATCCTCTTACGACAGGAACTGCTTTTTTTCTACCGAAAAGTGACAAAGAAAGAAAGCGTTACCAAATTTTAAGGAGGTTAGTAATATGAAAACATCAATAAATATTCGGTATGTTCTTTTGATTGCCCTATTGATCGTTCCTATGTTTGCTGGAGTCGGGAAGGCTGAAGGTGTTTCAGCCAAACATAAAAGAAATGAAGGCTTGATGATCGCTCAAAATATGCCGCAACTGGATAAGCAAATTAACGGAAATACAGTAGATTTAGCAGCATTGTTAACTAGTAAAGATGGAACGTATGTCGAAGTGACAAAGCATTTGACATGGAAGTCACTGAACAAAAAAGTAGTTTCAGTGAACAATGATGGTCTTGTAAGTTTAAGCGGTAAGAATGGTACAACAATGATCATAGTCACGGATGGTAAGTCCTTCGACAAGATTGGAATACATGTGAAACACGGAAAGGCTGAATTTCTCAAACAAAAAAATCCAAAATATAACATAATTTCAAAAGCTATTAAATCTATGACCGTTCAAGAAAAGATTGGCCAGATGCTAATGCCAGATTTCCGTAATTGGAAAGGGAAGCCTGTAACGGAAATGAACGACGAGATTAGAGAACTTGTAAAAAAATATCACCTTGGTGGGGTTATTCTATTTAGAGAAAATGTAGTAACGACAGAGCAGACCGTAAGATTAGTCGATGAGTATAAAAAAGCGAATGAAGATTATGGTTTATTGGTTTCAATCGACCAAGAAGGTGGAATTGTGACACGTTTGCAGAGCGGTACCGATTTCCCAGGAAATATGGCGCTTGGTGCCACAAGATCAACAGAGATGGCGGAATCTGTCGGACATGCCATTGGATCAGAGCTTCATTCGTTAGGGATAAATATGAATCTTGCCCCTGTTTTGGATGTTAACAACAATCCAGATAACCCTGTCATTGGAGTACGGTCATTTGGTGAAGATCCGCAGTTAGTCGCTGATTTAGGTACAGCTTATACAAAAGGATTACAAAACTCTGGGATGGCTGCAACTGCTAAACACTTTCCAGGTCATGGTGATACAGCAGTCGACTCCCATTTAGGTCTACCTTCTGTACCTCATGAAAAAGAAAGGTTATTAGAAGTTGAGCTGTATCCTTTTCAGCAAGCGATGGACGAAGGTATCGATGCAATTATGACAGCACATGTTACCTTTCCTAAAATAGATCCGACCACTGTAATTTCAAAAAAGGACGGAACTGAAATTGCTCTTCCTGCAACTTTGTCACATGAAGTATTAACGAACTTAATGAGAAACGAAATGGGGTTTAATGGTGTTATTTCTACAGATGCCTTAAATATGAAAGCTATTGCCGATCATTTTGGTGCAGTTGATGCAGTAATTCGTGCAGTAAATGCTGGAACAGATATTGTATTAATGCCAGTAGGACTAGAAGAAGTCGCAAGCGGATTATATGAAGCAGTTGATAATGGTGAAATTACAGAAAATAGATTGAACCAATCTGTAGAGCGTTTATTAACGTTAAAAGCGAACCGTGGGATTTACAAACAAGTAAATGAGACGCCAGTTGAAGAAAAAATTGAACATGCAGAGAAAGTCGTTGGAAACCAAGATCATAAGGCTTTAGAAAATGAAGTGGCAAGAAAGTCAATTACACTCGTGAAGAACGATAATCTTTTACCAGTTGATAAGAATGAGATCAATTCGGTAGTGGTTATTGGCAACACTTATATTGAAAACCTTCAACAAGCATTAGCATCTCACCATTCATCGGTAGAGTTGATTAAAGCAGATAAACCTTTAAATGCGGAACAGTTGCAAAAAGTAAATGATGCTGACCTCGTTGTTCTAGGAACCTATACGTTTAACGTGGCTGGACGTTCACCGTCTTCACCTCAAATGCAGATGATCAATCAAGTGATTGATGCAGCACCAGATAAAACAACAGCTGTAGGTATTAGAAATCCTTATGATATTATGGCGTTCCCTGAAGTTTCAGCTTATCTTACACAATACAGCTTCAGAGATGCGAGCTTTAGGGCAGCAGCAGAAACAATTTTTGGAATGAATGATCCTTCAGGTAAGCTGCCTGTTACGATCTATGAAGATGGTTTAGAACAGATTCTATATCCGTTTGGTCATGGTGAAAGCTACTAAACTAATAGGAGGAAAATAAACAATGAGAAAATGGGGAATTTTTTTTACAATATTGATGTTGTTCTCTTTTATACTGCCAGGTGCTCAAGCTTCGAATCAGAACGGTTTTGATCATAAGAAAAGATTTAAGACAGGACTAGAACAATTGCTGAATCATGAAATGAAGGTGTTAAAAGGTAAAAAGGTAGGGTTGATCACAAATCCGACTGGTGTAGATCGCAACTTGAACAGCATTGTGGATGTTTTATACAACCATCCCGATATAGAGCTAAAAGCATTGTATGGACCTGAACACGGAGTAAGAGGAAGTGCTCAAGCTGGGGAATATGTTGAATTCTACAATGATCCAAAAACAGGTCTACCAGTCTATAGCTTGTATGGAGCAACAAAAAAACCAACTCCTGAGATGCTTGAAGGCATCGATGTTTTGGTTTTTGATATACAAGATGTAGGTACTCGTTTCTATACGTATATTTACACGATGGCTTATGCGATGGAAGCTGCAAAAGAGAATAATATACCATTTGTCGTACTAGATCGTCCGAATCCACTAGGTGGCAAAGAAGTAGAAGGGCCAGTATTAAATCCTGCGTATTCCTCTTTTGTGGGACTGTATCCGATTCCGTTAAGGCACGGGATGACTGTAGGAGAGCTAGCAAAATTATTTAATAAAGAGTTTTCTATTGGAGCGGATTTAAAAGTAGTAGAGATGAAAGGGTGGAAGAGATCCTGGAGTTATGAAGACAGTGGGCTTGAATGGGTGTTGCCTTCTCCGAACATGCCAACAAAGGATACGGCACTTGTTTATCCTGGAAGTGCGCTAATTGAAGGGACGAATGTCTCAGAAGGTCGTGGAACAACTAAGCCGTTTGAGTTGATCGGTGCTCCATTTATTAACGGAGATCAATTAGCTGAAAAATTAAATAAAGAAGCCTTGCCTGGTGTTTCATTTAGAGCAGCCTCATTTACACCAGCTTCATCAAAACATGCAGGGAAGCTATCTCACGGTGTGGAAATTCACGTAAAAGATGAAAAGTTATTTCAGCCTGTACTTACTGGAATCACGCTTGTGAAAGCTATTCATGATCTTTATCCGAATGACTTTGCATTTAGAGCAGAGGATAGTAGAGGAATTTCTTTCTTCGATCTATTAACAGGAAATGGATGGGTCCGAGAGTATATTGAAACAGGACGTACTGTAGATGAAATTGTCTCTCGATATGATCAAGAGCTTGAGGATTTTAAAGATGTAAGAAAAAAATATTTGTTGTATTAAATCTGAAAAAGAGCTAAGGCGGTTTCTTTAGCCTTAGCCTTTTGTTTGAATTTTCTGACTGGTATAGACAACTAGTTATAAGAATGTTAGGCTAGGCATAAAGTGATAAAGGGGAGTGGACATGAAACCTAACATTCTATTAGTTGGAAACTTAATCAACGAAAAAGGCCAGCTCGTTGATAACGGATATTTGTGGATTAAAGAAGATAAGATTCATCATGTTGACACAACAAATCCCCTTTCAAAGGATGAAGATGTTATTAGGTATAACTTGCCTAAGGGATGTATCATCCTCCCTGGCATGATCGATATTCATATTCATGGTGCTGCGGGAGCAGATTTTATGGACGGAACGCAAGAAGCACTAGAGATTATTGCAAAACATCTCCCAGCAGAAGGAACAACATCCTTTTTAGCAACAACGATGACTGAAGAAACATCTGTTGTTCATACAGCACTGAATACTGCAGCGAAATTCAAAAAACGATCTCGAAGTTCAGCTGCTGAAATGCTCGGTATCCATCTGGAAGGGCCGTTTATATCACCAAAACGAGCGGGAGCGCAGCCTCCATCTTTTATTCTAGAGCCTGATATAAATCTATTTAAAGAATTTCAAAAGAGTGCTGATAATCAAATTAAACTTGTTACCTTAGCTCCTGAAATGGAAGGTGGACTTGAACTTACAGAGTACTTATCCTCACAAGATGTGATTGCATCGATCGGTCACAGTGATAGTTCTTTTGTAGAAGTTAAAGTTGGAATTGATTCCGGCATTTCTCACGTTACCCATTTATTTAACGGTATGCGTGGAATGCATCACAGAGATCCGGGTGTTGCAGGTGCCGCTCTCTTACAGAAAGAATTGAAGGTTGAGATGATCGTAGATGGCGTTCATGCAAGCCCTGAGATGATTAACCTAGCCTATCATTCTACTGGTTCAGAACGAACGATTTTAATTACGGATTCAATGAGAGCAAAGGGTCTAGGAGAAGGAACCTATACACTCGGCGGACAGCAAGTAACTGTATCAGGGGATGAAGCTAGATTAACTGACGGAACGCTAGCAGGAAGTATCTTACCCATGAATATCGCTGTAAAAAATATGATGAATTATACGCAGTGCTCTTGGTCAGATATTGTGAAAATGACGAGTGAGAATGCTGCCAAAGAACTGCAGATCTTTGAACGAAAAGGAAGTCTTTCTGTCGGTAAAGACGCGGATATTACGGTGTTGACAGAGGAATACGATGTGCTTATGACATTTTGTCGAGGAGAGCTTGTCTATCACCGAAAGGGGGAACGAGTTTGAGATTGATCAAGGTTTCCGACGAAGAAGAGCTTAGTAGAATGGCAGCTGAATATGTATTTTCAAAAATTAAGCGTTCAGAAAGAATTGTGCTAGGTCTTGCTACAGGGAGGACACCTTTAGGCATGTACCGACACCTTTCAAAATATAGTAAAGAATATAAGCTTCTCTTTTCTCATGTACACACCGTAAATCTAGATGAATATGTCGGTTCTAGAGCTTATCATGCCTACATGCAAGAAAATTTTTTCGACCATATTGGTATACCAAGCAATCAAACTCATCTCCCAGATGGTGAAGCCTTAGAACTTGAGAGAGAATGCAAGCGGTATGAAGAAGTGATTAAACAACTGGGTGGTATTGATCTTCAGGTGCTAGGTATAGGAGAGAACGGACACATCGGTTTTAATGAACCAGGTACTGATTTTAGTTCACGAACGCATGTAGTAGAGTTAACGGAATCGACCTTAAGCGCGAACGCGAAATATTTTACTCATGAGAAACAGCCACTAAAAGCAATTACGATGGGCATTGGCACGATACTGGAGAGCAAAGAAATCTTGCTTCTTGCTGCTGGTGTAAAAAAGGCTAATGCCGTAAAAGAGCTTTTTAGAGGATCTCTGAATGAGAATATACCTGCTACGGTTCTGAATCATCATCCTAGCGTTACGGTTATAGCTGATGTAGGTGCGAGGAGTCTTTTAGAAGAGGAGAGTTAAGTACTTTTATGATAGATAAAACATCACCAATGCCACTTTACTTTCAGATTGAAGAAACGATCAAACAAAAGATTGATAAGGGTGAATGGGAATCAGAAACCATGATACCTTCTGAAAGAGAGTTTGCTGAGAACTATGAAGTAAGCCGTATGACAGTCCGGCAGGCTATCAATAATCTTGTGAATGATGGCTACTTAACTCGTCGGAAAGGGAAAGGAACGTTTGTTTCTGCAAAAAAAATAGAACAGAAGCTTTTAGGTCTTACAAGTTTTACTGAAGACATGAAATCTCGGGGCTTTAGGCCAGCATCTAGACTCATATCTTTCCAAAAAACGACTGCTGAAAATAGAGTAGCTAAAGCACTGGAGATTAAAGAGAGCCAGGTAATTTATGAGATTAAACGTGTTCGCCTCGCAAATGATATTCCAATGGCATTCGAGACAACATATGTTCCGGCGGACCTTCTTGAATTAAACGAATCACACATAAAACAAGGGTCTTTGTATTCTGAAGTTGAGAATGCAGGCTTTGTTATAGATTATGCCACACAAAGTTTAGAAGCTTCTATTTCGCGTGATGCAGAAAGCGAGATACTTGAGATTACAAAAGGTGCAGCAGTCCTTCTTATTAAAAGACAAACGTATCTAACAACAGGAAGGCCACTTGAACTTGTTCAGTCTGTGTATCGAGGCGATCGCTACAAATTTATGATTGATATGAAACGCTGACAAATAGCGTTTTATATAAAAAAATGAAAGCGTTTACTAAAAGGGGGAAGAAGCATGGGGAAAGAGCAGCAAATGGCTCATGGCATCATTGAAAAGCTTGGAGGTTCTTCAAACATCCAATCGTTGATGCACTGTATGACTAGAATTCGGGTTAATTTACACGACCCGTCAAAGGCTGACCTAAAAGGTCTTAAAGAAGTAGATGGTGTGTTGGGTGTCGTGGAAGATGATACGTTACAAATCATTGTTGGGCCGGGCATCGTTAATCGTGTCACGCTTGCAATGAGCGAAGAAACAGGTATGAACATCCAGTCTCTTGACGAGACAGACCCAATGGACCTGGAACAGATGGCGAGAATGAATAAGGATGCCATCAACAAAAAGAATGCAACTCCTTTTAAACAATTTTTACGCAAGATCGCTAGCATCTTTATCCCGTTGATTCCTGCAATCGTAGCGTCTGGTTTGATAGCTGGAATGTCAAACGTAGCTGTAAGAATGGGTGCTGACCCAGAATCTTCAATTATGCAGATGCTTAGCTTAATTGGGTGGGGTGTTTTTAGTTATCTAGCTGTGTTTGTAGGTATCAATACTGCCAAAGAATTTGGTGGAACCCCAGCATTGGGTGGTGCAGCAGGTATCTTGCTGATTAACCCAGGCCTTGCGAATATTACCCTCTTTGGAGATCCACTTGTAGTAGGGCGTGGTGGTTTAATTGGTGTAATGCTTGCCGCGGTTTTAATCGCCTTTTTGGAAAAGCGTATTAGAAAATTTGTACACCCTTCAATTGATATTATTGTAACGCCAACATTGGCATTATTAATTACAGGCTTTGCAACGTTATTTGTCCTTCAGCCAGTAGGCGGGTTTTTGTCGGATTTAATTACTAAAGGATTGTTGAATTTAATTGATATTGGCGGTATTTTCTCTGGACTTATCTTAGCAGGAACATTCCTTCCATTAGTTGTAACAGGATTACATCAAGGGTTAACTCCAGTGCATATGGAGCTAATTAACACGATCGGAGATGATCCGTTATTACCGATTCTAGCGATGGGTGGAGCAGGGCAAGTCGGTGCTGCCTTTGCGATCTACTTTAAAACAAAGAACCAGCGTCTTCGTAAAGTTATTAAGGGTGGATTACCTGTAGGTATGCTTGGAATTGGTGAACCGCTAATCTTTGGTGTTACCCTTCCGCTCGGGCGACCTTTCTTAACAGCATGTCTAGGAGCTGCAGTTGGTGGAGCGTTCCAAGCATTCTATGAAGTTGCTACGATTGCCATCGGTGTGTCAGGCATTCCACTCGTGTTTCTTGTAAACGCAAATGAAATGGTTCTCTATTTAGTAGGTTTAGTCATTGCTTATTTCTTTGGATTCTTATTCACATGGACGTTTGGATTTAAAGAGAGCATGGCAAAAGACATCTAACGATCAGGAGTGAACGTTTTGTGTTATGGGATTTCTATATACCTGAGTGAATCAGACACGTTTAATAAAAACTGGATGGAGAAAGCCGCTAAGAACGGCTTTCAATACATTTTTACTTCACTTCATATACCTGAAGAGAAGGACGTGGATTACGTTAAACAAGTTAAATGGTTAGGAAAAACCGCTCAAGAGTTTCATATGGAAGTAATGGCAGATGTTTCACCAGCTTCGCTAGAGCGGTTGGGTTTAGCGTTCTCTGAACTGTCTTCACTAAAAGACTGGGGCATTTCGGGAATCAGGATGGATTATGGGTTTACAGCCAAGCAGATCGCTTGGCTGTCACACCATCTTAAAGTAGGTCTAAACGCAAGTACTATTGATGAAGAACAGCTTAAGAAGTTGATGGATGAGGGACTTCAACCGAATCAAACAGAAGCTTGGCACAACTTTTATCCAAAGCCTTATACCGGCATATCAAAGCAATATCTTTATGAGAGAAATGCTTTGTTTCATCGGTATGGAATTAAAACGATGGCATTTATTCAAGGTGATGAACAATTACGGGGTCCTCTTCATTTAGGACTTCCTACGATTGAGAATCACAGACATGTATCACCGGCACTTGCTGCATTGGAACTTCAAGAAATGAATACGGACAAAATCTGTGTAGGAGATTTAAACCTGACGAACAAAACTTTACAAGAACTAAAGTATTTAATGGAAGGTACAGTCCCTCTTTATGCCGACTTAAACAAAGGATATGAGACATTCAACAACATGGTTCATTCAAACAGAATGGATGCTGCAGAATATGTGATCCGCTCCGTTGAGTCACGACAACAGCCTACTCATTTTCAACAAGAAGCTCATGAGTTAGAGCGATTTAATGAAGGAACAATAACGGTTGAAAACGAGTTATATGGCAGATATGCGGGCGAACTACAGATTTGTTTAAAAGATATACCGGCTGATGCAAAAACGAATGTAGCAGGACGTATAAAAGAAGAGAGCTTGTCACTGATGAAGAAAGTTGGAGGCGGTAAAAGATTTGTGCTGTTGAACTCAGAAGTGAAATAAAGATTGTTAACTATTAACCACTTAAAGGAGATCAAGATGGACTTAACCAAATTGGCTACAGAAAAAAGAAATCCTGACACGTTAACTATTGATGAACTTTCAACTTTAGAAGTGATCCAAAAAATACACGAAGCCGATCTGGGAGTAGCCAGTTGTATTACTCCTGTTTTAAAAGAAATCAGTTCTGTCGTTGAAAAGGTAGTCACAGCTTTTGAAAATGAAGGTCGATTGATCTATATTGGTGCCGGAACAAGTGGACGGTTAGGCGTGTTGGATGCATCAGAGTGTCCTCCCACATACGGCACAGATCCTAGTTTAGTAGTTGGGGTCATTGCAGGCGGTGATTATGCCCTTCAGCATGCAATTGAAGGAGCGGAAGATGATGCAGAGCTAGGTGAATTCGATCTTAAAGCTTTAAACATAACGGAACGAGATGTGATTGTTGCTATTGCGGCTTCTGGCAGAACGCCATATTGCTTAGGTGCGATGAAATACGCAAAAACAAAAGGAGCATTAACAGCAGCTCTTGTATGTTCTTTAGATTCACCAATGGAGAAGCTAGCGGATATTAGCATTCCTGTTGTTACGGGGCCAGAAGTGGTCACTGGTTCTACTCGAATGAAAGCCGGTACCGCTCAAAAGCTTGTATTAAACATGATTAGTACAGCCAGCATGGTGAGATGGGGTAAGGTGTACAGCAACCTCATGGTCGATGTTCAACCAACCAATGAGAAACTAGTTCAGCGTGCCAAAAATATTATTATCGAAGCTTCTGGTGCAACAGAAGAAGAAGCTGAGATGGCTTTGCATGAACAAGAGGGCAACACTAAGGCTGCGATTTTTCAGCTTGTTACAGGCGTCGCTCCACATGAAGCCAAACTGCAACTCGATCAGCATAATGGAAAGTTGAAAGAAGCGATACGTAATTTCACTCAAAAGTGAGAGGGGTAGGTACTATGTTAGGTTTCTTACAGCGTATTGGTCGGGCACTCATGCTTCCGATAGCAGTACTTCCTGCAGCTGGACTTTTGCTGCGTTTTGGTCAAGAGGATTTATTAAACATACCTTTTTTAGTTGCATCAGGTAATGCGATCTTTGGTCATCTAGCGCTTTTATTTGCGATAGGTGTTGCAGTAGGTCTTTCCAGAGATGGAAGTGGAGCTGCTGGACTTGCAGGGGCAATCGGTTATTTTGTACTAACCGAAGGAGCCAAAACATTTGCGGAAGTAAACCTGAATTATGACGGGAAATTTGATATGTCCGTCTTAGGAGGTATCCTGGCAGGGGTTGTAGCCGGACTTTTATATAATAAATTTTATAATACGAAACTGCCAGAATGGCTTTCTTTCTTCGGAGGTAAACGATTTGTTCCAATCGTAACGGCTGGAACGATGGTACTTCTAGCGCTTGTTTTTGGATTTATCTGGCCATATCTTCAGATGGGATTAGAAAACGTTGGTACTTGGATCACAAGTGCGGGTGCGATCGGTGCAGGTATATTTGGTTTCTTTAACCGCTTATTGATTCCACTTGGACTCCATCATGTACTCAACAGTTTCTTATGGTTTGTATTTGGTGAATTTACAGGTGAAAATGGGAAGATTGTAACTGGAGATTTATCGAGATTTTTTGCTGGAGATTCTAAAGCTGGCTTCTATATGGCTGGATTTTTCCCTGTAATGATGTTTGGACTTCCGGCAGCTTGTTTAGCTATGATTCATACAGCAAAAAAACATCGTAAGAAGGCAGTAGCAGGAATGCTAGGCAGTCTGGCTCTTACTTCTTTTGTTACTGGAATTACAGAACCAATCGAATTTGCGTTCATGTTCTTATCTCCTTTACTGTATGTGATCCATGCTGTATTAACCGCTGTTTCGATGTCGGTCGCAGTATTATTAGATATCCATCATGGGTTTACGTTTTCTGCTGGAGCGATTGATTATTTCTTAAACATCGGGATCTCGCAGAATGGTTGGTTGTTACTTCCGATGGGTGCGGTATACTTTGTTTTATACTATGGAATATTCCGTTATCTGATTGTGAAACTTAACTTGAAAACACCGGGCCGAGAAGATGAAGATGCTATCGTATCAGAAGCTGCAGCTACTACTACAGCGAATGAAAAGTATGAAAGAGCTGCTTCTGCATATTTGAGTGCACTCGGAGGAAAAGATAATATCGTACTCCTGGAAAACTGTATTACTAGATTAAGAGTCCAGATTAAAGACTTATCAGAAGTTGATGAAGAAGCGCTTAAAAAAGCAGGATCAAAAGGTCTGATCAAGCTTAATAATCAAAATATACAGGTCGTTGTAGGATCTGAGGTTGAACCGATCGCAGATTGTATGAGAGATAAGCTATAAAGCTATAAAGCTATAAAGCTATAAAAAAAGACCACCATCTTCTTAAAGAAAATGGTGGTCACTTCTTTATTACACGTTCCAATAACCACTTACTGGTACGTTTGCTGCGTATCCATAGGAACATGGGTAAGCATAAACACAGCAGTTTCCGTTAAACGAGACGGCTCCGACAATAATGAGCAGCACGAATAGTACCACGTAAAGCGTAAAGTTATCAGAACAGTACTTTCTCGACGACATATTTTCACTCCTCTTCTTGCGTGTGAGAAGCCGATTTCTCTCCTCAGCTCATTTTATGCAAGTAGGATGAGCATAGAAACGGTGATAAACGCCTCATTTTAAGAGAGTTGCCGTCAACAAGAAGTCTATTTGTATGCTTCATCTAAGATGATGTATAAGTAATCTACGAATTCACCTTTTGAAAACATCGTCACTTCATAGACATCACCAAGGTCATTGTATACATAGGCTGTATCAGTGTCCGTTGTTTCTTCAACGTCTACAGGAAGACCAGCTAGCTCAAGTGCTCTAGTCATTTCTTCATCATTAAACAAGATTTCTTCATCAATTACAGAATAGACAAGACGGGCGGCTTTTCCTTCTACAAACGTTACCGCATATTTATCATTCTGATAATAGTTTACGATAGCGGGGACAAATTCTGTCGTGCCTGAGTAGCGAAACTGAATCTTTTCAGTTCGGTTCGGTTTACCCCATCTGTTGCTGATTTGTTTTTCTGAAGAGTTTGTAAGTTCACTTGCAACAAATTGATGCTCACTAGTTAGATAGTCTTTTTGTTCGCTTTCATCACTTGTTGCCTCTTCTTCAGCAGTGCTGCTTTCGTCTTCTGTAGTTGTTGTCTCTGTTGCTTCTGAATCTTCTTTTTCTGGTTTAGAAGTGGAGCTGTCAGTAGATTCTTCCTTGTCAGTCTTTGTTTCGGAAGCTCCTTGTTCATTTAGTTTCGTATCTTTGGAGCAAGCTGTTACAAAAAGTAACCCAATTATAAGAAATAGTGTTATAAGTTTTTTCATGATACTCCCTCATTATGTAGTTCATATTGTTAAACAGACACTTCCAATGTTAACAAAAGAGTACAAAAATTGAAAATGAAAAGTTTGGCAGATGAAGAAACTTATATCCTTTTCAGAATAGAATGACATTTAAATGCCTTATTTTCATAAAATAAAGATATGTATGAAAAGCTGTAACCACATAATTAATGGTTCATAACTGCAACAGCTTGTATAGAGTATGCTTGAAACTTAAAGTATAAGTGCACAAGAAGGCTGATTATAAATTGAATACCTATAGTAATATTTCATTTTATTAACAAATCAACTACAATATATGGTAGACATCCATTAAAAGGCATGATTGTGGAAGGGCAGGTGTTAGGGATGCAGTATATTGTGTATGATTTAGAGATGACAAACCGGCTCTCGGAGATCATAGAGATAGGTGCCATTCGAATGATTGAAGTTAATGGCGAACTTAAAATAGTGGATACGTTTCAATCTTTCGTTCAACCTAAAATGGATAAGTTGAATACACGAATTTCGAATCTAACGGGGATCACCAAAAAAGATTTGATTTCAGCTCCCCCTTATACGGAGGCTATTGAAAACTTTAGATCTTGGATCGGTGCAGAAGAATACTACCTTTGTTCCTGGGGACCAGAAGATAAGTGGGCGCTCATTACAGACTCAACATTTCATAAAGCAGACACGGATTGGATTATTAATCATAATGATCTGCAATTTCATTTTAGTATCCTTCATGATAGTGAAAAAGGATTTCGATACGGTCTGTCACGCGCTCTTCAAGCGATGGAGCTCGTTTATGAAGGTTCAAAACATAGAGCGCTAGACGATGCGATCAACACAGCCAAAATCCTTACTAAAATTTATCAGAAGATCAAATTTGTTAAGAACCCGACTTCTTTTTTAGAATCAAAGCTCTTTGAACCTGAAAAGTTAGTATATAAAACGAAGTCTGAAGTAAATGAATCGCCATTCGCTTCTTTGTCAAAGTTATTTAACTAAAGTAATTTTAGTTTTAAATGTAAACTTTTCAATGCAAATGGTTAACTTGCAACAGCTAAGATAGGCCTTATTTCCTGTTTATTCGACTCCTTTCGACAAAAATGTGTAGGTATTATAGGGTAAAATCCATAAAAAGTAAGATATGTCGTCATTTGACGAATTGTTTTTGTAGGAAAATGACCTTAGTTTCGATAATAATAGTTAGTAGTAGGGGGTGTTTGTTGGTGGAGACTACATATTACATAACCAATAAAAACAATCAGTTGTTAGAACTTTTGAACACGATCGATCATTGCTTGACGGATGCAAGTCTTGAGGAAGTAGATTCTATAATCAAGCTAAAAGAAGAACTGTTAGCAAACGATGGTATACATATAACACCTGAGCAGATTAATAATATTATTTCCTTATTGTTATCATTTGTACCAAATACAGTTAGAGAAGTCGGTTAATGAAGAATCTCTTCAAAAAAGAGGTTCTTTTTTACTACTTAAAAAGTATCGCCCAGCACTTTTGTTTTCTGGGGGTAGTATTAAAAAAAGAAGTGAATAATCACTTCTTATTTGAATCCACAAGTTCTTTTTTAGATTTTAATTCTTTCATCTCTTCTTTAAATCGTTCTTGAAGAGAACTGTTGTGACCGTATAAGAACAACATGTCTCCTTCTTGAATTTCTGTCGTGTAACTATCCTTTCTTACTGTTACATCTCCTCGTTTAATAAATAGTACAAGTAAATCGTCATCTACTTGTATAACATCTTTTAATTTTTTCCCCATAATCTTTGAATCCTTGTGAATGGGAAGTTCGACAACAACATCATCTTCTTCAAAATACATGACATCTCGCAATGGAAGATCCGCGAGGTTATAACTTTTTTCCATATGACTTTCAAAAGTTTTTTTCATATATTTCTTTAGTTTAGGTATGCTTAAGATTAAATAAAGACTAATTAGTACTAAAATGATGATTCCGAGTTCAATAGAGCGAAATTCATCGGATAAAATGTTGCTTATCGATGAGATGATAACCGCTAATGAAAAGACTCCGAACAAAATGAGAAACGTACTTAAACGTCTGCGTACAGGATGCTCCAATATCAATTCAGATTCTCCAGTCGTAAAACCTGTAGCAGTAAACATTGAGATGACTTGGAATCGAGCGATTTCTTTATTTAATCCGGTTAGCGTGAATAGTAGAACGTTGATTTCAATTACAATTCCTATGATTGCAAAATAAAGCAGAGTGAATAAAAAACCCACAAAGGCACCTCCGTTAAAATTCTTCTTTACCTGTATACCCTTATTTTCTATTTATATAGAGGAAATAAAATATTTTATTCATTTCATAAACATTTATAGCCCCTCATATAGTTTTGGTACAGGAGGGATGTATATGACAGGATTTCTGATTACCTTAGTGCCTGCAAGCCTATTGTGTGGAGGAGTTGCTATGTTGATTCATACATTCGTTAAAAAAGATTCTTATCATTATGATCAAGAGAACCTTTGGGAAGATACATCGCTTACATCGGAAGATTATCGATTGAAATAACACATTCATAACTTGATATTTTCCCTCGTTATGGTAAAAAGTAAGATAACAATAACTAGAATCGAGGACATGATGTGCGGAAAGTATCAAAGAAATGGTTAATTGGTGGTGCAGGTTTAGCCCTCATACTATTCCTGGTCTTTCAATTTTATGGAGAAACAGAAGGAGCAAGTGAAACACAAACTTTGAAGGTTGTGGCACTAGGAGATTCTTTAACATACGGAGTGGGTGACCCGTCCAAGACAGGTTATATTGGCATCGTTAAAAGAAATATTCAGCAGCAAACGGGAAGAAACGTTATTATTAATAATTTTGGAATCTCTGGACAGCGTTCTGACCAATTATTAAGACAATTGGATAATGGAGTCGTCATTAAATCACTAAGACAAGCGGATCATATCTTTGTTTTTATTGGAACCAACGATTTTCGCAAGGCTGCAGGTTGGAATTTTCGACAGTTGCCTCAACAAAAATTAGTACTTGGAAAAGAAAAGTTAAGAAACAACTTAAGTAAAACACTAACAGTCGTGCGTGAAAACAATTCGTTCGCTCCAGTCTATGTATTAGGTCTATATAATCCTTATTTCGGAAAAGAATACGATCCGACAGCTGCAGACAGTATTAAGTCCTGGAACGAGGCAATTGTTGAGGCAAGCAAAGAAAGCACGCTTACAAAATACATTTCCACTTTTGAACTATATGAAAATGTGGAGAAAGAACTGTATTTTTCTGATTCTATCCATCCAAATAGAAGAGGATATAACAGGTTAGGAAACTGGGTTTACAACCAATGGAAGCCTTTAAACCAGGAATGATCTCTTAGAAGCTGATACTTCTAAGAGATTTTTTATTTCTTTTTAAAAGGCTGTTGTCGTAAACTTTGTTGCTTTTGGAAGTGTTGATTTCCGTTCCAGGCTGCTCGCTTTCCACGGGGCAGGCGCTGAGCCACATTCGTACGTTTCACTCTTAAGTGTCTCAGCTGCCCGCCTGTCCCGTAGGAGTCTCGCACCTTTCATTCCAATCAATTTTCAAAAGTGACAAAGTTAAAAGCTACAATCTTCTAGAAAAGAGCGTCTTAAAAAACTTCGTTGCTTTTAGAAGAGTTGATTTCCGTTCCAGGCTGCTCGCTTTCCACGAGAAGGCGGTGAGCGATGCTTGTACGTTTTACGTATAAGTGTTTCACCAGTCCACCGTTCCTAGCTGAGAATTGCGGACTTTCTACTCTGATCAACTGTAAATGGAGGTAAGGAATTGATAGCAACAATCTATTAGAAAAAACTTTTTAAAAAACAATTGACTTGAGAATGATTATCATTATAATTAGAAGTGAAGTTGATAATCGTTTTCAATTACTTATACATAGAAGGGGTAACTGACATATGTTTAAAAAGAATATTTTTACGGTTGTTACAATGGTCTTACTAGCTGCTTTAGTATTAGCAGGCTGTGGTAAATCAAACGAGGGTGCGAGTTCGAATAATAATGATACAAAAAAAGAAGAAGTAAACCTATATACAAGTCGTCACTATGAAGTTGATGATAAAATCTTTGCTGATTTTACAAAAGAGACAGGAATTAAAGTCAACCTTATTAAGGGTAAAGAAGATGAGTTGATCGAGCGTCTTACAAGAGAAGGAAAAGCAACAAAAGGAGACCTTTTCTTCACATCTGATGCTGGACGTTTACACTGGGCAAAAGATAAAGACCTCTTACAAAGTGTAGAAAGCGAAACTTTGAATAAGAATATTCCTGATAATTTAAGAGATAAAGACAATCAATGGTTCGGTCTAACAAAACGTGCACGTGTCATCGTATATGATCAGAAAAAAGTAGACAAATCAGAACTATCTACTTATGAAGCGTTAACTGAAGACAAATGGAAAGGTAAAGTACTGATCCGTTCATCAGAAAATATTTACAATCAATCATTAGTATCATCCTTTATTTCATTAAACGGAAAAGATGAAGCGAAGAAGTGGGCAGAAGGGATCGTTAACAACATGGCTCGTGATCCACAAGGTGGAGACAAAGATCAAGCGAAAGGTATCGCTGCTGGTGAAGGTGATGTTGCCATCATGAACTCATACTATTTTGGTCAGATGTTGAACTCAGAAGATCCTGAAGAAGTGAAAGTTGCTAAACAGCTGAGTGTGTTTTTCCCTAACCAAGAAACAACAGGTACTCACATCAATATTAGTGGTATAGGTGTTACGAAACACGCTAAGAACAAAGAGAATGCTATAAAATTAATGGAATATCTGTCTAGTCCGAAAGTACAAGAAGTATTTGCTGAAGCTAACTACGAGTATCCGGTTAATAAAGAAGTTGAACCTTCAGAGCTTTTAAAATCTTGGGGTAACTTTAAAGAACAAGATCTTAATCTTTCTGAGCTAGGTGAAAACAATGCAGATGCCGTTAAGATTATGAATGAAGTAAGCTGGAAATAAACGTTAATACTTTGCCGTATCACAATATGTGATACGGCTAATTCCATGTAAAACAAACAACGAGAACAATGCTGATGAGTAAAGAAGGTGAAGATGTTGTATATTATTCGAAAAATGAGATCACAGTTTAATAGTTGGGCTTTGCTAAGTGTGATTTTTTCTACTTTAATCCTTTTACCGGCTTTGCTCATCATGGTTCAGTTATTCGCTGAGAGTAATGAGAATTGGGAACACATTAAAGAATTCATGTTGAAAAATTATATCGTAAATTCCGTGACAATCGTTGGTTTTACTGGTCTTTTCACAGTGATAATCGGTGTAAGTGCGGCATGGCTAGTTTCCGCCTACAAAGTTCCTATGCATCAGTTCTTTAAGTGGGGTCTTATCCTCCCACTTGCGATTCCTCCATACATTGGGGCCTATACGTACCATGGCATTTTAAATTATACAGGTGTCATTCAAACGTCACTAAGGAACCAGTTTGGTATAAAGGTGGACCAAAAGTTCTTTGACATCATGAACATACCCGGTGCTGTTTTTATCTTTACGATGTTCCTGTATCCATATGTATATATCATCACAAAAAGTTTCTTAGAAAATCAGTCATCATCACTGATTGAAAATGCACGGTTGCTAGGCAAAGGATCGTTCATGACATTTATACAAGTCGTCCTTCCTGTGTCACGTGCAGCGATTGTAGGTGGTGTTAGCTTAGTCATTCTTGAAGTATTCAATGATTACGGGGTAGTAAAGTATTTCGGTATTCAAACCTTTAGTACAGCCATATTTCAAGCGTGGTTTGGGATGGGGGATATCTATTCAGCTATCAAGTTAGCGGGTACTTTGATGTTTATCGTAGTTTTGATCTTGATCTTAGAAAAAGTAATAAGGGGCAGAAAACAGTATAGTTATTCCACTTCAAAAGTTCGCCCGTTACAGCCTAAAGAACTTAAAGGTTGGAAAAAGTTTGCTGTACTAAGTTATTTTATTTCTTTATTTGCTCTAGCTTTCGCCATTCCTTTTATACAGCTTTTACATTGGGTGTATATGACGTATGACGTGATTTTAAGTGCTACATTTGCAGATTTGATTTGGAATTCAATCTTTGTTGCTGCTATAGGTTCAGTTCTTATCATAATGGTGGCTTTAATTATCGCTAACTTTAGTCGTCTTTCAAAGGGTTGGTTAGGAAAGGTTTTTTCCAAAATTACGGTTTTAGGCTATTCAATCCCGGGAGCGGTAATTGCTATAGGCGTCCTTACTTTATTTCTCTCCCTAGATCAAAAGGTCATATCGTTATACGAATGGCTTGGATTAGAACCAACTCTTGTATTAAGCCTCAGTATTAGTATGCTGATCTTTGCTTATGTTGTTCGGTTTCTTGCCGTTGGTTTTAACTCGATCGAATCAGGTTTTGATAAAGTAGGAACCGTTTTTACAGAAGCTTCAAGAACCTTAGGGATGTCAGTGACAAAGACATTTTTTAAAGTAGATATCAAAATGATTAAAGGTGCGATTGCTGGTGGTTTCATCCTTGTTTTCGTAGATATTTTAAAAGAGTTGCCCCTTACTCTGATCCTACAGCCTTTTAACTTCTATACGTTGGCTACAAAAACATTTCAGTATGCAAGCGATGAACGTATTCACGAAGCCTCTGTTTCATCCATGGTGATCATTTGTATAAGTGCACTTTCGATATTCTTTTTACACAGAGTTTTAGAAAAGGAGCCAAAATAATGTTTGTTCAAATCAAAGACTTAACGTTTCGTTACAAAAATTCGCAAAAACCTTTGTTCGAAAACCTGTCTCTAAGCTTTAAACAGGGAGAAGTTTCAGTGATCTTAGGAGAAAGCGGCAGCGGGAAAAGTACGTTACTTCGTCTCATAGCCGGGCTAGAAGTGCCATCAAAAGGGTCGATCCTGATCGATCAGGCAGTCATGAATGATACATTCCGTTTTGTTCAGCCGGAAAAACGTGGGGTCGGTTTGGTTTTTCAAGATTATGCTTTGTTTCCTCATATGACAGTTGAAAAGAACATCAAATTTGGCTTAACAAAAATGAATCGTAAACAGAAACAAGCAAGAATGGAAGAATTATTGGCTATTGTTGGTATGGAGGATTATGCTTCTCGGTATCCTTATGAATTGAGCGGCGGTCAGCAGCAACGTGTTGCACTAGCAAGGGCTATGGCTCCAAACCCATCTTTGATCATGTTTGACGAGCCTTTTAGCAATCTCGATTCTAAGCTTCAATTACAGATTCGTGATGAGCTGCAGGAGATCCTTAAACGTACTGGAATCACTTCTATTTTTGTAACTCATGATGAAGAAGATGCCCGATCCATAGGTGACCGAATCATACTGATGAACAATGGAAAGATAGAGGATGAAGGGCGTCCTGAAATGGTTTTGCAGAAGAATAAAGAAAAGTTATCACTAGCATACGTATAAAAAAAACCGGGCTACCCGGTTTTTATTTTTTGAATTGAGTATCTAATTTTCCGTTCATGTCGATTAAGAATCCGATCTCTCGTCCTAGTAGTTCACCTAGTTCTTTCGCCTTTTTTTCGCTCTCGTTCTTTATTTGTTCAATCGTCAGTTCACCTTTTAGCTTTGATGCTCCAACGATAATACTTAAGTCGCCTTTTTCATAAAATACGATTTTCATTTATAATACCTCCCTGAAAAAATAGAACCTTATACATCATTCGTTTTTTCTCACATACTTATGGGGTAGAAGTGAGAATATGGAAAAACATTCATCATGAAACAATTAATTGGAATAAATAAGTATAACGCGTATTCTTGACAAAAATTTATGTATGTTGATAAAATTAAAGCATATTATATATGATTCGCTGAATTCTGATGTTCTATTCAATAGAATATTCTGAAGCGGGGGAACCACAATACGGCTTTTAAAGCCTTGGGATGAATTTGTGCATGCACAAAAGGGACAACTCTCAATTTCCTAATCCGACAGCTAACCTCGTAAGCGTTTTTGGAGAGAGAACTCTATACATGGGCTAAGTCTATGTGTTGCGGTGTATTCCCACGGAAAATCCTCTCTATTTTCGGTGGGTTTTTATATGCAACAAATAGGGCATGTATTAGTATAAATTTCTTCAGAGCTTCTGCACACCAAATAGTAAGAAGATTTTAACAAAGGGGGTACTTTATTATGAAATTATCTACAAAGATCTTGATCGCTCTGGCACTTGGGGTTGTTGCTGGTCTCATTCTTAATCTAGCCGTGCCTGATGCTTTCTCAACACTGGACAAATATGTTTTAAAGCCAGTAGGAACATTATTCTTAAACCTTATTAAAATGTTAGTTGTTCCGATCGTCTTCTTCTCAATCGTACTAGGAACGGCAGGACTAGGTGATCCGAAAAAGCTTGGAAGAGTGGGGGTCAAAACAGTTGGGTTCTTCTTAGGAACTACAACAATTGCGATTATTATCGCTATGGCTTTAGCACTTGTCTTTAAACCAGGTGTAGGGGACTTTAAAACGGAAGGTGCCAAGTTTGAACAACAAGAAGCACCTGCAGTAACAGATACGTTGCTGAACATTATTCCTACTAATCCAATTCAAGCAATGGCAGAAGGAAATATGCTTCAAATTATTGCATTCTCCGTGTTTGTAGGATTTGCTTTAACCATGTTAGGTAGCAAAACAAAAGGTGTAATGGATCTCATGGAACAAGGTAACGATATTATGATGTATCTTGTAAACCTAATTATGAAATTTGCTCCATATGGTGCTTTTGCTTTAATTGCTTCAGCAGTTGGCAGTCAAGGTATGGATGCGATTAAAGCAATGGGCTTATACATGAGTGTAGTTATCCTAGCTCTATTTATCCACTCTGTTGTCGCGTATGGAGGTTCGATCGCACTTTTCGCAAAGAAGAGCCCGCTCTGGTTCTTTAAGGGGTTTGCGCCGGCAATGTCTGTTGGATTTAGTACGTCTAGTTCGAATGCAACTCTCCCTATCTCAATGAAAACAGCTCAAGAGAATTTAGGGGTTCGAAAATCGATCAGTGGATTTGTACAGCCGCTAGGTGCAACGATTAACATGGATGGAACAGCCATCATGCAAGGTGTAGCGACAATTTTTATCGCGCAAGTATATGATGTTAACTTAGGATTAACACAAATGCTTACCGTTATTTTAACAGCAGTACTTGCAAGTATCGGTACAGCTGGCGTTCCTGGAGTGGGACTGATCATGTTAGCGATGGTATTGAACTCTGTAGGGTTACCAGTCGAAGGTATTGCTCTAATTCTAGGTGTTGATAGACTTCTTGATATGCTAAGAACAGCTGTTAACATCACAGGTGACGCTGCTTGTGCGGTAATCGTTGATAAAGGTGAAGACAAACACCTTGGAACTCGTGAACAAGGGGTAAGTGCATAAATAAATGCTATAAAAGGTCATAGTGGATACAATCACTGTGGCCTTTTTTATATGCCGATTTCCCTAGTTTGCATATGTTGAGTAAATAAATGTAAGCACAGGTGCGAAATCATGGTAAAATAAGAAGATACATAATGAAATTTCGGAGTGATCTTCTTGGAAAAATGGCTAGAGATACTAACGCTTGCTGCAAAGGTCATATGGGTACAGATTCAAACCGTGGTTATTCCAATCATCGAGTTAACAGAGAGCGCGATGAGCTCTTTTTGGTTTGTCTTTTCACTTACGATCATTGCAGGATATATATTACTGAAGCTTGTACAGAACGCAATGACCTTCTACCAAGCACATAATTTTATTCATAGAAGAATGGATAATGAACTCGCTAATGATATTGAATTCACCTTATTTATGAAATCACTTTGGAAGAATGATCGATCTAAAGGTTTATTGGCGAATGCGAAATCAGCTAAGAGCAGATACCTTCAATTTAATGCTCAAGAACGTTTATTATTACAGAACTACTTGCAGCAACGGCATCGATTCTTACGTACTAATCAGCCTTTGTTCATCTTAAGCGCTGTTGTAATAGGATTGCTCTCAAGTATTTCAGTGAATGTGCTACCCATTGAGTCAGCTTCACTAACTGCAGAAAATGTATTGAAAACAGCCATTTTCATTCTTTCTTGGCTGCTAATCATGCAAACTAAATACGTTTCTATAAAAAAACAAACATACCATCACCTCGTGTGGATGCAAGAAACCAATCGGACTTCAAGGGTTGATTACATGCAGCAAGAGGACGTTGCAGTTTCGACGAACAAAGAAAACAACCCTGCGTATTAACGAGATACGTAAGGGTTGTTTTTTATCCAGAACCGATAAGGAAAATGAACCGCTTCCTCGGCATATTGTATGCCTATACGAGGACCTGATTCGATTTCATCCGGTCGAAATCGCATTCCTTCTTCAATTCTTATATTTTCTTCATTCATTTTCTTACCATTATCACTTAATGTGAATCCCATCGCATTACTCAGTTTGCCAGGACCATTTGTAAGCTGAATCTCAGTCTTTGCTCTCACTCTTCTTTCTTTCATTTGTTCTATTCCTTCAACTGGTTGAAGAGCTCTAATGAGAATAGCTTCTGGTTTATTAACAGGGCCTGAAACGATATTAAAGCAAACATGCATCCCATAAATAAAATAGGTATAAATTGTACCTGCTTCATCGTACATCACTTCTGTTCTAGCCGTTCTTCGGTTGTTAAAGGAATGAGCTGCTCGATCTTCGGGTCCTAGATAGGCTTCTGTCTCCACGATATATCCAGAGGTTATCCCTTTATTATCGACATGAATCAATTTCATACCTAGAAGTTTTTTTGCTAGATCAAGTGTGGGTAATTCCCATAAATTCATTTTTCATCTCCCTAATGATGTATGGCATCTTTATTTTATATGTACAATAACAACAGGCTTAAGTAAAATTATGTTTCCTTTTGTCGAAGTTTTACAAACCCTAAAAAAGAGGAAATTGCAGAAGGAAAAAGAATTTTTTATAAAGCAGATAAATAGGAGGCGTTTAATATGGACGGTTGGGTGAATGAAACAGGAATTTATGAAAATCTCTCCAAACGACGCTGGGAGTACTGGGAAGTAAGTCAACATGGAATAAAAACCATGGTTTCCTGGCTATGCTGGAATGCCCCTAATTCGGTTTATGAACAATGGAGTAAATCTGTCTTACACTAGAACAAATTTTGTTGAGAGTTCCTTTATTTTTTAAAGGAACTTTTTTGTTTACTTATAAGCTTGAATCTTCTTTTATGTGGATAGAATAGTTAACAATAATCGCCACAAAAAGGAGCAGATTTTATATGGATTCCCAGAAAGGACAACTGCGAAGAGCGGTTGAAGGACGTAAACAACGACTTATTCAACATCTTATCCATAAAGGTTTATATGGATATGAAGATCATAGATATCTAACTGATTTTACATTAAGTGAACTAGAGTTAGAGTGGAAGAATGCTCAGTTTATCGATCAAGAGAATCACATAAGTTAAATCTTTTAAATAGTAAAAAAATAATAAGTCTTCTTAACTATTCTTTGATATAATATACCTATAAAATAGGAAGAATGTCTTGTGTAGTATTTCTGTATCACAATCGTTAAGACGAACTGCCATAAATCGTTTGATAAAGGCAAACTCATTGAAAAGTGAGGACGCAAAGCTATAGGGGCTTCATTTGACATATGCCAGCCAGCTACCTTACGAAATTATCCTTCGGTTTATGAAATGATGTAGGGGGGATATCATTGGAACAGCACTTATTATTCTTTTCATGGTCAGCGATTGGATTTTATTTTGCCACGATTTTTTTTATTGCGCTTTTACTATTTTTTACTGGAAACAAACTTAAGAAGAAAGATAACAGAATCATAGATGTTTTTACTAATATTCTAATCATATTAGGTGCGATTGCCTGGGTGTTTATTACAAGTTGAATGCTGAATTTAAAAATTTCCAAATTTTTAGTAAGGATAAACACTGAAACCCCACGTTATAATGAATGCATACAAGAGAGGGGGATTAACAATTGTCTACTAATGTGAAAGCAAAGCTTACAGATGAAGAGAAAGAATTGTTAATTGAAGCATTGTTGAGTCAAGGGTATGCTTATGAAGTGGTTGATTCTGAGCTAAAGGATTTAGAATATGAGCTTAAGCCAGGTTATGAATCAAAAGTAAGAAGATTGAACGGGCTTTTAAAAAAATTACATAATTAAAAAATAAAGCAAAAGGCTCTCTTAGAGTCTTTTGCTTCTTTTAGTTAAGTATCATGTATCTAGTAAGCCTTTTCTTCTAGCTTCCATGCGCCATTCCGCTTCTTTTACTAACCTTCTAGGTAACTTGCCTCTGTTTTTTAAGAATGACCAATACGTTAGATATTGCTTTGGTCTGGAAACGGGTGAGACATTTCTTGCATACTCCCACCATGAAATTTCGTTTGCTTCTAAGCGTATTAAAAAAAGATCGTCGCCTTTTACCATAAAACTCACTCCTGTCTTGCCTTTCATTACCAATAGTATTGACTCATTTCAATAAAATAACCGAAAAAAATCATGGCACTTTATTTTATGCAAACTGTTATATAACGCTTAGGACAAAAAGTAATTTTTTTATTTTGGCAGGAAATAAGTTATGAAGCTTGAATCTTTAAGTTACTAAAGGAAGGTTGTGCTTATGAAATGGGGGGTGGTCCTGTTGGAGCAAGTACTCATGTTTTCAACACTATTAGCTCCATTGGTGACAGCAATGATGGAGCTCTTAAAACGTACTTTCCCGATTCCGAAAAAATATATACCCATTATTAGTTTTTTTGTGGGATTGATCATCGGATTGTTAGCTGCTCCCGTTACAGAGATGAATGTTCAACTCAGATTATGGTCTGGAGGAATAGCGGGGCTAGCCGCAACTGGATTGTATGAGATCGGCAAGAAAAGTAAAAAATATAAAAAAGCAAGTTAGTGAGTTTAGTCTGATCTTTTATGAAACCATTTTCAATGATTATTTAAAAAGGGTTTAGAATTTTGAAATCAGTGAATAGATTATAGTAAGAAAACAATGTCAGGCGGTGAAATGTCATGAAAGCTTTTCTAGCACTATGTTTGGCTGTTATGCTATCATTCATCATTGTCCCTAACATTCCTGAAAACGTTCAAGAGAAGTCCGGTACTTCAGATAAGATTATTACTCAGCCAGTAACGGCTGAAGAAACGAAAGAAAAACAAGCTGTCCCTAAATTTACGGAGGATATCGCGAAGAAACAGGCGAATCTCTTTATTGAAGCACTAAAGCAAGATACGGATGAAAACTATAGGGTTTTAAATTATTCTAATAAAGAAGAATATATGACATATTTAACGAATTTTGTGTCTAAAGATCTAGCTACATATTATACGGATGGTTTATTTGAGGAACGAGAAAGTTCGCTATACATCATTCCTACTGAACTTCCACCATGGCTAGAAGAAAGTGAACCTGTAATGATCAAACAGCTTTCAGATCATTCTTATAGAGTTCATCAAAAAAATGAGTCTGATCTATATGGCTCATATGAAATCACTTTAGGATATGAGTACCTGAATGGAAAATGGATTATTACATTTGCATCAGTAGATTAAAACATGGGTTTTACCACCCATGTTTTTTTACGATTAGATTGAATAAACTAGGATTGTTACATAATAGGAAGAGGAAGTTGAAGCTCTAAGATTGCGTACGTTTAGAGAGTTGCAATTAAAACAAATGGACTTTAAATGTTGTGAACTTTACAATAAAGGAAACAGTCGAGATGGAGTAGTGTGATGGATATAATTACGTTTAAAGATTTTTATAACAACACTGTACAATTGTCGTTTTCAGACCACCCCTTTTCGGATACGCCAAAACACGTGTGGTGTTTGTGTAAATTTAAAGATCAATGGTTGCTGACTGAGCATCCGAGACGTGGAATTGAGTTTCCTGGTGGAAAGGTAGAACCTGGAGAAACAGCAGATGAAGCAGCCGTTCGGGAAGTTTTTGAAGAGACGGGTGGGAGAGTATCAGATCTTAAGTATATTGGTCAGTACTTTGTTGATGGAAAAGGCGGAAAGATCATTAAGAATATTTATGTAGCCACTGTGGACAAGATTCTTTTAAAGCATCGCTATTTTGAAACGAATGGACCTGTATTAATGAGTGAGTTGCCTGAAGATGTTTCAACGGATAAGTCGTTCAGCTTTATGATGAAAGACCAGGTGCTAAAAGAGAGTATGAAGTACGCTCTTCTGCATTCCCTGGCCTAAAAATGAAAGATTATAAACGGTGCTTAATAAGTTTCCGTTCAAGCCATTCGACTCCTTGATACATTACGGTAGCCATTACAGCAATAATCAAGAGGCTCATCAGTACGAGTGTGAAGTTAAAGACTTGGAATCCGTAGATGATCATGTACCCTAAGCCTTGTTTTGAAACAAGAAACTCGCCTACGATGACACCAACCCACGACAACCCTACATTTACCTTTAAAGAAGATATGATATTCGGAAAACAGGCTGGAAGGATAACCTCCTTAAAGCACTGTTTTTTATTGCCTCCGAAAGATCGAACCACTTTAATATAGTTGGCATCCACATTTTGAAACGCTGTGTATACGACGAGGGTAGTAATGATGATGGAGATTAAAATCCCCATAGCAATGATCGAACCAAAGTTCGGCCCAATCGCAACGATCAATATAGGTCCTAACGCCACTTTCGGCATGGCGTTTAAGACCACTAGATATGGATCAAGAACTTTAGATAGAAATGGTGACCACCACAGAAGAGCGGCAAGTAAAGTACCTAACAGTGTACCTAATATGAATCCGAGTACAGTCTCACCTAGCGTAAAAATAACGTGGATATAAAGTGAACCATCACCAATCTTTTCAATAAAAAGAGATCCTATTTTCGTTGGAGAACTAAATAGCAATGGATTGATCCAGCCTCGTAGAGATGAAATTTCCCATAACAAGAAAAAACTGATAAAAATAAAAAGCTGAACAAGGCGGATATTTCGATTTTCTTTTTTTATTGATTCTAGATACTCTTGGTGTATCTTACTCTTTATCGTTTTGTTCAATGTGCTCCAACTCCTCCCATATTTGCTGAAAGGTTGCAGAAAAATCAGGATGCTGACGAGCTTCAAAGGGAGGGAGAGTCCTTAATTTTTCAGGCATCTTAAATGTCCTGAAAATACGTCCAGGATTAGTTGATAACAAGATAACGGTATCACTCATCGCGATGGCCTCACCAATATCATGTGTAACTAAGATAGCTGTTTTTCCATGTTCTCTTAGAGTAGAGGATACGAGATCTTCAAGCTTTAACTTCGTTTGATAATCGAGTGCTGAGAAAGGTTCATCGAGTAAAAGAATCTTAGGCTGTGTGGCAAGTGTTCGAACGAGTGCCACTCTCTGTCTCATTCCTCCAGAAAGCTCTGAAGGATATTTGGTTAATGTATGATCTAATCCGATCTCTTTGAGAAGTTTCACTGCTGCTTGAACGTTTTCTAATGAATGCTGATTCCTCAGTTTCAAACCAAGCGTTATGTTATCCTGAATCGTTTTCCAAGGAAACAGGTAGTCTTGCTGAAGCATGTAACCAATCTTTGGGTGTGGAGATGTAACCACTTGGTTATTCACCGTTACCGATCCGACCGTTGGAGTGAGTAGACCTGCGATCATGGATAGGAGTGTGGATTTACCGCACCCGCTTGGTCCTAGTAAGGATATAAATTCGCCTTCTTGTACAGAAAGCGAAATATCTTCTAAGGCCGTTGTGGCAGACGTTTTTGAAAAGTATGTTTGCCCGACAGATTTTAGTTGTAATAAAGCCACGACGATCCCCTCCTGATTTTGTATTTGCACTTCAAACAACCACCTGTAAAGCTTCTCGTGTATATGTCCGACAAGAAGCTCACAATGGTAGTTTTATTGTATGCAGAGCCGTCTGTTCCTTTACTTGATGGCTTTCTTTGCTATTGAAGTATCAACAAGAATGTTATAATCCACTTTTTTAGGAAGTTCGCCGGCTTCGTCCATAATGGTTTGTAAGTTGTTCCACTCTTCTTCATCTAGTATTGGATTTAGAGCGAAACTGTGTTGACTTTTATATCGATCCACAACGGTTTCAATAAGTTCAACAGGGGTATCTTCAAAATAAGGTGAGATAACTTTTGCGATCTCTTTTGCGGAGTGGTTCTCTACCCATAACTGTGCTTTGTATAAGCCTTTTGTAAACTTCTCTAATGTTTCTTTATTTTCTTTTATATAGCTCTGTTTCGCCATAAAGGTTGTATAAGGAATCTTCCCAGACTCAGCGCCGAATGAAGCAACAATGTGTCCGATTCCTTCTTGTTCAAATAAACTTGCTTGTGGTTCAAATAATTGAACATAATCTCCTGTTCCAGAAGCAAACGCATTTGCAATATTAGCAAAATCAATATTCTGAATCATGGATAGATCGTTCTTAGGATCGATTCCGTGTTTCTTTATACCAAACTCACCTGCCATCTGTGGCATGCCGCCTTTACGCTGGCCTAAGAAAGTGCTGCCTTTTAGCTGATCCCATGAAAAGAATTCCGGCTTCTTTCTTGCCACTAAGAAAGTACCATCTGTCTGGGTGAGCTGAGCAAAGTTAATAACAGGGTCAGTCGATTCTTGTGCATGTACATAGATTGTTGTTTCAGAACCAACGAGTGCCACGTCTGCGCCATCAGACAACAAAGCTGTCATCGTTTTATCGCCGCCCCACGTAGTAGTCAACTCTACATCTAAACCTTCTTCTTTAAAAAAGCCTTTTTCAATGGCAACATATTGTGGAGCATAAAATATAGATCGTGTTACTTCTGCGATTCTAATTTTTTCTTTTTTTGGGCTAGAGGTATTGCAACCTGCCAACAGCATGGAGAAAGCTAGTAAACAAGTGAAAAGTATCATTAGTTTTCTTTTGAAATATTTCATATTGAATCCTCCTGCACATAGGGATGAAGTCATGACTTTTATGTAATAATGTATGTGATTGGTGCAAATGTGTGTTTGCCCACAAAAATAAAGGAGTGTAGGAATGAAAAAAGCAAAAATGATAGAGTGGCAGCGATTTCCTTCACCACATCCTACCATTCGCTTGTATGTAGTCACGTATTTAAATGATGGATTGAAAATAAAAGGACTAGCAGCTTTACCAGAAGGAAAAGGGCCTTTTCCAGGCTTTCTTTATCTTAGAGGTGGAATCAAGTCCGTTGGAATGGTCAGAATTGCTAGGATCATCCAGTTTGCTTCACAAGGTTTTGTTGTTATGGCTCCCTATTATCGAGGAAATCAAGGGGGAGAAGGCAACGAAGATTTTGCAGGAGAAGATCGAACAGATGCTTTTGCCGCTTTTGAGGTATTAAAGCAGTTTCCTAAAGTAGATCCTGAGTATATTCATGTGTTTGGCTTTTCTCGAGGCGGTCCTATGGCCTTATTTACAGCTATAAAATATCCGGAAATTCGTTCTGTCGTAACATGGGGCGGTGTGACTGACATGGCGATCACATATGACGAGAGAGAAGATCTGCGGAGAATGATGAAAAGAGTTATCGGAGGAACTCCAGAGAAATATCCAGAAGAATTTAAATGGAGATCGCCACTTAACTATTGTGAGAAATTAGACACACCATTACTTTGCATCCATGGCATGAAGGATGAAAATGTGAGTGTGGTGCATACACTTAAGATTGAAAAAAGATTAAAAGAACTTGGAAAACCATGCGAAACATGGATCTATCCAGAATACACACATTATTTTCCGCCAAAAGAGAACAGAAAGATTACATATGCATTGTGTGAATGGATGAAAGGACATGGAAAAGGAGCTGAATAAGATTTCAGCTCCTTTCATTTTTTCGTTCTAACACCAAGCATGTTGGCTAGTTGTGTTAAGAAGATATCAATTTGTTGATCATAATCGATATCTTTTTTATTTACGAATACAGTTGAAATATGAATGCCATCGTTAAAAGTTATATAGTATCTAGCGATTGTTTCTAAGGGATATTTAGGATTAAACTCTCCACGTTCTACTCCTTGCTCAAACAACCAGACAAATTGATTTATCGCAAATTGGTAACGCTGCTTAAAGTAAGCACTCTTTTCTGGTATTCTCCGATTGATCAGAAAAAATTCTATTTGTACGGCTGTAAAAGGATCCGTGGTATCTTTCATCTTTTTAAAGCTATCAAATTCATTCGTGATCGATTTCCATATAGAAGGATTGTCAGCTAATTCTTTGATTCCATTCTGAAAAGACTCGTGCATAGACTCTAATAAAGATTCAAACAAATCTTCTTTACTAGAAAAATAAGAATATACACCGCCTCTACTTAAATCAACAGCATTAATAACATCTTGCATAACAAAAGCCTCGTAACCTTTTTTTGCAAAGATTTCTTTCGCTGCATCCAGGATACTGCGTCTACGTTGCTCTTTGTGGCTCTCTGTTACTTTGGGTGACATACACTTCTTTTTCCCTTCCAAATGGTTTCCTTAAGAAAAAGGCTATCACACTTATGATACATAATCCACTAGATGATAAGAGGAATAATGAAGTAACTCCTATATAGCTACCAATTATTCCACCTGTCAGAGGACCGACTAAACTTGAAAACATCATGATACTTCCAATCGTTCCAAGAGTCCGTCCGCTCATTTCGGCAGGGGTCTCTTGCAGTACCGTGGATTGAAAGGGAATAAAGACGAAACCAGCTCCTAATGAGCCTAGGCAAGCCAGAAGGGAGGCCCATATAAAAGGATAGGGTGTTTGAAACTGAGTTAATAAAGCAATGGTTCCAAAACCAAGACCTAATATGAAACAGCCAGCAATCATACTATAAACTGGTCTTTTTATTTGGATTTTAGTAAGTATAAGACCCGCAATTATGAAGCCTCCCCCAGAAGCCGCCATTACTGTTCCAATAAGACTAGAAGAGACTTCTTTAAGTTCCCTAAATAATAGGACAAACTGTGAGTCTGCCATCTGTAGCACAAACATCATCACTGCCATCAAAATGATGCCATAGAAGATAAAGGGAACCGATTTTATATAGGCTAAACCTTCTGTTAATTCTTGTACAATACTTTGCTTTTGTTTTTTTTCAGTTCCATTGTTAGATTGTTGAGTGTAATGACTGATTGGTAATTTAATGAGTAAAAAAGCAGATAAGAAAAAAGAGAGGGAATCAATGATAAAGATGATTTGTATATCCCATATTGCAAGAAGAAAACCGCTTAAAGCAGGTCCGATAATCTTAGTACCGTTTTCAATCAATGAGCTAATAGACGCTGCTTGTTGCATGTGGTGATTTGGAACAATTTCTTTTAACTTTCCGTTTTTAGCAGGATTAAAAATCGAAGAAAAGATGCCGAGCAAAAATAATAGTGTGTAAATATGCCATAAATCTTCTGCGAAAACCAATCCCATAATGATGAAGCCCCTTGCAACGTCCGAAGCAATCATGATGTATTTTCTTTCAAGGCGATCAGCGAATACGCCTGAGAGGGGACCTAATAAAGTCATGGGAATTGCAAGTGATAATACGATTAAAGATACCTCAAAAGGTGTAGCGTTCCATTTTAGGCCAACAAGTGTAAAAACAGCTAAAAGTGACAGCCAGTCACCTAGATTCGAGATTAATTGAGAAGAAATTAATAATCGATACGGTTTATTGCTAAAAAGTTTGTTTGAAGAATGTTCCAAATCATTCAGCTCCTAGAATTATAATGACATCCATGTCACTATAATAAGTGACACGGATGTCATTTTACAACAAAAAGATTTCGACAAATAAAAAAACCTTCCATTGCTAGAATGGAAGGTCACATATTGATTAGTATTAAACGAGCGGTCCAGCTTGAGAAATTTCAGTTGAAACAGATTTGAATTTTTCAAAGTTTGCATTAAATTGGCCAGCAAGCTCTTTCGCCTTAACTTCATAAGCGTCTTGATCACTCCACGTTTTCTTCGGCTGAAGAACTTGATCTGGTACACCAGGGCAGTGTGTTGGAATATGAAGCCCGAATATAGGATCAACGACTGTTTCAACAGAAGCAAGTTCGCCTTCTAAAGCAGCCTGCACCATTGCACGCGTGTGACCTAGATTCATACGGCTTCCGATGCCGTACTCTCCACCAGACCATCCTGTGTTAACAAGATAAACCTGAACGTTGTGCTGATCGATTTTCTTACCGAGCATCTCAGCATAAACGGTAGCAGGGAGTGGCAGGAATGGTGCACCAAAACATGTTGAGAACGTAGCTTGTGGTGATGTTACGCCTCTTTCAGTTCCTGCAAGTTTGCTCGTATACCCTGATAAGAAATGATACATCGCTTGTTCTTTAGTCAGTTTGCTGATTGGAGGAAGCACGCCGAATGCATCAGCTGTTAAGAAGATGATCGTGTTCGGGTGTCCTGCAACACTTGGTTGAATAATATTTGGAATAGCATCAACAGGATACGCAGCGCGTGTGTTTTCTGTTAGTGAAGAATCTTTATAGTCAGCTTCTCTCGTTACTGGGTCGATCATAACATTCTCTAAAACGCTTCCAAATCGAATCGCATTCCAGATCTGTGGTTCTTTTTCTTTCGATAGATCGATTGTTTTAGCATAACATCCACCTTCAATATTGAAGACGCCAGTGTTAGCCCAACCATGCTCATCATCCCCGATCAAGCGGCGATTCGGATCAGCTGATAGAGTAGTTTTTCCAGTTCCAGATAGTCCAAAGAATAAAGCTACATCTCCTTCATTCCCAACATTTGCTGAACAGTGCATAGATAGGATGCCTTTTTCAGGAAGAATGTAGTTCATAACAGAGAATACAGATTTTTTAATTTCACCTGCATATTCAGTTCCACCGATCAGAACAATTTTCTTCTCGAAGGAAACGATAATAAACGTCTCAGAGTTTGTTCCATCTTCAGCGGGATTAGCTTGAAATCCTGGCGCTGAAACAACTGTGAATTGAAATTCATGAGTATCTAGCTCATCGTGGTTCGGGCGTACAAACATTTGATGAGCAAAAAGGTTATGCCATGCATACTCATTGATTACTTGGATAGGAAGGCGATACTCGCGGTCTGCACCAGCAAACCCTTTAAATACGAATAATTCTTCTTTATTTCCTAAGTATTGGAGGACTTTTTTGTATAATTTATCAAAGTTTTCTGGTGAAAATGGCTTATTTACCTTTCCCCAATCGATTGAATCTTTAATTGAAGCATCTTCAACGATAAATTTATCCTCAGGGGAACGGCCTGTATATTTCCCCGTTGTAGCTTGAAGTGCTCCTGTGGATGTAAGGATGCCCTCGTTGCGCTGAAGAGATTTTTCTACTAAAACCGGAACAGGTAAGTTCTGGTGAGTTGTTTCACGGGTCACAAGATCGTTTAAGGTTGTCGTAAATTCCAAAGTATTCATATGAGACAGTACCATCCTTTATCCTAGAGTGATATATTCGAAAATTAGTATAACACATTGAATTAAATAATGTATACTATTTTATGAAAGTGCATCAAAAAAGTTCTTACTTCCTAAAAAAAGAACAAAATTATGCGAAATGTCCATCTTATTTCAAACGCTTTCATTATATAGAATATAATACTCCAAACTTATTGCTATTCATAGGGTTTTCTATTGACAGAGAGTGATCATTACGCTATCATATTTCGAGAACGGCTACTCTTATTCTGAGTAGGTGGAGGGACAGGCCCTATGAAACCCAGCAACCGACATGAAAGTGGTAAATACAAGCCACTAGAAATGAAAAGGTGCTAACCTGCAAGGTGAAAATAACCTTGGACAATAAGAGGTTGAAGGCATTATGGTTTTAGAAACCTTTTCCCTCGTAATGTATGTGAAACAGGGAAGGGCTTTTTTTATGCCTTTTTCAGGTTAAGAACATAAACTGTGTAAAATAGATAAGAATAAAGTACCGTATCATACTGAAAGCAGTTAAAGGGAGGATATTAACTTGTCCAAAAAAGTTAGTCGTCGTTTATTTACATCAGAATCCGTTACAGAAGGCCATCCAGATAAGATCTGTGATCAGATCTCAGATGCGATTCTTGATGAAATTTTAGCTAATGATGCAAATGCTCGTGTAGCTTGTGAAACTTCTGTAACTACAGGTCTTGTACTTGTTGCAGGTGAGATCACAACTTCTACTTATGTAGATATCCCAAAAGTTGTTCGTGAGACAATTAAAGAAATCGGTTATGACCGTGCAAAATATGGTTTTGATTCTGAAACATGTGCAGTATTAACTTCTATCGATGAGCAATCTGCTGATATCGCGATGGGTGTTGACCAAGCGCTAGAAGCTAGAGAAGGTTCTATGACAGATGCTGAAATCGAGGCAATCGGTGCAGGTGACCAAGGTCTAATGTTCGGATTTGCTTGTAACGAAACAGAAGAGCTTATGCCTCTTCCAATCTCACTCGCTCATAAATTATCTCGCCGTCTTACAGAAGTTCGTAAGACTGAAGAGATTCCATACTTACGTCCAGATGGAAAGACTCAAGTGACGGTTGAATACGATGAAAACGATAAGCCTGTTCGCATCGATACAATCGTAATTTCTACTCAGCACCACCCTGAAAACACGCTTGAAGAAATTCAAAGAGACGTGAAAGAAAAAGTAATCAAGCCAGTTGTTCCTGCTGAATTAATCGATGAGAACACAAAATACTTTATCAACCCAACAGGCCGTTTCGTAATTGGTGGACCTCAAGGTGACGCTGGTCTTACTGGACGTAAGATCATTGTTGATACTTATGGTGGATATGCTCGTCACGGTGGCGGTGCATTCTCTGGTAAGGACGCAACTAAAGTTGACCGTTCTGCTGCTTATGCTGCTCGTTATGTTGCGAAGAACATCGTTGCATCTGGTCTTGCTGACAAAGTTGAAGTTCAGCTTGCATATGCAATCGGTGTTGCTCAACCGGTATCAATCGCTGTTAACACGTTTGAAACAGGTAAAGTTTCTGAAGAAGTTCTTGTTGAGTTAGTTCGCAACAACTTCGATCTTCGTCCGGCTGGAATCATCAAGATGCTTGATCTTCGCCGTCCAATCTACAAGCAAACTGCTGCATACGGCCACTTTGGACGTACTGACATCAACCTTCCTTGGGAGAACACTGATAAAGCTGCAGAGCTTAAGAAACAAGCGAATATTTAATGATATCTTAAAGCAGACTTCCTTATGGAAGTCTGCTTTTTTGTAGTGATCTGTCAGTTTAGGAAGATCTTTAAAATTAATCAGAAGTTTTACGGGAAAATGTATCTACCTTATTTAAGGATATAATTGTGATTACCTCGTATAAAATTCTTGGTGTCCCTCTGATACACATTTGAACGACTAATGTTTATCAGGGGGATACAAAAACTAAAAAAGAGGGATATCTTAATATTGAGATATCCTCTTATTTTCGTATCTTATTATCCTGCGCCTGCTACGCAATGATCGTTTTAGTTTTATTCTTCTTCGTATAAATAACTTCCTCATACTGCATCAAAAGATTCCCAAAAATAGATGACCAAGAATTTGTCATCGCGTAATTTCTTGCTTTTATTTTCATAGAACCTAAGAGCATTGGATCTTCCATAATAGAAACGATATTTTGGATGAATGAATCAGGTTCTCTAGCTTTGCAGATTCGACCCGTAACACCGTCTTGAACAATTTCAGCTACTCCCCCTGAATCCGATACGATGGCAGGTAATCCAGATGCAGCCGCTTCTAGAACAACATTGCCAAACGTTTCTGTAGAAGAGGGGAAGACGAAAAGATCGGCAGAAGCATAAACACGTGCAAGCTCTTCTCCGGATAGATAACCTGTACAGGTTACATTTGAATGCTTTTTTTCCCATTGATCAACAACGTTTCGACTAGGGCCATCGCCGACAATTAACCAATGTACACACTCTTTTAAAGAAGAAGGTAACTTGTTTATCATATCTTGTAATACATCTAGGTCCTTCTCTGGTGCAAGTCTTCCGACAAACAAAAAGATATACTTCTGTGTAATGTTATATTTTTCTCTGACAGAGTAATCACGATATTGAGGTGTGAACATATCACAGTCAACTCCTCTTGACCATATTTCAACATTTGTAAAGCTTTTTGAGTACAAAACATTTCTCGTTTCTTCACTCGGAACAAAGATTTTTTCAAACGGTCTATGAAACCATTGTAGATAGCGCCAAAGTAAGGGAAGTAATATATCAAGATGGTAGTGTACAAGATAGCGGTCGAAATGTGTGTGATAAGAAGCGACCATGGGAATCTTTTCTTTCTTCCCATATCTCATTCCAAATAGTCCGATGTTAAAAGGTGTAGCAACGTGAAGGAGGTCTGGCTTAAATTTGTCCAGTTCGCCATTCATTGCTCGCAAATGGGGAATGGCGAGCCTGCACTCGGGGTATAAAAAGAGTGGCAGGCTTTTCATTGCATAATATTGTTCTTGTTCTGTTTTGAGGCTCACTTCAAACGAGGGCATGATTACTTTATAGTCAACTTCATTTGTTTCTAAATAACTTGTAAGTCTTTTTAATGTACGAGCAACACCATTAACTTGCGGGTGGAACGTATCAGAAAAAAGGGCAAGCTTCATTTCTTCATCTCCTTTTATAAGAAGTAAGGCAAGATAAAGCTATTTACTAGAAATAAAGAAAAGAAGCTGGAGCTGATGCCTAGAATCATCCCTGCAAGTACATCAGATGGATAGTGAAGGCCTAAGTACATACGGGAGATAGCGACCAAAAGGGCTGCAACCAATAAAAAGATACCGATAAAAGGATTCAATAGTATTAAAGGCGTGACGATTGAAAATACAGCAGTTGTATGACCTGACGGAAATGAATGATCTTTTAATGGATTTTCGCCGATGTTTGTATCTGGAAGACTTAAATAAGGTCTCTTTCTCGGATACATCTTTTTAGAGATCGCAACTGGAATGTGGCTGATCAATAATGACAGCATACAAACGATGCCCCATGACTTTAAATGCATAGGGAGAAATAACAGAAGCAGAAGACTGGTTGATATAGTGGCTGTAGCACCACCAAGATGTGTCCACAAGTGAAAGAAATGATCCATTGAATTTCTGTGCAGTCTTCCATTAATAAGCCGGAAAAATGTACACTCTTTTTCATAAAGCCAATCGATTACTTTTGTCATGAAATATCCCCCTTATCTTTTTTTGTTGATACTATAATAATAAAACGCAATTGTAAGGGGAACATGAAGACAGTATGAATTAATTATAAAAATCCAATAAAAAGAACTGATGACTTATCCCATCTAGAAATCACGTAACAAGGACAACTGTGTTAAAATTATACGCAAAACAGCATGAAAGATATTGAGGTGGAAAGAATATGTACTCTGGTATTCATCATGTATCACTACTTGTTACAGATATTGAACGATCTATCCGTTTTTATGAAGAAATTTTAGGATTTGAAAAAAATAAAAAACGCCCGCAATTTGATTTTCCAGGCGTTTGGTATGATATCGGTGACACACAGCTTCATTTAATTGTCCATCCTGAGGGTAAGGCAAAAAGAAATACGACAGAGATTGATAGCAGAGATGGTCATTTTGCTGTAAGAGTTACAGAGATGGACAAGCTATTAAAAACATTAGATGCTCATGACATTCCTTATGTTAATAAACCAACAAATAAAACAGAGTGGCACCAAGTTTTTGTGAGTGACCCTGATGGTAACTTGATTGAGTTTAACGTTTAGGCTGTAATGATTTATAATACTGTCCTTTCTCGTAATATTCACGACGGATTCGATTCATATCCTTAATATCTTCTTCTGTTAATTCTCTGATCACCTTAGCTGGTCGGCCGAAAGCTAAGGTGTTCGGCGGTATCTTTTTTCCCGGTGGAACAAGACTTCCTGCGCCTATAAAAGCTCCTTCTCCGATGTGAGCTCCATCGAGCACGAGTGAACCCATTCCGATCAATGCGTTCTCTTCAACGACACAACTATGTAAGATCACGCTATGCCCTACGGTAACTCCGTCTTTTAAATGAAGAGGGCGGTTCGGGCTTTGATGAAGAACGGAATTATCTTGTACGTTTACATAGTTTCCGATGATAGTCGGGGAAACATCTCCTCTTATGGATGTATTAAACCAGATTGAAGAATATTCACCAATCTGAACATCGCCCGTAATGGTAACATAGTCTGCAATAAAGGCAGTTTCTGAAATCTTAGGTTGTTTATCTCCAAATGGATAGATCATGGTTACACACTCCTAATATCATTATTTATCTAACTACAGTTTAGCAAATCACCAAGTCTTATGAATAGAGAAGGTGGAGAAATGTGGACATGGAAAACAAAAAGAAATGCAATCGGAACAATCGTAGTCGTACATGGAGCAAACGAACATCACGGAAGGTATGATTGGGTTATCAAGCAACTGAACGAAGCAGGCCTGCATTGTGTTTCAGGCGATCTTCCTGGTCAAGGAACGACGACGAGAAGAAGAGGGCATATTGATGCGTTCGACGATTATATTCAAACGATCGAACAATGGTATCTAGAAGCCGAGAAACTAGGTCTTCCAGTATATATTTTAGGTCATAGCATGGGTGGATTAGCTGTGATTAGAACCTTGATGGAAAAAAGGCTTACGGTTAAAGCGGTTATCTTATCCTCTCCTTGTTTAGGTTTAGTGCATTACCCATCAAAAGGTAAAGAAGCGGTTTCTGTTCTATTGAACAAACTCGCTCCGAGTGTAAGGTTAGCGACCAATTTACCTGAAGGCAGTGCTACGAGGAACGAAGAGATACGTATACGTGATAAAGAGGATAAGTTGATTGTTAAGAAAGTATCTGTCAGGTGGTATCGAGAGTTGATTGGTTCGATAAAACATGTTTTCGATCATTATAAAGATTTCCCAAATGTACCATTAATGCTTTTACAAGCAGGGGATGATCGAATCGTTGACAAAATGAAAGTGAAGCAATGGTTTAACGCAGTGCAACTCGACGAAAAATGGTATAAAGAATTTCCATCACTTTATCATGAAGTTTTAAACGAGCCTGAAAGAGATCTTGTATTTAATTATGTGAAAAAATTTCTTTTTCTGCATAGTGAAGTACATTAGGGAAAAGGTAAGGAAGAAATAAACAAAAGGAGCCATCTTATGAACAAAGTTCCAGTTCACCCTTGGGGATTGATGTATTCCGTTTATACACATATTTTTCCGGCCGTCAGTCATCTGCTAAAAACTTGGCATGATAGAGCCAAGAAGATTCCAAATCCTGAATTGAGAAAACAGGCAGTAAGCAGCATTTCTGATAAGATGTTTCACTGTGAAGGGGGAGCTATCCTTACACTGCTAGCTGGGAAACATCGCAAAAAAGCCATCGAGTTTGTAGTGGCGTACCAAACGATCAGCGACTATTTAGATAATCTTTGTGACAGAAGCACTTCACTGAATGAGAAAGATTTTAGAGCTCTTCATGAGAGCATGTTTCATGCCTTATCTCCGGGCGCGGTTCCAACTAATTATTATCGTTATCGGGAAGAACAGGACGACGGTGGCTATTTAAATCAACTAGTTTATACGTGTCAAAACGTTTTATCAGAGATGAAAGCTTATCCCAATATCGCAAGTGAACTAATCGGACTTGCTTCGATCTATTGTGACTTGCAAGTACATAAACATGTAATCGTACAAGAGAGAGAGCCCCGCTTAATCAGTTGGTTCGGAGAGTATCAATCTGTTCTACCGGATATTACTTGGTACGAATTTTCAGCTTGTGCAGGATCAACGCTCGGTATTTTTTGTTTAGTCAGCTATGCGTTTCAAGGAAATTTTACAAAAGAATCTGCTGCAATGATAAAAAAGGGATACTTTCCATGGCTGCAGGGTCTTCATATTCTTTTAGATTATTTTATTGATCAAAATGAAGACAAATTGGAAGGTGATCTAAACTTTTGTACCTATTATAAGAATGATCAGCACATGCTTGAACGAATGGTTTATTTTGCGGAAAAAGCAGAGAAAAGCTGTGCGAACTTGCCTAACTCAAGGTTTCATCGCCTGATCCAAAGAGGTCTCTTAGGGATCTATCTCGCTGATCGAAAAGTGTCTGAGAGTCCTGGAATTAAAAAGATGGCAGCTAAGCTTGTTAAAGTTGGAGGAGCAACAAGTTACTTCTTCTATATAAATCGAAAATTATATCAAAGGTTAAAACCTTCTATCTCATAAAAGAAATGCTGAGTCCATGTGGTTCGCATTTAGCGAGGGTATGTGATGATAATAACTATCGCGTAATTTGTCGAGGATGTAAACTCGTGGATAAAAGACAAAAACTTTTGGATTAAGAGGCGAATCTCGTGGATAAACATCCGAAATTTTTGGATTGCGTGCTCAAATTTCTGGATTGATGATGCATAATACCCCGCTGTATATATTTGACGACCCGTTTCTGTGTCCTGAAAAAAGGCTGAATCAACTTTTAGAAAGTTGAACTCAGCCTCTTTTTTCAATTGCGACGACAAATGGCGGGTCGTTCTTTTGATTAATAAATTCGTATTGTAATACATGAGCTTGTTTTTGATCCAGCTGTTTTACATAATTCATAACTATTTCTTTTTCTCTTTTGCCCTCTTCATGTCCATGGTAGATCACGAGTATAATTACGCCTTCAGGTTTTAACAGTTGTAGGAGCTGTTCAATAGCACCGATGGTAGATGATCCTGTTGTTGTAATAGATTTGTCACTTCCAGGCAAGTAACCAAGGTTGAAAATAGCAGCAGTTACTTTTGTGTGAAGATCACTAGGTAACTGAGTGGTTAACTCATTATGAGAGGCATGAAAAAAAGTAACGTTATGATCTGCATGATGATCAAAAAGCCGTTGTTTTGAGTTCTTGATCGCTTGCTCTTGAATATCAAAAGCAAACACATGCCCGCTCTCGCCAACGAGTTTTGATAAAAATAAAGTGTCGTTTCCGTTTCCGCAAGTTGCATCTATGACCAAGTCCCCTGATTTACAGAACGATTGAAGAAGCGTTCTCGCAAACGGCAATACTCCTTCTAATTTCATAGGGTGTTCACCTCAGTAGTATTATAAAATTTCCCTTGAAAACTATTTCTATTTTTAAGCTCACTTTCGATTGCGTTTAATACTTTCCATTTATTTAAACTCCACATCGGTCCGACCAATAGATCAGATGGCCCGTCTCCAGTCAGGCGATGAATCATCATATGTGGAGGGAGAATCTCCAGCTGGTCACAAACTAATTTCACATAAGTTTCAAAATCAAGAAATTCTAACATGCCTTGTTCATATTGTTTGACCATAGGTGTCTTTTTTAGAAGATGAAGCAAATGAATCTTAATTCCTTGAACATCAAGTTTCGCAACTTCTCTTGCCGTTTCCATCATCATCTCAGGAGTTTCTAAAGGCAATCCATTGATGATGTGTGAACACACTCTAATGTTATATTTTCGAAGTTTTTCAACGCCTTCTACATATGTTGCGTAATCATGAGCTCTGTTTATGAGCAGAGCTGTTCGTTCATGTACAGTCTGAAGTCCTAACTCTACCCAAAGGTAAGTTCTTTTATTTAAGTCAGCAAGATATTCGATCACATCATCCGGTAAACAATCAGGTCTCGTAGCAATCGAAAGTCCAACAACGCCATCTTGTTCGAGGACGGTTTCATAGAGCTCTTTAAGTTGTTCAACAGGAGCATAAGTGTTCGTAAAAGCTTGAAAATAGCCGATATACTTCCCTTTTTTCCACTTTGCATGCATTCGTTCTTTAACGGTGTGAAACTGTGTAATGATATCATCACGGCGGTTTCCTGCAAAATCTCCTGAGCCACTTTGAGAGCAGAAGGTACATCCTCCAAATGCGGCATTGCCATCACGATTCGGACAATCGAATCCTCCATCTAATGGTACTTTAATAATTTTATCTCCAAAATGGGATTTCAAATGCTGATTCCACGTGTAATATCTTTTATCTCCAAAATAATCTGGCTTTTCCATAAGGTGTGCCATCTTTCTCACTCCTTTATACGGTGATGAGCACCATATGACATTGTAGCATGTTCGCACTGTTAGCGGCAAAGTGAGTTGTCAGTACTTTCAAATTGTAAAGTGCAGGAAAAAGGAATAAAATACAGAGTGGTTTATGACATCTTAGTTAGCAAGCGGGGGATATTTATGCCAGCGAAAGTATGGCTGCTCATTATTGGAATGGCACTTAATGTGACGGGCTCAAGTTTCTTGTGGCCGATCAATACGATCTTTATACATGAACACCTCGGTAAGTCACTTACCGTAGCAGGGATTGTTCTATTACTTAATTCAGGCGCCGGTATCATCGGTAACTTAACGGGAGGATTGCTGTTTGATAAATTAGGAGGCTACAAGACGATTATGCTCGGAGTCTCCATTTCATTTACGACTTCCTTTTTACTAATTTGGTTTCATGATTTCTGGATGTACAGTATCCTTCTTGTTTTTATGGGATTTGGAATGGGAATCGTCTTTCCATCTATGTATGCATTAGCAGGTACGATGTGGAAAGAGGGTGGAAGGAAAGCATTTAACCGAATCTATATTGCACAGAACGTAGGGGTAGCGCTCGGGGCTGCTCTTGGGGGTTTTGCAGCTTCATATTCTTTTACACTATCATTCATCAGTTGTTCAGCTCTGTCTTTTGTATTTTTTATTATTGTGTTGCTCGGCTTTAAAGACATTGATGAAACAGAAGAAGCATCTGTGCAAACCGTTTTTTCTCAACGAAAAAGAATTCATAACAAAGAAGCGTTTATGGCACTATTGATTTTATGCGGAGGATATCTGTTAGCTTGGATCGGTTATGTTCAATGGCAGTCTACGATCGCTGCTTATACGCAATCACTAGGGGTAACTTTAAAGATGTACAGTTTGCTTTGGACTGTTAATGGTGTGTTTATCGTTCTTGGTCAGCCACTAGTCAATCTCTTCCTGAAAAGATGGCTTCACTCCACAACATCGCAAATTTTGGTCGGTTATTGTATATTTGTTATTTCTTTCGTGATGGTGGGAAATGCAAAAGACTTTAGTGGCTTTATGATAGCCATGATCGTTCTCACTATAGGCGAAATGCTCGTATGGCCAGGTGTTCCGTCCATCGCAGCAGAGTTAGCTCCTGAAGGCAGGGCTGGATTCTATCAAGGAATCGTAAATTCTACTGCCACAGGCGGAAGGATGCTCGGTCCGTTGTTTGGAGGAATGATTGCAGATCTATTCAACATATCCGTGTTGTTTCAAACGATTATAGGCTTGATGGTGCTTGCCTTTATTTTAACGATTATATACAGCAAGAATCGGCATGCTATACAGCAGACTGAAGTTCCTCAACAAGCTTCTTGAGGTTTATAAATAACGAAAACCGAAGAGACCGTGATGTGATGATCACGGTCTCTTCGGTTTTTATTGAATTAAGCAGCTCTTGTTTCTTCTTTTGGAAGCAGTTTCGCAGACATTAACCTTCTTCTGATCGTCACGCCAAGAACAGCTGCTAATAGGGCTTTGATTACACCTACAAGGAGAAACGGAATAACACCACCACTCATCGCTTGTTCCCAGCTTAGACTTGCGATGAACTTTAATTGAACGGCACCGAACACAAGTGTGATCACCATACCTACAATGTTTGCAACAACAGCAGGCAGAAGAGTAAAACTTGTCTTTTCTAAAATAAGGCCAGTGATATAAGCGGCGATGATGAATCCAACGATATAGCCTCCTGTTGGACCGATCAATACCATAAAGCCACCTTTAGCCTCAGAGAAAACAGGGAGACCTATCGCACCCATAGCGACGTAGATCATTACTGCTAACGTGCCGTATTTACGACCTAAAATTGTTGCGCAAAGCCCGATCGCTAAAGTCTGTCCTGTAATCGGAACTAATGGCAGTGGAATGGTCAGCTGGGCTAGAATCGCTGTAATTCCAGCCATAAGTGCTGCGTATAGCGACATCTTCAGTTTTTGATTGCTTTCATGCATGTCTGTTGCACCCCTTTTTAATGTTAACGTAAAAATAATAACAGTTAACATTACATTAAACAGCACCTTAATATTTGTCAAGATAAGGCTTATGACGATATAGGCTTTGTTTAAAAGTGGTAAAATAAGGTTATTATATTTCTAAACAACCTTGACAATTTAGGGAGTTATTCATAAAATACAAATTAGCATCTAAATTTTTAATAACGATGATAGGGAATAGTAAAAAAAGAATGGAATGATAGAGAGTTGACGGCTGGTGCAAGTCAACCCGGACTTTTTTGAACTCACCCTTTAGTTGCAAGTGTGAATGTAGTAATGCTTGCCGTTCGCCGCGTTAAGGTATGTTTCCGAGTGAATGCGATCGTTGCATTAATCAGGGTGGTACCGCGGCAGGTTTAAATTGTTAACTAACCTTTCGTCCCTAATGTTTATTAGGGGCGGGAGGTTTTTTGTTTTTTAAAGTACAGTTTTCTAAGGAGGATCGGTTATGTATTATAACCACAAAACAATCGAGAAAAAATGGCAGCAGTTCTGGGATGAGAACAAAACGTTCCAAACAAAAGAAGAATATGATAAAAAGAAATTTTACGCGCTAGATATGTTTCCATACCCATCTGGAGCAGGCCTTCATGTAGGTCATCCAGAAGGATACACGGCGACAGATATTCTATCTAGAATGAAGCGTATGCAAGGATACAACGTACTACATCCGATGGGATGGGATGCTTTCGGCCTTCCTGCCGAACAGTATGCGCTTGATACAGGAAACGATCCAGCAGAATTTACAGAAAAGAACATCAACACGTTTCGCAGACAGATTAAAGAGCTTGGTTTTTCTTATGACTGGGACCGTGAAGTTAACACAACAGATCCTTCTTATTACAAATGGACACAATGGATTTTTATCCAGCTTTATAATAAAGGACTTGCGTATGTAGATGAAGTACCTGTGAACTGGTGTGAAGCACTTGGAACGGTACTTGCGAACGAAGAAGTCATCGATGGAAAGAGTGAACGCGGAGGCCATCCTGTCGTTCGTAAACCTATGAGACAATGGATGCTTAAGATTACGGCATACGCTGACAGATTATTAGAAGATCTAGATGAACTAGATTGGCCCGAGAGCTTGAAAGATATGCAGCGAAACTGGATCGGGCGCTCAGAGGGAGCTGAAGTTCACTTTGATGTGGATGGACATTCTTCTAAGATCACTGTTTTCACAACACGACCAGATACACTTTTCGGTGCAACATACTTAGTGCTAGCTCCTGAAAATAAACTAGTAAACGATATTGTAACAGAAGACCAAAAAGAGTCAGTAACGGCTTATCAAAGACAAGTAGAAACAAAGTCTGATTTGGAACGTACAGAACTTGCTAAAGAAAAATCTGGTGTGTTTACAGGGGCATATGCGATTCATCCTGTAACAGGTGCGAACCTTCCGATCTGGATTGCAGACTATGTACTAGCAAGCTATGGAACGGGTGCGATCATGGCAGTTCCTGCGCACGATGAACGTGATCACGAGTTCGCAGTGAAGTTTGAACTTCCGATCTCTGAAGTGGTTGCCGGCGGAAATGTGGCAGAAGAAGCGTACACAGGTGATGGTGAACACGTTAATTCAGATTTCCTAAATGGAATGCAAAAAGAAGAAGCGATTGCAACGATGAACGATTGGCTTTCTGAGAACAAAAAAGGTGAGAAGAAGATCACTTATCGTCTTCGTGACTGGTTGTTCTCTCGTCAGCGTTATTGGGGCGAACCGATCCCGGTCATCCACTGGGAAGATGGCACGATGTCGACAGTGTCAGAAGATCAACTTCCTCTTCTACTACCGGTTGTTAAAGAGATCAAACCTTCTGGTACTGGTGAATCTCCACTTGCTAACGTTGAAGAGTGGGTAAACGTTGTAGATCCTGAAACAGGAAAGAAAGGACGTCGTGAAACGAATACGATGCCACAATGGGCGGGAAGCTGCTGGTATTACCTTCGATATATCGATCCGAAAAATGAAGAGCAATTAGCATCTCCTGAGAAGCTTAAGCATTGGCTTCCGGTTGATATTTATATTGGTGGAGCGGAACACGCAGTGTTGCACCTTCTTTATGCTCGTTTCTGGCATAAGGTTATGTATGATCTTGGGATCGTTCCGACAAAAGAACCTTTCCAAAAACTTTACAACCAAGGAATGATTCTTGGAGAAAATAATGAGAAGATGAGTAAATCTAAAGGGAACGTAGTTAACCCTGATGAGATCGTATCGAGCCATGGCGCAGATACACTACGCTTGTATGAGATGTTCATGGGGCCACTTGATGCTTCTATTGCATGGAGCACAACTGGTTTAGATGGTGCTCGCAGATTCTTGGATCGTGTATGGAGATTGCTTCTTGCTGAAGATGGAGAGAAAATCAATCCGTCGATTCAAGATACACATGGAACAGAAGCTTTCAATCGTCTCTATCATATGACGGTGAAGAAAGTAACTGAAGATTATGAAGGACTGCGTTTTAATACAGCCATTTCACAATTAATGGTCTTTGTAAATGAAGCAAATAAACAAGAAGTTCTTCCAAAAGATTTCATGCAAGGTTTTGTTAAGATGCTTTCCCCGATCGCTCCGCATATTTGTGAGGAACTTTGGGAATTGCTAGGTGGAGAAGGAAGCATCGCATATGCATCTTGGCCAGTTTGGGACGAAGCTCAACTTGTAGAGAATGAAGTTGAAATTGTAGTCCAAGTGAACGGTAAATTAAAAGCGAAGATGACGATTGCCGCAAACATCAGTGGATCTGATATGGAAGAAGCTGCTCTAAAAGATGAATCCGTTCAACAAAGTATTGAAGGAAAGACGATTCGCAAAGTTATTACAGTTCCAGGTAAGCTTGTGAATATCGTTGCGAATTAAAGGAGGCATATGTTCATGGAAGAACTAAAAGAAATTTCACCGTCAGAAGTAAAACAATTGCTTCAAGAAGGAAAAAAGATTTCTCTGATTGATGTTCGCGAAGATGAAGAGGTTGCTGAAGGAAAGATCCCAGAGGCAGCGCATATCAAAATGGGTGAGATACCTGTTCGTTTAGATGAAATAAACAAAGACGAGGAACATATCATCGTCTGCCGTTCCGGACGCCGCAGTGAGAATGTTGCTTATTTCCTGCAAGATCATGGATATAAGGTCAAGAATATGACTGGCGGTATGTTGGAATATAGTAAGGACTAATAATAAACTCTCTGCTCAAGACTTGAGCGGAGAGTTTTTTGGTTCTAAGTACTTTATTAAAGAATGTTTAAATTTCCAAGAACTAGCCGATAGAAAGGGTATACTTATTAGCCTTGGAGGCTTACAAATGCCATTAAAACACGCAAAAACTAAAAAATGGACCTATATCCTAGCCGTTTTGTTTACCTTACATACTGTAAGTACAATTGGTTTAATGTACAATCAGAGCTTTTTGATGTATGGGATAGATCTTGGAATTGTTGTTCTTTTTGCAATTCTGACATATAAAATGCTGATCGTAAAAGATAGTTATGCGGTAAATTTAGAGCAGGAGATCTTAAATCATAAAGAAACGTTTGCTGAATTAGAAGCAAACCGCGTAAAGCTTCAAAACATATTTGATAGTATCGATGTTGCGATCTGGTCGCACAACCTTAAAACGAATAAACTTTTGATAACATCGGGTATTGAAAAATTATATGGTTATCCTCTGCAAGCTTTTTATGACGACTCAGAATTATGGAAGAAGGTGATTCATCCAGACGATGATGAGATCATCATGAACCGAGGCATTTCGATACAAAACGGATTGATCACTACAAGCGAATATCGCATCATGAAGCCGAACGGTGAAATACGATGGATACAAGATCGAGGAATTCCTTTTTTAGATGCCAACAACGAATTAGTTGATTTTAACTCCATCCTTATTGATATTACGGAAAGAAAAAGAGCTGAGATAACGATTGAGCATATGGCTTATTATGATGAATTAACTGGCCTGCCAAATCGTAATGGCTTTATGCAAGCGATTGAAAAACAAATACTAGAATCAAAGCTTCAACATCGAAATCTAGCCTTAATGTATGTCGATCTCGATCGGTTTAACGTTCTGAATGATACGCTAGGACATAGTTTTGGTGATCTGCTGCTTCAGAAAGTAGCAGAACTCTTAAAGGTTACGTTAGGTTATTACGGAACAGTCTTTAGAAGGAGCGGGGATGAATTTCTGATTTTGCTTAATTTTAAAGATATCAGTGAGATCAAACAGAAAGCAGAGCAAATTATTCAAGCTTTTACAAAACCGTTTAAATTGAGTGGGCAAGAAGTATTTACAACACCAAGCATCGGTATTAGTATCTATCCTGAGAATGGTACAGACAGCGAAACCCTATTGAAACGTGCTGACTCCGCTCTGTATCAGGCAAAAGAAAAAGGGCGAAACACTTATCAATTTTTCGCAGAACAACGTGATGGCAGGATGGAAAGAAGGTTAAACATCGAACACGGTTTAAGAAAAGCATTAACGAACAACGAGTTCTTTCTTGTTTATCAGCCTTTAGTTCATATCGGTATTAAGAAAATTGTAGGTGTTGAAGCGTTATTACGTTGGAATAAAGAAGATGAAGGAATGATTTCTCCGGCTGAGTTTATTCCGATCGCTGAAGAAACGGGGATGATTCTCCCAATCGGAGAATGGGTGTTAAGAGAAGCTTGTATGCAAGGGTTAAGTTGGCATAACAATGGCTTCAATGATCTCTTGATCTCTGTAAATATATCAGTTAGACAGCTATTAGAAGAATCTTTTATCGGAAGAGTAGAGAGTATACTTTCTGAGACTGAATTTCCACCTACCTCATTAGAGTTGGAGATTACAGAAAGCACGACGATGCAAAACATGGAAGAAGCTCTTCCGATTTTGAATGCTTTAAGAGCAAAAGGAATTCGCATTTCAGTGGATGACTTTGGTACGGGTTACTCCTCTTTAACGTATTTGAGACAATTACCTGTTGATACATTAAAGATTGATAAGATGTTCATCGATGACATTTTAATAGATCAAAAAGCAGGAGCGATTGTAAAAACGATCATTGATATGGGACACAATCTTGATTTTCACGTCATTGCAGAAGGTATCGAAAGCCGTATGCAGATTGATTTCTTAGTAGAACAAGGTTGTATATACGGTCAAGGTTATCATCTGTACAAACCACTTCATGCTGATGAACTTGAAAAACAGTTGCATAAGAATGTTGTGATGAATTGAAAAGAGCTTAAAACGCCACGAGTGAACGGTGTTTTAAGCTTTTTTTTATTTTAGATCAAATCATTTTTTCTTGAAGATGGTCGAAACCTCCTTACCTATAAACCAAAATACATGCTTCTATTACACAATCAAATGTTTTATATTCTTCATTTCGTGAAACACTACTTAAGTAGACAAATAGAAGGAGTGGATATGTAGTGAATGTATTAGTAATTGGAGCAAACGGTAATATTGGTAAAATGACATGTAATATACTAGCCGATCAAGAACACTCTATTAAAGCAATGGTTCGAAAGGAAGAACAGAAAGATCATTTTCAGCATGAGAATATTACCGCCGTTTTAGGTGATTTAGAAGAAGATTTCGACCATGTTTATGAAGGGATTGAAGCTGTCATCTTTACAGCAGGTTCTGGTGGTCATACAGGACCAGAGAAAACAGATGCTGTAGATTATGAAGGAGCGGTAAAGTCTATACAATTAGCACAAAAACATAAGGTGAAACAATTCATTCTTGTAAGTTCGGTTGGTGCAGACACTCCTGAAAAAGGACCAGAAGGACTTCAGCATTATTTAGTGGCAAAAGGAAAAGCTGATCAAGAACTGATAAACAGCACATTAAATTATACGATCTTGCGTCCGGGTGCGCTGACGGATGAGGATGGAATGGGCATGATTCAAGCGAAAGAAAAACTGAACGAGCGCGGATCTATACCTCGAGCAGATGTGGCAAGAACACTTGCGGCATGTTTAGGGAATGAAAACGTAAGCCATAAAGTTTTTGAACTGATTGAAGGAGAAGTGCCTATTCAAACTGCTCTTGAAAATCTGTAAGACAAAACTAGTCAAAACTTAACAAAGGATAAGCATCTCCAAAGGCCGAAAGATTATCAAAACGATTGGCTGAAAGGGGATGCTTTTTAATGATACAAGTAAAAATCTTCGATGAAGATCATGAAGAGGATTTAGAGATCGCAATAAATGAGTTTCTGAGCATCATTCCTCCTGAAAATGTTGTGGATATTAAATATCAGATTGCTGTATGTGATAATGTACACTCTGAGGACGATACGATGTTTTCTTTTTCAGCGTTGATTATCTATAAGAAAATTGGTTCGCAAAAATAAAGAAGAGTGGCAACCACTTAGTGGTTGCCACTCTTCTAGTTTTATAGGATTAGCCCAATGCATGGTATGCTGCATTCGTTCCAGCAATATTACCTGTTACAAAGGCAACAGTTATATTATAACCACCTGTATATCCGTGAAGATCTAAGATTTCCCCACAAAAGAATAAACCTTCTTGTTTCTTAGATGCCATCGTTTGAGGTGCGATCTCTTTAACTGAAACTCCGCCTCCAGTAACAAAAGCTTTTTCGATCGATAATGTACCATTTACAGAAAAAGAGAAACTCTTCATTTGTAAAACAAGCTGACGAAGTGCTTGTTTGGAAACTTGATCAGCAATCGTCTCACCATCAATCTCTGCACGTTCGATTAAAAAATGAAGGAACTTTTCTGGAAGTATTCCTTTGAGTACATTTTTAAGTGCTTTCTTAGGTTCAGAATCGATCCTTTTCTGAAGGGAAGCAAGTAACGTGTCTTCATTCTCATCTGGAAAAGAATCAATTCTCATCTCGATCGATGGTACATCAAACTTTTTCAACGCTTTGACTACATATTGGCTGCATCTTAAAGCTGCAGGTCCGGATACTCCAAAATGAGTAAAAATCATATCCATCTGATGGGCTTTGATCAATTTACCTTTTGGATTCCATACAGAGAGTGCAACGTTTCTTAATGATATACCTTGCAACGTTTTATGTTTGATGAATGGTTCATTAGAAGTGATGGGAACCTCAGTCGGATAGAGCTCTGTGATCGTGTGCCCCGCCTTTTTTGCCCATGCATAACCATCTCCTGTTGAACCTGTATGTGGAACAGATTTGCCGCCTACGGCAATTACAATCGATTTTGTTTGGATTACTTCTCCGTTATGCAGGATGATCTCATGAATATCTTCGCCATAATGTATCGTCTTTACGGGAGTGTTCGTTCGGATCGTAACACCAAGTTGATTTATTTTTTGTAGAAGGGCAGCAACAACATCAGTCGCCTTATTGGTAACAGGGAACATGCGTCCATGGTCTTCTTCTTTTAGTTCAATGCCTAGCCCTTCGAAGAATTGAATGATATCTTCGTTATTAAAAACAGAAAAGGCGCTGTATAAAAAACGTCCGTTACCCGGAATATGCTTGATAATTTCTTCAACTGGCAGACGGTTTGTGACGTTGCAACGTCCGCCACCTGAAATAGCAAGTTTACGACCTAGTTTTTCTCCTTTATCGATTAATAGTACACGTGCACCATTCGTAGCAGCACCGACACTCGCCATGAGGCCAGAAGGTCCACCGCCTATTACTATACAATCATAAGTCATACAATCCCAACTTTCTAATACGTTCAATAAAAGTCATTTCATACAATAGCATAGCTTAAACAAAAAGACTATAAGTTTCATAATCCTTACTTTTTTGCAAAAAGTTAAAGTAGGTTACATCCGCTTTTAATGTGATACAATATCAATAATGTTTTTTAGGATGATTAGTAGGAGCTGAAAATAGTTGTCTCGATTACTTCGTGGAACATTGATTCTATCCGCTGCGACGTTTTTTTCAAAATTCATCGGATTGATCTTTGTCATTCCATTTACCAATCTAGTAGAAGAACAAGGTATGGCTCTATACGGCTATGCTTATATTCCATATACCATATTACTTAGTATTTCCACAATGGGAGTTCCGCTTGCTGTTTCTAAATTTGTTTCTAAATATAATGCATTAGGAGATTATGCGGCAGGAAGGAAATTGCTGAAATCTGGTCTTCTCGTCATGACGCTGACAGGAACGCTAGCTTTTGTCATCTTGTATATGCTAGCACCTATACTTGCTCATCAGATTATTGACGAAAAAGGTGGACAAGGCAACAGCATCGAAGACATTACATTAGTTATTCGAATGGTAAGTACGGCCCTAATCGTAGTACCTTCCATGAGTTTGATTCGTGGATATTTCCAAGGCTTTCAATCTATGGGGCCAACAGCGGTATCACAAGTCATTGAACAGATCGTTCGAATTGTGTTTATTCTTGTTGGAAGTTATGTGGTCATCAATTTAATGAACGGTGAGATAACGACAGCGGTTGCGCTTTCTACATTTGCAGCTACGCTAGGAGCAGTTGCAGGCTTAGCCGTTCTCATCTGGTATTGGATCAAAAGAAAACCCCATCTGGACAAGATGTATAAAGAAAGTAAACCTGTTGCAGATATTTCATTAACAGATATTTATAAGGAAACGATCAAGTATGCGATTCCGTTTGTAGCTGTTGGTCTAGCTATTCCGCTCTATCAGATGGTGGACCAGTTTACGATTGTTAATACGCTAAAGAAAATGGATTATACGCTGAAAGAAGCGGAATCTGTATTCGCAATCATCACGCAGATCGCGCATAAGCTTGTAATGATTCCAGTATCATTAGCAACTGCTCTTGCACTGACCTTAATACCTGTGATAACAAAGTCTTTCACGCAAAACGATGATGAAATCCTTCATAAGCAGATCACCCAGACGTTTCAGATGGTACTGTTCTTAACTGCACCAGCAGCGATCGGGCTAACAGTTCTTGCATACCCTGCATATGGTGCACTCTTTGGGTTATCATCGATGGAGACGGGTGGTTATTATCTTCAATGGTACGCGCCGACCGCGTTATGGTTTGCCATGTTTACAGTTACAGCAGCAATTCTGCAAGGACTTAACCAGCAACGGTATGCGTTTATCAGTCTATCAGCTGGGTTTTTAGCAAAATTGATTTTAAACAAGCCGTTGTTATTGCTGTTCGGTGGGACAGGCTCTGTCGTTGCTACAGACATCGGATATACACTTTCGATCTTGTTCAATCTGTATATCATTAAAAAATACAGCGGCTTCTCATTTAAATGGGTATATCGAAGAACCGTTCTGATCACGTTGTTTTGCGCAGCGATGGCTGTTACCGTTATGATCGTATCCGCGCTCTTAGGTGAGCCAGAAACAAGACTTGATACAATCATTAAATTAACAGTAGGAATTCTCACTGGGGGAGCAGTGTATGTGTTCTTAAGTCATCGATCAGGATTATTAAATATCATACTAGGTGATCGCATTCCTTTTTTGAAACGCAGAAAATAAGTAAAGAAAAAAAGAAGGCTAATAAGTAGCCTTCTTTTTCTGCGGTATTCATTTTTTCACATGATTTTGTTCATCATACCATTTAAGTTGATTACCTATGTTGTATCCTTCGAGGGGAACTTCAAATTGAAATCCTGCTCTTTCAAGCGCGGGCTGTAAGAATTCTCGGTATACCCAGCCGCCATGAATATAAATCTTACATTGAGAAGGCTTGACGTATTGTTCTAAGTCTTGTATCACGTGATGAGCCCATTCCCGTTTTTCAGATGTCGTAAAATTTTTGATAGAAACATTATACGGTTCAATGTATTGGTCTTTCGTTACGAGTCCTTCTTTAGCACTAAAAAAATAAAAATCATCATAATGGTTTTGTGCGTATTGAACAGACTTAACGAATAAGGGACTTATGTATAAATCTAGAGCTGCAGAGGGGGTAGAAGCTTTTTTTCGAGCAGTTGCTAGAAGACCTATTTTCCTTTTCATTCCAATTCCTCCTATAGTACTAAATTACCCCGTTTCTTCAAAAATCAATCAATTTTTTACAATAATATAGGAAAAAAAGATCATTCATTCAGGAGGTTTCTTATGAGAATAGATAAATGGTTATCGAATACAGGCTATGGAAGCAGAAAAGAAGTAAAACAGTTACTAAAATCAGGTGCCGTTACATTGAACGGTGAGGTTGTAAAAGATGCAAAGACTCAAGCGGATCCTGAGCATGACAACGTGATGGTTCATGGAGAAGAAGCTGTTTATAAAGAGTTTATCTATCTGATGATGAACAAGCCTCAAGGAGTAATCTCAGCGACTGAAGATTCTAGACATGAAACGGTGATTGATCTACTTTATATGGAAGATCAGAATTTCGAACCTTTCCCTGTTGGAAGGTTAGACATTGATACAGAGGGTCTCTTGATTTTAACTAATGATGGCCAGTTATCACACTCTTTGTTATCACCAAAAAAACATGTACCTAAGACGTATTACGCCAAAATAAATGGTTCGATTCCAGAGGATGCATTCGAAGATTTTAAAGAAGGTGTCATCTTAGATGATGGGTATAAAACAAAGCCTGCCTTTTTAAAAATTCTGACCAATGATGACAAAGAATCAGAGATCGAGCTAACCATCACTGAAGGGAAATTTCATCAAGTGAAAAGGATGTTTGAGGCTATCGACAGAAAGGTTATTTTCTTAAAACGAATTCAGATGGGACAACTGAAGCTTGATGAATCGCTTGAGTTAGGAATGTATCGAGAGCTTGCTGAAGAAGAACTATCCTTACTTTCTTTAAAAGAGGATGTTTTTGAATAATTTATAAGGGGTATCTTCCAATAAAAAGGAGTTGTATACCAATGAAATTATCTGCAGAGAAGTTAATGGGTGCAAAAGCTCAAAATCATACGATATCGACTGAAGAAACAAAGCATAAAATCGACGACATTCTATTTAATATGTACGATCACCGTTTATGTTATTTTACGTACACCGTTGACAACGGAATCAATCAGCGTGAAGAGATTCCCTCAGATAAGCATATGGAAACAGTTGTTGCTGCCACTTCAGGCATCGGTACACAACATACTCCGTTTACAGGAAACTCTAACCTTGCTGCTCATCAGAACTATGGAAAAGAGACCTTTTTTATTCCTTGGCATCAAGTGAAAGAGTTTGATGAAGATAAACTCGTGTTCTCTGGAAATGAATTACAAAGAGATGAACCAAAAGAGTGTTATTCTTATATGTCCATAAAAGATTGGACTGTCATCGATCAAGATGGTGAAAAAATCGGTAAGATAAAAGATTTGATCATTGATACAGATCGTCAGCAAGTTATTGGCTTTTCTCTTGCAGAAGGATTTTGGAAGAACTTATTCGGTCAGGATGATAAGTATATGCCTGTTTCAGGAACACCGAATTGGGAAAATCGTGAATGGAACATTGAAAGAACTCCGGATCTGCTCTTAAGAGACAACAAGGACGAACTTTAAGAATAATTGTTAATAACAAAAAAAGTCCCCGCTAATTACTTAGCGGGGATTATTTCATGCAATATGCTTATCCGAAAATTCATTATATCTTTTTTAAGATACTTTTACTTTTTTGCCTGTTGTTTCCCACATACCACGGGCAGGACTTGTTACTAAATTGTTATAAGAGAGGACGTTAAGATCTCTCTGGATGGTACGCTGCGTAGTTCCAAATTCTTCAACTAGTTCTCGTGTTGTTACAGTACCTTTCTTGCGAATAAACAAATACAGGGCTTTCACACGATTCAACATTCTGTCAGTTGAAGGACTCAAAAAACCACTCCTTGTATTTAGATAGTTGTTAACACACTATATGATACCAGTCTAAAGTTAATGAAATATGAACGTTGTATTACATTCTTTTTAATTCTTAAGACCCATCCTTTTTATAAAAAAAAGCGAAGAATCCGTATTGGTTCTCCGCTGCGTCAGCCATTAGATGTAGTAACGTTCAAAAAGATGTCTGTGCGGCTAGGCAGCAAAACCTCATAACGAACATATGATCCTGAATATAAAGATATAGAGGAAAACTGTCAGTTAACCAACACTACACCTCCTATTTGGCATCATTATACACTAAATTATTTATTTGTCAATATCCCATTATTCTTGAAAACGCGAAACCATCTAACCATTTTAATGGGAATAAGGTACAATAATAAGGTTAATAAAAATTTATGTAAGGAGCGATGAGGTGTATATTTTACAAAAGCTGATGAATAGACTTATCGTTATAAATAAGTTTGGAATTTTTTCTTTTACCTTTTTTATCGTTATTTTTTCGTCAGTCGTTATGCATCTTTTAGAGCCAAAAACATTCCCTAACTGGTTTGACGCCCTATGGTATGTAATGACTACCGTTACCACGGTCGGTTATGGGGATTATTATCCGGTATCCACAGCAGGAAGAATTTATGCGATCTTTATCTTTTTGATCGGTATCGGTATTGCTGGTCTGGCTATTGGAAAACTGGTAGAAGCATTAGGTGCTCATCGTAAACGAAAGGAGGAAGGAAGATTGACTTTTAAAGGAAGAAATCATTTCGTAATTATAGGATGGTCTGAGAAAGCAAAATATGCGGTTAGTGAAATTATAGAAACACATCCCAACTTAGAAGTCGTCCTCATTGATAATCTGTCAGTAACACCGATTACGCATCAGAATGTTCATTATATTCAAGGAGATCCATCGATAGAAGATACGCTCGTACAGGCAAATTTAAAGGAGGCAAAATCTGTACTAGTGTTTTCGGATGATTCGATTCATGATTCAGCCCTTGCTGATGGAAAGACTCTGTTGATCGTAACCTCGGTTGAACGATTAACTCCTCACATACATAGTACGGTTGAGATTAAAAAAGAGGAGCATATTAAAAACTTTAGGCATGCTAAAGTAGATGAGTTTGTCTTAAGTCATGAAACCGTTTCACGTATGGCTGTGAGGTCCGCCTTTTCTAAAGGAATTACAGAGATATACACACAACTTCTTTCTCATAAAGAAGGTGAAAATTTATTTGAAGTTCGTAAACGAGCGGAATGGATAACATACAAAGACGCTTTTGACAGTTTGTTGAAACAAGGTGCTACACTAATTGCGGATGGCAACGATCTTTCGATAAATAAGAAATTGAACGAACCGATCCGGGATGATGCACGTCTCTATATTATCTGCAGCAAGGATGTATACGACTCTATCCTAAAATCGTAAGTAATATGACAAGTAAAGAATAAGTTTTTTTGAAAGGATGTTAGAAATTGAATCAAATTAATTGGAAAGAACAAGTTGAAAAGAGAAAGAAACAGCTAATGGAGGATACAAAAGGGTTATTGCGTATTCCTAGTCTACTTGATGAAGAGAATGCAAAAGAGGGAGCTCCCTTTGGCCCCGAGATAGAAAATGCTTTAACGTATATGTTGGATCTAGGAAAAGACAGTGGAATGATCGTCAAAAATGTAGACGGATATGCAGGACACATTGAGATCGGAAATGGAGAAGATATCGTAGGTGTTCTCTGCCATGTTGATGTGGTCCCTCCTGGTGATGGCTGGTCTGTAGACCCTTTTGGAGCTGAAGTGAAGGATGGAAAGATCTTCGCACGAGGTGCGATCGATGATAAAGGACCTACAATGGCAGCTTTTTATGGAATGAAGATCATTCAAGAATTAAATCTTCCGTTATCGAAAAGGGTCCGTATGATTATTGGTTGTGATGAAGAGAGCAACTGGCAATGTGTAAGACATTATTTTACGAAAGAAGAGATGCCGTCGATCGGATTTGCTCCTGATGCAGATTTTCCTATTATCTCTGCGGAAAAAGGAATCTTCGATGTAGAGTTTCGTCTCGAGAACGATCAAGAGGAACAAGCAAATAGCCTTCAATTAGTTTCCTTTACGTCAGGTCAGCGTTTAAACATGGTTCCAGATTATGCTGAAGCCAAAATCCAAGGAACCGGTTTAAAGGAAGTACTGCGATCTTTTGAAGCATTCGGAGAGAAATCTGATATAGAGTACGGTGCTCAAATTGAAGGTGATGCTTTAACCCTAAAAGTTAAAGGGAAATCGGCACACGGAAGTACACCTGAAATGGGTGAAAATGCGGGACTTATACTAGGTGCATATTTGAACACTCTATCTTTCACTGGAAAGGCCGAATCGTTTCTCCAGTTGTTAGACGAGCTGACGGACGAGTATACAGGTGATAAATTAAATATCGCTGCAGAAGATGAGGCGAGCGGTAAGCTAACGGTTAATGCTGGAGTTCTGTCGTATAGCGGGACAGAAGGCGGAAAAGTAGGATTAAACATACGCTATCCGGTTACACATGATAGCAAGAAAATCGAACATACATTATCAACTAGAACCAAGACAGGTGATTGGACGATGAGAATCATCGAAAACAATCCACCAAATTATGTAGAAGAAAATCACCCATTGATCAAAACGCTTCAAAAAGTATTCGAAGATCAAACAGGCAAAAAAGGTGAATTGATGGCTATTGGTGGAGGAACTTATGCACGTTCGTTGGAAACGGGAGTTGCTTTCGGTGCACTGTTCCCAGGAAGAGAAGATGTGGCTCACCAAAAGGATGAGCACATGTTTGTAGAAGATTTACTTCTTGCTTCTGCTATTTATGCACAAGCCATATACGAACTAGCTAAATAGCAAATAAGAGAGGGTACATCATGAATAATTCGTTCGATCAAACCTCTATCAGTCTAAAAGGCTTTTACCTGTTAAGTTTTTTTGGTCTAGGGAGTTTATTTCCGTTATTAGGTGTTTATTTTAAAGACTCAGTAGGTCTCAGCGGGACAGAAATTGGAACCTTAATGTCCATCAGCCCAGTCGTAATGATTTTTGCTCAACCTCTATGGGGTGTCGTTACAGATTATTCAAGACGTCCAAGGGCCGTTTTAGTACTTTCTTTACTTCTAACAGCGTGCTTAGGGTTTAGCATCTATCTGTTTGAATCTTATATTTGGTTAATCGGAATACTTATCGCTTTTTCGTTCATGCAGAGTGCCTTAGTTCCAGTTTCAGACAGTATTCTTTTAAATTACGTACAAAAAGAGAACAAGCAATATGGAAATTACAGGCTTTTTGGAGCAATTGGATTTGCTATAGCCGTATTTATAGCAGGAAGGCTTGCGGATTCTATAGGGACTCAAGTGATCTTCTATATGTTTACTTCTGTTCTTCTTCTTTGTATCTTATTTGTAATCAAAATGCCAAAAGATAATCAATCGCTCCGAACAGATCTTAGGAAGGGTATTGGACAATTAGTTAGGATGCCTTCATATTTAGTTTTCCTTTCTGCTACTTTCTTGGTGTTTGGTCCTATTTTTGCTAATAATTTTTATTTTGGATTTTACATTCAAGAAACAGGCGGAACTTTAGCCGGTGTTGGACTAGCCTTTTTGATCGCAGCGGGAAGTGAAGCACCATTTATGAAGTTTGCAGGACTCACTATAAAAAGGTGGGGAATGATGCATATTATGGTCTTTGCTGCGTCTGTATCTGCTGTTCGTTGGACGTTTTATTTCTTTGAACCATCGTATCAAATCGTACTGATGACAACCGTAGTACAAGGATTTTCAGTTGGTCTGTTCATTCCAGCAGCTATGGATTATGTACGAACTTATACACCCATTGAAGTACGAGCAACAGCTGTTTCCTTATACACGGCTGTGGGGAATGGTTTAGGTTCTTGGTTTTGTACGTTCGTAGGCGGTGTGATCTTTGATAAATATACCATCTTTTACACGTATTTATTTTTTGGAGTTTTATCATTTATGGGGCTGCTCATGGTCTTGATCCTTACAAAGATGGAAGGGCAAGGCCGAATACTGATTCAACGATCTCTGTAAAATTCAAAAGTGAACATTTGCTTTTGGCAGTCGTTGATTTCTGTTTAATTCTATATAAAGACAAAGCATCCCGATTTTGGGATGCTTTGTCTTTATTCAAATTGAAACAGATCACTCGATAAATAACGTTCACCTGAATCACACGTTATACAGATAACAACTTCACCTTTTTTGCGCTTCTCCGCAATTTTTAAAGCCGCATAAACAGCAGCTCCTGATGATGGACCGACCAAGATACCTTCTTCTGATGCAAGACGTCTCGTGATCGTATACGCGTCTTCATCGTTTACTTGAACAATCTCATCATAAACACTTTGATTTAAGATGGGTGGTATGAAACCAGGACTCGTTCCTACAAGCTTATGTTTCCCAGGTTTACCTCCAGAAAGAACAGGAGACCCTTTAGGTTCTACCACATGTACAGTTAAATTCGGAAAAAACGTTTTAAGCTGTTCACCCGTTCCTGTAATCGTCCCTCCGGTACCAGCAGGTGCGATAAAAGCGGTGAAGGGTTTGTTCAACTCTTCAATGGCTTCTTTAATCTCAATCGCTGTACTTCCTCTATGAGCATCAGGGTTTGAAGGGTTCTCGAATTGCATCGGCATATAGCTGTTAGGAATTTCTTCGGCAAGCTCTCGTGCCTTCTTAATCGCTCCAGGCATCTTTTCATCACCAGGAGTTAGTACAACTTTTGCGCCATATGCCTTTAAAAGATTTATTCTTTCTTCTGTCATCGTATCAGGCATCACAATTATGGAAGAATAACCTCTAGCGGCCGCATTCATAGCAAGTCCGATCCCGGTATTCCCTGATGTAGGTTCGATAATGGTAGAACCTTCTTTTAAGAGACCTTTTTGTTCTGCGTCAATAATCATATTATAGGCAGCTCGGTCTTTCAGGCTTCGACTAGGATTGTAATATTCCAGTTTCACATATACATCGGCTCCCTCTTGATGAGGGAGGCGGTTTAACTTTACGATAGGTGTGTCACCGATTAAATCTGCGATATTTGTAACAACTCTCATAAACTGCACTCCTTTTTCTTGCTGAATCAATTATAACAAATAAGTCACGTGTGAAAAAAGCAGATGAATTTATGTATTCTTTGATAAAATAAATAAAGGTGTGTGAGGAATATGCAAAGACATTATTTTTTGGCAGTCAAGCTTCCTGATGAGACGAAAACAAAGCTTGCAAAAATTTGTAGCCATTTAAAGAACGAACATCATTTTAAAACGTGGGTACACCCTGAAGATTTTCACATCACTTTAGCTTTTTTAGGTGTTGCGTCATCAGAGAAGATTGAAAAACTTCATGAGTTACTCAACGAAAAAATAATGAATAAATCAGAAAACGTTTTTTCTCTTCAAGTAAATCAATTTGGTTTTTTTGGAAACGAACAGCACCCAAGAATTTTCTGGGCAGGTGTTGAAGATGAACCCTTTTTATATACTCTGCAAAAACAAGTGGCTTATGTATGTGAGGAGGTAGGTTTTCAAATTGATAAAAGACCTTATGCACCGCATATTACGCTTGCACGGAAACATATGGAGTCAGCTCATCATTTGGTGGACTCTCAGAAATGGTGGAAACGATATGGTGAAAACATTCGATTTCATGCAGATCAATTTGTTCTCTATGAAACGCATATAGAGAAACAGCCGAAATACCATGTTTTACACTCTTATTCGATATAGAGAGATGAAAAGAGAGGGGATCTAATGGCTCAGCTTGTTAAATTACTTGATTATGTATCCAGATACGAAAACAATTTATATCACTATCAATCATTATTTATGCGAATTAAAGAAAATCGATGGAAAGCATATCAAACACAAAACGGAACAGATCATCTCAAACGTACGCATCAAGAATTCCGCGAAAAATTATTTCATCATCAGATGAATTGGGCAACATCGACTGTGAAAGAAATCTCAAATTGGGATAAAAAGTATCTACACGATGAGACACTAAAGTTACTCATTCAAGGAATTCCTGATAACTACTTTTTGTTCTATGAACCTGTTATTCGAGTGAAAAATACAGGTGTGGAACTAAATATTATCTTAGTTGGCCCAACAGAGGTATGGCTGATTGTCTGGATGAATGGGGAAGGAATTTGGCAAGAAGCTGAAAACAAACGTTTCTGGAAAAATGTTCGACATGAGGAGAAAGAAACTGCCTTGAGTCCTTTTATTCGGCTCGAACGTATGCAATCTACCGTACGAGAAGCTTTAGAACCTTATCAAAAACAGTTGTCTATTAAACCATGCATTGTTGCACCCCAAGCATTCATAGATTTTACGAGTGATTGGAGAAGAGTCAGCTATGTAGATAAACGCAGTTTTAATGAGTGGCACGCCCTTCTGCAGCAAAACCCAGCACCCATTAAAGGATTGCAATTAAAGTTTGTGTCTGAACTCCTAAAATTGGGTGTGACAAACTCTCTTTATAGAAAAGATCCGTTATCCATTGAGTCTGAGTTTCACTTTGAAGGTATTTGAGAGATTTTGTCGAAATACTTTTAAAAACATAGATTGAGGACGCACTGGAATGAAAAAATTTTTCTTTATAATTAATGCAAACAACGCAAAAGCAATTCATACCTTTAATCAATTGAAAAAGGTAATGGACGAGGAAGAGATAAGCTATAGAACGTTTTATACGGAGTATAGCGGTCATGCGACAGAAATTGCGAAGAAGATTACATACATAAACAAAGATGATATTAAAGCTGTTATTGCTGTAGGTGGAGATGGTACGATTCACGAGGTTTTAAACGGCATGCAAGAAAATCAAAGCATACCTTTAGGCTTTATATCTGGAGGATCTGGTAATGATATCGTCAGGGTCTTAACGAAAGATGTCAAAGGATTAAAGAAACAACTTCTTTATCTGAAACGCAACCGAATAGTAAAGACTGATTCTGGTAATATTCAACTTGTAGGACGAAGCAATAAAATCCAGTCTTTTATTAGTGCAATTGGTATTGGTTTAGATGGAGAAGTAGCAAAGAGCACAAATGAAGCAGCATACAAAAAGTATCTGCATAAGCTGAAATTAGGTTCACTTGCATATGTTTTTACATTGTTTAAGGTTCTAAAGTTCTATGTGCCTGACTCTATGGAAGTAAAAATCGATGGACAAGAATATGGGTTTAATAAGGTCTGGCTTGTAGCTGTGGGTAACATGCCCTATTATGGAGGGGGTATGAAAATTTGTCCATCAGCTAAGAGTAACGATGGAATCTTAGATGTTTGTGTTGTACATGATCTATCACTTTTTAAACTCTTGTTGCTCTTTATTTCTGTATTTTGGGGTGGACACGTAAATGTACAAGGAGTTTCACAGTATAAAGGGAAAGAGATTGAGGTTGTTACACGTAGATCTGTAGCAATCCATGCCGATGGTGAGTATAAAGGAACCACTCCTGTTCGTATTAAAGTTCAACCAGGTACGGTTTCGGTTAAGATATAAATTCATAAATGAGTGGGGAATAAAAATGAAATGGACAGATTTTTTTAATATTGCACTTTTTGCATTCCTTTGGGTGATGTTGATCGAAAAGAAGTCTGGTTTAAAAAAATGGATTCTAGATGTAACCAATGAACAGCTAATGATTGGAATTATAGTACCGATCGCCTTTTATGCGGCAATCGTTATTGCAGGAAGAATAATGAAGAATAAGTATTTAAATGCTGAGTGAAGATAAATAAACTTTTTTAGTTATCTTCGCCAAACGAGTGAGGCTGCCTAAAGTAAATCTATCTTACTTTTAGGATGAGTCTCTTTTTTTATATTAAAAAGGAATAACCAATTCATTTTACGTTCAATATGATGTAATAGCGATAAAGAGGGGTGAGTTCAATGAAAAGTGATCACATTTCAATGTCCGCATATATGGATGATTTTTCTATGATAACGATTGTAGTTAATAAGCCCTTTTCGGTCAGCCTGTCACTTTCATTGGTAGATGATAATAAGGTGGTTCAGCCGTTAACCATTGATAAACAGGAACATTATCATAATCAAGTGATCTATAAATGCAGAACGAGAATGCCAATCGATTTAAAAAACCGATATTGGGTCACGATTAATGAATCAAGAATCCCTTTAATGATCGGTAGCATTGTACGTACACCAAAGTTCGATAGGCTCTATTATGATGAAACAAGTCTTGGAGCGATTTACACACCTGAGAGTACGACGTTCAAAGTTTGGTCACCTGTAGCTTTTGCGATGAAACTAAAGTATAAAACCCAACAAACTAATACCTTTATCGAACAGAAAATGTCACGGACCGAAAAAGGAGTTTGGGAAATTACGTTAGAAGGAGATCACCATCTTACAGAATATCTGTTTGTTGTAAACGTAAACCATGAATGGGTAGAAACAACAGATCCGTACTCTAAGTCTGTTACTGCAAATGGTGTGTATTCGGTCGTTATCCATCTTCCAGAAACAGATCCTGAAGGATGGAATCGATCAGGAAAAAAGATAAACCTTCGTTCAAAAACAGACAGTATTATTTATGAAGTTCATGTTCGGGATCTAACGATTCATTCTGATAGTGGTGTTGTAAATAAAGGCAAATATTTAGGATTAACAGAAGCAGGAACAAAAACACCCACTGGGTTTCATACAGGATTGGAATACTTGAAAAGTCTCGGTATCACTCACGTTCAATTGTTGCCTGTAGCAGACTTCGGAAGTGTTGATGAAACAATGCCTGATTCAGCGTACAACTGGGGATATGATCCGGTTCATTTTTTTTCTCCTGAAGGATCGTATGCAACGAATCCCTACGATCCCAGTTGCAGGATAAAAGAATTGAAAACATTAATACACACACTCCAACAAAATGGGCTCTCTGTTATTTTAGACGTGGTCTACAACCATGTATACAAAAGAGAAGAATCACCTTTTGAAAAACTCGTTCCTGGCTATTTTTTTCGTTATGATAATGGGGGAAACCCGGTTAATGGAACCGGTGTAGGAAATGATACAGCATCGGAAAGAAAAATGATGCGAAAGTTCATCCTAGATGCTTTAACGTATTGGATGAGTGAATATAAAGTAGATGGATTCCGATTCGATCTGATGGGGATTCATGATGTTGAAACGATGAACCAGGCAGCTGAAAAACTTACATCATTGAATCCTGGCGTATTCCTACTTGGAGAAGGTTGGGACTTAAATACGAATTTAGAACCAGAAAAACGAGCTACTCTTTCATCTGCTAAAAAGATGCCTTCGTATTCTTTTTTCAATGATGCGTTTCGGGACCATGTAAAGGGGAGCATCTTTCCTGACGGTCAGAGCGGATTTATAAATGGTAATTATGATGAACGAATCAAACATCAAATGAAGCACGTGATGAGGGGTTATTCAGGTCAGAATTCAACGTTTAAGAAACCTGAGCAAAGCATTAATTATACAGAATGTCATGATAATCACACTTTGTTTGATTTATTGTTTATCCGACATCCATTTGAAGATGAATTTATGCGCAGAAAAAGACAACAGCTCGCCTTAGCGTTTACGATCTTTGCGCAAGGTGTTCCATTTATCCACGCTGGGCAAGAATGTTTTCGAACGAAGAAAGGTGAAGAGAACAGTTATAACCTCCCAGACACCATAAATGCGTTTGACTGGAATCGATGTGAATCTTTTCATAAAGAAGTTGATTATTTCAAACAGCTGATTAGAATAAGGAAAACACAGCCTATCTTCCTTGAAAGCTCGACTGAACTTTTGGAATGGATCGTCCCAGATGGCGGTCTGGGATTTAAGTTGCACCTACCAACCAACGATATAAAAAAGGATACTTCATATTGGAGTAATGTTTTATTACTTTTTAACCAAACAACTAAAGCGATATTAATCCCGGTAGAAAAAAACACATGGACGTTAGTGATTGAAGATGAAAAATACGATAATCGGTTAATCAACGAAGATCTATATCAATTAAAACCATTGTCTTTTTCTTTGGTATATTCTGTTTAGGATTGTAAAGAATCAAGAATCAAGTGCTTTTCTTGATTTTTTGTGTTAAAATAATGACTTCGCAGTAATTTAATTCGATACGGAAAAGCTATTATATTTAAACGAACAACTAATAAAAAACGGATTTCTTAACTAGACAAGAAGGTGAACATTTTGGAACAGATTTTGGGAGAAGATTGGCAGGTTTCCCCTGCTGGCGGAGCAACGGGAGAAGCATATATAGCTGAATATGGGAACCAAAAACTGTTTTTAAAGCGTAATTCCTCTCCGTTTTTAGCTGTTCTTTCTGCAGAAGGAATTGTACCCAAACTTTTATGGACAAAAAGGTTAGGTAATGGAGATGTGATCACAGCTCAACAATGGCTAAACGGACGTGAACTGAAAGCAGCGGATATGAAAAGTGAGAATGTAGCAGAACTTCTGTCAAAAATTCACCGATCTCAAGAGTTGCTTGGCATGATGAATCGTCTTGAGAAGAAAAGGTTAACGCCAGTTGACCTTTTAAACGATATACAATTGCAAATGCGTAAAGAAAAAGATTATTTAGAAATCATCAATGATTCTTTTGCTTATTTAATGGAGACTGCCTCTGAAGTTGAAGTTGATAATTTAGTCGTATGTCATTGTGATGTAAATCATAACAATTGGCTGTTAAGTGAATCTGATGAATTATACTTGATCGATTGGGATGGAGCAATGATTGCTGATCCAGCTCTTGATCTTGGAATGCTTCTCTATAGCTATATTCCATACGAAAAATGGGAAGAATGGCTCGAAACCTATGGAGAAACACTCGATGATGACTTAGAAAGAAGAATGCATTGGTATGTTTTGGCACAAACGATAAGTTCTTTTTTCTGGTATAAAGAAAAGGGACAGTCTAAAGAGACTGCCCGTTTTGCAGAAAGTATTAAAAAACTTGCGGGTTCCATCTAACTCTGACAATATATATGATCATCTGACACTATTTCCTAGGGAATAGTGTCTTAATATGGATGATGCGTTTGAATCGTGTTGATCCATGATTCCAAGTGTGGGCGATGATTCGTAATATGCTCTTCTAGATGCTGATGTGAAAAGCCGGTATGGCTATATTCATTAATGTTGGACAAGATGTTTCGAACTTCTTCATGAACGGCACCGTTCTCCAATAAATGTGCAGCAAGACGTTCTAATTGAGCACATTCGGATGGTGAACCAGCACAATCGGTATAATGGTCTTGAAGAAGATCTCTGATAATATGCAATTGATCATTGTGATTTAATGGCATTTTCGCTGCACATCCTTTCATTGCATAGCTTATGGATTATGCTGAAAAAATATCCTTCGTTCAATTTATGAAAGTAAATGAAATCGTATATAAAAGTGGAAAAAGTGGGGAGAAAATATGCGTCAACGATTTAAGCCTTGGGCTAAAGACAAATTAATTGAAAATCCTAATTATGTTTCAGTTGAACCAGAAAAGATGAAAGGAAAGTGGCATTCTTTTTTTGGCAACGATAACCCGATTCATATTGAAGTTGGAACAGGTAAGGGACAATTTATTAATGGGATGGGTAAACAAAATCCTTCTATAAATTATTTAGGCATGGAGCTTTATGATAGCATCATCATTACCGCGCTAGACCGTATACTTGAAGACGAAAAACCGAATGTTAAACTGATTAGAGCAGATGCTTCACATTTACTTGATTATTTTGAGCCAGGAGAAATTGAACGTGTTTATCTTAATTTTTCAGATCCATGGCCAAAATCTAAACATGCAAAAAGAAGATTAACTCATGAAAGTTTTCTTAAGAGATATGAGACGGTATTAAAAAAGCCAGGAGAAATTCATTTCAAGACTGATAATCAAGGGTTGTTTGAATATTCTCTTCATAGTATGTCAACTTACGGTATGTTCTTCAATCTGGTAAGTCTTGATCTTCATAAGAGTGATATGGAAGATAACATAATGACTGAATATGAAGAGAAATTCTCTGAAAAAGGATTTAGAATCTACCGCATGGAAGCACAATTTCGTTCATAAAAACCTAAGCATATGCTTGGGTTTTTTCTTTTCATACGATTTCTGTTTCTTATGATACACTTGTAAGGAGATCGGAATAGAAAGGAGAAAGAATATGGATCAGTGGAAAATCGGAACAAAGACTCTGACCTGGTTGGACGGCGGGGTTACACATATGGACGGCGGTGCTATGTTTGGAGTCGTTCCAAAGCCTTTGTGGGAAAGAAAATACCCTGTTAATGACAATAATCAGATCGAACTGAGAACAGAGCCTATTCTTGTTCAAGGGTATGAAGGAAAGAACATATTGATCGAGTCTGGAATCGGTTTTGGGAAATTAACAGAAAAACAAAAAAGAAATTATGGAGTTACCGAAGAGTCACTTATCGAAAAAAGTTTAGAAAAAGAAGGTTTGACAACTGCTGATATTGATATTATTCTCATGACTCATATGCACTTTGATCATGCCTCTGGATTGACGAGATGGGAAGATGGTCAGTTAGTACCTGTTTTTGAAAACGCTGTTATTTACACCTCTGAAACAGAATGGAATGAGCTAAAGAATCCAAATATCAGGTCTCAGAATACATATTGGAAAGAAAATTGGGAACCTATTCAAGAACAAGTAAAGACGTTTAAAGAAGAGATAGAAGTTATGAGAGGCATTAGAATGGTTCATACAGGAGGCCATAGTGATGGGCATTCACTGATCGAGCTTACAACAGAGAATGGTGAAAAAATCTATCACATCGGTGATATCATGCCTACTCATGCACATCATAATCCATTATGGGTTCTGGCTTATGATGATTATCCTATGACTTCGATCTCTCAAAAACAAAAATGGATAAAACCTGACACATGGTATTTCTTTTATCATGATTGTATTTATCGTGCTGTTAAGTGGGATGAGAAGGGTGAAATATTAGAAAGAGTACCCCGGTCACCAAAAATGTAGAAAAACCGTCACATATTTTCCGTTTTCAAGTGAATGTCGAAATCGACAGGATATGTTAAAATATGAGAGGCATGTCATGATGAACTTTATTTATATCTTAAAATCTTAAGAGTGAAATGAGAGGGGATTTAAAAATGAAAAAACAGTTAGTTGCCATTTTTACCGTTCTAGCACTGTTTTTAACCATTGGTACTCTTGCATCTGCAGAACAAGCTACAGATGAAATGAAAAAGACCATTGAAAAAGGAATTGAAAGTAAGCACAAAGATTTAAAAAAGGGTTCACTCACATTAACAGACATTGAGACTTATCCAAACCAAGATTCAAAATTAGACGCATCTGAAGTAACAGTTGCCATTGCTAACTACGATACAGTTAGAGACAACATCTTTTACTTCGATCACACAGAAGTTGTGTTCTATGATGCTGACAAAAATGAACTTTTAGCTGAGGCTGCTGTAGCTAAGGCAAATTCTCAAATTAAAGATTATAAAAAAGCACATGAGTCTGACCTTGGAACGCATATGGACTGGATCGTTGTTACTGCACTATTATTCGTTCTGATCCTCGTTCCATTATTCATCTTAGCTGTTTGGGAGAAGCGTCAGTATCTTACTACGAAATTTAAGATCGACAACAACCTTTACGACCAAACAAACATATATCGATAAATCTTCATAGGAAAGCCCTTAGGAAGTGTCCTAAGGGCTTTTTTATGTTGCTTTGTTGATTTTCTAAACGCTCCCTTTCTTTAAATCCTTTTCACCTTTGAAAGTTGAGTGGAAAGCGAGCTGCCTGACACAAAAACAAATATCAACACTTCCTAAAGCAACAAGATCTAAGAAAACAGCCTTTATTTCTGTATTAACTCCAATAGACTTCCTGTTGAAGCATCTATTAAAAATTCAAAATGAGATGTTTCTGTTCCGGGTGATGAGTTTGAAAAACCACCTTTATAAACAGAGTATGGAAGGCCATGCACGTTCTTTTCTTCTGCTTTAACCATGATCCAGGCACCAGAGATTCTGTAATGCTCACTTGCTTTTTCTTTCAATTGTTTTAACGCTTTTTCGGGTGTGACGGTCTCTGTCTGCTTTTTTGTAACAACATAACCTATAGCAGCACCTGTCAGGCCTGCTAGAATCAGGTTTCTCCAATTCATTCGTATTCCCACCTTATGTAAGTTCATTTTCAAATCGTATTGGATCTTCTTAACCAGTATAACAAAGAAAAGCCTTCTTTTTCTCGGGCTTTTTTGATAAGATACTCTTGATAAAGATGGAGGGTTCGAAATTCCCACCCCTCTTAAAACAAAACTAGGGAGCGTGAAGAATGAACATTTACACTCTCTGCGTTTTTAGCAGAGTTTTTTTGTTTTCGTGCTCCACTTGAAAGGATGAACAGGAATGACTTATAAAATTCCAACAGATGTTCAAATACTTGGTCGTGACATTAAGAGCGAACAATTAAAGTACCATAATAAGCGAGTTGCCGTATGCAAAGAGTTTACCTTTGATGCGGCTCACCACCTGCATTGCTATGATGGGAAATGTAAAAATCTCCACGGTCACACATACAAACTAGTGATCACAATGAGCGGTTTTGTTAATTCAATTGGTATTGCCGTTGACTTTGGAGAGATAAAAGAAATTTTCAAATCAGCAATTGACAGCAAATTAGATCATCAATATTTAAACGAAGTTCTTCCTCCAATGAATACGACTGCTGAAAATATGGTGGTTTGGATTTGGGAGCAAATTGACCTTGAACTTAACGATCGTGGTCTAACTGAACAAGGGCACAGGTTAGAAGAGCTTAAACTGTATGAGACACCTACTAGCTATGCTGTAATGAAAAGAGAATGGATGGTGGAAGACGATGTTTGATCTGCCATCTAAAGACGTTTGGAAACACTGGAAAATTCCTATGGTCGAGATCTTTGAAACGGTTGAAGGTGAAGGACTTCAAGCTGGGTATCCAACGGTTTTTGTACGTGTTTTTCATTGCAATCTTCGTTGCACGTGGTGTGATACGACATACAGTTATGCACCTGCTAAACCAGAGTTTGAAGCAACGATAGAAGAGATCGTGAATACGATTAAGTCGTTTCGATCACAACGAATTTGTTTTACAGGTGGAGAGCCTTTAATTCATAGAGAAAAATCAGCTGCCTTGCTGCTAGCGATGGCTGACTTGGATCATATTGTAGATATCCACATTGAAACGAATGGGGCAATCGATATTCAGCCATTTGAGGAATTACGCAACTCTCACCATGATTTACAAAAAAAGATGAGATTCGTAATGGACTACAAGCTCCCAGCCTCTGGTGAGATGGACAGAATGCACATGGATAATTTCAAAGAGCTTCAGCACCAAGATGAGATCAAATTTGTTGTTGGATCAGAGAACGATTTTGAGATAACGAAACAAGTGGTCTCTGAACATTACAGAAATGGTCAGATCTCTGTAAGCCCTGTTTGGGAAAGCATGCCTCCGAGGCGTCTTGTTGAACTTCTATTAGCGAATCCACTACCAAATGGAAAGCTTAGTCTTCAACTTCATAAAGTTATTTGGCATCCAGAAGAGAGAGGGGTTTAACCATGAACAAAAAAGCGGTTATTGTTTTAAGCGGAGGACTTGATAGCACAACGTGCATGGGGATCGCAAAAGCGCAAGGATATGACCTTTACCCGATTACTTTTCACTATGGGCAACGCCATAATCGAGAAGTTGAACAAGCGATCGAAGTCGGCAAGTACTATGGTGTAGCAGACCATAGAATTGTAGACCTTACCTTTTTAAAAGATATAGGTGGAAGTGCACTAACCGATGAAACGGTAGAAGTACCAACTGAGGCAGAAGAAGGGATTCCTGTAACTTACGTACCTGCTAGAAACATGATTTTCTTATCGCTTGCAAGCGCTTATGCAGAAGTAATCGGAGCTACAGCCGTTTATACAGGCGTTTCGGCGGTTGACTATAGCGGCTATCCAGATTGCCGTCCTGAATTCATTCAGAGCATGGAGGAAACGATCAATCTAGCAACAAAAGCCGGTGTGACAGGGAAAAACATTTCAGTAGAAACACCATTGATCTCTCTGTCTAAGAAAGAGACGATTGAGAAAGGCCTTTCTCTTGAAGTACCATACGATCTAACAACTTCTTGCTACAATGGGAAAGAGGCAGCTTGCGGACAATGCGACAGCTGTGTATTACGTTTGAAAGGTTTTAAAGAAGCTGGAGCAGCAGATCCGATCACTTACGAAATCTAGAACATTCATAAGTATAGAAAACCCCTTCTTATTAGGTGTACAATAAAAATGTACATGTGACTAATTAGAAGGGGTTGTTTTTATATGAATAAAGAAACACTCGACTTGTTTAAAACATTGACTGAATTGCCTGGTGCTCCAGGTTTTGAAAGAGATGTTCGTAAGTTTGTCCGTAAAGAGATCGAACCTGTATCAGATGAAATTATTCAAGATGGTCTTGGCAGCATCTTTGGTGTGAAAAAAGGAAACGGTCCAAAGATTATGGTAGCGGGGCACATGGATGAAGTTGGTTTCATGGTTACTAAGGTTACGAAGAACGGTATGCTTAAGTTTCAAGAGTTGGGTGGCTGGTGGAGCCAAGTTCTATTAGCTCAACGCGTAAATATTTACACAGATAAAGGTGATGTTATAACAGGTATTATCGGCTCGACTCCACCTCATCTTCTTTCTGAGGATCAACGTAACAGACCGATGGGTATTAAAAATATGTACATAGATATTGGCGCAGATAACGATCAAGAAGTTCATAACCTGGGTGTAAGGCCGGGACAGCAAATCGTTCCGATCTGTCCGTTTACACCGATGGCCAATCCGAAGAAAATCATGGCGAAAGCATGGGACAATCGATACGGTGTTGGTTTAGCGATTGAATTATTAAAAGAATTAAAGGGTGAAACGTTGCCTAACGAATTGTATAGTGGTGCTACTGTTCAAGAAGAAGTTGGACTGAGAGGTTCAAAAACGGCAGCGAACTTGATCCAACCTGACCTGTTTTTTGCATTAGACGCAAGTCCTGCGAATGACATGATGGGGGATAAAAGTGAATTTGGACAACTTGGAAAAGGTGCGTTGTTAAGAATTCTAGATAGAACGATGGTAACTCACCGTGGTATGAGAGAATATATCCTAGATACAGCTGAAACTCACAAAATTCCCTACCAATATTTCATTTCACAAGGCGGAACAGATGCAGGAAGTGTACATGTCTCCGGAAATGGTGTGCCTTCTGCAGTGATTGGGATTTGTTCTCGTTATATTCATACGCATGCTTCTATGATACATGTAGATGATTATGCTGCTGCAAAAGAGTTGTTAATAAGACTTGTTAAAACAGCAGATGAATCCACATTACGAACGATCTTAGAAAACAGTTGAGGATGAGCATGTGATGAAAATTGGAATTGGATCATCTAATCCTGCAAAAATAAAAGCAGCTCTGCCTTTTATTAAGTATTTTGAGGAATCTGACCTTGTTTCCTACTCTTCTGATTCATTGGTTTCGGCTCAGCCTTTTTCTGATGAGGAAACCAAGATCGGTGCTATCAACCGTGCGAAAGATTGTGTAAAGCAAGGGGCAGACATCGGTATTGGTTTTGAAGGCGGTGTTATGGAGCTTGAAGATGGTATGTATTTATGTAATTGGGGAGCAGTGGCTGACCAAAAGGGAAACGTTCTTTCAGCCGCAGGAGCTCGTATCTTGCTGCCTTCATTGATCGTAACAGGTCTTAAGCAGGGGAAGGAACTTGGAACATTGATGGGTGAGTTAACAAGAGACCCTGAAATCAGAAAAAAGGATGGAGCGATAGGTGTTTTCACTAGTGGTATGCTGTCTCGAAGCGAGATGTTTCTGCATATTTCCACGATTCTTTTAGGACAATATATATATAATATGAACAAATGAAAAGTGTAAACGAAATGCTTTTCATAAGATAACTATAAAGGCTGTTAGAAAAGGTTTGTCTACCTTATCTAACAGCCTTTTTGTATGAATGTAATTAATCAGGGAAAATTAGAAACAAAAAATAAGGCGGATTTTGACTTTGAACTCAAGTGGAATAAGAAGAATGATTATTTTCGGTATTCTCATCGTATTATGTTTTGTTTGGATCTTATATATGGTTACACCACCGTATGGTACAGCAGAGAAGGCTTTTATTATAAGAGAAAACAGTGATTTTAAAACGATATCCAAGCATCTAGAAGAAAAAGAATTTATTAAAAGCCCTATTCTATTCTCACTTTATGCATCAGTTACTGGGATGAAGAGTAAAGTTGTACCAGGAGAACATACGATTAAACAGGGAAAAGGATATAGAGAGATTCTTCAAGATCTTTCTACATTGGAAAATGAAACTGAAGCTATGGAAGTAATCATCCCAGAAGGATTAACTGTTCTAGAGATTGCAGATCGATTAAACAAGTCGGGAATTGCGGATAGAAACCAGTTTCTTGAAGCAGCGAGATCTTGGAATACATTAACTGAAGAACAGCAAGAACAGTTAGGAATAAATAAGAATGTAAAAAAAACAAATATAAAGTTTGCTGTGGAGGGACTTCTTTTTCCAGACACGTATTATCTTGAAAAGAACATGAAACCAGGCGATGTTATTCATCAAATGACAGAAAGAATGGTCGATGAAACGAAGAAATTAACAATTCATACAGATCAAACTCCTTATGAAATGATTACGTTGGCTTCTATTATTGAGAAGGAAGCTTTATTAAACGAAGAGAAGCGAAGAATTGCTGGTGTTTTTGTCAATCGTTTAGAGGAAGGTAAGAAGCTGCAATCATGTTCCACCGTTCAATACTTGCTTGAAAAACCGAAAGCAACCCTAAAAAGAAGAGACCTCAAAATTCAAAGTCCCTATAATACCTATATAAATAAGGGTTTGCCGCCAGGACCGATTTCAAGTCCGGATCTTCCCTCATTAAAAGCTGCAGCAGATCCTGAAGAACACGACTATTTTTTCTTTGTTGCAAAACAGGACGGTACATGGAGTCATTTCTTTTCTAAAACGTATAAAGAACATAGAAAATATACACAATTGAGTGGGAATTATTAAAACCCGGTGAATGATCACCGGGTTTTATATCTAGTCTTCTTTTTTGATTTCATGATCTAAAGAACGAACAGACTCCGTGTCATTCTCTAATTCTGTTTCTTGAAATTGGTGATCAGAATTCGAAACTGTCTCCACTTCAAGATCTTCTTTATCTTCATATTGATATTCAAACTCTTCCATATCACTTTCTTCAACAGTAGCCGCTATAGTAGCCGCAGCTTCTTGATATGTATCGATGAAGTCTATTTCTTCTTTGGAAATGAGGATTTCTCTCTCTCCTAAAGAAAATTGATCTACCTCTTCTTGTAAAGTAAGTGCAATTTCTTGCAGTTCTGTTGCAGCAACGTTCACTTGGTGGATGGCTTCTTTTTGGTGAATACTTGAAGCGCTAACTTGTTCACTTGTAGCAACAGATTCTTCAGAGATCGCACTTACTTCAAAGAGCTTTTCAGATAAGTTTTCATTAGCGGATTCAACCCGACCGATTGCACTTTTTACTTGAGAGATTCTTCCGTTAATCTGAGATACATTGTGAATGATGCTCGAGAACGCTTTTTCTGTCTGTTGAACAGATTCAACTTGATCAACACGATATTGTTCAAAGCGCACCGTTTCTTTTGATAACAGTTCCATCTGGTTCGTCATCGACTTAACAAGCTGCTGAATTCTTAGCGCTTCGTTCTTAGAACGTTCTGCAAGCTTTCTTACTTCACTAGCAACGACAGAAAAGCCTCTGCCTGCTTCACCAGCTCTTGCGGATTCTATGGCAGCATTGAGTGCTAGAAGATCTGTACTTCCAGCTATCTCTTGAATCGTTTCAACAATGGAATTAATCTGTTTGGATTGTTTACTCGCATCTTGAATCTCTGAGATCAGGCTTTGAGCTAATTCTAAAAAGTTCTCAGAATGTGTATTTAGTTGATGAACGATACTGGATCCTGCTTTTCCATCGTTCTCAGCTTGAATAGCATCTGAAGCGATCTCATCACTGATTGAAGCCGTTTCTTTAATATATCCAGTCACATCTGAAAGGAGAAGAGTACATTCTTGCAGGTGATCAGCTTGACTTTGAGCTCCTGTTGCTACTTGTGAGATCGCTTCTGTCACTTCATCGCTTTGTGCGGTAGTCTCTTCTGATACTGCTGCTAAGTTTTGAGATGAACTCGTAAGTTTTTCAGCGGCATCTTTTACTTCGTTCATTGATTTTTGCATTTTTTCAGCCATGTTATTGAAGGTTTGAGCTAATTCTCCCATTTCATCTTTAGAATTCGTCTCTACCCGGTAAGAGAGGTCACCATTACCAATTATGGATGCACCTTCTTTTAAAACTGAGATAGAAGATTGAATAGAGCGTAATAGCCAAACACCGATTACGCTTAATATTGATAGAATCACGATACTCAATCCTATTAAACTGATCGTTAGCCAGAACTTAACTGATTTTTGATTTTTTATCAGTTCTGCGTTTTCTTTCTGCAAATTGCTCTCTGCATCTTTTGTTGATTGATCTACAACATTTGCGATCTTCTCAAAAGTTGAAATATCTTCCTCGATTTTTTTTGTGATCGTTTGGATTGTATCTGCAGAGGTTGTATATTTTAATAAGTTTGATTTAAAAGTAGATAACTGATCGGCTGGCAAATTTTTTTCATCCAACATTCGATCAAACGTTTGAGCACTTTCTTTAAAGTTCTCTACAGTCGTGGTGTCATATTTAATATATACTTCTTTTTCATACGTTTGCATCTGCAATAGTGTGATCAATAAAGTTTGGTCGTTCATCGCTTTTACAGAAGCATAAAAATTGTTAGATGTTTCTGTCATCATCTGCTTTAACGCATTAAGTTGAGTAGTAAGACTTGTGGCTGAATTAAATGATAATTGATAAGAGGACAAGTCTTTTTCTATTCCTTTTAATGAAGAACTATTCGTTATTTTTGCTACTTTATTTATTTCCTTTTGTAAGTCACTTAAAGAGGTTAGCACCTTTTCTTTTGATTCTGTGCTAGGATCTCTTAAATACTCTTGTTCAAGTTTACGTACTTCATTAAATTTACTCTGAATATCATTGCTAGAACGTAATGTTAGTTGTACGGAATCTCTTTCTTCTTCCATTTGGGTGTTCTGCCATAAAAATAATCCAATAAATGCAAGTAATAGTACCATTCCGGCTAAACTGATGAAAAGCATCATTCGCACTCTTCTTCGTATCGACAAGTTCATATGAATTCCCCCCAGCCATTTTATCGGTCTTTTTTGAATTATTTTAAGTTTCAAAGTAAAAAGAATTGTATGTAAAACTAATTAACTTTACACCTGTCTTTACATGGGTTTAAAACAAGTTATAATGTTTGAGGGACATGTTTAACAGATTAGCTAAAGGAGTCATTTTAAATGAGGGATTTTCTAAATAAAAAAGGGGTAAGTCTTTCACCCAAAACGTATTTTATTACGGGGTTTCAATATTTTGCACTAGGATTGATGGCGTCGCTAATCATAGGATTGATTCTTAAGACGATCGGTGAGCAACTCTCGCTACCATTCTTTACAGAGATGGGCCAATTAGCGATGACTTTGATGGGTCCAGTGATTGGTACGGCTGTGGCGTACGGATTAAAGGCTCCTCCACTCGTCATATTTTCAGCGGGTATAGCGGGGGCAGCAGGAGCGGATCTTGGGAGTGTAGCTGGATGTTATGTAGCTTCGTTAATAGCTGTAGAAGTAGGAAAGTTAGTATCAGAAGAAACAAAGTTTGATATTTTAATCACTCCTGCAGTTACCATTTTTACAGGTTTTACGATTGCTACATTCATTGGGCCGGGAATCGATCAATTCATGAAGGCGTTTGGCCAACTCGTTATGTGGTCAACAGATCAGCGTCCTTTAATTATGGGGATCTTAGTAGCTATATTGCTCGGATTTGCACTAACAGGTCCGATTTCATCAGCAGCAATAGCGATGATGCTTGGTCTTGAGGGGCTAGCGGCTGGTGCAGCAACGATTGGTTGTGCGGCACAAATGATTGGGTTTGCCACGAGTTCATACCGGGAAAATGGATTTGGAGGCTTTTTGACACAAGGAATCGGTACTTCTAAACTACAGTTTCCGAATGTAGTTAAAAATCCTTATATTCTAATTCCGCCGACGGTTGCCGGTATCCTATTAGCACCCGTTGGAACTCTTTATTTTCAGATGGAGAATATTCCAGCTGGAGCAGGGATGGGAACGAGCGGTCTCGTAGGCCAAATCATGACGCTCAGGACGATGGGCTTTACCTTTGAAACGTTTCTTGCTATATTTATTTTGCATTTTATAGGACCTATTATTATTAGCTTAGTGCTTTCAGAATGGTTAAGAAAAAAAGGATATATTAAATTCGGCGATATGAAGCTGAATCAATAAGGAGACGATTATAATGGAAAACATGAAATCGATCGAACAATTTAAAGAAACAATTAAAAAGGATGTTACAATAGCAGTTTTTTCTGCAGACTGGTGCCCGGATTGTGTAGTGATCAAACCGATCCTGCCTGAAATTGAAGAAGAATATTCTAACTATCAATTTGTTTACGTAGATCGTGACGAACTGATCGAACTTTGTCAGGAGCTTGATATTTTCGGAATTCCTAGCTTCCTCGCATTCAAAGATGGCGAAGAGATTGGACGTTATGTGAATAAAGAGAGAAAGACGAAAGAGCAGATTGTTGCCTTTTTAGAAGAGCTTAACATTCCTTCAAAATAGGTTAAAAGAGTATGTTATAATAACAAAAAAAGATTTTTTTACGTGAAGGGAAGTATTTTTGATGGCTAAAGTTGAAGTAAACCACAGCAAATATGAAGGTATTCGTTTTGACATCCAAGATGAGAACGTAATCCTTGTTGATATATTAGAAACCATTCCATATGAGTATGTAGGAAAAGATACGATGGTAACCATTCCTACAACTGAATTCACATCTGTATGTCCCTGGTCAGGTCTTCCTGATTTTGCTGATATTATCATCAGCTATATTCCAAACGAAGATCTAGTAGAAATGAAGTCTTTGAAGTATTACCTAACTTCATATCGAAACGTCGGAATTTACCAAGAGCATGCTACAAATCGTATTTTGGAAGACCTAGTAAAGCTGCTTAAGCCAAAGTACATTAAAGTAGTTGGAAACTGGAACGCGCGTGGCGGACTAGGAACAGAAGTAGTAGTAGATTATAAAGAAGAGAACAGCAAGTAAGTGAACAAAAACCTCCATTAGGAGGTTTTTCACGTTACGTATAACCCGTTGTTTAGGAAAGGAGGATTCATAGATGAGCAGTTCCATTAAACTAAAGAAAACGCTACAAGAGAAATTAATGAGTCCAACCCGAGAATTTTCATACGATAGAGAAGAGGAAACGCTTCGGATCACAAATAAGGAAACAGGTAAAGGTGTAACCTTGTCACTTGGTGGGCTAAGTGCACGCTGGTCAAAAGAAAAAGATGAGCTTATTGATAAATTGGTGTATTACGTAGAAGAAGGATTGAATGCCGCTTCACATGAAGGCGAGAGTTCAAATACCTTATCACGCATCTTTCCAGTCATTCGTTCTGCATCCTTTCCAATGGAAACGCCAGAAGGAGAAGAACTTTTTTATCAAGAGCACACAGCAGAGACAAGGATATATTATGCTTTAGACCTAGGCAAAACCTATAAGCTTCTTACGAATAATAAGATGAGGGAGTTAAAGGTTGAAGAGTCTCTAATACTTGATTCGGCAAGATTCAATGTAAAGCGTTTATCAACAGATCATAAAGAAGATCAAGTTGCAGGAAATACGTTCTTCTTTTTAAACCATAACGATGGATACGATGCGAGCAGAATCCTAAACATTGCTTTTTTAGAAGAGATGAAGAAGAAAATTTCTGGAGAAATGGCAGTGGCTATACCACATCAGGATGTGTTGATCGTTGCAGATATTAAGAATAAGCAAGGATACGATATCTTAGCTCAGATGGCGATGCAATTTTTTATGAACGGACGAGTGCCGATCACAGCTTTACCGTTTATGTATGACAACAAAGAGTTAGAACCTGTCTTTATTTTAGCCAAGAATAGACCAGTAGAAGAAGAAACAACAGATTGATTGATAATAAAAGCCGCTAGATCATCTAGTGGTTTTTATTTCTTATCTTTTAACATGCATGTGCTATAGATGAATATTTATACTATTGTTTCTCTTCTATTTTCGCTACAATAAAGAAACAACCAACAGAAATAGGTGAGAAGATGAGTTGGATAAAAAAATTAATGAACACTTTTTTTGACGATGAAAATGAAGATGATTCCTACTATGAGGAAGAGAGAACAAAAAGTCAGGAGCCTGTAAAAAAACAGCAATCGCCTGAAAAAATGGAAAATAATCAGAGGGCAAAGCCAGCTCCTTTTGCAAGTAATGGAAGAAAACCGTCTCCATCAAATATTCAGCATCCTGCGAAAATGCTGCACAAGTATCCCGAGAATGCACCATTTCGTTTTCCTGTGATTCCTGATGAAAAAACGGTAAAACCAACTGCACAAAGACATACATATCAGCAGAAAGAGACGCACTCGTATAAAAATCCTGTTAGGGAAGAGAAGTCATACAGAGAAGAACGTCCTGTTCGTGAGCAACGTACTCATCAAAATGATAATAGAAGACCTAACGGTAACTCTTCGGGCTTCAACCAAGAACCAAAAAGACAAGCTTTCAAGGCTTCAAACGTTCCTTCACCTGTTTACGGATACGAAAGAAAGAATAAAAATGATTCACAGGCTAAGCCAGAACATAAAGACACGACGCCTGAGGTGAAATCGAGGTTTACACCAACAGATGTTCCATCTCCTGTATACGGATATGGAAAGAGAAAGCCTGAAGGTATTTTGTTCATCGGTAGAGATATACCTGATAAGGATTCTGTGACTGAAGAACTTTTAAAGTCTGTTGAAGAAGTTCTTCCTGCTGCAACAACAGAGAGTTCGACGTTTTCTCAAGAGCATGAGAATGTAAGTGAGGAGCAGGCAAACAATAGTATCGTTGAACAAAGCCAAATACAGGTCGTAGAAGAAGTAATAAATACTAATCAGGATTTAGTAGAAGAAGAACAGCATATTAATTCTCTTGAAATGATTGTTGAACCCGATATTGTCTATGTGTCAGAGGAGAATCACGTGGTTCAAAATCTGAGCGCGGAAAAACAAAACCAGATCAGTGAACCTGTTGATGTGTCTGATGTTGCTGAAAAAGGCACGGAAAGATCTGAAACACAGCCTGTTCAAGAGATACCTCCTAGTATAATACAAGAAAAGCAAGAGCGAGAAATTGTAGTTAATGAACAAACACAGCCGAAGAAGGAAACTTCAAAAAGTGGCGGGCAATTCGTTCCTTTTAATGTGTTGATGCTAAAAAAGGACAGAAAGTCACTAACTCGTCCTGTTTCCACACCAGAAATTCAAAAGTCAGAGAGGAGACAAGTTACAAGAACTGAGTTAAACATCCATCAAAGAACTGAAACTGTAGATAACCAGTTGTTTGTACCATTGTCATTATTAAATAAAGCTAAGGTCTCACTTGAAGATGATGATCTTTGGTTAAACGAACAAAAGAACACACTTCAATCAACACTGGATAACTTTAATGTGAATGCAAAAGTGGTTCACATGACAAAAGGTCCAGCGGTTACACGTTTTGAAGTTCAGCCTGCTCCAGGCGTAAAGGTAAACAAGATTACTAACCTTACAGATGATATAAAACTTAGCCTGGCTGCTCGTGACATAAGAATTGAAGCGCCGATTCCAGGAAAGAATGCAATTGGCATAGAAGTGCCGAACCAGCATAGCAGAGCGGTTTATTTACGTGAGATCATTGAAGATGATGTGTTTAAGGATTCTGCATCTTCCCTGACCGTGGCTCTCGGATTAGACATTTCAGGAGCACCTGTAGTGACAGATCTTCAAAAGATGCCGCACGGACTTATTGCAGGAGCGACAGGATCAGGAAAGAGCGTTTGTATCAACTCTATACTTGTGAGCTTGCTGTATAAAGCAAAGCCGGAAGATGTGAGATTGTTGCTTGTCGATCCTAAGATGGTCGAGCTTGCACCATACAATCACATTCCGCACCTAGTGACGCCTGTTATCACAGATGCAAAAGAAGCAACGGCTGCTTTAAAATGGGCGGTCGAAGAAATGGAACGTCGTTACGAAGAATTTGCAAAAACAGGTGTACGAGAGATAAAGCGTTACAATCAAAAGATGGAAGAAGAGCAGCATTATAAAAACAAGATGCCTTATATTGTTGTGGTAATCGATGAGTTGGCTGATCTGATGATGGTTTCACCACAAGAAGTTGAAGAAGCAATCTGTCGAATTGCACAGAAGGCAAGAGCATGTGGTATCCATCTTCTACTTGCAACACAGCGGCCATCAGTAGATGTTATCACAGGACTGATCAAAGCCAATGTTCCAACTCGTACAGCATTCGCCGTTTCGTCCGCGATCGATTCAAGGACCATTCTAGATATGAGTGGTGCAGAACGATTATTAGGACGGGGCGATATGCTCTTTATGGAGAATGGCTCGAACAAAGCGGTACGTATTCAAGGAACGTTCGTATCTGATGAAGAAATTGAAGAAGTAACACGTTACGTAAAAGAAGAGTACCAAACAGAATATCTTTTTACTCGTGAAGAACTGATTCAGCATCAGCAAACAACAGAAGTAGAAGACGAACTTTTCGAAGAAGCTTGTTACTATGTTATCGAAGTAGGTGCAGCATCCTCTTCTAGCTTGCAGCGCAGATTTAGAATTGGTTACAACCGTGCAGCAAGATTAGTAGACATGATGGAAAGCTTCGGCCTCGTCTCTGAAACGATGGGAAGTAAACCAAGACATGTTCTTCTTACACAAGAAGAACTAGAGAGTCGTTTATATAGCGGTGTTGAGTAATAAATCTATAGGAAAGAGCTGATTGTGGGGGACGCCTTACATCGGCTCTTTCTTTATGTAAGCAGAGATTGCCTTAGGCTGGAATTTTACAGAAAGTAAGGATTTCGGCGAAAATAAAATGATATCGGCAAAAAACAGATTGTATCAGCGAAAAAAGCTTTTTATCGGCAAGTTTCCGTTTATATCGGTAAATTTGACATATTGTAATTTTTTTACGCTTTCTCATAAGGTTCCACAGTTAACTATCAAATGATTTTCTTGAGTTATTGTGCCTTGTTCGCTATTATAGTGTGGGGAATAGTTCCCTTTCTTTTATACCTTGGAATAAGTCATGAGGAGTAAATTAATGAAAGAGATAGAATTAAAGCTGCAAGGAAAAATCAAGCGGCTCACGAATAAAACATTTAAATTCGATGAACGGATCAGGGAAGGTTGGTTCTCTGCTGTTTATTTTCTTAAAACATGTGAGATTGTAGAATCATTCAAACCAGATAATATCGTAACGATGCAGTTCTTTCAAAAGAATGACGCCGTCTTGTGCGGTTCGGATGAAGCGATCGCTCTTATTAAAACGTTTGCTAAGGATGTAGATTCTTTAGAGATTCATTCTTTAAAAGATGGAGATAAAATCTCCCCGTTTGAAACGGTGTTAACGATCAAGGGTCCTTATCAAAACTTTGGTTTCTTAGAAGGAATGATCGATGGAATACTAGCCAGAAGAACGTCGGTTGCTACGAATGTTTATAATGTTGTTAAAGCTGCTAGTAAATCTGGTGTTCAGAAGCCGGTCATCTTCATGGGCGACAGAGACGACCATTTTGCACAGCAAGCTGGAGATGGTTATGCATCTTATATTGGTGGTTCAACCGCTCAGGCTACACATGCGATGAATGAATGGTGGGGCAAAAAAGGGATGGGCACGATGCCACATGCTCTCATTCAAATCTTTAACGGGGATATTGTAGAAGCTACGAAAGCTTATCATGCGAAATACCCTGAAGACGATCTTATCTCACTTGTTGACTATAACAACGATGTGATTACAGATGCTCTAAAAGTAGCGAGAGAGTTTGGAGAGACTTTAAAAGGGGTAAGGGTTGATACTTCACGAACGATGGTCGATCAATATTTCTTTAGAAACCCAGATGTACTAGGTTCGTTTGATCCGAGGGGTGTGAATCCAGAACTGATCTTTGCACTTCGAAAAGCTCTGGATGAAGAAGGATTCCAACATGTTAAAATCGTTGTTAGCGGTGGATTTAAAAAAGAAAGAATCGAGCAGTTTGAAGAACAAAAAGTACCCGTAGATATTTATGGGGTAGGCAGCAATCTATTAAAGATTAATATAGGATTTACCGGTGATAACGTTATGATGAATGAACAACATCAAGCAAAAGCAGGAAGAATCTATCGTCATAATCCAAGACTAGAGCTAGTGGAATAACTGCTATTATTATTTTGAAGAAGTTGGGGAAAATAGATAAAAAGCTCTATTAGACTTTTATCATTTGTCTATCATGGTGAACGGACAACAACTTTGCTATAATGGTTCAAGTATTCCGAATCAATCCTGACTGTGCATAAATAACCGTTTCAGACAGCAGGCATATAATAATACAAATAGGCCTTTTAGAAGGTGTTCTTTTTGTGGAGGGCTATACATGACAAAATACCATTTTATTGGAATTAAAGGGACAGGAATGAGCCCGTTGGCACAAATTCTTCATGACAATGGTCATGAAGTTCAAGGTTCTGATATTGAACAATTTATCTTTACTCAGACAGCACTTGAAGAAAAAAACATCCCGGTGTTACCGTTTGACAAGAACAACGTTGAAGAAGGTCAAACGATTATCGCAGGTAATGCTTTTGGCGAACAGCATGAAGAGATTCAAGCTGCAAATGAGAAAAATATTCCTATTCATAGATATCACCATTTCCTCGGAGAGTATCTATCTAACTTTACATCGATTGCAGTGACAGGATCACACGGAAAAACGTCAACAACAGGTTTATTAGCTCATGTTGTTGGTGCTGCTAAGCCTACTTCTTATCTAATCGGTGATGGAACAGGTAAAGGTAGTAAGGGAAGCGAATACTTCGTGTTTGAAGCATGTGAGTACCGCAGACATTTCTTATCTTATAATCCGGACTACGCGATTATCACCAACATTGATTTTGATCATCCTGATTATTTTTCTGATTTAAAAGATGTAATCAGTGCATTCCAAGCGATGGCGATGCAGGTGAAAAAGGCGATCATCGCATGTGGTGATGATGCAAACCTTCAAGAGATTCATGCACAAGTGCCCGTCGTATTCTATGGCTTTGGTGATCATAATGATTTCCAAGCTAAGAATGTTAATCGTGGTGATGAAGGAACTACATTTGATGTATTCGTTCGCAATACGTTTTATGGCACGTTCCAGATTCCTGGATATGGCACACATAACGTACTGAACGCACTGGCTGTCATTGCGATCTGTCATTATGAGACATTACCGATGGATATTATTAAAGAGCAATTGAAGAGCTTTACTGGTGTTAAAAGAAGATTCTCTGAAAAATCAGTTGGTGATCAAATCTTGATCGATGACTATGCTCATCATCCGACTGAAATTAAAGTAACGATCGAAGCAACAAAGTATAAATACAAAAATCGTGAAGTAGTAGCGATCTTCCAACCACATACATTTACACGAACAAAGACGTTCTTAGACGAATTTGCAGCAGCACTAAGTGAAGCGGATCATGTTTACCTCTGCGACATTTTTGGTTCTGCAAGAGAGAATGCTGGAAATCTTTCAATCGAGAATTTAATAGAAAAAATTCCAAACGCTCAATTCATTACAGAAGACAAAGTGGATGTACTAAAAAAATACAAAGATGGTGTTTTGTTATTCATGGGTGCTGGAGATATTCAAAAGTTCCAAAGAGCATATGAAGAAACACTGACTGCAAAACCATAAGAAAAAAGACTTGCCAGCCGGCAAGTCTTTTTTGTATTTTTATTTGATTTATTCGAGAAAGTTTATCCCTGCTAAGGCTTATGCTTCATTGATAAGTTGATTGTAGTGCAAGGTGGGAGACTCCTGGGGGATCAGCGGGACAGGTGAGACTCCTAACAGCGCAGAGCGCTAGGAGGCTCACCGCACGCCCCTCGGAAAGCGAGCATCCTGGAACGAAAATCAACTACTTACAGAGCTTTTCTACTAGTATTACTTTAAATTCTCAGGGTTTAATTGCTCTAATTCAGGTAGAACGAAAACGCCATCTTTACGGATCAACACGTCATCAAAGAAGATTTCTCCTCCGCCGTAATCAGGACGTTGGATCATGACCATATCCCAATGGATATTTGATTCATTTCCGTTATACGCCTCTTCATACGCTTGACCAGGCGTAAAGTGGAAGCTGCCGTCGATCTTCTCATCGAAAAGAATATCTTTCATCGGATGCTTGATGAAAGGGTTAACACCGATCGCAAACTCACCTACATAGCGAGAACCTTCATCCGTATCGAAAATTTTGTTGATGCGTTCTGAATCGTTTGCTGTCGCTTTTACAATCTTACCGTTCTCAAACGTCAACTGTACATTTTCAAAAGTAAAGCCGTTATATGGAGATGGCGTGTTATACGAAATCGTACCATTAACGGAGTCTTTAACGGGAGCCGTGAATACTTCACCATCTGGAATGTTGTTTTGTCCTGAACATTTAATGGATGGAATATCTTTGATCGAAAACGATAGATCAGTTCCCGGCCCTGTTATGCGAACTTTATCCGTCTTATCCATCAGATCTTTTAGTGCAGTCATCGCGTCATCCATTTTACCATAGTCAAGGTTACATACTTCAAAATAGAAGTCTTCGAAAGCTTCTGTACTCATGCTAGCAGATTGTGCCATAGATGCGTTCGGGTAACGAAGCACACACCATTTTGTCTTTTTGATACGAATCTTACGGTGCATCGCAAAGATTGTTTTTTCATAAAGTGCCATCTTCTCGGAAGGAACATCAGACATTTCGTTGATGTTGTCACCTGAACGAAGACCGATATAAGCATCCATCTGGTTCATAAGATCACCTTCATGCTTCGCGATCATTTCCATCTGTTCTTCAGTTGCTTGTGTGTATTGAGCGCGCATGACAGAATGGTCTTTAAGTAAAACGAATGGAAAACCGCCAGCAGCATATGCTTCTTGAACAAGTGCGTTCACGAGTTCTTTTTGTAGTCCGAAGTTTTCAATTAATACTTTCTCACCTTTTTGCAGGTTTACCGAATATGTAATCAAGTTTTTTGCTAGTTGTTGAATTCTTGGATCTCTCATGTTGAAAAAGCCCCCTATATATTTGATATCTTCTTTATTTTAACTTAATTTAAACAATTTGTAATGTTCTAGAAAAGGATTTTCATGAAGTGGTAAAGAATACTATAAAAAAACACGTTTCCTTTGATATAAACTCGGGAAAAAGCAATAATATACTTTCAGGAGGTGTCTCGAATAATGGATATCATTATCTCAATCAGTGTAGCATTAGTCGCAGTTGCATTTGTCGTACTCGTTTATTTTTTATCAGGGGCTTTAAAATCACTACAAATTACCCTCAATCATGTCGCGGTAACGCTAGAAAGTCTAGAGAAGCAATTAGATGGCGTAACGCGCGAGACAACCGATTTGTTACATAAAACAAACCAGTTAGCCGAGGATGTTCAAAAGAAATCTGATTCACTTAACAACGTGTTCTCTGCCGTTCAAGATTTCGGTCAATCCGTTCAAAAGGTGAACCAATCTGTCCGCAAAGTAACAGACCAGATTACGGTTGAAACAGAGCGACAGTCTAAGCAAATATCGCAAGCGGTTCAATGGGGAAATGCAGCATTGAATTTATGGGAAAAGTATAAACTCAAAAAATCCAATGTTGAAACAACACAAAGACAATATTCCAGAGGAGGAGTCTAAATGAGCAACAACAACAATCAGAACATTGATAGCAAAGATTTTATTATCGGTGCACTTGTTGGTGGTATGTTAGGAGCTGCTGCAGCGCTATTATTAGCGCCGAAAGCAGGGAAAGAATTACGAAGCGATCTGAATGAACAAGCGGTTTATCTAAAGGATAAAAGTAACGAGATCTCTCATTTGGCTCGTGAAAAATCCTCAAACATTGTGAAGACAGTGTCTGAGCAATCGAATCAAGTTGCGACAAAGGTAAAAGATCTTACTTCAAACCTTCGCAAAGATATCGATAAGTGGCGCGCGAAAGAAGAAGAAAATGCGTCTGAACTGTATGGCGAAATTACAGACGATATCCAAGAAGAAGGTCAATTGGATTATGACCCTGCAAATGAACAGGAATTAGTAGAGCAAAAATATTGATAAGTATTGTATGAATATGAAAAGATAAGAAAAAGAACTTGTTTCTTTTTCTTTTCTTTTTATAATGGAGGTAGAAATCGCTATGTCACTTATTCAACTACAAAATGAACAAGATTGGAATCTAGTAAAAGAGCAAAGAAATCGTATTATCCTTATGAAGAACAGCACAACATGCCCTGTGAGTCATGAAGCTTTTAAAGAATTTCAAAAGTTTGCAGCGGATAACGAAAATGAAACGTTGTATTATTTGAACGTACAAGATGCAAGGTCATTAAGCAATGCGATTGCAGAGCAAACAGGAGTGAAGCACGAATCTCCTCAAGTATTAATCTTCGATGGAGATAATGTGGTTTGGCATGACTCTCATTGGAACATCACAAATAAAAAGCTTGCACAAGCGAATGAAAAAACAAAAGCGTAGCAAATGGCTACGCTTTTTTCTTCGTTTCTAAACTAGTACTTCAAATTTTAATAGGAGCTCATCACCTGTTTGAATCTCGGTTTGAAAGCCGGCCTTTTCACCATTCTTTAAAAGAATCAAGCTCTCGCCCGGCTTTGGTTGGAGTGTAAGTTCTACTTTTGTAAAAATATCCTGAAAAATAAACGGTTGTTGATCGGTTTTCTTCATCACAAGCCGTTCCTGGTGATAAAGAACTGAATCCAAACGAAGCTTTTCCTCTTCCCGATAAAAGTTATAGAGTGGACGCACAAGAGTTAATTCCTCTTCGTTAAAAATAACCGTACATGATTGATGCAGATTTACGTCTAGAGCATCCGTTACATGTTTTAAAGTTACTTGTTCTTCTTCAGTACGTTGATATTCTAATCGATCTCCATCATGCCATAATGTGTTCAGATTAACTCTTTGCTCGTTCAGATACACCAAATCAGTGAGTCTTGTTGGAATGGAAAGAGGCTTGCCATCTATAAAAATAGTAAAATGCGACCGTTTTGTTTCGCTGCTCCATTCTTTTAGATCAAATATATCTGTAAGGGAAGAAGGGAAACGGTAATAGCAATCATCTCTATCTTGTATTAACGTATCTGCACATACACGTTTTTCATTAATAAAATAATGAGTTTCAAACGTCTCAGCTTTCCCGTTCACCCATAACGTTTTTGCAGAGTGATCTTCATAAGCTTCTTGAATGGAAACCTCTGCATCCTCACCGTTTTGTCCTAATTCATAATGAATCGTAGCACCCTCTAAGATTTCATCTGACAGGGTGCAAGAAACACCATTCATCTCAATAGAAGGAGCGGAACCGATTTTTCCTTTAAACATCTTCACTTCGCCATTTAACCGAACCATCAATCCCATTCCAGGTTTGCCGTAAAGTTTCGAAAGATCAGCTCCTCCAGCAATTAAGGCATCACCGATCGTAAGTTTTTTCACTTGAAACAAGCGTATTGTCTTTCCGTTCACAGAGACGGTTACATATTTGACCGGATTTTCTTTAGCTGCAATACCGATACCAACAGGTGTTACGAGTTCAGGACCTTCTTCTTTTAATGTAGGGATCAAGGATTGGATAGCATTAAGCCCTCGAATCGCTACGCGTTCAATAGGCAGATTTAGTATTTCAGCCACTTTCTCACGTAATAGAGGCGTTAGACTGCCTCCTCCCACAAGCATGATCGCCTGAGGTGCTTTGGCGTTCAACCGAAGAATTTCCCTCGTAATTCCATCTGCTAAACTTTCAATGGAATACCCGATCATCGAGATGACTTCAGATGTGTCTTTTTGCGATGGGAACCCTAGGATGTCAGTATAGGTTACAACTGTTTCTTCTGTTAACGATCGTTTAAGCTGCTCAGCTACAGGAAAATCTAACAAAAAAGCAGAACTGATGGCTTCTGTAATTTCATCACCTGCGACCGGAACCATACCATACGCGATAACTGTCCCTTGAGCGGTTATCGCGATATCTGAAGTACCTGCTCCAATGTCTACAAGAGCTACATTTAACTTACGCATTGAAGTCGGAATCAGCACATTGATGGCTGCGATTGGTTCTAACGTTAGAGCTTCCATCTCAAGCCCAGCTTCGTCTAGAGCTTTCATTAATGAATCTACAACAACTCTCGGTAAGAAGGTAGCGATAACTTCTACACTAGCTTTGTTTCCTTGCTGACCGATAAAGCTCCCGATCTCCTGCTCGTCGAGGTAATAATGCAGAACAGAATATCCAACGCAATCGTAGAGTAAATTTGAATTCTCATCTAATAGGCTCGCTAATTGGTATTGAGCCTGTTGAACCGCTGCGAGTTCCATATGAATCACTTCTTCATGTGAAGTGATATCACCAAGAGAAAGATCTTTTTCAGAACGGCCTTTCACCGTCTTAAGAGCTCGTCCCGCTGCAGCAACACAAACTTTAGTAAGCGAACCTACTTCAAGTTCGAGCTGATTTTTTATCATCTTGATCACTTTGGCGACAGCAGGTATATGATGGATCTGGCCATCAAGCATAGAGCGCTCTTCATGTTCGATCATTTTTTTATGTAAAATCTCATACTTTCCGTTTTCATGCTGTTTTAAAATCATACCGACCACGGAACGTGTACCGATATCTAATGCGAATAAAAGATTTTTGTCCACGAAGGCACCTCTTTTTGTTACGATAGATGTATAGGTAGTCTTATAAGTTTATTAGAAGACGTCCCAATTATTAGAAATGTATCATATATCTTACATTATATAAATACTGAGGTGCTCATATATGAATCATCTAGAGTTAAACACGTTACGGTCCGAGCTTGATGTTGTAAATAAAGAATTGTTAGCATTGATCAATAAACGAGGTGAGCTTGTTCAGCGGATCGGTAAGATTAAATCCGATCAAGGTATGAAGAAGTACGATCCTGTTAGAGAAAGGCATATGTTAGATCTCGTTTCATCAGAGAACGAAGGACCCTTTGAAACAAGTACACTTCACCATCTTTTTAAAGAAATTTTTAAAGCAGGTCTTGAGTTACAAGAAGTGAATCACAAAAAAGAGCTACTTGTCTCGAGAAAACAAAGACCTGAAGATACGGTTATTTCTGTTAAAGGTCTGGAGATTGGAAACGGAAATCCTATTTTAATTGCAGGACCGTGTGCTGTAGAGAGTTATGGACAAACCGCTTCAGTCGCAGAAGCTGTTACGAAGAATGGTGTGAAGTTGTTACGAGGCGGAGCGTTCAAACCTCGAACCTCACCTTATGATTTTCAAGGTTTAGGTGTGGAAGGACTTCAGATTCTGAAAAAAGTGGCAGATGAATACAATTGTGCGGTAATCAGTGAAATCGTCCATCCACAAGACCTTGATATGGCATGTGAGTATTTAGACATCATTCAAATTGGTGCTAGAAACATGCAGAACTATGAGTTGTTAAAAGCAGCTGGTAGGCTCAATAAGCCGATTTTATTAAAAAGAGGACTCGCAGCAACACTTGATGAGTTCATCAACTCAGCTGAATATATCATGTCACAAGGAAATGGGCAGATCATCCTTTGTGAAAGAGGTATTCGAACGTATGAACGAGCAACACGAAACACGTTGGATATTACAGCGGTGCCTATTTTAAAACAAGAAACACACCTGCCTGTGTTTGTAGATGTAACGCATTCAACAGGGAGAAAAGATCTGCTCCTTCCAGCTGCAAAGGCAGCTTTTGCAATCGGTGCAGATGGGGTGATGGCAGAAGTACATCCAGACCCAGCCGTAGCTTTGTCGGATGCTGCACAACAGATGAACATTGAAGAATTTCAAAGATTTGTTGAAGAACTTGTTTCTTCCCGTTTTCTTAAACTAAATCAAATGGCTTAATAAGTAAAGAACCGGTCAGCTTTTGTGATAAATGCTGCCGGTTTTTTTATATATCACTAACCACTCTGAAAATGTGTATGATTCTGCCTATTTTCGCCAAAAATAAGTAAAATAGGTGCATTTTATTTTATTCTTTTTTTAATGTATGAATAAATGGTGAAACATGTCTCTATTCGTTGCCTACTTTACTACTTTATCGTATGATAATAGCATTACATAGCTGTCGGATATGCAGTATATAAGGAGGATTTTTTTTGAATACAACAATTTATGATGTAGCTCGTGAGGCTGGTGTCTCAATGGCAACGGTTTCTCGTGTTGTTAACGGAAACCCAAACGTCAAGCCATCTACTAGAAAGAAAGTACTAGAAGCGATCGAAAGGTTAGGTTACCGTCCGAATGCAGTAGCTCGAGGTCTAGCAAGCAAGAAAACGACAACGGTTGGCGTAATTATTCCGGATATCTCTAGCATCTTTTTTGCGGAACTCGCTCGTGGGATTGAAGATATTGCAACGATGTATAAATACAACATTATCCTTTGTAACTCTGATCAGAACAAGGAAAAAGAGATCCATCTGTTAAACACTTTATTAGGTAAGCAGGTGGATGGAATTGTTTTCATGGGCGGGAAGATTACAGAAGAGCATGTAGAAGAATTCAAACGTGCAGCTGTTCCAATCGTTATGGCAGCTACAGTGGATATGAACGAGGAAGTTCCATCTGTAAACATCGACTATCAAAACGCTGTATATGAAGCGGTTTCTCACTTGCTTGAAAAAGGTCATTCATCTGTTGCGATGGTAACAGGACCACTAGAAGATCCAATCAACGGATATTATAAGTTCAATGGTTACCGTAAAGCGTTGGAAGAGCAAGGTAAGAAGGTTGATGAAAGTCAAGTATTCGTTGGTGAATACACATATGATTCTGGAATCGAAGCGATCGAAAGCTTCTTAGACAGTGGAAACAAACCTTCAGCTGTTTTTGTAGGTACGGATGAAATGGCATTAGGAGTAATTCACGGTGCACAAGACCGAGGTTTGAGCGTGCCGGAAGATCTTGAAGTAATCGGTTTCGATAACACTAGACTGGCTACGATGGTTCGTCCAACATTATCAACAGTCGTTCAACCGATGTATGATATTGGAGCGGTAGCGATGCGCTTGTTAACAAAATTGATGAACAAAGAAACGGTTGAAGAACATACGGTAGTATTGCCTCATCGTATTCAATTCAGAGATTCTACAAAACAATAACGAAGTGTTGAGGTGGGCGAAGTGAGAATTGGCATCATCGGTGCGATGGACGAGGAAATCGTTTATATGAAAGAAGCACTGGATATATATGGGGAAAGCGTTTTTGCTCAAAATAAATTTTATGAAGGCACACATCATAACAAAGAGATCGTTTTATGTAAGTCTGGGGTAGGGAAGGTTAACGCAGCGATTACCACTCAGATTCTTATCGATCGCTTTCAAGTCACTCATGTTCTTTTTACAGGAGTAGCAGGCGCACTTGATCCTGAACTGGAAGTAGGAGACATTGTCATTTCATCAAGTGCGATGCAGCACGATATGGATGCTTCTGCATTGAGCCCTGATTTTCCAAAAGGAACGATTCCGATGTTTGCGTTTGATTCTGAATTTAAAGCAGATGCTCAGTTAGTAAAACTGGCAGAAACAGCAGCAGAAAAATTACAAGGACCAAAAGTGAAGATCGGCAAAGTACTGAGCGGTGATCAGTTTATCGCTGATCGAGAACTGGTTGAAGTATATTCTGCTCTTTTCAACGGAACTTGTATCGAGATGGAAGGATCAGCAGTAGCACAGGCTTCCTTCTTAAATGAAGTACCCTTCGTGATCATCCGTTCGATCTCTGATAAAGCAAACGGCGAAGCACCCGCTAGCTTTGCTGAATTCACAGCATTAGCTGCACGCCGTTCTTCAGATATGGTAGAAACCATTATAGAATCATTATAGAATGTGCTCTGGAAAACAGACCCGTCAATGGATGGGTCTGTTTTTTGGGGTTGTAGGTCTTGGGTTTGTCGAAAAGTGGATAAAAAATCTTATCCGTGAAATTATTTTACATTACCGTGAAATTAATTCTATTTACCGTGGATATATTTTCGATTACCGTGAAATTATGAACATGCACATTAAAATGCTTGTCATCTACAGCTATTTTCAGGATTAACAACATAGAAAAAGAGGACTAAACGATATAGTCCTCTTTCGTTATGAACTCTTTTTAATGGAATATAAGCTTTTTTCCAATGTTGCTCTGTTTTTGGATGTAATCTCATCTTTTCTTGGAATGGGTTTATAGATTCCGGATTCATCTTCCCATGTAGGAGGAAGAGGATGCTTAGCTTCATTCGTCCAACGCTTTAGCCAGTTCTCTGCGATCTGTCCGGAAGGTGCTTGATCATTCATTACGCACCATAAATAAGACCACGCGCGAGGAACGACACGCCAAATATCATAACCGCCACCGCCTGTTGCAATCCAGCGGCCGCCGCAATATTTTTCAGCAACTTTCTTTGCGATCCTTGGAATTTCTGTATACGTTTTCATCGTTACAGACAAATGTGTTAAAGGATCATAATAATGAGCATCAACACCATTTTGGGTAATGATAACGTCCGGTTTAAAGAAATCTGCAACTTCCCACAAGCTTTTTTCATAGCACTCCAAGAAGGATTCATCTTCTGTAAAAGCATCAACAGGAACATTAAAGGAAAAGCCGTACCCTTTTCCAGCTCCTTTTTCATGGATGGATCCTGTACCAGGAAATAAATAGCGTCCGGTTTCGTGGATGGAAAGGGTACAAACATCTGGATCATCATAAAAAGCCCACTGCACACCATCACCATGATGAGCATCCGTATCAACATATAAAACACGTGCATTGTATTTTCGTTTCATATATTCAATCGCTATTGAGCTGTCATTGTAGATACAAAACCCAGAAGCTTTTCCTCTAAAACCGTGATGCAGTCCTCCGCTAAGGCTAAGAGCATGCTTGGACTTTCCTTCCATCACATGATCTACCGCTGTAAGAGTGGCACCAACGATCCAGCTGCTGGCTTCATGCATGTTTGGGAATATGGGTGTATCTTCTGTACCGAGTCCATAATTTAGAGCGATCTCACGATTAAGCTGTCCTTGTCCGGCTTGCTTTACAGCTTCTACATAGCCAGGATCATGAATCAACATGATCTCCTCATCTGTTGCTTGTCTAGGCTTGATGATCTGATCGTCATTCAAACAACCTGAATCTCTTAACAACTCATAAGCAAGCTGGACTCTAAGCTGATTGAAGGGATGCGTCTCACTGAACTTATATCCTAATAGGTCTGGTGAATAAACAAAAACAGAATCATTTTTCATCGCGTTCACCCGGTACAGGTGGCCATTTCACTTCATAGCCATTATCAATTAAGTGTTCGATGACAGGAAGCGGGTTCATCGTTCCAACGCGAAATACGATAATCTTTTCTCGCTCATTATGAGAAGGATAGACGAGAACCGAGCTGATGTTCAAGTGGAAATCTTTTAAGACACTCGCTACTTTAGCTAATTCACCAGCTTCGTTCGGTACGACTACTTCTAGATGAGACCCAGGCTGATGAGTACCTGTTAATAAGATGAAAGCATGCAGCATCTCTCGTTCGGTTACAAGACCGACTAACTTTGTTTCTTCAAGTACAGGAATACAGCTAACATTATGTTCATAAAAAATCGTGGAAAGTTCTTCTGCAATGTCGAAAGGATGAGCTGAAAAGATAGCTTGTTTCATGATGCTTGAAACCGGTTTTTCAAAATCTTCTGGATGCTCGTTCTGGTGAAAAATAGATGGACTGGCATCCTTCACTTCTCGATCTGTAACAAGTCCTAGAAAGTCTCCGTTCTTGTTAATCACAGGCAAGTTTCGAATGTCTTTCTCAAGCATTAACTGTATAGCTGTACCGATCGTTTCGTTTTCATGAATCGTTACAACATTCTTCTGCATCATATTTTGAACGATCATATCGTAACACTCCCATTTGTTTTTCTCTCTAGTCACTGATTGGATTAATACATAAAACGATTTTTAAAACGCAGCCGGTCAAACTGTTGGATCGTGTCTAAGTCAATTCTTTTTCCGATACGGACCATCAAGCAATTGGCGGGATGCGAACTGATCTCTGGATCATCTGTTGCCATATACTCCAGGTCACCCGCGTTCATCATCTTTTCCATGACTTTTCGGTAATCCCAAACGGATAGTTTCGTTCCTTTTAAGTCCCAGTGCCAATAGTATTCTGTCGTAATAATAATATAATCTTCCATGGCATCATCCATCATAGAAACTTTTAATAGAGTTTTTCCAACTTTAAAGTTGCGATAATCAGGTATGACCTCAATCGCACCTAATTCTAGTAGATTTTCCATGCTTCCTTCAGACCATCGTTCTAACGGATCTGGATAGACGTATGTAACATAACCGATAACGGTATCCTTATTTCTAGCGATTATGATTCTGCCTTCGGGTAGTCTAGCGATCTCAGTAACAGCTTTTTTTTGTTCATCTGCTGGTCTGAATGCCTTTAAATCTTCATGAAAATAAAGACCTTCTAACGTTTCCGCTGATATAGGGCCTTCGACCGTAATGGTTCCATGACTCGTCTTTAATGCTACACAGTTGTATGTTTTGGTATGATTCATTTTTACACCACCTAGGTTGGTTTCCAACTTCTATTATACATCATAAAACGATGTTGTAAGGGTTTACATAACCGTTTTTATAGATAGTTCTAATAAGTTAAAAAATTTAGATAATATGGTATAATTAAAGAGATATTCAAAAGGGAAGGGAGATTTAGCAATGAAACTGGAAGCGCTTCCGATTATAAAAGGTGATTTTAATCTACAAGATTATGAGGCTACATACGGAGCATTTGATTGGAAAGACATTGAAAAAGAATTCTCCTGGCACAAAACAGGACGAGTCAATATGGCATATGAAGCTATAGACCGTCATGCAGCATCCCATCGTAAAAACAAAGTAGCACTCTACTTTTCGGATCAAAAAAGAGATGAGAAGTATACGTTTAAAGACATGAAAGAGATGTCTAACAAAGCAGGTAATATGTTACGCCAAATAGGTGTTGAAAAAGGAGATCGCGTCTTCATCTTCATGCCGCGTTCACCTGAACTTTACTTTACGTTCCTTGGAGCGATCAAGCTTGGAGCGATTGTTGGTCCATTGTTTGAGGCATTCATGGAGGGAGCAGTAAGAGATAGACTTGAAGATAGTGAGGCTAAAGTGCTTGTCACTACGCCAGCCCTTTTAGAGCGTGTCCCAGTCGATCAACTGCCGAAATTGAAGAATGTTATTTTGGTAGGAGAAGATGTTAAAGAAGAGGGACCGTATGTAAGTTATTTTGATCGTATGAAAAAAGCATCAAAAGATTTAGATATTGAATGGGTTGATCGAGAAGACGGACTAATCCTTCACTACACATCCGGATCGACCGGTAAACCAAAAGGTGTGCTTCATGTTCATAATGCGATGCTTCAGCATTTCCAAACTTCAAAATGGGTACTCGATCTAAAAGAAGAGGATGTGTACTGGTGCACGGCAGATCCCGGCTGGGTGACGGGGACTTCTTATGGCATATTCGGGCCATGGTTGAACGGCACGTCAAGTGTCATTCGTGGCGGACGTTTCTCTCCTGAAGATTGGTACGGTACGATTGAAAATTATGGTGTAACGGTCTGGTACAGTGCTCCAACCGCTTTTCGTATGTTGATGGGTGCTGGAGACGAAGTGGTAAAGAAATTCAATATGTCTTCGCTTCGACATATTTTAAGTGTGGGTGAACCTCTTAATCCTGAGGTTGTTAGATGGGGAATGAAGGTATTTAACTTACGTATACATGACAACTGGTGGATGACGGAAACAGGTGGCCAGCTGATCAGTAACTATCCAGCGATGGAAATTAAACCTGGATCGATGGGTAAACCGTTCCCAGGAATAGAGGCAGCGATTATTGATGACCAAGACAACATCTTACCGCCGTATCGAATGGGCAACCTCGCCATCAAAAAGGGATGGCCGTCCATGATGCGTGCGATCTGGAACAACCCAGAAAAATATGATTCATATTTCACACCAGGTGGCTGGTATGTTTCCGGAGATTCTGCTTACATGGACGAAGATGGGTACTTCTGGTTCCAAGGCCGAATTGATGATGTTATCATGACGTCCGGGGAACGAGTAGGGCCGTTTGAAGTAGAAAGTAAGCTCGTAGAACACCCTGCTGTTGCGGAAGCAGGTGTTATCGGAAAACCCGATCCTGTTCGAGGCGAGATTATTAAAGCGTTCATCGCCCTTCGTTCTGGCTATGAAGCAAGCGATGAACTAATTGAGGAAATCCGTAGTTTTGTAAAAGCAGGACTTGCTGCACATGCAGCACCGCGTGAAATTGAATTCCGTGATAAGCTTCCGAAGACAAGAAGCGGTAAGATTATGCGTCGTGTTCTTAAAGCTTGGGAACTTGATCTACCGACAGGTGATCTTTCTACGATGGAAGATTAGTAATAATGAAAAACCCTCGAATATCAATTCGAGGGTTTTTTCTTATTATTGTTTTGTGTTGTGGCTGGAGGCGGATCGCCAGTGCCAGGATCTGCAGGTTCAGTTGGTGGCGGCGGTGGATCTTGTGGCTCATCAGGCTTTCCTCCGTCTCCATCTGTTGGTGGAGTAGGTGGTTCAGCTGGTGGTTTCTTTTCACCGACTTGAACTTTTGTTTGTGCAGGAGATTCCTTACCTGCAATATCCACTGCTGTAACATAAACGACTCCAGCAGGTACTTTTGCAGAAGTTTTATCAGCCGTCACAGAGCCGATCTTCTTAAATGATGTACCATCTGAAGAGTAATAGATGCGGTAACCAATTACATCATTCTCTCCATGGGATGCCCATGAGAGCACGCCATCTGACATTTTTGCACCAGCAACAGCGGCAGGAACTTTGCCGTTCTCTTTTAACTCTTTTTCAGGAACAATGTTGTTCAATAGATTCGTTGTATTCGTTAATTTATTTAGAGCTTCTAATCCAAGTTCGCGCAGGAACTCTTCCTTAATTAGAACACCATCTTTTGTGAACTCTTGTGGTGTTGAAGGAAGTGCTTTATATTTCGCATCGCCTACAAGCACATAACGGCCTTTTGTGAGCGTGTCGTCCACTTCGTTAGGTGTGAACTTAGCATTAAACAGATCAGTCGTAACGAGTCCAGCACTTCTACAAAGATCAGAAGGCAGTTTACCTGATATTCCACAGATCTCACGACGCACGATTCCTGAAGGCATTGTGAATTGTTTGTCAGGATCCACGAGTTGTGGTGAATGTTTATAAGCAGCATTTATGAGCTGTGCCCAGATCGTCTGATTTCTTTGTCCCGTGTTACCTGCTAGGTCAGCTGGTGTATCATAACCGATCCAAACACCAAACGTAACGTTAGGGTTGGATGCTACAAACCAAGAGTCTTTATCAGCATTTGTAGTTCCTGTCTTACCAGCCCAATCCGATTGAAAAGCTAGTTTGCGAGGAACACCAGAAGCTGTACCTGAAGACAGAACATCTCTCATCATGTCGATTAATAGATAGGATGTTTGTGCACTATAAACGGGTTTTGCTTCACTCTTATGTTGGTAGATGACTTCACCATCATTAGACTCTATGCGCTCAATCATGTATGCATCAACAAAGTTTCCTCCGTTTGCGAAGGTAGAGAAAGCGTTAACGTTTTCTTCAACGGTGATTCCTACATCTAAGGCACCTAGTGCCATTGCATTTTGTGTGCGATCACCCTTTGTAAGGCTTGTTACACCCATCTGCATCAGCTTCTCGGTTGCTTTCATATGATCAACACGCTGATAAGATTTAATAGCTGGTATGTTTCTCGATTTTTTCAATGAATGTCGAACCGAAACAAGACCATCAAAATCCATATCATAGTTATTTGGTTTCCATGTTCCTAATGCAATCGGTGTATCAGGTACGATTGAGCCTGGTTGAACTTTACCAGTTTCTAAAGCGTAAGAATAAGCAAGCAATGGTTTCATTGTTGATCCGTTTTGACGAGGAGCTCTCATCGCATGGTTGGTTTGTTCACGGTTAAAATCACGCCCGCCAACAAAGCTGATGATCTTTCCTGTCTTGTTTTCTATAAGCGTTGCACCGACTTCTTCAGGCTCGGGCTTATCAAGTTTGATTCTTTGTCCTTTGCTGTTATAAACGTATTGATTAGCAGGGCCGAATAAATTATCATTTTTTACTACCTGTTGCATATCGTCATATATTTTTTGATCTATAGTTGTGAAAATTTTAATTCCCTTTTGTCTAACTTGAGTACGTGCATTATCCTCATACTCTTTGAATTCCTCAGCGCTCAAATCGCTTAGTTTCTTTCCATCTTTTTCAGCATTCAATTTTGTTAGTAAATCTACTGTACGTCTTTGAATTTCAACTGTTAAGTATGGATATCTTTCAAACGAAGACTGCTTTTTTGTTGTAAGATTCTTCTTAATATCATATTTCATAGCTTCATCATATTCAGCTTGTGTAATGGAACCGGCAGATAACATGCGACTAAGGACAGTTTGCATACGCTTAATTCCAGCAGTCATGTCTTCCTTTTGCTCTCCACCTTTATTAAAAGGGGTATAAACGAAAGGGTTCTTTGGAAGTCCAGATAGATAAGCGGATTGAGCTAGGTTTAGTTTGGATGCAGGTACTCCAAAGACACCTTCTGCAGCAGCTTGTATTCCTGCAACATTTCGACCGGAAGAATTCCTTCCGTAAGGTACGATGTTTAAGTAAGCTTCTAAGATCTCATCCTTTTTAAGAACTTTTTCAAGTCTCATCGCTAGTAAGATTTCTTTAGCTTTTCGATCAAAAGATACTTCATTCGTTAGAATTTGATTTTTGATGAGCTGTTGAGTGAGTGTACTACCTCCTGTAACAACAGAAGCACCAGAAAACTCTTGGAACATGGCGCGGAAGATGGCTTTTGGCACTACTCCTTCATGTTCATAAAAATATTGATCCTCTGTTGATATAACAGCCTTTAACACATAAGGAGAAACTTCTTTTAAACTGATCTCTTGTCTATCTAGATCAGATTGAAGCTTCCCTAGGTACGTTTTATTAGCAAAATAAGCGGTACTCGTTTCTTCATAATTATAAATATCTTCTTTCATTGAAGTGTGTGCTCGTACAGGTTCGTCTTTTACGAGTGAAGCAAAGAAACCAGCTCCAACACCTGCGGCGAAAACCCCTCCTAGAATAAGTAGTACAGTTACGATCAAAAACATGTTCCATGTGACGTTATATGTAATTCGTGCTGTTCGAATAATTCCTTTTTCCTTCAAAAAGTGGACAAATTTCTCCCATTTTTGCTTCATTTCATCAAAACGAGACATCATTTGGTAATCCCTCCCCCTCGTGTATTATAACATAAGGTCGATTTATGATAGAACACCGTTTTTGAAGATGAAGATTGACATGAAATTCATCTGTGTGGTAAAAATAAATGAAGATTATTATATGTTGAAAGCGAAGATAGGAATGAGTAGCAGGTGTCTCCCTGTTTCAGAAAGCTGGTGGTTGATGCGAACCAGTGCAAAGGCATGCTGTGAATTACCTCCTGGAGCTGTCTCTGTGAACGTTAAGTAGCAGAGAACGGATAAAACCGTTACGAAATGAAGTGAAAAGCCAATAGTTTGGCTTTTAATTAGGGTGGTACCGCGAGATAGTCATCACGTCCCTTTCCAACTGGAGAGGGACTTTTTTTATTGTCAATTAACATCATTAAATTACGGAAGGAAAGATAGAAATGAATATTCTACAAGATCTAGAATTTAGAGGTCTTCTTAATCAAGTAACGGATCAAGAGGGGCTACAAAAAGAACTTGAAAAGGGAATAGTAAAGCTTTATTGCGGATTCGATCCAACTGCAGACAGTCTTCATATCGGAAATCTGTTACCGATCCTCACACTCAAACGATTCCAAGAAGCTGGACATCAGCCGTTTGCATTAGTTGGTGGTGGAACAGGTTTGATTGGTGATCCAAGTGGTAGACAGACAGAAAGAACATTAAATGAAGCTGAGATTGTTGTTCAATGGACAGACAAGATTAAAAATCAGCTTTCAAGACTGCTTGATTTTGAAAGAGAAACTAATCCAGCGAGAACAGTGAATAACTATGAATGGTTAAGTCAACTTACGATGATTGAGTTTCTTCGTGATGTTGGAAAAAATTTCTCAGTTAACTACATGCTTGCCAAAGATTCTGTTGACTCTCGTTTAGAAGCGGGAATTTCTTTTACCGAGTTCTCATACATGATCTTACAATCGTATGACTTTCTTAATCTTTTCCAAAAAGAAAACGTAAAACTTCAAATCGGCGGAAGTGATCAGTGGGGGAATATTACAGCTGGTATGGAACTGATTCGTCGCTCCGGTGAGGAAGAGAAAGCATTCGGACTAACAATTCCGCTAATCACAAAAGCAGATGGTACGAAGTTTGGTAAAACAGCATCAGGAACAATCTGGCTAGATGCAGAAAAAACGACTCCATACGAGTTCTACCAGTTCTGGGTGAACGCAGCAGATGCGGATGTAATCAACTGGCTAAAATACTTCACTTTCTTATCTAAAGAAGAAATTGAAGCACTTGAAAAATCCTTAGCTGAAGCACCAGAAAAACGTGAAGCACAAAAAGCGTTAGGTCGAGAAGTAACTACTCTTGTTCACGGAGAAGCAGCTTACAAGCAAGCAGTAAAGATCACAGAAGCACTTTTCAGTGGAAATCTTTCAGACTTAACGGCTGCTGAGATCGAACAAGGGTTCAAGGACGTTCCTTCGTTCAACGCAAATAATTCGGAAGACTTAAATATTGTAGACCTTCTTGTTGAGGCGAAGATTTCTCCATCTAAAAGACAGGCTAGAGAAGATGTAACGAATGGAGCTGTATCAATCAATGGCGAAAAGGTTCAAGATACAGCTTATATGATTGGTGAGAACGACCGTATCGAAAACAAGTTTGTCATCATCCGACGCGGAAAGAAAAAGTACACGTTGATCAGATACTAAAAAAGTGTAGGAACCTTGTTGAAACGGGGTTCCTCTCAAACGTTATTAAGGAGTGTGTTTGTTTTGAAGAAAATTCAATTAGCAGAAGACCTTCAATTTTCACAGATTGTTCATGGTCATTGGCGTTTAACAGAATGGAATCTCTCACCTGAAGAGCTTCTTTCACTTATGGAACGATGTATAGAAGCGGGAATTACAACATTTGATCATGCTGATATTTATGGTAATTACATGTGTGAAGAGCTGTTTGGACAAGCACTTGCTCTCAAACCATCCTTAAGACAAGAGATTGAGATCGTGACGAAGTGTGGCATTAAACTCATATCTGACAATCGTCCTGAGCATACGATAAAATCCTATGATACGAGTAAAGAACATATCATCTCTTCTGCAGAAAATTCATTGCAGAAGATGAATACAGATTATGTAGATGTATTGTTGATTCATCGCCCAGATCCCTTTATGGACCCAGTTGAAACAGCAGAAGCATTCCACATCTTGAGAAAAGAGGGGAAAGTTAAGCATTTTGGAGTTTCTAACTTTACGCCTAAACAAATGGAAATGCTGCAGAATGAGTACAATGGCCCACTTGTAACAAATCAGATTGAGTTATCCGTTCTTCATGAACAGCCGTTCTTTGATGGTACCATCAACCACCTTCAAAAAGAAAAAGTAAGACCGATGGCGTGGTCTCCTCTTGCAGGAGGAAGATTGTTTAATGGTAACGATGAGAAAGCAGTACGCGTGAAAAAGGCATTAGAGAAAGTGGCTAGTGAAACAGAAGCCGCTTCCATTGATGAAGTCGCTTATGCGTGGCTGTTAAAGCATCCTTCACAGATTATGCCGATTGTAGGAAGTGGAAAAATGAACCGTATTGAAGTCGCTGTAAACGCAGCAAAGTTACCATTAACACGCGAGCAATGGTTCTATATTTTACAAGAAAGTATGGGGAAAGAAGTAGACTGATCCATACTTAAAAATCACCCATAAACAAGCAAAAATCCATGCAGCATGCTGTGTGGATTTTTTATTATATTCATAGAACATTTCATTAGTAATTAGTTCCTTAGTAGTATAATATTAGAAAAAACGACTAGAAAATGGGGATGCAACAATGATTACATTAAGCAAAAACAGTTCTACAAAAAGCTCACAAGTATTGAATGAAAGCGCTGTACTAGCAGCGATCGATCGATCTGTAGCCATGATTGAATTTGACCCGCATGGAAAAGTGCTATGGGCTAATAAAAATTTTGCCACAACGATGGAATACCATGTTGATGAGATGCCATCATTGATCCATAAACAATTTTGCACAGAAGATTTCTTGAGAAGTGGAGAATATGACCGGTTTTGGAAAAGCTTAAGAGATGGTAAAACTTTTCAAGAAAAGATTCAACGTGTTACAAAATCAAAGCGACTTATCTGGTTAGAAGCCACGTATACACCAGTTCTAGACGAAAATGATAAAGTGACAGCTGTGGTAAAAATCGCTACAGATATTACGAATAGAGAAAATAATACGATCACAGTTGCATCTAACCTTCAACAAATGTCTCTAGAGCTGCTTACACGCGCAGAAGAAGGCTTAAAGAAAAGTAATGAGATCTCGATATCTACTGAAAAATTAGTATCTGAGTCTCAACAAAATTTATTGATTCTAGAATCTCTGAAAAAACAAGCTACTTCAATTGAGGATATCGTTAAGACGATACGTGAGATCGCAGCACAAACAAATTTGTTAGCTTTAAACGCAGCGATAGAAGCTGCAAGAGCTGGTGATCATGGAAGAGGATTTAATGTTGTAGCGGTTGAAGTTAGAAAGCTTGCTAATCGCGTGCAAGATTCTATTCAAGAAGTGAATGCACATATCTCAGGAATCACAGGCGAGATAAATAAGATCAATGACGTGACTCATCGTTCACAAGAAGGCATAACGAATAATAAGAAATTAATTGAACAAGCGATGCAAGAGTTCTTAGGTATTGAAAATTCTGCACGACAATTAGAGTCACAAGCAAGTAAGTTTAAAGAACTTTTATAAAATAAGAAAAACCCCTAATACCTTTAAAAAAGGTGTTAGGGGTTTCTTTACTCGGATTAACGAGAGTAGAATTCAACGATAAGTTGTTCTGTGATCTCAGCAGGAAGTTCAGAACGCTCTGGTAAGCGAGTGAAAGTACCTTCCAATTTGTTTTCATCAAATGTTAAGAAGTCAGGTACGAAGTTGTTCACTTCAATTGCTTCTTTAATAGCAGATGAGTTGCGAGATTTTTCACGAACACCGATTACATCGCCAGCAGATAGACGGTAAGAAGCGATATCAACACGCTTGCCGTTTACTGTGATGTGACCGTGGTTTACTAATTGACGAGCTGCACGACGCGTACGAGCAAGACCAAGACGGTAAACTACGTTGTCTAGACGAGATTC